>NZ_JBVIXD010000001.1:885699-987658 GCF_055593965.1 Streptomyces sp. NPDC040622 | reverse complement strand
GTGGTCGCGATCTTGCTTCCCCCCCCCCCCCCCCCTCCCGCCCCCCCCCCCCCCCCCCCCCCCCCCCCCCCCCCCCCCCCCCCCCCCCCCCCCCCGCCGCCCTTTACGCAGGTCTGTACACGAACCGCCGGTCACGAACCGCCGGTCATGAACTCCGCGATCAGCTCCGCCGGATTCGCGTCGGCGGTCAGCTCGAACATCGCGTCCGGTTCGAACATGTCGTAGAGGACCACCGGGACCGGCCGGCCGAGCACCGCCACGATCCGGCCGTTCTCGTGGAGATGGCGGGCCGCTCCGACGCACACCTCGTAGAACCACTCCGTCAGCGACTCGGCCCGGTCGTCCGACTCGTCGCCGCCGCCGGCCTCGTCCTCGTACCACAGCCCACGGGCCTCTGCCTCCCGCCGGTGCGCTTGCACACCGGCGGGCTCACGGCCGACGGCCCGTACCCCTTCGAGTCCCGTCTCCGGGTAGAGCGCGTAGCTCCAGCGCGCTTCCCAGGCGCTCGAGGCCTGCCCCGCCGCTCGCGCCGCGTCGGACTCGGTCGTGTAACCGATCGCCACGTACGGGAAGCGCGGATCCTGGTCGACGCTGTCGATGCGGAACGTCACGGCATAGATGCCGCTGTCCGCCGGGAACGCCCCGACGGCCTCGTAGGCGGCCCGGTTCACGTGTTCCTGGAACGCCACGCGGCTTCCTCTTCCCTCAGGCCTCGGTCAGACGCTCAGGACCCGAACGGGACGTCGTCCGCGGTGGCCATCCGGCGGGTGTCCTCGTGCGTGCGGACGAAGTCGTGGAGGTGCGCGAGGGCTTCCTTCGCGTGCGACTCGTCCGTTCCGCAGCCATGGGTGCCGGAGACGCCGTCGGGGTAGCAGGAGGCGCGGTGGCCGTAGATCAGGCCGTCCGCGTCGCCGCCCGCGGGGTCCAGCAGGCGCCGCGTCGCGTCGCCGTCGCCCGCCGCGGTCGTCCAGCCGAAGACGCGTGCCAGGTCACCGCGGTCCCGCGCCCGTGCGCCGAGGCGCACCTGCTCCTCGACCTTTCCCAGGACGGTCGGCAGGTTGAGGTTGAACAGTCCCTTGTCCATGACCCGTTGGTTGTGCGCGATGGCGCCGCCGAACTCGTCGTACTGTCGCTGGACTTCGTCGTGATCGCCGCTGATGTCCACGCCTTCGAGGTGGTTGAGGTCGCTGCCCGCGTCCTTCCACCCGGCTCCCCCCGCGGTCCCGTAGAAGCCGTAGAGGACCCGCACCCCGGCGCTCTCCAACTTGGTGCGGGCCAGGTCGCGCAGGGCGGCCACCGAGCAGTGCCGCCACTTCGTGTCGCCGCTGTCGCAGTAGTCGGGGTTCTTGATGTCCAGCCAGACGAACCCGATGTTCTTGCCCGCCCTGCGCTGCTGCGCGATCCGGTCGAACATCTCGGACATGGTGTTGCCCGCGCTCGTGGGGAGCCCGTCGTGGTCGGCCCACCAGCCCTTCTTCCAGGCGGTGGCGTCGATCTCCATCGCGTTGGCCCCGTGGTCCAGCGCCTTGTCGACACCGCCAACGGTCAGCACCCGGTGCGCGATGGCCCAGACCGGCCGCTTGGCCTGCGCTCCCGTGCCGGACTCGCCCTCCTCGCCGGTGTCGGCACCGACCGAGGGGGCGGCGAGGCCCACCACCAGGGCGCCGCAGGCGGCGGCCAGCGTCGCGGCACGAGCGGTCGAGCGGGTGCGGGCGCGATGTATCACGGTTGTCTCTCCATCCGTTCCTGAGCGCTCGATCCGCGTGCCTCACGGGGATGGCGGCACCGCAGGAGGGAGCGCGCCGGACACCTGTGTTCGTGTCCGGCCTCAGCTGCCCCACCTGCCCACCAGGCCACTCATGAAACACATGTTCCCGTGCAGCCCGCTTCCCGACGTCGAACTCGGCTGCCAGGCTGGGCACTTGCACCGTCCCGACCCGGAAGGCAGCCCGTGGACCTGCACGCCCCCCTCATACGCCTCGACGTGACCGCAGCCGACCTGCACGGCGAGATCGAACGCCTTCGCGAGCTCGGCCCCGCCGTGCGGGTCGAACTCCCGGGCCGGGTGGCCGCCTGGGTCATCACGCGCCACGGCCTCCTGCAGGACCTCCTCGCCGACCCCCGCGTCGCGAAGGACCCGGTCCACTGGCGCGCACTGCGGGACGGGCGGGTGCCCGAAGGGTGGCCGCTCATCGACTTCGTGACCAATCCCGGGATGACCACCGCGGACGGCGACGATCACCGCCGGCTGCGCGGCCTGGTCTCCCAGGCGTTCACTCCGCGCCGCGTCCAGGCGATGCGGTCCGGCATCGAGGCCGACGTTCGGCGCCTGCTGGACGCCCTCGCCGACCACGCCCCCGGGCCCGTGGACCTGCGCCGCCACTTCGCCCACCCGTTGCCGATGAACACGGTCGGCACCCTCATGGGAGTGTCCCCGGAACGGTTCCCTGACTTCCGTGACCTGTCGGCGAGCCTGGTCAGCAGCAGCACCACGCCCGAGCAGACGCTGACGACGCGGCGGCGCCTGCACGCGCTGCTCACGGAGCTCGTCGCCGCCCGGCGCGAGACGCCGATGGACGACCTCACCAGCTACCTCATCGCGGCTCGCGACGACGGGGACCGACTCTCCGAACAGGAACTCATCGGCACCCTGATCCTGGTGATCGTCGCAGGTCACGGCACCACCCAGAACCTGATCACCAATGCGAGCCGGGCACTCCTCACGCATCCCGGGCAGCGGGCGGCGCTCGCCTCCGGACACCACGACTGGAGTGCGGTGGTCGAGGAGACCCTGCGCTGGGACTCGCCCGTCGCACACTTCCCCCTGCGGTACGCCGCCGAGGACATCGCCGTCCAGGACGTACTGATCCCGGCGGGCGAGGCGATCCTGGCCTCGTACGCGGCGGCGGGCAGGGACCCGCACCAGTACGGCCCACAGGCCGCCGACTTCGACATCACCAGGCCGCCCGGCAGGCATCTCGCCTTCGGGCACGGGCCCCACTACTGCACCGGCGCGGCGCTGGCCCGGCTCGAAGCCGGGATCGCGCTGCCCGCACTCTTCGAACGCTTCCCCGACCTGCGGCTCGCCGTCGCGCCGGAGGAGTTGGAACCGCTGCCGTCGTTCATCAGCAACAGCCTCCGGACGCTTCCCGTGATGCTGCACGCGGCAGCCTGAAGGGCATCCGCGAGCCCCGAAGGGACCGCACATTGCGCTAGTGCAAAAATAAGTTGACGCTAGTTCGATCAAGTACTTAGGGTCACGGACATGAACGTCACCGTCTCCCCCGCCGAGGCCGCCGACCATCTCGTCTGGCGTCGGCTCTTCACCGGATATGCCAAGTTCTACGAGGTCGAGCTCTCCGAGGCCGAGATCGACCGGGCGTGGTCCTGGATCCACGACCCGGCGCGCACCGCCCGCTGCCTGATCGCCCGCACCCCCGACGGCACCCCGGTCGGCTTCGCGCACTACCGCGCCGAGGACTCCCCGCTCAGCGGCACCCGCGGCTTCCTCGACGATCTCTTCGTCGACCCGGCCCACCGAGGCAGCGGCGTCGTCGACACGCTCTTCGCGGAGTTGCGCCGCATCGCCGCGGACGAAGGCTGGCCGAACGTGCGCTGGCGTACCGCCGAGGACAACTACCGCGCTCGCGCCGCGTACGACCGGCACGGCGCGAAGACGGTGTTCTTGACGTACTCGATGGACGCGGACCGACACTGATCCCACGACCAGGGCAGATCTCATGGGCAGCGCGACTCCCCTGACCGGGGCCGCCCCCGTGACGAGGGCTGACCCGTGACGAGGGCGACGAGGGAACCTCTGGCGGACGGCGGACTCGCCCTGACCGTGCCCGAGCGCCGGACGGGGCGACCTCCGCTGCGCTTCGCACGGGAAACGGACCGCCGATGGGCCCTCCAGCAGGGCGAACACCCGCTGATCCACGCCCGGGTGGAGGGTGACGGCTGCTGCCGCGAGCTCCGCCTGCGCCGGCTGCCCGGCGTCCGCTCCCCGCTGCCGCCGGTCTCCGCCGCGACGGCGCGGGCCGACGCCGACTGGCCGCACCGGTACGCACGGTGGCTGGAGGAGTCGGCGCACGGCCCGCTGCACCAGGGACGCTGGCGGCTGACCCCGCGTACCGCCTTCGCCCCGGGCATCTGGGACTGCGACCTCGTCCAGGAGTGGCCCGATGCCACCCTCGACATGCTCTGCGGGGGCGGCTGGCACGGCATCCTGCCGCTGCGCCCGCTCCCGCCGTCCGACACGTCGCGCGTGAAGGCGTACCGCAAACACGTCCGCGAGGGCTCCCTCGCCCCGGTCCTGCTGTGGTGGGTGTCCTTCCTCGACGGCTGGGTGCTCCTCGACGGCCACGAACGGGCCGCGGCCGCGCTGGCGGAGGGCGGACAGCCGCCCTGCGTGGAGCTGGTGCGCCTGCCGGACGACGCCGCCTGGCGGGCCACCGCCGAGACGATCACGGAGGGGTACGAGGAACGGGCGGCGCGGCTGGCCGCGCACCCGGCGGGCCCGCACACCGCGCGCCAACGGCAGGCCCTCGACCGGGGCTACGCGGACGTGCTCTCCACCCTGCCGTACGACGCCGCCACCACGCCCGTGTTCGAGCGCTCCCACGACTGATCCCGTCGCGCGGCGGGTGCACACCCCGGCCGGGCGAGGGCGGCGCACCTCGGACTCAGATCGCCGCGTCCGCGATCAGCTTCAGGGCCAGCGCCTCCGTCCCGGCGTCGGCCTTCTCGGGGCTCCCGGTGTCGAAGGGCGGGTCCGGGTCGTACTCGACCGCCAGCTGCACCGCCTGCGCCACCCTGTCGTCGGACAGGCGGGCGGCGAGGTGGAGCCCCATGTCGATGCCCGCGGAGACCCCGGCAGCCGTGATGATCTTCCCGGCCTCGACGAAGCGTCCGGGTGTGTACGTCGCGCCGACGTCCTTCAGGTAGGGCCGGGACGCCCAGTACGTCGTCGCCGGCAGCCCGCGCAGCAGCCCGGCCGCGCCCAGGATCAGCGAGCCCGTGCACACGGACGTCGTCCAGCGCGAACGACGGTGGATGCGCCGGATCCACGCGTGGGCCGCCTCGTCCGCCATCATGGCCGTCGTCCCCCGCTCGCCGCCCCCGGGGACCACCAGGACATCGGCGCGCCGCACGTCACGAAGGGCACGCTCCGCCACCAGGCTCAGCTCGCCCGTGTCCGTGCGCACCGGCCCGGCCTCACGGGCGACCATCGTCACCCGCACCCCCGGGACCCGGCACAGCACCTCGTACGGGCCCACCGCGTCCAGGGCCGTGAAACCGTCGTACAGCAGCACCGCGACATCGAGCCGCCCGTCCCCGCCAGCCGCCCGCGCCGGGCCCGCCGTCCCGACGGCGACGGCCAGGCCCGCGCCCGCCGCTCCCGACACCGCGCCCCGCAGCACGCCACGACGGCTCGGTTCCGGTCGTGCACCATCTCTGCTCATGACTGACCACCATCATCCTTGCCCTGCACAGCAGTTGACGCTCCAGTAGTCGCGCGCCGCCGCGCCGGAGTTCCCGCGCCCGCGCGATCGCCCTCCGAGGAAGGGCGGTGACGAGACGTCAAGGGCGATTGTCAGTGCCTCCCCATAGAGTGAAGTCATCACTCGGGGAGCCTCGAAGGGGGAGCACAATCGTGTCCGCAAAGAAGATCCAGCACAAGGTGAATCACGTCGCGCTGGTAGTGGACTGTTCAGGTTCCATGCGTCCGCACCAGAGTCAACTCATTCGCGTCGTCGATGAGTTCGTGGCGGGGCTGAAGGCCGAATCGGACAGCCTCGGTCACGAGACCCGTATCAGCCTCTACTCCTTCGACCACAGGGTGGAGAACCTGGTCTGGGACATGGATGTGAAGCATCTCCCGTCCATGCGGGGCCTGTACCAGGTGAACAATGGGGCGACCGCCCTCATCGAGGCTTCTCTGAAGTCTCTGGACGACCTCGGCCACATCTGGGAGGAGTACGGGGAGCACAGCTTCCTCCAGATCGTGGTGACGGACGGCGAGGAGAACGCCTCCGGCGGCGACCGGCGGCACGACGGCGACATGACCATCCTCGGCCCCTGGCTCGACAGGATCACGGCGACGATGGGCGGGCTGCCCGGCCACTGGACCTCCGCGATCCTGGTGCCGAACTCGCTGGCCAAGCGCACAGCCCAGAACTACGGCTTCCCGGCGGGGAACATCGCCATCTGGGACGCGGACTCGCAGCAGGGGGTCGAGGAGGCGATCGGCACCGTGCGCGCCGCGGCCACCAGCTTCCTCCGGGGTCGCGAGCAGGGCGTGCGCGGCACGAAGAACCTGTTCGCCGTCGGCCAGGACATATCCGTGGACGAGGTGCGGGCCAATCTCGAACCGATTCCGGCCGACAAGTACCGGCTCCTGAAGGTGGACAAGGAGGTCGAGATTCGCCCCTTCGTCAATTCACATCCGGGGGTGGCGTACGAGCGCGGTGCCTGTTACTACCAATTGGGCGCCCGGGCCCAGGTCCAGCCGAACAAGGAAGTCATAGTCGTCGAGAAGGACACCGACCGCGCCTATACCGGCGACGCGGCGCGCAGCCTCCTTTTCGGCACGGGCATTCAGGGAACCGTCTCCGTCAAGGCGGGAAACAACCCCAAGCTGGAGGTGTATGTGCAGAGCCGCTCGGTGAACAGGAAACTCAAGCCGAAGACGCGCCTGCTCATCATGCTGTGAAATACCCGGGCACCCGCCCGGAAGGCGCCTCCGCACACCCGTGAGCCGTCTCCGGTGGCCGTCCGGAGCAGACCGCGCTAACGTACAACCAAATGGTTGTAGATGAGGTGGACGAAGAGGCCGCGGACAGCTTGTTCCACGCGCTGGCCGACTCGACGCGGCGCGACATACTGCGCCGGTGCACCCGCGGCGGAGCCTCGGTGTCCCAGCTGGCCGAGGCCTACCCGATGAGCTTCGCCGCGGTGCAGAAGCACGTGGCGGTGCTGGAGCGCGCCGGGCTCGTCAACAAGGAGCGCAGGGGCCGGGAGCAGCTCGTACGCACCGACCCCGACGGCCTGCTCCAAGCGCGGTACGTGCTCGAACAGCTCGAGTCGGCGTGGCGGGGGCGGGTGGACCGGATGGCGCGGCTGCTCGACGGGACACCCGTCCTCGAGGAACGCGAAGAACCCGAAGAACCCGAAGAACTCGAAGGACCCGGGGAACCCAACGCAGACGACCCCGCAAGGAGAGACCAGACATGAGCGTCAGCAGCATCGACAAGGATCTCGACAATCTCACTCTCAGGCTGACCGCCGACTTCACCGCCCCGGTCGAGCAGGTGTGGCAGTTGTGGGCCGACCCGCGGCTGCTGGAGCGCTGGTGGGGCCCGCCGAGCTACCCGGCGACCGTAGAGGAGCACGACCTGACGCCCGGCGGCGACGTCACGTACTACATGACGAGTCCCGAGGGCGAGAAGCACCGCGGATGGTGGCGGGTCGCCGCGGTCCAGCCGCCGACGGGTCTGGACTTCACGGACGGTTTCGCCGACCAGGACGGCGAGCCGGCCGCCAACCTGCCGGTCACGACGGTGCGGATGCGGCTGACGGAGCACGACGGCGGGACCCGGATGGACGTGCTCTCCGTCTTCGACTCGCGCGAGCAGATGGAACAGCTGCTGCACATGGGCATGGCGGACGGCCTGAACGAGGCCGTCGGACAGATGGACTCCCTCCTGTCGCCCTGACGGTGGCGCCGGCCTGCGCCACCGCCGGACCGAGAGGGGAAACCGAGAGGGAAAGCGGTGGCACGCCGTGGGGACAGTGACGCCGTGAGGGCGGCGCATGGTCCCCCGGAACACACAGGCCCCACGCAACCCGGCACCCCCGCGTCGGTCACTTAGAATCGCCCAATGGCCAAGTACTTCGACGTGCACCCCGACAACCCCCAGAAGCGCAGCATCAGCAGCGTGGTCGACGGGATCCGCTCCGGCTCGCTCGTCGCGTATCCGACGGACTCCTGCTACGCGCTGGGGTGCCAGCTCGGCAGCCGCGACGGCATGGACCGCATCCGGTCGATCCGTCAGCTCGACGACCGGCACCACTTCACCCTCATGTGCGAGAGCTTCGCGCAGATGGGGCAGTTCGTGCACCTCGACAACGACGTGTTCCGCGCCATCAAGGCGGCGACGCCGGGCAGTTACACCTTCATCCTGCCCGCCACCAAAGAGGTGCCGCGGCAGATGATGCACCCCAAGAAGCGGACTGTCGGGGTGCGGATCCCCGACCACACCGTCACCCAGGCCCTGCTCGCCGAGCTCGGCGAGCCCCTGCTCTCCAGCACGCTGCTCCTGCCCGACCAGGAGGAGCCGCTGACCCAGGGCTGGGACATCAAGGAGAACCTGGACCACCTCGTGGACGCGGTCATCGACTCGGGCGACTGCGGCACCGAGCCCACCACCGTCATCGACTTCTCCAACGGCGAGGCGGAGATCGTCCGACGCGGGGCGGGCGACACCTCGCGCTTCGAGTAGGCCGCAGAGGGGCCTCCGCGCGGCGTTCCGGGGAACGCCGCGCGGAACGTTCAGATCGCCGGTGAGCAGCACCCGTCCCTGCGCATCAGACGCCCGACCTCCAGCCAGCGCTGTTCGTCGGCGGCGGACGCGCCGGGTGACGCACCGGGGCCGGACGCGCCCGCCCCGGTGGCGGGCCGTCGCTCGAACACGGACGTCAGGTCCTTGGTCGTGTACGGGGTTCCGCCCCGCAGCACCGACACCGTCCGCACCATCGTGTCGAAGTCCGTGAACGGGTCGCCGTCCACCACCGTCACGTCGGCGACCTTTCCTGGCTCCAGGGTGCCCAGGTGCCGGTCGAGGCCGAACACCCGGGCGGGCAGCACGGTCGCGGTGCGCAGGGCCGCCGCCGGGGAGAGGCCGCCCAGGTGCAGGGCGCGCAGCCCCAGATGCAGGGCGAGCCCCACCGGGACGAGGGGCTGGTCGGTGCCGAGGGCCACCTGGCCGCCTGCCGCCAGGACGCGCCGGTAGATGTCGGTCTCCCTGCGGAGCGTGGCCAGCTGGGCCTCGCTCGGCGGGACGGCCGCCCCGGCCCTGACCGCGGCCGCGTCCCACGGCGGCATCACCGCGGTGACCCGCGGATCGTCCGCGAGCGCCGGTTCCGCCCCGATCAGGGGCGCCGAGGTGAACGGTGTGGCGATCAGGGAGAACGCCGCGCCGCGGGCACTGTAGATCTCGACGACGTCGTCCCAGGCGTGGCCCGCGGCGGTCGTCGCGTGCCCGAACTCGGCCCGCTGGGTGGCCTGCAGATGAGTCGTCAGGTCCTGGCCCAGCTGGATCCCCGGCGAGAGCAGGTGACCCCCGCTGCGCACCCCGAGCCTCTCGTGGGCGAAGCGCGCCGCCTCCTCCATCACCCAGCCAGGTGCCCGCACATAGGTCTTGACGAAGTCCCAGTCGAGTGCCGCCCCGCGTTCCAGGGAGCGCCGCAGCGCCGCCCTGCCGCGGTGGGCGCGGCCCATGCTGTACGCGACGCGCGAGCCGTCAAGCAGTTCGCCGGTCGTGAGCAGGCGGGGTCCTGCCAGTTCGCCCGCCGCCACCGCCTCGCGCAACCGGGCCTGTTCGTACGCGAAGCCGCCCAGCGACACGGCCGTGGTGATCCCGTACGTCAGCTGGCCCACCGTCTGACGGCCGCCGTACGTGGACTGCCACGGATGCGTGTGCGTGTCCCACAGTCCGGGGACCACCGTGTGCGCCGAGGCGTCGACCCGGCGGGCCGCGGGGGCGCCGGCGGCCTTGCGGTGCGGGCGCACGGACGTGATGCGGCCGCCGCGGACGACGAGGTCGACGTCGTCGCGCACCTCCTCCCCGGTGCCGTCCCACAGGCGGCCCGCGTGCACCACGACATCGGCGGGCGTGGGTCTGCGCCCGTCCACCGGTACGCGCACCGTGCGCGGACGGCCTCCGTCGGCGTCGATCAGGCGCAGCCGGCCGTTCGACAGGTAGAGGAGCGACGTCGAGTCGCCCGACCAGGAAGGGTGGTCGGCCGGTTCGGCGGAGAGCCTGCGCGGCTCGCCGTGCGGGGTGCCGTCGGGTGTGACGGGCAACAGGTGCAGCGCCGATTCGACGATCACCGCGAGCCATCGGCCGTCCGGGGACCAGACGGGCCCCGAGTCGTACCGGTCGGAGAGCGAGGCGTGGGGCGCGACCGCGTGCAGGCGGTCCGCTCCGGTGGTGGTGTCGACGATCCGGATGAGGTTGTAGCCCTCACGGAAACGGTGATTGAGGCGGTTGCGGTCGCAGAGCGCGATGAAGCGGCCGTCCGGTGACCAGCTGGGCCGGCCCGGCAGGCCTTCCCCGCCGAGCGGGGTGACCAGGGCGCGTTCGTCGCCGGAGGACAGCTCGCGCACCATGAGGCGTCCTGTCATGTCCAGGCTGGCGAGCCGTGCGCCGTCGGGCGAGAGGGCCGGGTGGACCCGGCCGCCGGCCGCCAGCGGGGTCTCGGTCCCGGTGGCGAGGTCGTGACGGTACACGCCGAGAAGTCCGTCGCGGTCGTCGGCGTACACGAGGGACTTGCCGTCCCGTGCCCAGCTCGGTCCGAGCAGATAGCCGGTGGCCGCCGCCCGGCGCAGCCGCCGGGGCGCGTGCCCGCCCGAGGTGCCCGCGAGCCAGAGGGAGTTGAGGGCGGCGAAGGCGACCTTGCGGCCGTCCGGCGAGAGCGCGGGCAGGTGGATGCCGCGCGTCGGGCGCGCGCGGCCGAGGCCCAGGTCGTACTCCTTGACCCGGTAGTGCGGGCGCTCGACCGGCAAGGTCGCCTCGAACGGAATCACTTCGGCCTCGGCCGGGCCGCCGTTGCGGCCGCTCGTGCTGTCGGCGTGGTCGCCGTCGGCGGGCCGGCCCGGCCGGTCGGGACGTACGAGCGTGAAGCGGCCGTCCACGGTGAGCAGGAGCTCCCCCTGTGCCGTCCAGCGCGGCGGCACGGGAGCCGGATCTCCGCCGAGCGCGACGGCCTCGCCGTCGACGACGAGGGTGCAGGAGGCGTGCGGGGCGGACGTGGTGCGCAGGTAGGCGAGGCGGTGGCCGTCCGGGGCCAGCGCGGGCGTCATGACCTGCGCGGCCGTCGTCTCGGTGTGGGCGACGGTGACGGGGCCCGCTCCCTTGGCCGGGACGGCCGCGACGGTCCGGGCGTCGAGCGTGGTGCCCTGGGGCGTGGTCACGGGCTTCCCCCGGACGAACAGGATCTGCTCGCCGTCCGGCGACCAGGTCGGGTCGAAGTCCTCCCACGGGCCGTCCTGCAGCGGCCCGTCCTGGCCGGGCAGGCCGGTCACGCGGGTGAGTTCACCGCTCGCGAGGTCCAGGACGTGGACGCGGTAGGAGCCGCCCCTCACCGGGTCGCCGCCGCGTTCGGAGGCGAAGGCGATGCGCGAGCCGTCGGGCGACCAGGCGGGCCCTCGGTCGTCCCAGGGGCCTTCGGTGCGCTGTCGCAGCCGCGACCCGTCGGCGCGCATCGTCCAGAGGTGGAATCCGCCGCCCTCGTAGGCGCAGAAGGCGACGGACGTGCCGTCCGGGGCGTACACGGGCCGGTTCGGTTCCAGACCGGGCGGTGTCAGGGGCACAGCGTCGCCGCCGGAGCGGGGCAGGGACCACAGCGTGGCCTGTGCCTCGACGACGAGGCGGTCCGCGGTGGGCGAGAGGGTCGCCGCGCCGTTGGTGACCCGGGTGAACGAGAGGGGGACCGTGGTGCGGGGCCGGGCCGGCGCCGGAGCGGTGCCCAGAGCGACGACCGCTCCGGACACGCCCGCGGCGACGAACAATTGACGTCGGGACAGAGGCAACACGGTGTGGTTCCGGTCACAGTCCATGACACAGAACACTCGCCCATCGCCACTGCCGTGGACAACACCTCCGGACGCCAACACGCCGGTGATCTACGTCGGGAACTCTCCGAGCCAGGCACGGCTCAGGAAGTGCTTCGGCAGGTACGGCGCCTGCTCGTCGACCGGGAACTCCGAGTCGTACGCCAGGCAGGCGACCGCCAGCGGGCCGAGGGCCACGTGGCGGTAGCGGGCCGCGTCCTCGCGGTCGGCCGGCCTGCCGGACCAGTAGGTGCCGTGGTGGGCGACGGCTTCGGCGAGCGCCTGCGTGAAGGCCGCCCGGTCGCCCGCGATCAGGCGGTGGAAGACGGCGATGGGCTGGTAGTCGACCAGATTGAGGAACTCGCCCGGGGTGCGGGTCGCGACATGGGGGTGGGAGGTCTCCATGGTGGCGATCAGGTGCTGGACGACGTCGTCCATGGGCCGCCTGAGCCAGAAGCTCCGCAGCGTCTCGATCCAGTGGAAGACGTACTCGTCGACGGTCGAGGCCCGGCGCAGGTCGTCCACGGACACGCCGCAGAGCAGTGTCAGCCGGTCCCCCTCCCGGCAGACCGCGGCGAGGTAGAAGGCGTCGAGCCAGGCGCGGGCGTCGGCGCCCGGCACGGGCCCGCCCGCGGGCAGGCGCAGCACCTGATCGGCGACGCGGCACTCGACCGTGCCGTCCTGAGACGGCGTCGCCGCGGCGAACAGCGCCGCGCCGGTCTGCATGGCCCACACCCAGGATTCCCAGGACTCCAGGGCCCCGCCGTCGGCGTCGCCGGCCAGGCGTGTGTCGCTCAGCCTCCTGGTGACCGCGAAGGCCTCGGCGAGGCCGCCCGGACGCTGGGCGAGCCGCACGACCTGCCCGGCGGCGGCCTCGTGGTCCAGTTCGGCGATGTCGGGCTCGGCGGCCGTACGGGCGGGCTGTGTGTCCGGGCGAGCCCGCGCGCTCTCGGCGTGCAGCCTCTTCATCACGTCCATCAGCTCGGGCGGCGGTACGACGGAGAAGGAGCGGGTCTCGTCGTCGATGACGGTGAGCGAGGTCAACCGCCCCTGGTGCCACCAGTACAGCCGCGGTGACAGCGCGCCGGGACCGTCGTCGTAGGCGCCGAGCGCATAGGCAGCCAGGTCGTTGACGGCGTCCACCACCGTGCCGTCCTCGATCGGGTGGAACGCGAGCAGGTTGCGGCTGGGCAGGACGACGAGCGCGCCGGCTTCCGGCAGTTCGCTGCCGCAGGTCGCGCGGGCCAGCTCGGGAAGGACGAGCGCCTTGCTCGCCACGAAGTGCGAGTCGCCGTGCACGGACCACAGGCGCGCTCCCTGCGGGCCCCTCACCTCCTCGTGCTCGACGAGTTCGCGGATCAGGTTCTCCCGGCCCGCAGCCCAGAGCCGCTCGAGGCCGGCGCGTGCCACGTCCTGGTCGGTGAGGATGCGCACGGAGGCGGGGGTGTCGAGGGCCAGGGCGAAGAGCAGGCCCTCGGCCACCGGCCGCGCGTAACGGAAGCTGTCCGCCGTCTCGCCCGGGAAGGCGTCGTCGGGCAGGAGGCGCGGAAACACCCCGGCGAGCAGTTCCTGCGCGCTCTCGCCGCCCTGCGACGCGTTCTCCAGCGTGGTGAAGTGCCGCTGGACCAGGGCCGGCCAGTGTTCCTCGGCGACGGTCCGGCACTGGTGCGCGAGATGGGCGAGCGGGCTGCGGTGGCCGTCCCCCAGGAGCACGGCGTCGCCCTCGATCCGCGGGTGTATCCCGTGGCGGCTGCGGAAGTGATCGGCTGTCAGGTCCCGCAGGTGTGCGGCCTGTGGAGAGGTCAGCATGGGCAGGTGGGGGTCGGGCGCGTGGTGTTCGTTCACCCGGTGACTCTACGAAGCGGGCGTGGACGTACGTACGAAGGGGTGGCCCGGCGGCTCGGGACGTGGGGACCAGGCGGTTCGGGGCGTCGGCGGATCAGTGTTCCCGCGGGTGTTCGTGGGCGGCCAGGCTCCGGGCGACGACGTCGGGGAGCGGGCCGAGCCCCAGCAGCCCGCCGACGGTTTCCGTGGTGAGGGAGTGCCAGGCGGCCGCCCCGCGGATCATCGCGTGACCGCTGCCGCTCATGCGCACCAGGCCCGCGGTGGCCCCCGCTGCCGCCGCCCGTGCCGCGAGGCCGGCGGACTCCGCGGGGTCGGTCGTACGGTCCTGGTCGCCGTGCAGCAGCACCACGCGCCGATCCCGCAGCTGTGCCACGGGCTCGCCCGGCGGGCACCAAGGGGCCAGCCCCACCACGGCCCGCACCGACGGATGGCCCGCCGCGCGCAGAGCGGCACGGCCCCCCATCGAATGACCGACCAGGACGACCGGGGCGTCTCCGGCCCGCGGGGCCAGTTCCTCCAGCGCGCGGCGGGCGTCCTCGGCGGCGTCCTCCCGCGCGCCGTTCCAGCCCCGGCAGCGGTAGTCGACCCGCCCCACCAGCACGCCTCGCGCCCCGAAGGCCCGCCGGACCCGACGGGCGAAGGGACGCATCCGCAGACCCGGCAGGTTCCACGAGGGAGGCTCCGACAGGCCGTGCTCCCGGCCGCCGTGCAGGAAGAGCACGACGGCCGCGGGCGCCGGGGAGCTGCGGGGCAGGACCAGCGCCGGCCGGGGGTGGCCGGGAGATTCGGGCACGGGGGCTCCTCAGGGGGCGTGACATCGGCTTCCTGCTGAACCAGACATCATGACTGGTGCGCAGCGCCACTCCCCGACGGGCCCCAGGACGTGCCCCAGGTCGTCGGCTCCGTCATGCCGAGGCCGTGCCCGTGCCGCGGCTCATTGCTCCCGGCGCTTGTCTCCTCCGTGGCCAGGGACGCGTGCCGCGCGAAGGACCAGCCGGGCCAACTCCTCGTGGCACACGTCGTCGTGCGCTCCGCTCGGCGGGCCGCCGTCGCGGACCACCTCCGAGGCGTCGACGTTCACGCACCCCGCATCGGGCAGCCCGGCTTCCAGAGCCTCCTCCAGTGTCAGGACGGTGCTCCCGTCCACTCCTTGGGCTCCGTCGTAGCCCACCGCGCCCCAGGTGCGGCCGAGTTCGAGCAGCGGCTCCGAAGCGCCGAGGGTGCGGGTGGCCAGGGGGAACATCAGGCCCAGTTCGAGATCGTGGTGCGAGTACGAGCACACCACGGGCCCGGTGACCCGCTGCTCGGTGCCCGCGAGCACGCCGCGTCCGCGCATCTGCCGGGGAAGGTGACTCGCGAACGCGAAGTGCGAGAGGGCGGCCTGGAGGAGCGTCACGGAGGCGACGCGGTCGTCGGGCCCGAGGCCGCGCAGCGCGAAGCCCATCAGCCGCGCGCCCAGGCCGTGTCCGACCAGGTGGATCCGGAGCTCCGGCAGGGACTCGGCGATGTGGTGCAGCGCCGGTGCGAGGCCGAGCTGGCCGACCAGGCCTGCGCGCCTGCGCAGGGCGTGGGCCGTGACCTGGCGCAGCAGTTCGTGCGCTCCGTCCCAGAGCCGGGGGAAGGCCTGGGGCGAGGGTGTCGCGCTGCGGAAGGAGGCGGCCGCCGACGTGCTCGTGTGCGCCGACCACGACGCCGACGCGTCGGCCGGGCGCGGTCCCGCGGTGTGGGTCTCCTTCAGGGTTCCGCTCTTGGGCACGCCCAGCGACGCGCCGTCGCCCTCGGGCCGCTCGAAGCGTTCGGGGCGGCGCGGCTCCTCCTGCTTCCGCTCCCGCTTGCGTGCCGACTCCGCGCGCGCGTCACCGAGCGCCTCCGCGAACTCGCCGCACACGTGCGTGGCACTGTCGAACAGCATCGCCGGGTCGCTCTGCGGAACGCCCTCGCCGTCGGTGTCCGGGGCGAAGGAGCTCAGCGGCGAGCCGAGCGGCACCTCCACCAGGCGGCGCAGCAGCAGTCCGACGTCGTCCAGGACGGTCTGCCGGTGCTCCCTGCCGTTGAGCAGCCCTTGCAGTTCCGCGACGAGGTCCGCGCTGCCCGGCAGCGTGTCGACCAGGTGTGCCGCGGTGGCATCGCTGATCCGGGGGTGTTCCGGCGGCTCGTCCACCGGTTCGTGGCCGTCGAGGAACTGCATGGAGGGCCAGCGCACAGCGGCGAGGCCCAGGCTGCCCTGCGGAACCAGGCTCCCGTAGGGCGCGAAGAAGTCGGTGGTGAAACCGGCACTCGCCGCCCGGTCGTTGTTCCTGCCGTGTGCCAGCAGCACGAGGTCCGGCACTCCGCTCTTCACCAGGGACTCGATGAACTCGTCGCAGGCCTGGCCGTCGAGCTCTCCGTTGGCGCCGAAGTCGAGCTCCCACTCGAACTCGCCCGTCGTCTCGCGCGGATCACGCATGGCGCCCTCCCTCGGGGTGAGACCGATGCCTCGCAGCATGTGGGAGTGGGCCGGAATCGGCCAGGGCTGGGACGGAATCAGACCGGATCGAGGGAAGTAGTCGACGGCGACGCCGTGTTTTGCCTCATCCCACGAGCTGACATCGGCGGCCCGTGTACGTCCGGAGTCTGGCCGTACGTGATACCGCAGGCCGACGTCACCTCAACACCCTCTGTTCTAGCGTCCTTTGACATGCCTGACATGACGAGACACCGCCGGACCGCCCTGCGGCGAAACGCCCTTGCCGCCTCTCTCACCCTCGCTCTCGCCCTGCCGGTCGCGGGCGGCACGACCGCCTTCGCGGCGAGTCCGGGCGGCGCCGGGGGCGCGGCCGCCGCCCGGTCGGCCGAGGCGTCGACGGCGCCGCTGCGCCTTCCGCGCCCCACCGGACCGTTCGCCGTCGGACGCGACACGCTCCACCTCGTCGACACGAGCCGCCGTGACCCCTGGGTGCCCTCTGCGGGTGCGCGGGAGCTGATGGTGAGCGTGTACTACCCGGGGCGGCACGGCAGCGGGCGCCCGACCCCGTACACCTCGGAAGAGGAAGCCCGGCTCCTCCTGGCGGCGGGCGAGCTCGACGGGCAGGTCTCCGCCGCCGCGTACAGCGCGACGCGCACCTTCGCGCGCGCCGGGGCGCGCCCCGCGCCGGGCCGGTTCCCGCTGATCGTGCTCTCCCCCGGGTTCACCGGGCCCCGGTCCACACTGACCCATCTCGCCGAGGAGCTGGCCGGCCGCGGGTTCGTCGTGGCCACCGTCGACCACGCCTACGAGTCCGTCGGCACGGCCTTCCCCGGCGGGCGCGTCCTCACCTGCCGGGCCTGCGAACCCGGCTCGAAGCCCGGCATGGGCAGGGTCATCACCGAGGGCCGGGCCAAGGACCTCTCGTACGTCATCGACCGGCTGACCGGCCGAGGTGCTTCCTGGCGGCACTCCGGCATGATCGACGCCGAGCGGATCGGGGCGGGCGGGCACTCCATCGGCGGCGCCGCCGCCCTCGCCACCATGACCACCGACCGCCGGGTGCGGGCCGGGCTGAACATGGACGGCAGTTTCCACACGCGGCCCGAGGGGATCGACGGACGCCCCTTCCTGATGCTGGGCACCGAGGTCCAGCACACGCCGGGGGTCGAGGACGGCAAGAACTGGGACGAGACCTGGCGGGGCCTGGACGGCTGGAAGCGCTGGCTCACCGTGGCGGGCTCGGGTCACTTCTCGTTCACCGACGTCCCGGTCCTCGCGGCGCAGGCCGGCGTGGTCGACCCCGAGGTGCCGCTGTCCGGCGAGCGTTCCCAGCAGATCCCCAGGGCGTACGTCGGGGCCTTCTTCCAGCGGCACCTGCGCGGCATCCCTCAGCCGCTGCTCGACGGACCGACGCCGGCGAATCCCGAAGTCACCTTCCAGCGACGCTGAAGCGCACGGCGCCGCGACCGCGAAGCGAGGAGAGCCGAGGAGGCTGCCCGGAAGGTGCCGCAGGCCGCACGCACAAGACACGCCGCTCGGGAACCGGTCCCGATACGCGGCATCGGCCGCACTGAACAATGGAGCACCACCTTCTCTTCCTCAGGAGCGACAGGCATGAGCACTACAGCCCAGATCGGTGTCACGGGCCTCGCTGTCATGGGGCGCAACCTCGCCCGCAACTTCGCCCGCAACGGATACACGGTCGCCCTCCACAACCGCACCGCGGCCCGCACGCACGAGCTGGTGAGCGAGTTCGGCGAGGAGGGCATCTTCGTCCCGACCGAGACCGCCGAGGAGTTCGTGGCGGCCCTCGAACGCCCGCGGCGACTGGTCGTCATGGTGAAGGCGGGCGAGCCGACCGACGCGGTGATCAAGGAGTTCGCGCCCCTCCTCGAGCCGGGCGACATGATCGTCGACGGCGGCAACGCGCACTTCGCGGACACCCGGCGCCGCGAGAAGGAGCTGCGCGAACGGGGCATCCACTTCGTCGGCACCGGCGTCTCCGGCGGTGAGGAGGGCGCGCTGCACGGACCGAGCATCATGCCCGGCGGCAGCGCCGAGTCCTACCAGTCGCTCGGCCCGATGCTGGAGAAGATCTCCGCGAAGGCGAAGGACGGCGCCCCCTGCGTGACCCACGTGGGCCCGGACGGCGCGGGACACTTCGTCAAGATGGTGCACAACGGCATCGAGTACGCGGACATGCAACTGATCGGCGAGGCCTACCAGTTGCTGCGGGACGTGGCCGGGTACTCCCCCGCGCGGATCGCGGACATCTTCCGTACGTGGAACACCGGCCGCCTCGACTCCTACCTGATCGAGATCACGGCGGAGGTCCTCTCGCACGTGGACGCCGCCACCGGCAAGCCCTTCGTGGACGTCGTCCAGGACCAGGCCGAGCAGAAGGGGACCGGCCGCTGGACGGTGCAGATCGCGCTCGACCTGGGCGTGCCGGTGTCCGGGATCGCCGAGGCGGTGTTCGCGCGCTCGCTGTCCGGGCACGCCGGGCTGCGCGCCGCGTCCAGGGGCCTGGCCGGCCCGACGGCGAAGGCGCTGAGCGAGTCGGAGGCCTCAGCCTTCGCCGACAAGGTCGAGCAGGCGCTGTACGCCTCGAAGATCGTCTCCTACACGCAGGGCTTCCACGAGGTCGCCGCCGGCAGCGAGACGTACGACTGGAACATCGACCTCGGCGCGGTGGCCGGCATCTGGCGGGGCGGCTGCATCATCCGGGCGGCGTTCCTCGACCGGATCACCGCCGCCTACGAAGCCGACGCCGACCTGGTCTCGCTCCTCTCCGACAAGAGCTTCGCCGACGAGATCGCGGCGGCGCAGGACGACTGGCGGGCCGTCCTGGTCGCCGCGACCACACAGGGCGTGCCCACACCGGGCTTCGCCGCCGCCCTCGCCTACTACGACGCGCTGCGCGCCGAGCGGCTGCCCGCGGCGCTCACCCAGGGCCAGCGGGACTTCTTCGGCGCGCACACCTACCGGCGGGCCGACCGCGAGGGCTCGTTCCACACGCTCTGGGGCGGTGACCGCTCCGAGGTCGACGCCTAGGGAGCACGCCTGGGAAGTACGGGGGCGAGGGCCCGGACTCCGGCCGCGTGCGGTCGGGCTCCGGGCCCTTCCTGATACCGGCGCGGCCGGGGCGGCCGTACGGCGCCGTCACGGGTGACCGGGGCCACGTCACAGGGCCGACGGCTGTGAGCCCACTCATAGGGGCCACGTCACATGCTAACGACGGTAGTAGCCGGGCCGGGGCGGTTCGGGGGCCATGGGCCCGGATGCGGCGTCGACCAGGGATCCCTCTGCGTAATGGGGTAGTACGTCACACCTTTGCGCAGCTCCGCGGGTGCCGCTAACCCTGGCTGATGTCTTCGGGACGCCGGGATCGCACCGGGCACGACAGCCCGCGCCGACCGCGCCCCACCCACCCGCCAAGGAGTGACCCCCGCATGAGCATCTTCCGTTCCTCGAACCGCCCGGCCCGACTCCGTCGCCTCTCCGTCGCGAGCCTGGCCACCACCGGTGCCGCGGCCGCCGCCCTGACCCTGGTCCCGACCGCCGCCCACGCCGCCGAGCCGGCCCAGACGGCCAAGGCCGCGCCGCAGGCCGCCAAGGCCGCCGGCGACAAGTCCTACCCCGAGAACCTCGACGGCTGGATCCGCGAGTCCCTGGACATCATGAAGTCCAAGGGCATCCCCGGTTCCTACGAGGGCCTGCACCGCAACATCATTCGTGAGTCCGCCGGCGACCCGAACGCCCAGAACGGCTGGGACGTCAACGCGCAGAACGGCACCCCCTCCAAGGGACTTCTCCAGGTCATCCAGCCGACCTTCGACGCGTACCACGTGTCCGGCACGGCCAATGAGCTGACCGACCCGGTCGCCAACATCACCGCGGCCGCCAACTACGCCGCCGACAAGTACGGCTCCATCGACAACGTCGACTCCGCCTACTGATTCACCGGTTTCACGAAAAGAGGCAGCGCATGCCGCACCAGAGCGGGAACGAGTACCCCCCGCACCCGGTCGATGGCCCCGCGGTGCCCGACTACGGGCCCGCGCGTGTACGCGGCTCCCGACGCAAGCCCCGGAGGAAGGCCCTGCGCTACACCGCCTGGGGCGCCCTGGGCGCGGTCCTGGTCGCCGGCGGGGGCGTGGCATACGCCTGGCAGCACCTCGACGGCAACATCCGGGGCACGGACGTGAACGCCGCCCTCGGGCACGACCGCCCCGCACAGCGGCAGGACGGATCGATGAACATCCTCCTGCTCGGCTCCGACTCACGGGCCGGGACCCACGGCCAGTACGGCGGTGACGTGAGCGGTGCCCGCGCCGACACGGCGATGGTCCTGCACGTCGACAAGACCCATAAGAAGGCCTCGGTCGTCAGCATTCCGCGCGACACGATGGTCGAGCGGCCCCAGTGCGCGACGTCCCACGGCGGCAGCTCGCCGGGCGCGCGGCAGGCCATGTTCAACTCGTCGTACCAGGTGGGCGGACCGGCCTGCACCGTCAAGACCGTCGAGAAGATGTCGGGCGTCCGCATGGACCACTACCTCGAAGTCGACTTCAAGGGGTTCCAGAAGCTCATCGACGAGCTCGGCGGGGTGGACATCACCACCCACAAGGCCATCAAGGACCACAACAGCGGTCTCTCGCTGACCGCCGGCAAGCACACCCTGAAGGGCAAGCAGGCGCTGGCGCTCGTCCGGACCAGGCACGGCGTCGGTGACGGCAGTGACCTCGGCCGCATCCAGCTTCAGCAGGCCTTCATCAAGGCCCTGATCCACCGCGCCAACGCCGTCGACCCGCTCAGCAGCCCCGCCAATTCCTACGACCTCGCGGACACCGCGACCAAGACGATCAGCGCCGACTCCGACCTGGCATCCGCGGACAAGCTCCTCGGTCTGGCCAAGGAGCTGAAGGGCATCAGCCCCGACCGCACCGACATGATGACGATGCCGGTCACCTACGACGCCCAGGACGCGGGCCGGGTGCTTCCGCTGGACAAGGCCTCGCACCAGGTCTGGAACGCGCTGCGCAAGGACCGGCCCATCCCGAGGTCCGCCGCCCAGCAGTCGGTGGGCGACCGGAGCGATTCGCCGGTGTCGGCGGGTTCCTGACGCCGAGAGCGACGAGGCCGCCCTTCGCGCGTGGCAGGCTACGGCGATGACGACACTGGCCCAGTTGCGCAAGGCGGCACTCGCCCTTCCCGGGACAGCGGAAGAGGCCCGCGCCGACGGGGTGGTGTTCACCGTGCGGGGCACGGTGTTCGCCGCTGTCACGGGCGACGGCCTGCTGGAGCTCGGGCTCCCGGCCGGGCCCGTCGCGAACCTGGACGCCCCGGCCCCGGACCTGCCCGGCCCGCTGTCCGCCGTCGGCGGCAAGGACCTCAACGCGCTGGTCCGTGCGGCGTGGCGGCACCGCGCCCCCGCACGGCTCGCGGCGGAGCTCGACGGGATCGACGCGGGCGCGGTCCCCGCGGGATCAGACCTGCCGGCCGCCATCGGCAGGGCCGCGACCCGCGCCCTGCTCGGCGCCGGGATCACCACACTCGACCGGGTCGCGGCCCGTACGGCGGGCGAACTCCTCGCGCTGCACGGGGTGGGCCCCAAGGCCGTGCGGATCCTCGGGGAACATGTGAGCCTGCGACAGGACGACCCGGCCTGAGGGGCCGGCCTCCACGCCGAGATCCGGACCTCACCCTCATGTCGAGGGTCAGACTTCGCTCGAAACGTCACTCGATACGGTCAGCAGAGAACAACAAATTTCTGTTATCGACGTGGGTGTGGACCGTCTCCCCTGTGTCGGAGGAGAAACCCCCCACACAGAAAGTGGACCCAGCGTGAGCAGTGAACGCCACACAGCGATGATCAGGGCAGCGCAGGACGGGAACCAGCGGGCGCAGGACGCGCTGGTGGCGGAGTACCTGCCGCTGGTCTACAACATCGTCGGGCGGGCCCTGAACGGCCACGCGGACGTCGACGACGTGGTGCAGGAGACCATGCTCCGCGTCCTCGGCGGCCTGGACGGGCTGCGCGGCCCGGAGCGGTTCCGCAGCTGGCTGGTCGCCATCACCATGAACCAGATACGCGGTCACTGGCGGGAACGCGCGTCGGGCGCGATACCCACCGGCGGCGGTCTCGGCGACGGCTACGACGTGGTGGACCCGGGCGCGGACTTCGTGGACCTGACCATCACCCGGCTCGGGCTCTCCGGGCAGCGGCGGGAGACCGCCGCTGCCACCCGCTGGCTGGACGAGGATGACCGGGCCCTGCTGTCGCTGTGGTGGCTGGAGTCCGCGGGCGAACTCACCCGGCCGGAAGTCGCGGACGCGCTGGAGCTGTCCCCGCAGCACGCGGCGGTACGGGTGCAGCGCATGAAGGCCCAGCTGGAGACGGCCCGCGTCGTCGTCCGCGCCCTGTCGGCCCACCCTCCCTGCGCGGGCCTGCGACAGCTCACCGCCGGCTGGGACGGGGTGCCGTCGGCCCTGTGGCGCAAGCGACTGGCCCGCCACGCCCGCGACTGCGCGGCGTGCGAGGGCCACTGGTCCAACCTCGTGCCCGCCGAGGGCCTGCTGGTCGGCCTCGGCCTCGTCCCGGTGGGCGCCGGGCTCGCCGGCCTGGTCGTACCGCCCGACCTCGTCGAGGTCGGCTCGGCCTCCCCTGCGGCCGCCCCGGTCTCCGCGCGTACCCGGGCCCGCCGTGACCGCGCCAGACGCCGCCACCGTGCGACCGGCGTCGCCGTCGCGGTCGTCGCCCTCGGCATCGGCGGCACCGCGGTGCACCTGCTCACCGGCCCCGACACGGACGAGAACGCACCGTCCACCGCCGCGGCCCCGGCCTCTCCCACACCTCCCTCGGCCTCCAAGAGCGCCTCCGCGACGCCCGAGCGGTCCGCGTCCCCCAGCGCCAAGCCCTCCCCCAGCAAGACGAAGAAGAAGCCCAAGCCCTCCCCTTCACGCACCACGACCAAGCCCGCCAAGCCGAAGCCGAAGCCGACCCCGAAGCCGGAGGCGCCCGACCCCGCGCCGCCGAAGCCGAGCGGCACCGCCGAGCAGGTCGTCGCGCTGGTCAACACCGAGCGCTCCAAGGCGGGCTGCGGACCGGTCCGGTCCAACGGCAAGCTCGCCACGGCGGCCGCCAAGCACTCCACGGACATGGCGGCACGCGACTACTTCGACCACACGAGCCCGGACGGCAAGGATCCCGGAGACCGCATCACCGCGGCCGGCTACCGCTGGAGCACGTACGGCGAGAACATCGCCCGCGGGCAGCAGACCCCGGCGTCGGTGATGGACTCCTGGATGAACAGCCCCGGCCACCGCGCCAACATCCTCAACTGCGACTTCAAGGAGCTGGGCGTGGGCATCCACAACGGCTCCGGCGGCCCGTGGTGGACCCAGGCTTTCGGCACCGCCCTCTGACGCGGAGCGCGGCGGTCAGCCGACCCGCTGGGTGTGGAACTGCTCCAGGCGCCGCTGCGCGAGCAGCAGCGTGCCGCGCTGGCGTCCCGGCACCTTGCGGCGCAGGGTGATCAGGGACGGCCCGAGCGCGCGGACGGCCTCGGGGTCCTTGATGCGGTCCCAGAGGTGGTGGGCGCGGTCCGCCGCGGCCTCCACCTCGGGAGAGTCGGGAGCCTGCTCGGCCATGAGCCGGGCGGAGGCCACCGCGAGCCACGTCTCGCAGCTGCGCGCCGGATCACCGGCAAAACGTGCCAGATCCGCCCGCACCTCCATCCAGTGGATGACCTCCTTGGAGCCGGGACCGTGCATGCGCAGCGCGCTCTGCTCCCACGACGCGGCCAGGGTCGCCGCCTCCCCGTGCCGGCCGGCCTCGACCGCCGCGGTGATCGCCGCGTGCGGATCCATGCCGTTGTCCTCGGCCTGCGCGCGGAGGGGTCCGGGGGCGGCGGCGGGTCCGGGCAGGGCCGTCGGCAGGGCGCCGGGGTCGTGGGCGAGCAGCAGGTCCTGGGCACCGTCGTCGAGGCACTGGGCGGCGGCGTGCTGATGGAGTTGGGGCAGCGGCGGGCGGTGGCCGCTGCGCAGGATCGTCGCGAGGGCCTTCATGTACGCGGGGGTCGCGGGCGTGCGGCGCTTGGCCGGCGGGGCGACGCGGCCGTACAGCGTGACGCCGGGGCCCGCGTCCAGGGGCTGCTCGGCGAGGGCCTGCCAGCTCTCGGGGTCGGTATGCAGGTCGACGACGACCGTGGTGCTGCCCGCCGGACGCAGCCGCAGCTCCTGTGCGATCCAGTGCCAGGGGAATCCGGTGTAGCGCACGGTGGCCGTGGTGGTCCGGGCCAGCGCGACGTGGACCTTGCGCTGACGCCGGTCGAGATGGATCTGGCCGATGAGGAAGACGGTCAGCGGTCCCGGCGCCATGGCCGCGGCCCGCAGCCGGGTGAGTACCGTCTGCGGGTCCAGGGGGTCCGCCAGTTCCACGATGCTCGCGGTCGGGGCACCGGCCAGCGTCTCCGGGGGCACCGCCGCGAGGACGGGAAGCACGGAGGCGGCGTCCACCAGACGCCCCTTGCCCACCGGGGCAGCCGCGATGAGCAGCACGGTTCCAGGCATGGGCCCCTCCCTCTCGATCATCACGTCAGCACCGTATCCGCATCTCACGCCCGGCGCGCCCACCGGGCGGGCTTCACCGCAGACCCTAAGCGCGGGGCGGCGTGCTCCGCAGGCGGGTCCGGCAGGAGGGTGGGGCGTGAGGGGCGGGGTACGGCGTGCGCGTGAGCGCGCGGAGAGCGGGAGGGGCCCGGCAGCCGAGGCGGGATCAGCGTCTCGCGACGGATGTCGGGCGGGACGGAGTCAGCGGATGTTGACGTCGATGCAGGCGTAGAAGGCGTTGGACGTATCGCCGATGTTCCACACGGCGAGGACCTTGTGCCGGCCGGTGGCACTGCCGAGGTTGACCTGGTGGGAGACGGTCTGCGGGGGCTGCTGGTTGCCGCCGTCGATGGTGGCGACCTTCGTGCCGTCCACGAAGTACTCGTAGTTCGCCGTCCTGTGCCGGGCGGTGAACGTCCAGGTGAAGGTCTGTGTCCTGCTGACGTCGCTGACCCGCCAGCCCTTGTTGTCGTTGTCGAGCTCCGCGAACCGGGAGTTGCCGCCGCTGCAGCTGCGCAGGCCCTTGGGGCCCTCCACGCTCTGCGGTTCCCACTTGATCTCGCCGCACTGCACCGTGCCGGCGGCGCACTGCGCCTGGCGGCTGGCCGGTGCGTTGACGTATCCGTGCGCGCTCGCCGAACCCGTCGGCAGCGTGAGGGCCAGTACCGGCGCCAGTCCTGCGCCGATCACGGCCGCTGTCTTGCGCTTCTTGTCCATGCTTACTCCTTCACTGCATTGCTTCATGGGGGTGTGCAGCGCGAAGTGCTCTCGTGGGGCGGGGGTGAGGGCGGAGTCGTGGGTGGGTGAGCCGAACGGTGGGGCCAGATGTTCACGACTGCCGATTAGTCCGGACCATAGACTTTGGCGCGCCGCGGTCAAGGTTGGTTTCTCGCCACGCCTCGTGCCGGGCGCGTGACGCCAGCCGGTCGGCGAACGCGCCGACGAGAACGCGCAGTTCATCGGGGCGTTCGATGACGAACGGGCGGTCGAGCGCGGCGAGCACCGGGGGCAGCCAGTCGAGGTGCTCGGCCCGCAGCTCGACGCGCAGCCAGCGTTCCGCGTCCCCGTCTCGGGCCACGTCCGGCGCCGGCTCGGGCCCATGCTCCGGCTCGCACTCCGCCAGCACCGCCACACTGGCCGGAAGTCGGGCCCGGATCCGCTCGGCCGTCGCGTGGATCCGCAGGGTCACCTCGTGCCGGTACTCGGCGGTGGCCAGGCTGGACAGCACGCGCTGTTGCGGGGTGGGGCCCTCGGGAACCTCGAACGAGCCGGGCAGGGCCCTCGCTTCGGTGATGCGATCGAGGCGGAGGGTCCGGTCCTCGTCGAGTCCGGCGTCCTTTCCCGTGACGTACCAGCGGCCCGCGTGGGAGACGATTCCGTACGCGTGCAGCCTGCGTTGGCTGCGCCGGCCTTCGCGATCGGTGTAGCGGATCGAGAGCGGCCGGTTGTGGCGCACCGCGTCGGCGACGGTGAGCAGGGTTTCGGCGTCCGGGGCGGCGAACTCGCCGGGGCGGTCGGTGAAGGAGAGCGAGGCGAGAAGGACGTCGAGCCGGTGGGCGACGTGCCGGGGCAGCACCCGCCGGATCTTGGCCGAGGCCGTCTCGCCCGCCGTGTCCGCCGACGTCGTCAGCCCTGTCCGACGGCCGGCCGCCAGGCCGAGCAACACGGCGATGGCCTCGTCCTCGCTGAGCATGAGGGGAGGCAGCCGGTAGCCGGCGCCGAGCCGGTAGCCGCCGTAACGGCCGCGCACGGATTCCACGGGCACGTCGAGGCCGGCCAGCTGCTCCACGTACCGCCGTACCGTGCGCCCGTCGACACCGAGCCGGTCGGCGAGTTCGGCGACGGTCCGCGTGCCGCCCGACTGCAGGAGTTCCAGGAGTGTCAGCACACGGCCGGTGGGTCGGGACATGCTCCCAATCTAACGCCAATACAGGGCGGATTCTGTCCACTATTTCTCCTAGCCTGCGCTGTACGGCACCTACGACAGCCAGGGAGATCTCCATGAATTTCGTATCGATCCGCATCATCACCGCCGATGTGGCACGTCTCGTCGCGTTCTACGAGCAGGCCACGGGCGTGCCGGCGGTGTGGGCCACCGAGGACTTCGCCGAGCTCGGGACGCCCACTGCCACGCTCGCGATCGCGAGCACCCGTACGGTTCCGCTGTTCGCCCCGGACTCCGCCCGCCCGGCGGAGAACCACAGCGTGATCACCGAGTTCCTGGTGGACGACGTGGACCGCGTCCACCAGAATCTGACCGGCCTCGTGAGTGACTTCGTCGCCGGGCCCACCACGATGCCGTGGGGCAACCGGTCGCTGCTGTTCCGTGATCCCGACGGCAATCTCGTCAATTTCTTCACCCCCGTCACCCCGGCGGCCAAGGAGAAGTTCGCCCGCTGACGCCGCCGCATTCACGCGCCTGCCGCCAAAAGGGCAGGAAGGGCGTTCCAGTCGCGCGTTCCAGGCGGCTTGCGTTCCCCCAGGTCAGAGGGTGTTTCTGCGTTCCAGTGTCCCTATCTGCCCGGCTTTCGTGGCGATCGGGGCAGCTCACCCCGCAAGCTCGGAACGTGGTCATCCGGGCGGTCTCCGCGGCCCACGCCAAGAGCACCGACGCGTCGCGTGCGGCAGGAGGACCCGGTCCTTGAGCACGGTTCAGCAGTAACGACTTTGGGAGTTCGTACATGCTTCACAAGCGCTCACGCCTGATCGCCGCCCCCGTCGCGGCCCTCGCCGTGTCCCTGACCGTCGCCGGGTACCAGGCCAGCGCGGCCGGGTCGCCGGCCTCGGGCGGCGCGGGACAGTCCGGCAGGGCCGCCGCGGCCCCGTGTCTGACGGGTGCCACGACGCTGGTCGGCGACCTCGACGGCGACGGCCGAGCCGACAAGATCATCAACCCCGGGCACACCGGCACCAAGATGACGATCCAGTGGGGCACCGCGAGCGGCTCGTTCGGCGACAAGCAGTCCGTCGGCAAGCTGCTCGGCGCGAAGCCCGGCGAGGTCGCGACCGCCGCGGTCGCCGACTTCCAGAAGGACGGCAAGCTGGACATCGTCGTGAACATCGTCAAGCCGTCCGGCGTCGACGACCCCGCCACCGCCCGCGTCGCCGACTTCCGCAAGGGCCCCCTCAAGCGGACGAACCTCGGCTCGGCCCAGACCCGCCACCTCGACATCGGCGACGTGCGCGAGGCGAAGGAACTGCGGGTCGCGAACTACGGCGACGACGCCTACCCGGACCTCGCCGTCCTCGCCAACGCCGGCGACGGCGTGCTGGAGCGCAGCGTGCGCCTGTCCAAGGCGAGCAGCGGCCCGGGCGACTACGACCAGGACCAGGACCAGAAGTACGGCGACACGGGTACCCCCGCCGAGCCGCCGGCCATGCCCACCGACGGCTGGAAGCACTTCTACAAGTCCTGCTCCTGACCACCACCGGTCGCCGCCGGGCCTTCGGGCACCGGCGGCGACCGGCACGGTCGGGCGAGCGGCGCCCGCGGACCGTTCCCGCGGGCCCCACACCGTCGATGACCCGTAGATGGGCCCCGGCACGGTCCCCCACCGCTGCCGCAGAAGTGAGGAAGAACCTTGTCCAGCTCGTCCCCTGCCCCCGCCGGCCCCGCGGCCCCCGCCTCGAAGACGAACCGGGTGCGGGTCGCCGTCACCGCGCCCGACCCGATAAGCCGCGAGGGCGTCATCAGCCAGTTGCGCCGCTACCCCGAGGTCGAGGTGTGCGGCGGCGCGAGCCCGGCCACGGTCGCCCTGCTCGTCGAGGACACGCTCGACGCCGCCGCGTTCACGCGGATGCGGCGCGCGGTGCGCAGCGAGGGCGCCAGAGGCGTGCTCATCGCGGGCACGGTCCGCGAGCACGAGCTCCTTGACGTCATCGAGTGCGGTGTCGGAGCCGTCGTCTGGCGCCGCGAGGCCACCGCCCCGCGCCTGGTGCAGGCGGTGCTGACCGCCGCGAAGGGCGGCGGTCAGCTGCCCGCGGACCTCCTGGGCCAGCTCATCGGCCAGGTACGACGCCTGCACCGGGGCGGTGACCAGCCGGGGTTCCTGCTGAGCTTCACCAAGCGCGAGGTGGACGTGGTGCGCCTGGTGGCGGAGGGGTTCGACACCTCCGAGATCGCCACGAAGCTGTCGTACTCCGAACGCACCGTCAAGAACGTGATGTACGGCCTCACCACCCGCCTGCACCTGCGCAACCGGGCGCACGTGGTGGCGTACGCCGTGCGTGAGGGCTACATCTGAGCGGCCCGGCCGATCGCGCACGGCGAACCCCGCCGCCCGGTGGCCGGGTGGGCGTCCACGCCCACCCGGCCGGACATCAGACGGTGAAGCGGACCGACTCCAGCGGGAGCTTCAGCTCCATCGGGCTGCCGCCGTACTTCCACTGGCCGGGATCGGTGCACGTCTCGCCCAGCCACTCCTTGTCCCGCACATAGGCGTCGGTGCACACCGAGCCGTCGAAGACCTGGATCGTGTATCCCTGCAGGGGAGCGTCCGCGGCCTCGGTGCTGCCGACGAACATGTCCTTCTCGTCCTCCCCCTTGGCCCACTTGTCGCCGTCGCGCCAGCCCACGTCCACGAAGGCACCCGCGCCGGAGAGACCGTTGGTGCCGGAGACCGCGATGTTGAGCGCCTTGATGGGCGTGCCCTCGCCGGCCGTGCCCGCCTCGGCGCCGTCGCACACGGCGTCCTGCCAGGCGTCGCCGACGTAGGCCCGGTAGCAGATGTGCCGCCCGCCGCCGTCGGCGGCGATCTCGCGCACCGCGTCGGCTGCCGTCTTCGGCTCCTCCTTGGGCTTTTCGTCCCCACCACCTCCGCCTCCCTGATCCTTCGGCGGCTCCTCCTCGGACTTGTCGGGGGACTTGTCCTTCTTGTCGTCGGACGGGGGCGGCGCGCTGCTGGCAGGCGGGGACGGACTGTCCGGCACGACGTTGCCCGCGGCCTGCGGCTTCTCCTGCGCCATGGTCTGCATCTGGGGCCGGTAGGTCAGCCAGACCGTCACGAACGCGATGGTCATCGCGAGGAGCAGACCGACGCAGGCGGCCAGCCAGCCCGGCAGGATCCCGCGCTGCACGAAGGTTCCGTCCACGGTCAGCGGCTCGCTGCCGGAGCGCCGCACGGCCAGCGCGTAGGGCACGTCCTGCTTGCCCCCGAACCAGGTGACCTGCTGCGGCCGCAGCGTGGCCCGCACGAAGGCGGCCCGGCCCGGCTCGATCTGGACGTTGCCGGGATCCAGTTCGCAGGACAGCCGGTCCCCGTTGTCATTGCCGCTGAGCGACGCGGTGACCTGGGTGTTGCCGAGGTTGTCGACCGCCAGCTGCGGCCGTCCCCGGAACCATCCCTTCACCGTCGGCGGCACCAACTCGGCGCGCAGCTCGGTGAAGGGCGTGACGGTGAGGCTGCCCTCGGGCACGGCGACGGCGCCCGGGTGCTGCGTCGGCATGACCCGCACCGCGAACGGATGCGGTCCCGCGCTCACGTCGGAGGTACGAGGCGGTGCGAAGGTCACCTCGGCCGTGCCGATCGTCCCTGGGTAGAGCCGCAGCACCGGCGGCTCCACAGTGGTCCAGGGGGCCAGGTCACCGACCGGGTCCAGGCGGTACTCGTCGACGATGTCACCGGTGTTGCGTACCCGCAGTCGCACCGTGGTGCTGTTGCCGGGGTCGACGGTCGCGGAGACGGGTTCCAGGGAGGTCCAAAGGCTCACCCCACAACGCTAGGAGAGCCCGGGGAGCCCGTCAGGAGGCCACCGGGCAGACCCGGTTGCCCCGACGGGCAGTCCCCGTGCCCTCCGGAGCGTCCGGACCACGGTCCGTGTCCGGACCACGGTCCGGTCAGCGGCTCAGAGCAGGCCGCGCCGCGGGCCCTGCGCCTTGATCATGTCCCAGCTGTCCGTGACCATGCTGACCTTGCCCCGGGCAGGGATGTACGCGTTCCCCTGGTGCAGGTAGTCCACGAGGAACATCATCTCGGGCTTCTTGCTGCCGGCGAGGAGGGCGATCTGCGGGGACGGGGTGATGCGGGCAGCCGGGTCGGTGGCGTGCATGTACTCCTGGACGTCGGCGTTGAAGAAGGTCAGGGTGCCGCCGTCCCGCGTCCGCAGCGCGTAGACCGTCCTGTGGTCCGTCTTGCCCGCCTTGAACTCCGACTTGCCGCCCGGGTTGAGCATCTTGTTCTGCTCCAGCGGGAACTCGGTCATCCACTTCGCGGTCGGGCTCGCGCCGACCTTCGCGCCCAGCTTCTCGTCACCCGAGTAGAGCGCCACCAGCGCGTCGTCCATCCGGTCCGGCGCGAGGACGCCCTTCTTCTCGGCCGTGTCGGTGACCGGGACCACGAAGCCGTCGGAGTCCTTGGCGAGTGGGGGCGTCTTGGGGTCCTTCTTGTTGGTCCAGCCGCTCCACACGGCCTTCCAGTCGCCGCCGTCCTTCTCGAAGACGACGGTGGCACGGCTGGACTTGGCCGAGGTCCCGTTGTGGTCCTTGGTGTCGGCGCGCAACGCGAACCAGGTCGCGCCGCTCTTCGCGGACGGGACGAGGTACTCGCGGTTCACGTAGTCGAAGGGCTCGCGGCCCTCGGCCCTTTCCTTGGCGGTCCGCAGCTCGTCCTGCTGGTAGGTGTTCGCGCTCCTCTGATGGAGGCCGCCGCCCTCGACGGCGGACAGGATCTGGCTGTCGCGCTGCGCGTTGGCCCGGTTGTTGACCTTCACGTAGTGGTCGACGATCTTCTTCGCCTCGTCCTGGCCGACCAGGCCCTCGGGGGCACGGTCGGCTGCCGTCCTCCCGTCCCCGGACTTCACGTCGTCCCCGGAACCGGACGAGCAGGCGGCGGCCGTCAGGGCGAGCGTGGCGGTGCCCGCGGCGATGAGGAGGGTCGTGCGGTTCCTGCGGTGCGTGAACATGTGGTTCCCCGTTGGTCGGAGCGCGAGGTGAGGGTCGTGCCGAGGCGTCACGTTAGCGTTCGCGACGGAGGTGCCTCCGCGCAGGGTTGGCCCGTTGCCCCGGGGTTTTCGTTCCGGCGCACGGACATGTCCGCGTAATCTCGTACTCACGCACGAATACGTACGACCGCACCGGCCCTAACCTGCGGAGATGATCAGGCACATGTCGACGCACCCCGCCCGCAGCCTGAGCCGGGTACTGGAGGACTTCGGCGCCACCCTCCTCGATCTGCTGCACGGTGACCCCGCCCGCGCGGGCGAGCTCGGCGGCGTCGGCATCCACGACCCGTACGACGAGCAGCACTACCCGCAGCGCGCCATCGTGCTCGGGGTCGGCGTGCACGGAGCGGACCGGATCGCGCAGTTGATGCGCGAGCTCGACGCCGCCGGAGCCGCTGCGCTGGTCGTGCGCGGGCCCCTCGACGGCGCGGAGCTCGCGGAAGTGTCCGCCCAGACCGGGATCGCGCTGCTCGCCCTGACACGGGGGGCCTCCTGGGCCCAGCTCGCGGCGATGCTGCGCACGGCACTGGCCGAGGGCGACGTGGGCGAGGTCGAGGAGCAGACCCTGGGCGGGGTGCCGTCCGGCGACCTCTTCGCGCTGGCGAACGCGATCGCGACCCTGCTGGACGCACCGGTCACCATCGAGGACCGGAGCTCGCGCATTCTGGCCTTCTCCGGGCGCCAGGACGAGGCGGACCCCGCGCGCGTGGCCAGCATCCTGGCCCGGCGGGTGCCCGAGCGCTATCTGCGCATCCACGAGGAGCACGGCGTCTTCAAGGAGCTGTACCTGAGCGAACAGCCGGTGCACATCCCGCCGCCGGCCCTCGGCGACGAGGTGGCGCTGCCGCGCGTGGCGATCGCCGTCCGGGCCGGCGACGAGATCCTCGGATCGGTCTGGGCGGCGCTGCGGGAGCCCCTCACCCCGGAGCGGGAGGCAGCGTTCAAGGAGGCGGCCAAGCTGGTGGCCCTGCACATGCTGCGCTTTCGCGCGGGCGCCGACGCCGAGAACCGGCTGCGCGCCGATCTGGTGACCACGGCCCTGGAGGGCGGCGCCGGAGCGGTCCGGGCGCTGGGCAGACTGGGGCTCGCCGACGAGCCCCTCCTCGTCCTGGCCATGGGACTCCAACCCGCCGAGGACCGGGACCACGCCCGGCTCACGGCCGAGCGCCAGCGGCTGACCGGCGCGCTGGCCGTCCACCTCACGGCGGTGCGGCCACGGGCCGCGGTGGCGCTGCTCGGCGACGTCGCCTACGCGCTGTTCCCCGTGCCGGACGACTCGGCGGCCGCGCGGGAGCGGGCCGAGCAGGTGGCGGCGAACTTCCTGCAGCGCACCGGCGACCGGCTCGGCGCGGCCGTCGGAATCGGCTCGGTGGCGACCGAACCCGCGGCTCTCGCCCGGTCACGGGTGAACGCGGACCGGGCGCTGCGCGTGCTGTTCGGCGGTCGCGGCGGGCGACGGGTCGCCGCCATCGCGGACGTGCACATCGACGCGCTGCTGATCGAGATGCGGGACCTCGCGCTCGCCAACCGGGACGAACTGTCCGGCCCCATCGCCCGGTTGGCGGCCTACGACCGTCGGCACAACGCCCACCTGGTCGAGACGCTGCGGGCCTGGCTCGACGCGTTCGGCGATGTGATCACCGCGTCGGCGAACGTGTTCGTCCACGCCAACACCTTCCGCTACCGGATCCGCCGCGTCGCCGAAGTGGGGCAGATCGACCTGCGGGACCCGTCCGCTCGGTTCGCCGCGATGCTGCAGCTGAGACTGATGGGCCTGTACGACGAGGGCGGCGAGTCCCGGCCCGGGAGGCCCCCCACGGAGTAAGGGGAGCCGCCCTCCGTCCGGCTCCGGCGAACCGCACCACCCTTGCCGCGAGGGCACGTCGACACCAGCCGCCCTCCCCGACGAAAGGTTCCGCCATGCCGTACGACCTCCACACCCGTGCCGTCGTCGCCGACGCGCACAACGACCTCCTCATGGCCGTCGCCGCCCGGCCGCCCCGGCGCTGGGCGGACTTCTTCCGCGAGCGCTGGCTGCCGCAGCTGCGCGAGGGAGGCATCGGCATCCAGGTGCTCCCCGTCTTCATCGACGAGCAGTACCGGCCCGAGGGCGCCCTCCGCCAGACCCTGCGGATGATCGAATGCGCCCACGTCCTCGCGGAGGGCAACGCCGACCACGTCGCCCTGTGCCGGTCCGGCGCCGAGATCGACGCGGCCCTGGCCCAGCACAAGATCGCCCTGGTCCTGGCCCTGGAGAGCGCCCCCGGCATCGACGCGGACGTGGAACTCTTCGCCACCCTCTTCCGGCTCGGCGTCCGCATCGCCTCGATCGCCCACTGGGGCCGCACGCCGCTCGCCGACGGCAGCTGCGAGGACGCCACCGGCAGCAGGCTGACCGCTCCCGGCATCCGGGCGCTCGGGGAGATGGAACGCCTGGGCATGCTCTTCGACGTCTCCCACCTGAGCGCGAGCGGCGTCTCTCACGTCCTGGAGATCGCCGGCCGCCCCCTGCTCGCCACCCACTCGTGCGCCCGCGCCCTGCGCGACCACCACCGCAACCTCCCCGACGAACACCTGCGGGGCGTGGCCGCGACCGGCGGGGTGATCTGCGTGAACTTCATACCGGACTTCCTCACCGACGACCGGGACAAGGTGAGCGTCGACCGCATCGCCGACCACGTCGAGCACATCGCCTCCGTCGCGGGGATCGACCATGTCGGGATCGGCGCGGACTTCATCCAGGAAGTCATGGCCGACCTCACCCCGCCGTGCTGCGAGTCCCTCGGCGACGAGGACCCGCTCCTCGACTTTCCCGGCCTCGAAGGTCCCGCGGGCATGCCGCTGGTCACCGGGGCACTGCTCGACCGGGGGCTGGCAGAGGAGGACGTGCTCAAGGTCCTCGGCGGCAACCTCCGGCGCGTGATGAGTGCGCACATGGGCTGACCCGGAGCCCGCCGCGGCGGCGTGCGCGGCGCCGCCTTCGTTCCCCGGTACGAATCCGCGGCCAAGGTTGTGTCTCTCGTACCAACTCCGTGCCCGGCGGCCTGCCTAGCGTGGTGGACATCCCACCCTCTGGAGGACTCCCCCGTGCAGGCCGACCACCCTTCCCACCCCGCGCCGCCCCTCGACGCCATGCTCGCCGACCTCGAAGAACTCGTGACCTGCGAGTCGTACTCCGCCGACCACGCGGCCGTGGCCCGCAGCGCCCGGGTCGTCGCCGAGCAGGGCAGCCGCATGCTCGGCGCCCGGCCCCGGACGCTGGTCACCGGCGGCGTCACCCACCTGCAGTGGACCTTCGGCACCCCGCGCGTCCTGCTGCTCGGCCACCACGACACGGTCTGGCCCATGGGCAGCCTGAAGACCCACCCGTTCTCGGTGGAACAGGGCATCGCCCGCGGCCCCGGCGTCTTCGACATGAAGGCCGGTCTCGTCCAGATGTTCCACGCCCTGGCCCTGCTGCCCTCCCTGGACGGTGTCAGCGTCCTGGTCACCGGGGACGAGGAGGTCGGCTCGGACACCTCGCGCGCGCTCATCGAGGACACGGCACGCGGGTGCCGGGCCGCGCTCGTCCTGGAAGCCTCGGCGAGCGGTGGCGCCCTCAAGACCAGCCGCAAGGGCGTCTCCCACTACGGCCTCACGGTCCACGGCCGCGCCGCCCACTCCGGCCTTGACCCCGAGAAGGGCGTCAACGCCGCCACCGAGCTGGCCCACCACCTGCTCGCCCTGCGGGACATCACCGACACGGTGAACAGCCGCACCGGCCCGGGGACGACCATCACCCCCACGGTGATGTCGGCCGGCACGACCACCAACACCGTCCCGGCCCGCGCCGAACTCAGCATGGACGTGCGGGTTCCCACCCCGGCGGCGCAGGACGCGGTCGACGGTCTCCTCAAGGCCCTCACGCCCCACCACCCCGAGGCCCGCCTGGACGTCTCCGGCGGCCCGAACCGCCCGCCCCTGGACGCCGAAGCCTCCCGGAGCCTGTACGCGCTGGCCTGCGACGTGGCCGCGAGGACCGGGCTCGGCCCCCTGGAGCAGGCCGCCGTCGGCGGCGCGTCCGACGGCAACTACACCGCGGGCGTCGGCTGCCCGACGCTCGACGGCCTCGGCGCCGTGGGCGACGGCGCCCACGCCGACCACGAGCACGTCGTGACCGCCGCCATGCCGCCGCGCGCCCGACTCCTCGCCCACCTCGTCGGAGCGATCCTGTGAACCACCCCGTCATCCGCGAACTCCGCACCATGGAGGAGTTCGAGACCGTCTGCCGCCTGTACGCCGACGTCTGGGGCACGGAGCCCGCCACGGCACCGATCAACGCCGAGGTCATGCGCGCGCTCTCGCACGCCGGGAACTACGTCGCCGGGGCGTACGAGGACAGCGAACTGACGGGCGCCACCGTCGCGTTCTTCGGGGTGCCCGCGGGCACCACCCTGCACTCCCACATCACGGGCACCGCGATGGGCCGCGGCATCGGCCTGGCCCTCAAACTGCACCAGCGCCAGTGGGCTCTGGACCGCGGCCTCAAGCGCATCACCTGGACCTACGACCCCCTCATCCGCCGCAACGCCCACTTCAACCTCACCAAACTCGGGGCGCGTCCCGAGGAGTACCTGCAGTCCTTCTACGGCGCCATGGACGACGCCATCAACGGCGGCGACGAGTCGGACCGGGTCCTGACCGCCTGGGACCTGTCGTCCCCGCCACCGACCTCGGGTCACACCGGCATCCCGCTGCCCGCAGGCGCCAAGCACGCCGTGCGCGAGCGCGCGGGGCGCCCCGAACCGCGCTCCACCGATGCCGAGTTCGTCCTGGTCGACCTGCCGGACGACATCGAGGCGCTGCGCCGCACCGACCCCGCGGCGGCCCGCGACTGGCGGATCGCCGTCCGCGAGGCCCTCGGCGGTCTGCTGGCCGAGGGCGCCCGCGTCCTCGGTTTCCACGACCGGCGCAGCTACGTCGTCCACCGTTTCCCCGCCACCCCCGCACACCTGCCCACCGGGAGCCACCAGTGACCAGGACGAAGATCTCCGGCGTCGAACTGCGCCGCATCGCGATGCCGCTCGTCGCGCCGTTCCGCACCTCCTTCGGCGTCGAGACCAGCCGTGACGTCCTTCTCGTCCGTGTGGTCACCGCCGACGGGGAGGGCTGGGCCGAGTGCGCCGCGATGTCCGAGCCCCGCTACTGCGCCGAGTACGTCGACGGGGCCCAGGACGTCCTGCGCAAGTTCCTCGTCCCCGCCCTGCCCAAGGACGGCGTGGACGCCGCGGGCGTGGGCCGGGCCCTCGCGCCCTTCACCGGCCACCACATGGCGAAGGCCGCTCTGGAGACCGCGGTCCTCGACGCCCGGCTCCGCAGCACCGGCGAGTCGTTCGGCTCCCACCTGGGCGCCGCGCGCGACCGTGTCCCCTGTGGTGTGTCGGTGGGCATCATGGACTCCGTCCCCCAACTCCTGGACGCCGTCGCGGGATACGTCGAGGAGGGGTACGTCCGGATCAAGCTCAAGATCGAGCCGGGCTGGGACATCGAGCCCGTGCGCGCGGTCCGTGAACGCTTCGGCGACGACCTGCTCCTCCAGGTCGACGCCAACGCCGCCTACACGCTCGTCGACGCCCAGCACCTCGCCAAGCTCGACGACTTCGGCCTGCTCCTGATCGAACAGCCCCTCGCCAACGACGACATGGTGCAGCACGCACAGCTGGCCAAGCTGCTTCGCACGCCGATCTGCCTGGACGAGTCCATCGAGTCCGCCGCCCACGCGGCGGCCGCGATCTCGCTGGGCGCCTGCTCCGTCATCAACGTCAAGCCCGCCCGGGTCGGCGGCTATCTGGAGGCCCGCCGCATCCATGACATCGCCCGCGCCCACGGCATCCCTGTGTGGTGCGGCGGCATGCTGGAGACCGGCATCGGACGCGCCGCGAACATCGCGCTCGCGGCGCTGCCCGGCTTCACACTGCCGGGCGACACCTCGGGTTCCCACCGCTACTTCGCGACGGACATCACGGAGCCGTTCGTCCTGGACGACGGCCATCTCGACGTCCCGACCGGCCCCGGCATCGGCATCGATCCCCTGCCCGACGTCCTGGACGAGGTGACCACCGCCACGGAGTGGATAGCCCTGTAGCCCCATCGGCTACGCGGGCGGCGGGCCCCAACTCTTGGGCTCCTTGCCTCCGTTGGTCGAGGAGTTCCACCCCGACTCCAGCGAGGGAGCGGGAAGGCGACGCCTTCGGGCACGGGACCGGGCGCGGGCACGAGCACGGTCGGTGGGGGGTGCGGAACTCGGACGCGATGAGCACGTTCGCATGACGCTCCAGATCCTGAGCGGGTAAGCGGGGCAGGGACAGGGCGGTGCGGCGGCCCCGGAGGGCCCGTCGGGCCAGGGGCATCTCCGGCCCGGTGGACGTGGGCCCGCGCGGGTCCGCGTCCACCGGATGGCGCAGCCGACGTGCGCTCCGCCGCCCCTGACGGTGTGCTTGCTGAGGTGGACTACGACATAGAGGGCCCGCCTCGAGCGGGCACCACACGACGTGACGCACTGGGCATGGCCGCAGTGCTGCTGGCAGGCGGCGCCTTCTCCGTGGGAGCGGCCGCCCCGAGGGCCGATCAGGAGTCGGACGACCCCTGTGCGGCCACCTACGACGCCGAGTTCGAGGCGGCGCTCGCCGACGCCGACGCGGAGTTCCCCGACGACGAGGCCCGCGGTCTCGCACCGGAAGGACCCCGCGGCCGGTTCACGCTCCCGCTGCGGCGGCGCTACCGGATCACCACCCGCTACGGCGTGCGCGGCAACTGGCTCGCGGGCCACCACACCGGCATCGACCTCGCGGTCCCCACGGGCACCCCCGTGTACGCGGTGGGCGGCGGGCTCGTGGTGCTGGCCCGCTGGTCGGGGGCGTACGGCAACGCCGTCACCGTACGCATGCCGGACGGGCACTTCGTGGTGTACGGCCACCTGTCCCGGATCCGGGTGCGCAGGGGCTCCCGGATCCGGGCAGGGACACGCATCGGGAGCAGCGGCAGCACCGGGCGGGCCACCGGACCCCACCTCCATCTGGAGGTACGGGCCCGGCGCCACTACGGCTCCGACGTCAGCCCCTTCCGCTACCTGGCCCGGCGAGGCGCTCGCCTCTGGTGAGGTCCTGGACCGCACGGGTGCCGCCAGCACGCTGCGGCGCCTCAGGAGCCCAGGGACTTGAAGGCTCTCGTCTGCTCGACGACGGCCCGTTCCGTGGGCAGCCGTTCGATCGACGAGGCGCCGAAGAAGCCGACGACGCCCTCGGTGTGCTCCAGGACGTACCGCGCGTCCTCGGGCTCGGCGATGGGCCCGCCGTGGCAGAGCACCAGGACGTCCGGGTTCACACGCTTGGCGGCGTCGTGCATCTCCTGCACGACGGTCACCGCCCGGTCGAGGGTCATCGCCGTGCCGGCGCCGATGGATCCCTTGGTGGTGAGGCCGACGTGCGGGACGAGCACGTCGGCACCCGCCCTCGTCATGTCCGCGGCCTGCTCGGGGTCGAAGACGTAGGGCGTGGTCAGCAGGTCGCGTTCGTGGGCGGCGCGGACCATGTCGACCTCCAGGCCGTACCCCATGCCGGTCTCCTCGAGGTTGACGCGGAACGTGCCGTCGTACAGGCCGACCGTGGGGAAGTTCTGCACGCCGGCGAAGCCCATGGCCTTCAGCTGGTCCAGGAACAGGTCCATGCGCCGGAACGGATCCGTGCCGCACACCCCGGCGAGGACCGGGGTGTCCCGGACGACGGGCAGCACCTCACGGGCCATGTCGACGACGATCTCGTTCGCGTCTCCGTAGGGCAGCAGCCCGGCAAGGGAACCGCGGCCCGCCATCCGGTAGCGGCCCGAGTTGTAGATGATGAGGAGGTCGACGCCGCCCTCCTCCGCGCACTTGGCGGAGAGGCCGGTGCCCGCGCCCGCGCCGATGACGGGCCGCCCCGCGGCGACCTGGGCGCGCAGCCGGGCGAGTGCTTCCTTGCGGTTCATGGGGTGCTCCGGGTGCTCCTGGAAGGGGTGAGGGGTCAGCGGGCGGCCGGTGCGGCGGCGCGTTCGCCGATCAGCTGGTGCAGGCGGTCGGCCATCGCGACGGCGAAGGACGCGTCGTTGATGTGGGCGTCGACCTCGTGCAGGCGTACGCCGCTGCCCCGCAGCGTGGTGCGCAGCGCGTCGAGGCCCGCCGTGTCGGCCGCCGGGTCGGCGAAGGGCGCGCCTTCGATGTCCACGGCCGAGAGTCCGCGCAGGGGCCAGAACAGCTCGGCGGGCCCGCGGGCCGCGGCGGTCTTGTGGCCGAGGGTGGCGCCGAGAGCGGCCATTTCCTCCGCGGTCGTGCGCATCAGCGTGACCGTGGGGTTGTGGACCAGGAACCGCCGTCCGGCGAAGCGCTCGGGGATGCTCGCCTCGGGGCCGAAGTTGACCATGTCGAGGGCGCCGGGGGCGACGACCTGCGGCACGGCGGCGGCGCCCGCGGCGGTGAGCCGGTCGGGGCCCGCGCTGAGCACTCCCCCGACGAGTTCGTCGGCGAGTTCGGTGGTGGTCAGGTCGAGCACGCCGTCCAGCAGGCCGTCCGCGGCGAGCTTCTCCACCGCGCGGCCGCCGGCGCCCGTGGCGTGGAAGACCAGCACTTCGTAGCCGAGTTCGGCGAGGCGGGCGCGGGCCGCGTCCACGGCGGGCGTGGTCACGCCGAACATGGTGGCGGCGACGACCTTGCGCCGGGGGCCCGCCAGTTCCTCGTGGTTGCGCTCCTGGCGGCGGGCCATGCCGGCCGCGGCGGCGGCCGCGTTGCCGAGGATGTGGCGCGAGACGGAGTTGATGCCGGAGATGTCGACGACGCTGTACATCATCGTGAGGTCGCTGCTGTCGACGTACGGCGCCACGTCGCCGCCCGCCATGGTGCTGACCAGCACCTTCGGCACGCCGATGGGCAGGGCCCGCATGGCCTGTGCCGCGATGGCCGAGCCACCGCTGCCGGCCGCGGCGAGCACCGCGTGCAGCTTGCCCTCGCGGTGCAGGTCGAGGACCACGCGTGTCAGCCCGTCGGCCATGGCGACGACCGCCTCGCCCCGGTCGCCCGCGGCCCGCAGTTTCGCCAGGTCGTGCCCGGCGGCGCGCGCCACCGCGTCGGCCGGCACGTCGGCCGCGGGTGCCTGGGCGGGCGGCGGCAGCACGCCGACGTCGACCAGGAGGACATCGCTGCCGTACTCGCGGAGCCGCTCGCGCAGCCACGCGTACTCCTCGCCCTTGGTGTCCAGCGTTCCGACGAGGACCACGGTCGCCATGTCCTTCACACTCCTCAATGTGCCCGGTGGTGCCGATCCTGCGGCCGGGCCGTGCCGGTGACAACGACCAGTGGGGCCCGATTGGCCTGCGCATGGGCGAAGATGAGGACATGGCGAAGATCCCGACGGCCCGTTTGTCGCGGCTGCTCACCGGCTGGTCATCGGAGGGCTCGGGTCCGCTTCCGCGGCGGCTCGCGGCCGCGCTGCGGGAGCTGGCCGAACGCGCGGACGTGGCACCCGGCACGACCCTGCCCTCCCAGCGCGAACTGGCCGGCGTCCTCGGCGTGAGCCGCTCCACGGTCACGGCCGCGTACAGCTTCCTGGAGAGCGAGGGCTGGCTGGAGAGCCGCAGGGGCAGCGGTTCGCGGCTGCGCGGGTCGGGGTCACCGGAACGGGCGGGCGGTGAGGGCCGGCTCGCGAGTTTCGACGCGCGCACGGGCCGCGCCGACCTGTCGGGCAAGGGGGAACGGCCGGGCCTGGCCGACCTGTCGAGCGGCGCGCTGGACGGACTCGGCGCGGTGGGCGACGCGGTCGGCGCGCTGTCCGGCGCGGACCTCTCTGCGCTGCTGCGGGCCGACGGCTACCTGCCGCACGGCCTGCCCGAGCTGCGCGAGGGCATCGCGGCCTACTACCGCGCGGCCGGGGTGCCCACGGAGCCGGAGCAGATCCTGGTCACCGCAGGTTCGCAGCAGGCCGTGTGGCTGGTCGCGCAGGCGCTGGTCGACCCGGGCGACACGGTCGTGGTGGAGAACCCCACTTACCGGGGCGCCCTGGAGGCGCTGCGTTCGCGCGGCGCGCGGCTCGTCCCGGTGGGCGGTGACCGTCCCGGGGCGGGCGGCGACGGCTCGGACGCGTCGGCGCTGCGGCGGCTCGGCAAGAAGGTGCGGCCCCGGCTGGTCTACCTGCAGCCCGCCGTGCACAACCCGACGGGCCGCAGTCTGGACGCTGCCGCGCTGCGGGAGTGGGCATCGGCGCTGGGTGAACGCGAGTTGGTCACCGTCGAGGACACCGCGTGCGCGGAGCTGGCCCTGGCGGGCGACGGGGCGCCGGTACCGCTGGCGGCCCGGCTCCCGATGGCGTCCACGATCACGGTGGGCACGCTGTCGAAGCTGTTCTGGGGCGGTCTGCGGGTGGGCTGGGTGCGCTCGTCGCCGCACATCGTGGCGCGCCTCGGCAAGATCAAGACGTCGGTGGACCTGTCGTGCTCGGTCGTGGACCAATTGGTGGCGGTGCGGCTCCTCGCCGGACTGCCACAGGCACGGGCCGCGCGCCGCACCGCACTCCGCGAGCAACTGGCCGGCGCGGAGGGCCTGTTGGCATCCCGCGCCCCGCACTGGGAGTGGGACCGCCCGGCGGGCGGCCCGGCCCTGTGGGTACGGGTACCGGGCACCGACACGGAGGCGCTGGCCCAGTTGGCGCGACGGCAGGGCGTCGCCGTCGTCCCGGGCTCCGCGTTCTCGGCGGTGGACGGCTTCAGGGACCGGCTGCGCCTGCCGTACGCGCACGGCGTCGACGCGCTGGAACGGGCGCTGCCGACGCTGCTGGACTGCGCGGAGCGGAGTCGGGTGCCGGCCGGGGGCTGACCTCGCTGCTCACCGGGGCCGAGGCGACGTCCGTTGTCAGACCCTGCTGCCAGCATGAAGGCATGGGATTCTTTGACGACTTGGTGCTGCCCGAAGAGCCGGCCGGGCCGCGGGACGAGGCGGTCAGACTGGGGCCGCCGGGCCAGGACGCGGGCCGCGACCGGCCGCCGGCGGACTGGTTCGTACCGGCGCTGGTGTCGCAGCTCGCGGTGGCCGGTGCCGGGCCGGCGGCCAAGGTGCTGGCCACCGGCTGGTCGGTGTGGCCGGACTCGGTCACGCTGCACCTCGTCGTGCACCGGCCGGTGCACTGGCGCGAAACACGGGAAGGCCGTCAGTCCGGGCTCCGGGTGGGGCTTTCGCTGGGCGACGGCCGCCGGGTGACGTCGCTCGACGAGCCGCGCGAGGAGGTCCCCGCCGTGGTCGGCCCCGCGGCGCTCCGTGCCGCCGTCGCGTACCCGGGGACACCGGGCGGACTGATCCCGTTGGACCGCCACTCCAGCGCGTTGCACCACTCGCTCTTCACCGCCAAAGTCGATCTGTACCTGCCGGAACTGCCCCCGCCCGGGGAGACCCGATTGGTGGTGGAGTGGCCGGACGAAGACATCCCCGAGACCAGCACACCGGTCGACACCGACGCCCTGCGCGCCGCGGCGGAGTGCGCTGTCGAAGTGTGGCCGGACCTGCCGCCGCGCCCGCCGACCGAAGAGTCGGCGTTTCTCGTGTTCCAGCGGATGGGCGGAGCGCCGGAGTTCCTCGCGCGGCCGGTGTCCAGACGCGAGCGCGCACTGCTGCGGGAGGAGGAGAGGGCGCGGCAGCGGTACGTCCCGCGGGCCGACTGGGAACACATGGGCTACGAGGGCTGGGGCGACGCGGCCCTGATCCGGGCCCGCGTCGAAGGAGGCGCACCGGTCGACGATCCCACCTGGTCGGGGGCCACTCCCCTGCACCTGGCGGCCGAGCGGGGCGGCGCGGAAGCGGTGGCCGCACTGCTCCCGCACGTCACGCGGGTCGACGCACCCGACGGCGACGGGCACACCGCACTCTGGCACGCCGTCTGCCGAGGGGACGAGGGTGCCGTCCGAGCGCTGATCGAGGCCGGCGCGGATGTCTGGACACCGCAGAGCGGGCCGTGGTCGCCGGGCCGGCTGCTGCTGACGACACCGCTCGCTCCTCTCGTCGCCGGTCTGCCGGGAGCGGTGGAGTTGGCACCCGAGGAGTCGGCCGCCTTCCGCGCCGCGGACGCCCTCGTCCGGTCCTTCGACGACGAGGCGTGGAGCGAAGGGCTCGGCATCGCCTTCGTCCGCGGCCTGGACGAAGACGAGGTCATCCGGCGTCTGGGCGGGGACCCTGAGCGCTGCCCCCACGTCCCCTCGGAGCACGCCCTGTTCGCCGAGGACTCCGAGGCCTTCGAAGACTCCGAGGACTCCGAGGACTCCGAAGACTGCGAAGACTCCGCGGGCGACGAAGACATGTACGACCACGACGCCTCCCTCCACTTCGTGGCGGTCACCGGCCAGCCCGGCAGCCCCGGCGGCACCGTCGTCACGCAGGACGGGTACATGCCGAGCGACGACGACGTGCTGCGCACGCTGTCGGTGGGCACCACCGCCTACGGGGTGTATTTCAACCCCAAGGGCGGCACCCACGGCACACTGGCCAGGGACGGCAGGATCGAGCGGCACGAAGAGATCGGCCTGACCCCGGACCCGTCGGACCCTGCCGCGTACTGGCACTTCCGGTTCTGGCAGACGGGCCCCGACGCCCCGTACACCGCGCGCGATCTCGCGTACGCCTGCGGGGCAGCCGGACTCCGCGTCACCGACGGCGGCCGGGCCACCGACGACAGCGTCCCGCGACGCCGGGTCAAGCTTCCGCCGGAGCTGCGGCGCTGAACTGCGGTACCGAATTCCGGCACCGAATTCCGGCGCGGTGATCACGGAACTCCTCGTTCGGGTGGCGTGCCTCAAAGCGGCCTTCCGGAGCGGAGCGCCGACGCCCCACCATGAGCAGCAGCGCAGGCGAACTCCCTCTCCTGCACCGGCTCGCCGGGGGCCGGGCACACGGCATCCCCCGGCCGAGAGGCGGTGCCTACATGCGCAGTCCCGGATCCGTTCCGCCCGCGCGGTGGGGCAGGGCAGTCGTCATCGGCGGCGGTCACGCCGGCCTGGTGACGGCCCGCGTCCTCGCCTCCCACTTCGACGAGGTCACCGTGCTGGAGCGGGATGCGGTGGACGCGGACACCGGGGTGCATCCGCATGCGCCGCAGGGCCACCACGCCCACGCGCTGCTCGCCAAGGGGGCGGAGGTCCTGGAGCGGCACTTTCCGGGGCTGCGCGCCGAGTTGCAGGAGCAGGGGGCTCCGGTCTTCGACTACGGCGAGAGCATCAGTTTCCTGCTGCCCACCGGTTTCGCCCCGCGACACCGTACGGGAGTGCGCATCCAGTCGTTCACCCGCGACGAACTCGAACGGTGCCTGCGCCGCAGGGTGCTGAAGCTCCCCGGCGTGACGCTGTTGCCCGGAACGCGCTGCGAGGAGCTGGTGATGGGCCGCCCCGGCACGGTGACCGGGGTCCGGTACCGCGCCGGGGCGGCCGGCGAACTCGCCTCTCTGGACGCGGATGTGGTGGTGGACGCTTCCGGACGGTCCAGCTCCCTGCCGACCTGGCTCGCCACGCTCGGGGTGCGGGTGCCCGAGCGGCGCGAGGTGAAAGCGAAAATCACGTACACGTCGATGCACTTCGACCGCCCGCCGCAGACGCCCTCGGACTTCCGGATCGCCTACCAGATGACGTTCGCTCCGACGGTCGCGCGGGGCGGCGTGCTGCTGGCCGTCGAGCGCGACCGCTGGACGTGTTCCCTCTTCGGATACGGGGATCAGGTTCCGCCCACCGACGACGACGGCTACCTGGACTTCGCGCGCTCCCTGGGCAATCCGCACCTCGCCGACCGCATCGAGCGCCGCCTCCGCCAGGAACCCGTGCACCGCTACGCCAACGTCGACAGCCGGTGGAACGCGTACCACGCCTGCACGGACTGGCCCCAACGGCTCCTCGCGGTGGGCGACTCGGTGTGCGTGTTCAACCCCGTCTACGGCCAGGGCCTGACGGTGGCCGCCCTGGAGGCCGACCTGCTGCACCGCTCGCTCGTGCGGCGCCGGGCGCGCGCGCAGGGCCTGGACGGACTGAGCCGCGCCTACCAGCGCGGGGTGGCCCGCATCCTGCAGGCCCCCTGGGCGCTGTCCAGCAACTCCGACCTGATGTGGGACCCGCGCGACCGGCCGCTTCCGGCCCGGTTCACCCACTGGTACAACCACCACCTCTTCGAGGTGGCCGTGCGCGACCCCCGCGTCTGGGCACGCTTCGTGCGGGTGATCAACATGGTGTCCCCGCCGACGCTCCTCTTCCACCCCGCCGTCCTCGGCAAGGTGCTGGCCCGCGCGGCGACGCAACGCCGTGCCCGGGGTAGCGCGCCCGGGGCCCGGCGGGACATCGGGTCGGCCGTCTGAGCCCGCTCCCCTGCTGACGGAGGCCTCCCCTGCTCTCGCCTCAGCGTTCCGCGACCATCGCGCGGGCCAGCCGGACCAGGTCCGGGATCGCGGGGTGGGCGGGGGTGCCGCGCTGCCAGGCCAGCACCAGCGGGACCGGCGGGGCATCGGTCAGGGGACGGTAGACGATCGAGGGGTGCGTGTGCAGGCGGGGCGTCGCCGAGGTCGAGATACCCACGGCGCGGCCGACGGCGACGGCCGTCAGCCACTCGTCCGTGTTGGTGACCTCGATCGTCGCCGTGGGCCGCGCGGTGTCGGGCCAGAGGTCCAGCGTGGTCGTGCCCGCCACCGTGTTCAGGGCGATCGGCCACGCCGCGAGATCCGCCAGCGTGAGGGAGTCGCGCGCGGCGAACTCACTGTCCGCGGGCACCACCGCCACCCGCTCCTCCTCCACCAGCAGCTCCGTGACGAGGCCCGGCGCCGTCACCTCCCCGCGCAGCAGTGCGATGTCGACCTTGCCCTGGGTGAGCCCGGCCGTGCGGTCGTCGATGCGGCGCAGCTCAAGCGGTACGTCGGGATGCTGCTCGGCCCAGCGGCGCAGCAACGGAATCGTGAGGTCGCCGAGCGCGGCCCAGGGATGCCCGAGGCGCAGCGGCACGGTCGTCAGCGAGCGCGGGTCGAGGGCCTGGTCGACGGCGGCGAGCGCGACGGCGGCCTTCTCCCGGAACGTCCGGCCGGCCGCCGTGAGCTCCAGGTGGTGCGTGGAGCGGTCGACGAGCCGTGTGCCGAGGTGCTCCTCGAGCTGGCGGAGCGTACGGGAGAGGGCGGGCTGGCCGATGTGCAGGCGGGCCGCGGCACGGGTGATCGTGCCCTCCTCCGCGATGGCGAGGAAGGCCCGCAGGTGGCGCAGCTCCATGGTCATGCTTGGCAAGCATAGCCACTGTTCAATCGGCATTTCACACGGAAGGCGCGGCTTCCTAGCCTGTGGGCATGACCTCCACGACGCCTCGGGCGAAGACTGCAGGCACGGTCCTCATCGAGAAGGCTCCCGTCGGCACGACCTCCGACACCGGCACTGGCACTGGCACTGGCACTGGCACTGGCACTGGCAGCCTCGGCGGCATCGGGCTGATGCTCGCCGGCACCCTCTCCGTACAGTTCGGTTCCGCCGTCGCGGCGCTGCTCTTCCCGCGTGCCGGTGCGCTCGGCGTCGTGGCGCTGCGGGTGACGATCGCCGCCGTCCTGCTGCTGATCGTCTGCCGCCCCCGGCTGCGCGGGCACAGTCGTACGGACTGGGCCGTGGCCGCCGCCTTCGGCCTGGCTCTCGGCGGCATGAACATCTTCTTCTACCAGGCGATCGACCGGATCCCACTGGGCCCTGCGGTGACTCTGGAGGTACTTGGACCGCTCCTGCTGTCCGCCGTCGCCGCGCGCCGGGCGGTGAGCCTGCTGTGGGCGGGGCTCGCGTTCGCGGGCGTCTTCCTGCTCGGACAGGAAGGATTCGACGAACTGAGCCCTGCGGGCGCCGCCTTCGCGCTGGCCGCGGGCGCCATGTGGGCGGCGTACATCGTCTTCAACTCCCGTGCGGGCGCGCGCTTTCCGCGTCTCGACGGTCTTGCCGTGGCCATGGCGGTGGCCGCCCTGGTGAGCCTGCCGCTGGGGATCGGTTCGGCCGGTGCCACCTTGCTCGAACCGGGGGTACTGGGCCTCGGCCTCGCGGTGGCGCTGCTGTCCTCGGGTCTGCCGTACACGCTGGAACTGCTGGCCCTGCGCCGGCTGCCCGCCGGGACGTTCGCCGTCCTGACCAGCGTGGCCCCGGCCGTCGCCGCCCTGGCCGGGTTCCTCGTCCTCGGGCAGACCCTCTCGCCGCTGCAGTGCCTGGCGATCGCCTTGGTGGTGGCCGCGAGCGTGGGGGCGGTGCGGACGAGGACGGCGGCGACGCGGTGACCGCGTACGGCGAGCCCACCAAGAGGTGACGGGAAGTGCCAGGCCGCGCTACGCCGTGAGGCGGCCCATGCCCAGGCAGTGCAGCGTGGCGGCGGACCGAGGGCAGGCCCCGCGGACCACCATCGTGCCCTCCACCTCCTTGAGGGCACGCAACGTGCCGAAGAAGACGCCCGCGCCCTCCCGAGCCAGGTAGGTGACGTCGGACAGGTCCACGATCAGATGACGGCAGCCGTCCTGCACCAGGCGCCCCAGCTGCGTCCGAAGCGACTCGGCTTCGCGTGCGGTGATCTCGCCCCGCAGGGAGACGCGGACCAGGCACCCGGCGACCAGCACCCGCCCGATGCCGGCCCGCCGCAGCCGTCGGGCCGTGCCCGGGGTCGCCAGACGTCGGGCCCCGCGGGAGCGTCGCGCTCTCGCGACGGGGGAGGCGCGATCGGGAGCATGCACGGGAACAGACCTTCCGGCGGAACACCGCCTGTCGGCCGACGTGGCCGAGAGGTGCTTATTTCATATGTCTATACCATGCCTGCCCCGCCACGGCGAGAGCCGGATGTGCGCCCCGACCTGGCAAGGAACCTGCGGACGCGACGTCTCCGCAGGCCAGACGCACCCTGAGGAAGATCCTCGGTTTCCCCTGCCGCACACATTTACACCATTGGTCTACGCCAATCTGAAGCGAGGCGCGAGACACACCTGCACGTCACCCGGAGACCTCGGCCCGCCACGACCGCGGCCACTGGCCGGAGGGCGGCGGCGCGCCCGCGATGCCGAGATCGCCCCGCGCCCGCGCATAGAAGGCGTCCCGGGCCGCGCTGGCCGCCCGGTGCGCCTTGCTCCACTCCGCCGACTCGGCCCCGCCCTCCCGTACGAGCAGCTCGATGGACCACACCGACTCGTGCCACCGCCGGGCCGCGGCGATCGTCTCCGCGTCACCGACGAGCAGCACCGACTCCCACTCGGCGGCCCGGTGGGACTCGGCCTCAGCGAGCAGGGGCAGCCCCTCGGTGGGCTCCAGCGGATCAGCGACGTCCGAGTAGCCGAGGGCGGCCCCTATGCGCTGAGCCGTACGCAGCTGGACCTTCAAGACGTTCGCGTAGCGGCCGTACGTCTCGAAACGCTTCTCGTCCCACCGCTCCGCCTGTTGACGCTTCCACTTACGGCGCTCGGTGAGACTCTGCCCCGCGTACGACGCGACCGAGCCCACCACCACCCCTATGAGTGCAGGAAGTTGATCTCCGAGCACGCTTGCTCCCCTCAGCGATTCGTGGAGCAATCATGCCCTCCACCCTTCGATGCGTCCTGCACGGAGAAGAGCAACGGTGCCCGGTCAGGTAGGACAACGGACTTGCTCAGGTGTGGAGATCCGCGGTGGACGTCTCGTCGGGTGCCGTCGCGCAGGCCGCGTGGACGGTGGACGGGCCGACAGGGAGTGCGGGGTGTGCGGGCGGGGCGTAAGTGGCCGCCACGGCGGTGGCGATGTCGCGGTGAGGGCGCCGAGGACGACAGGCAGGGGTCGTTGGCGCGCGGACACGAGAATAAGGGCCTTTCGAGCCGGTCGGACGGTCGGAGCTGGGGCCCTTGGGGCAGGGCCTGGACGTCGGCCTGCCAGTGACTCGCGGACAGCTTGTAGACCGTGTCCATGGAGCCGTCCTTCAGCGTGTCGATGCGGACCAGCTCACGCTTGCCGGGCTTGGGCTTCGGCTTGGGTTGGGCTGCGGCTTGGCCTGGTCGCCCCAGGAGGTGACCTGGCCGGACGTACGGCGAATTCTTCACCCAAGGCGGTGAGCGCCCTTCGAGGTTCTCAGCCACTGGTCCGAGCTCCACGCATAGGACGTGGAGCCCTTGCTCCAGCCACTGGTCCGGAACGCCTTCCCTTGGTCGTCGACGCGGAGCGTCCCGCGCCGGTCGCCGCTGGACCACCGCAGCTCCAGGTACCACCGCACATCGTGCAGCTCGGCGTCCGCCATGACGTAGAAGACCTGGGGCTCCCCCTCACTGACCTTGTACGGGAAGTCGCGCTGCCCCTCGCCGGGCACCGCACGCGGCGTCGCGTCGTCCAGGTCCACGTCGAAGGACTTGACGTCCATCGCTTCGCCGCAGCCGGTATCCACGTGGAATCTGTTCCAGGCGAGCGGCGCACCGGTGCTCTGCACGCGGACCCTCATGCCCGTCAGGACGACGGGAGCCTTGCCCAGGCCCTGCACGGTGACCTCGACGTACTGGTCCCGGGCCGAGACAGCGGCGAGTTCCCCCACCCAGGCGGGCACGTCCTGCTGCACGGGCGGCTCCGGCACCCGGCCGACCTCGCGGTTCACCAGGAAGCTCTGCACGCAGTCGTCCTCGTACTCGGCGGCGTACGGCCGGGTGCGCGTGGCCAGCGGCGGGCCGGGGTTCCCTTGCCGCGCGCCACCGGACGCGGGGCTCTTGCCGCCCCGCCATGAGGAGTCGGACGTGGCGCTCCCCTTGCCGGAAGGCGGAGCGGAGGAGGTTCCTTTGCTGCCTGCCCCGTCGGGCCCCTCCGCCCCCTCGGGCCGGTCCGTCCCGCGAGAGCTTCCCTTTCCGCCGCTCTTGCCATCACCGCTGCCATCGCCCTTGCCGACCCGGACCGACGGCGAGGAACTCGGCCCCCATGACCCGTCGAACGGCGCGGCGGTGGGGTCCGACAGGACGGCGGCGCCGGCACTCTGCTTCCGCTGGTGCCTTTCGCCGTCACCGCCGTCGTTCAGGGCAAGAGCGACGGAGCCGATGCCCACGACTGTGACGACGGCCGCCACGAGCGCGCGGGCGCGGGCGCGGGTCCAGCGCTTGCGCGACAAGGACAACGGCGACGGAGCTGACGCGGAACCGGCGCCCGGCCGCGCCCCGACGCCCTGCACAGGTTCCGGTTCGGGGTCCGGTTCGGGGTCCGGATTGAGGTCCGGCTCGGGAGCCGGGGCGGAAGCCGGGGCGGAAGCCGGGGCGGTGGACGCGGCCGGGCCCGGCTTCCGCCCACGCGCCGCGTCCGCCAGGACCCACCGCCGGTGGACCTCCACCAGCTCTTCCGGCGTCGCCCCGCAGAGGCGCGCCAACCGCTCCACCACCGCGAACTCGGTGGGTACCGCTCCCCCGTTGCAGCACCGGTGCAGCACGGAGGTGCTCATGTGAAGCCGCTTGGCCAGCACTCCGTAACTGAGCCCGGACCGCTCCTTGAGCTCCCGCAGCAGCTCCCCGAGCGACGCCATCCCCACCTGCCCCATTCCAGTCATGTGCTCGGGTCCAGCTATGCGCTCGGGTCCGGTTGCGTATTCGGGTCGATTTCGCGTTCGGGGGCCGAGACGATCACAGGTCCCCTCGCGGTTCCGGGCGCCCCGCCGCGCTCAACGTACGCTCCCCGCCCACACCCCGGGGCTCCGGGCGGCCCAAGGAGCGGCTTGTTCCAATTGTCCGGCGAGACGGAAGAGTTGGTCTTCGCGCCCGAAACCGGCGGCGAACTGCATGCCGATCGGAAGTCCCGTACCGGTGTCTTCTGTTACGGGCACGGACATGGCCGGCGTGCCCGCCACATTGAACGCCACGGTGAACGGCGAGCGGTCGAAGATGCGGTCGAGCCCGCCGTGGCCGTACGCCGCCGCTCCCTCGGCAGGGGTGGCGAGGGACACGGGAAGCTCCGGCAGCGTCGGGGTGAGCAGCATGTCGTGGGCCTCGAAGTACCGCGCCAGGCTTCGGGCCACCCGGTTCCGGACCGCGAGAGCGGCGACGAACTCGGCTCCGGTCACCCGCTGCCCGTAGTGGTACCCGGCAAGGGTCGCGGGCTCCAGGGTCGAGGAGTCCACGGGCCGGCCGAAGGCGGCAGCCAGTTCGTTGACCGAGGCCGTGATGTTCGCCGTCCACAGACGGGCGTTGGCCGTCACGAACTCCTCCCAGCCGACGCCGAGATCGGCCTTGGCCTCTGTCACGTGATGGCCGAGGGATTCGAGCAGGCGCGCGGTACGGGCGAGGGCGTCGGTCACGGGCTCGGCGGTGCGGCGCCCGCCCCAGGCCTGCGCGAGGACCCCGATCCGCAATGCGCCCGGATCGCGGGTGACTTCTTGCGCGTAGGGCCGGTACGGCTGCTGGGCGAAATAGGGATCACCCGGTTCCGGGCCGCGGACCTGGTCGAGCAGTGCCGCGCTGTCGCGCACCGTGCGGCTGACGCTGCCGTGCACGGCCAGGCCGTTGAAGACCTCGTCGGCGCCGGGGCCCATGGAGACCCGGCCACGGGTGGGCTTCAGCCCGAAGAGGCCGTTGTAGGCGGCGGGTATGCGGAGCGACCCTGCCGCGTCGGTGCCGTGCGCGACCGGGACGATCCCCGCGGCGACGGCCGCACCCGCGCCCCCGCTGGATCCACCCGCACTCCGCCCCAGGTCCCACGGGTTGCGGGTCGCGCCGTACAGGACCGGTTCCGTCGTGATGTCGTAGGCCATCTCCGGAGTCGCGGTCCGCCCGAACGTCACGAGCCCGGCGCGACGGAAGCGCAGCATCAACGAGGAATCGGCGTCGGCGACGTTGCCCGCCGCGAGACGGCTGCCGAGCTCCGTCCGACGCCCGGCCATGGCGACCCCGATGTCCTTGATCAGGAAGGGGACCGCGGTCAGCGGAGCGTTGTCAGGGGTACCGGGCGCGGGCCCGTCATCTGCCTTCCATGTCTCTACGACGGCGTTGATCTGCGGGTTCACCGCCCGCGCGGCCTCGCGTGCCGCTGCTTCCGGTTCGGTGGGGGCCACGTGACCCCGGGCCACCAGTTCAGCGAGCCCGACCGCGTCGAAGGTCACGTACTCGTCAACTCTCATTGCCACTCCCATCTCATTGCCACTCCCAGAACGGACGCAGAACAGATAGCGATACCGATCAGTACTGGACGATACCGTTCGGTATCGTGCGGGACAGGCTGGTACCGTAGCGCACCTGAGAAACCCCCAGCACCACCGGACGTCACGGAGCAGCCATGGCATCGACCGCCGGCAGGCCGAGCAGAGTGGCGAAACTGCCACCCCGCGAGCGCATCCTCGACGCGGCGGAAGAGCTCTTCCAGAGCGAGGGGATCCGGCGGGTGGGCGTGCAGACGATCGCCGAGCGGGCCGAGACCACCAAAATGGCGATCTACCGGCACTTCGAGACGAAGGACGCACTGGTCGCGGAGTGGCTGCGGATCGTCGCCGCCGACTATCAGGCCGCCTTCGACCGGGTCGAGGCCGCACACCCCGGCAAGCCGGAGGAGCAGATCCTGGGCCTGGCCCGCTTCATCGCGGAGGGGTTGCCGGAGATCTCCCACCGGGGCTGCCCGTTCATCAACTCCCTCGCCGAACTGCCCGACCGCTCCCACCCCGCCCGACAGGTGATCGAGCAGCACAAGGCCCTCCAGACCCAGCGATTGGTCGGGATGTGCGTCGAGGCCGGGCTGCCCGACCCCGGACAGGTCGCGGCCGAGATCACCTTCGCACTCGAAGGCGCGCAGGTCAGCACGCAGAACGGAAGCATCGATCAGACGGGGGACCGGCTGATGAGAGTCGTCGAGGGGATCGTGCGCCGTCGGTGACGGATCAGGGGCGTCCCTGATCAAAGTCCGGGTCATCCCGGATGGTGAGCGGAATCCGCGCTTGGTGAGCTGTTCTCATGAGGAATTCGAAGCCACAGCATCGCGTTCTCGCCGTACTCACCGCAGTGGGCGCGCTTGCCGTACTCACCGCCATCGCCACCAGCGCCGCCATCGCCACCCCTGCTCTTGGTTTGGTGCCCCACCCACGCCCGCCCCACCCACCACGCCCAGGGCCGCATGCCAAGACTCAGGCGGCGCTCAATGAGATCTCGGCGAGGTGAACATCTTCCTGTCCGCGCTGCTGGGCGGCCTGGCGCCACGGCGGCATGGTCCCCGGCTCCGCGACGCGCACGGTGGCCTCGGCGGACGGCCGGCATGTACTGACGATGAACCGCAACGGCGACTGGGGCGACCAGCGGCTGGAGGACGCCGTCGTCGAGGCCGCGCGGTGCGGGAGCTGACCCGGGTGCCCCTGCCCTGGGCAGGAGCGCCCTCCGTGTCAGGCCTTCTGAGCGCGGTCGTACACCTTCTTGGCCGTGGCCTTCAGCACCTCTCCGTACATCTTGGTCGGCTCGAGGGAGTCCAGGGCGCTGTTGACCGAGACCAACACGCCCTTTCCGGTGGTGGCGTTGAAGTCCGCCAGCCAGGGGCCGCCGCTCGATCCGCCGGACATGTCGCAGGGAATGGCCTGGGTGCCCTGGTCCTTCTTCGCCGTGCCGACGCAGCGCAGGAGCTCCTCGCCGAGTTGCGGGCGGGTGGCCGAGTACCCGAAGGAGGAGATGGTGCCGCCGACGGGCCGGTTGAAGGCGATCGCCTGGCCGCCCACGGCATCGGTGAGCTTCTTGCCGTTCTTGCCCGCGTCGACCACCAGCGCGGACATGTCGTTGGTGGAGTCCGTCTCCCACGTGCGCGGGGCCGCGGCCTGCCGGACCGCGAACGCGCCGTACGGCGCCTTGCCCTTGTGGTAGGCGGGGACGAACACCATGGAGAAGTTGGTGTTGTAGGGCGAGGAGCCCCGGCGCACGCAGTGGGCCGCGGTCATCACGGCCGAGCGGTTGGCACTCTTCACGGCGGTCGCCGTGCACCAGGTATCGGCGCCGTTCGCGTTGACGAAGAAGAGGCGCCCCACGGTCTTCAGGGTGGTGCCCCGCCACGGCTTGGCCTTCGGTCCCGTCGGGCCGAGGTCCACGGACTCCCCGACGGCCTTCATACGGGCGGGCGTCCAGTAGGCGAGAGCGTCCTTGCGCTCCTTCGTCGTGAACTTCAGGACGGAGACCGGGTCTGCGGCGGCCGCACTGGCCTGGCCGGCCGTGGCCGTCGCCGCGACCGGGGCCGCGAGGGCGAGGACCGTACCGGCCACGGCGAGTCCCGTGGTCCGGCCGCGAGGACGCCGGGTCACAGAGGCGGATGTCTCGGTCACAGCAGATGTCTCCTTGACTGGGGCAAGCAGCGGACGGGGGCCGTCGGCCCGCCCTCCAAGAGCGGGGAACCCACCCGTTCGGTTGCCTTGTCGACGATCTGTGACACAACTGCACGGATGCACGCAGACGTTCGGTGCGGGTGGCCCGGCGCCCCGCGTCCGAAGAGCCACTCCGTGCGAGCCCGGGGCACGGTGCCCCGCGCGTCAGACCGGCAGCGGATCGAAGTGCCAGACCGGGTGGCTGCGCGCGTGCGCGGCGACGGTGAGCCGGTGCTGGTCGCCCAGCGTCTCCGTGAGGTCTGCCAGGGCGCGCCCCTGTACGACCTCGGCGTCCCCGCTCTTGCCCGTCGAGTCGAGCTCCGCGGCTACGGCCACCTGCGCCAGCAGCGTCTGCGGATGGCGGGGCCCCAGCGCTTTCGCCGTGTCGCGCGCGGTGTGCCGCGCCATCGACAGGGACTCCGTGTGCCGGCCCGCGTTGCTCAGATCCGCGGCAAGGTTGTACGCGATACCGAGCGTCCAGGGATGCCGTGCTCCGAGTGCCGCCACGGCGGTGTCCTTCGCCTCTTCGCCGAGCGCCACCGCGCCCACCGTGTCGCCTCCCATGCGCACGGCCACCGCGAGGTTCGTCAATGCCCCGGCCGTGTACGGGTGTGCGGGGCCGAGCAGGGACCGGGAGCGGTTCACCACGTCCTGGCACAGCGCTGTGCCGTCGCCGAGGTCACCGTGCGAACGTTCCGCGGCCGCGAGGCTCGTAGCGGCCCTGAGCGCGAGAGGCGTGTCGGGGCCGAGGAGCTCGTCCGCGGCCTGACGCACCTCACGGAGCCTCACCAGACCCTCCCCCACGGCGTCGTTGCGCAGTTCGCAGAGGGCCAGGTGGTGCTCGGCGCAGAGAGTGGCCGGATTGTCGAAGCCGAGCAGCTCCCGGTGCCCGAGGGTGGCCTGCAACTGCCCGGCCAGCGCGTTCTCGAAGTGACCCAGCAGGCGCAGATCCAGCGCGTGCCGTGCCTCGGCGAGCAGGCTGCCCATGCTCGGGGGTTCGGCGAGGTTCTGGTGTCCCTCGATCGCCCGTCGGTCGAAGAGCAGCGCTTCGGAGTAGCGTCCGAGCAGCCGCAAGGAGTCGGCCACGCCGATGACCGCTCCGAGGGTGCGGGGGTGGCGCGGGCCATGCAGCGCCTCACGCCCCTCGCAGGCCTTGCGGGCTTGTTCCAGTGCGTCTTCGTAGCGTCCGAGGCCGCGCAGGTCCGCCGCCACATCCCCCGTCACGCCGAGCGGGTCGGTGCACTCGGGGTGTTCGCTCGCGCGCAGTCTCGCCTCCTCCGTGCGGTCGGCGTCCAGCGCCCGGGCGTAGTGGCCGAGCGTCCTGAGGACTTCACTGCGCCGGGCCGCGAGGACGTGTGCCTGGGGCGGACTGTCGCCGAGCCCGCTGGTCCACGCGCGCTCGACGCGTTCGACGAGGTGCAGCGCCGACCGGGAGTCGCCCCGCAGGTGCAGGTACCGGGCGCAGTTGAGGATCAGTCCCGAGTCCTCCGCGACGGCTTCACCCGGGGCTCCCGAGGGTTCCAGGTGCGGCACGATCTGCGCGTACTGGGGCCACACGCGGACGTTCACGGGGTCGCGCGGATCCGCGGCGACGAGCGCGTGGCGGACGCGGCGCAGGAGCGTCGAACGGTAGCCGCCCGCCATGTCGTCGCGGACCACCCTGCGGACCAGCGGGTGCATGCGCAGGGTGGCGCCGGGCGGGTCGTGCGTCTCGTCGCTCTCCTCGCTCGGCTCCACGTCCGCGAGCGAGTGCGCGACGATGGTGCCGACCATCTCCTGCCAGCGCAGCGAGTCGAGGGACTGTCCGCGCAGGGGTTCGGGAAGGCTGAGCCTGAGCAGGCCCAGCGGCGCCCCGCTGTCCGCGAACAGGACGCACACGTGCAGGAGGTCGACGGCCTCCGGGGACGATTCGCGCAGCCGCTTGAGCACGGCCGTCAGGGCACGGGAGAACGTCGTCGGATAGTCGCCCGTGGCCCGCAGCGGCGCCCGCTCCCAGGACGTGTCGCGCAGCCGGTCGAGGTACTCCGGCACGGCGATCGGGGTGTGGTCGAGATAGGCGAGTGCCTGGGCGACGGCCAGCGGGTGGTCCCCGAGTTCGTCGGCCAGTCGGTCGGCCTGGGACGGTCTGATGCGCGGAATCCTGCGGCGGATCAGCCGGATGCTCTCGGGACGGTCGAGCGGGAGCACCCGCACGGTCTCCACCTGGTGTTCCGCCCAGTCGCTGTTCTGGGAGGTGATCAGGACGTGGCCGGGGCCGCTGGGCAGGGAGCCGGCCGTGTCCGCGGGCCAGTCGGCGCCGTCCAGGACGAGGAGCCAACGGCCGTACGGAGTCCCCCTGCGCAGGGCGTCGAGCACCGCGCCCACCGGATCGGTGCCCCCGTCCACCCCGAGGGCCGGGGCGAGGTCCGCGAGACCCTGACGGAACGCCTCCCGTGTCCCGGCGGCGACCCACCACACCACGTCGTACTGGGCGGCGAAGCGATGGGCGTACTCGGCGGCGAACTGTGTCTTCCCGATGGCGGGCATACCGACGAGGGCAGCCATGGCGGCGCCCGACGGCGCTTCGTCGAGCCAGTGGCGCAGCTGTCCCAGCTGGACGCCACGGCCGGTGAAGTGCGGGCTGCGCCGGGGGACGCCGCCCCACACCGGCGGTGGCTCGGCGGGGTAACGAGGTGCGCTGGCACCGGTCTTGACGCCGCCGAGCGCCGGATCGAGGTGGAGCCGGCGCAGCACGCGGCGTTCGTCGTCGTCCGCGCCGAGACCGAGCAGGCGGGCACTGGGCAGCACGGCGGTCAGGTGCGGGAATTCGCGGCCGGTGAGGGTGAAAGCGACCAGCCTGCGCGTCTTTCCGCTGGGGGCGACCTCGCGCAGGGCGCGGGCCCAGGCTTCCTCGGTGTGGCCGCCCACCGGCACGAACTCCTCGCTGAGCAGCAGGACGTGGGTGCCGTCGACGACCAAGAGCGAGCGCAGCGCCTCCGGCAGGGGCAGGCCGACGGGCGGCTCCCAGCTCTGGATGGCGGCGTCGTGGCCGATGGTCTCGAGCCGGTGCCTGATCCATACCGCCCACGGCCGGTCGGGCCCCGCGTAGCTGATGGTGAAGCGTCCGGGGGCCGCGCCGGATGCCGCCTCGGCCTCCACGGCGAGGGACTCCTCCGTTTCGAGCATCTGGTGCTCCAGCACCTCGCAGCGTGTTTCCGCCTCGATGGCCTGGCGCTGGGCCTGTTCCAGGGCCTGTTGCAGCCGCGCGATCTCTCCCAGCAGCCGGTCGCGCTCTCCCAGTAATCGGTGGTGCGCGGTCTGCAGGGACTCCAGTTCCTGTCTGTTCCTGCCCTGCTGGACGGTGAAGGACAACTGCAGCCGCTGTTTCTCGGTGTCCATTTCGGCGATGCGGCGCTTCTTGCCCAGCAACACCTCGGAGAGCGCCTCGACGTTGGCCTCGGCGGACTGCAGTCTCCGGTCGGCGTCGACCAGATGGTCCTTCAGTACCTGCACTTCGTAGCCCAGCTTGCTCGTGGCCTTCAGCGCGGCCCGTTGCAGGGCCGTCACACGGTCGGTGGCCTCGGCGGAGACGGGTCGGCGCAGCGCCTCGGCCGCGTCGGTCAGCAGCCGTTCGGTGAACTCCGCGGGCGCGACCGCGGTTCCGTTGAGGTAGCGGGAGACCGTGCCGGGGTCGTGGTGGGTGCGTACCGCGTAGCGGCGCACCGATATGCGCAGGCCCACAAAGACGCTGCGCAGCGCCTCTGCCAACTCCCGGCACTCGGGCGTCACATGGGCCGGGATCGGTTTCAGGACGCCGGGCCCGGGGTCTTCCCACGAGGCGGGCGCGAGCTCCGCGCGCGCCGTGCCCTCGGACTGCTCCGCCAGTTCGTCCACGTCCAGCCCCCGTCGGATTCCCCGCGTTGGACAGACCCGCAACGCGTGCGTGCTGCCGCAACACCCGGTGTGGCGAGCAGGGTGAGAGCAACCGGCGACGACGCCGAACCCGCCCACACCGAAGGGACTTCAAGAATGCCACGATTGAGCCGCAAGAGCCCGGCCCGAGAAGAGGCAGCAACGAGCTCCGCTCTCACCCTGGCCGCCGCGGCCGTGGCCGGGACGATGAGCGCCCTCATCGCATGGCTGTTGGACGCGGTCCCCTGGCCGTGACGGGCCGGGCACCTGATCGCTCGTGACGGAGCGGCCCGCTGCCCTCCGTCCTGCCGGCTCGTCGGCCACGGAACTTCGGGGGGCGGGACGGCGTTGGCAGGAGGACGCGCGGAAGTCGCGCGGACGACGAACGGGTAGCCGAGGTGGCACGCATGGCGATGTGGGACCGGATCAAGGACCAGGCCAAGGGTCTGCAGCAGTCGCAGGGGGCCCGGAGCTCCGGCGGACACGGACGGCCGGGATCGGGGTCGGGCTCCGCAGGGGGGTCGAAGGCCCAGATGGTGGGCGTGCTCAAGTCCCAGCTCGCCTCGCTCAAGACGGAGCTCAAGAGCGGCGCCTACCGCGACGCCAGCATGGCCATGTGCGCCCTGGTCGCGGCGGCCGACGGCACGGTCGACCCGGCGGAGCGCCAGCACGTGGAGTCGCTGATCCTGCAGAACGACGTCCTGCAGAACTTCCCGCCGGAGCAGCTGCGCACGCGCTTCAACAAGCACGTCGACCAGCTGTCGTTCAACTTCCAGCAGGGCAAGACCGAGGTCATGCAGGAGATCGCCAAGGCGGCGAAGAAGCCGGCGGAGGCCAAGGCCGTCGTGCAGACCGGATTCGTCGTGGCCGGCGCGGACGGGTACATCGCCCCGGCCGAGGAGCAGGTCCTGAGGGAGGCGTGCGCGGCGCTGGGCGTGTCCCCGCAGGAGTTCGGCCTCTGATCGCGGCAGTCCGAATGCCTTCTGCGTGAGAGGTTCCGGACGACGGCACCCTCCGTACGACCATCGGCCGGGGCCCGCACCTCATGGTGCGGGCCCCGGCCGCGGTGCGCCCGCGTCACGCGCGGCGTGCCGCCCACACCGAGCGCTCGGTGCGCACCCGCAGATCCGTGCGGCGCAGGATGCTGTGCGGCCCTTCGGTGTCGAGCAGCTGGTCGAGAGCGTTCAGGTCCTCGGCCGTCAGGGTGGCCGCGGCACCGCCGCGCAGACGGCGCAGGCTGCTCAGCGCGTAGCGGCCGATCGTGTCGGTGGAGGGCGGGCCGATGTCGACGGTGACGGTACGTTCACCCTCGACGGCGAAGCCCGCCTCCCGCAGCTTGATTCCCCAGTCGGCGCCGCGGTGCGGGACGTGCTCGGCGTGGTGGTGGTCCAGCGCGGCGTGGCACCGCTCCTCCAGGCCGGGGGCCTCCGCCGGGGCGTCCTCGGGCAGGAACCGGGGGAAGCCGGCCAGCTCGATGACGGTGAACAGACCGCCCGGCGCCAGCAGGTCGTGGATCTGGCGCAGGGTGCGGTCGGGGTCGGCCATGTGGTGCATGGAGGCCGACGCCCAGACCAGGTCCGGCGTGCCGAGGTCGGGCCAGGACGCCGCATCGAGGTCCGCCTGGACGACCCGCACACGGTCGGCAGCGCCGACGACGGCCGCCTTCTCCTTCAGGCGCTCCAGATGGGAGGCCGAGGAGTCGACGGCCGTCAGTTCGGCCTCCGGGAAGCGCGCGAGCAGGGCGAGGGTGCCGGCTCCGGTCCCGCACCCCAGATCCACGATGCGACGCGGACCGGACGCGACGGGCAGCCAGGCGGTGATGGACGCGGTGTGCTCGGCAAGCACCTCGGCGTCCAGCTCGAGGATCTCCGCCTGGTCGGCGTCGGTCCCGGTGTGGCCGCCCGCTCCGTGCTGGTGAACGTGGTGCGCGGAGTCATGCTCGGAGTCGTGCGCGCTGTCGTGCTCGGAGCCGTGCTCGGTGTGCGAGGAAGCGTGGTTCATGCGTCCACGCTAAGCGGGCGATCCGCCCGTGACCTGGCCTGTTCCTGAACACGCAAGACGATCGCCGACCGCCTTGCGCACCGCGCAATCCGTCGCCGTCAGGCGTGCTTGTCGGCGTTGCCGGAGTTACCGGTGTGGGGGGCGGTGTCGGCGTTGTCGGCGCGCTGGTGGCCACGGCGGGCGTCGCGGTCGAAGATGCCGAGGATCTCGCAGGGGCCGCCCTCGGCGCCGATGGCGTGCGGAAGCATCGTGGGGAACTCCGCTGCCTGGTTGGTCTCGATCCGCAGGCGCCGGTTGCCCAGGAGCAGGACCGCGGTGCCGGAGATGACGACGAGCCATTCGCGGCCGGGGTGGGCACGCATGCGCGAGGGATTGTCGGGTGGCGGGTTGGTCATGCGCTGGCGCACGACGCTCATGCCGGGTTCCGCCTTGATCGGCCAGCGCATCAGCCCGTGGGCCCCGTCGATCGTCGGGTTGGCGATGACGTCGTCCGTGGCCGTCTCCACCAGCTGATCGAGGGAGGTGTCCAGGGCCCGCGCCAGGATGACGAGCTGGTCGAGCGCGAGCCGGCGCCGGCCGTTCTCGATGCGGCTGAGCGTGGACTGGCTGACGTTGGCGCGGGTGGCCAGTTCCTCGAGGGACCAGCCCTGGGCCACGCGCAGGGCACGGATGCGTTTGCGTACCAGGCTGTCCAGCTCACCACCGTCTTGCGTCATAGGCAACATTGTATGCGACCACCGCAAGGAGCGCTTAGCGTCGTCCGTGTTCGGCCCCGGAAGCAAGCACCGGGGCAGCAAGGCGAAAGGGGACCATGACATGGATGCCATATCTGACGTGCCTGGACCGGCCGTGTCTGTATCTGCCGTGTCTGTATCTGCCGTGTCTGCGTCTGCCATGTCTGCGACGACTCCCGCACACGTGACCGACGCGCTCCCGGGCGGGACCGTTGACGCCGTGGTGATCGGCGGCGGCGCCGCCGGGCTCAACGGAGCGCTGATGCTGGCCCGCTCCCGCCGCTCGGTCGTCGTGATCGACAGCGGCATCCCGCGCAACGCGCCCGCCGAGGGCGTGCACGGACTGCTCGGCCTTGACGGCACTCCCCCGGGCGAGCTGCTGGCACGGGGCCGCGAGGAGGTCCGCCGGTACGGCGGCACGGTACGCGCCGGTGAGGTGGTCGGCGCCGTCGTCGCCGACGGGGACCCTCGCTTCTCCGTCGCCCTGGCCGACGGCGCGACGCTCCACGCGCGCCGCCTCTTGGTCGCCACCGGCCTGCGGGACGAACTGCCCGACGTGCCCGGGCTCGCCGAGCACTGGGGACACGGCGTCGTGCGCTGCCCGTACTGCCACGGCTGGGAGGTCCGCGACGAACCCATCGGCGTGCCCGCGGTGGGTCCGGCCTCGATCCACAACGCGCTGTTGTTCCGCCAGTTGACCGACGACCTCGTCTACTTCACGCGCGGCACCGCGCTCGACGAGGGCACCCGGGCGCGTTTCGCCGCCCGCGACATCCGCGTCGTCGACCAGCCCGTCGAGCAGGTGGTCGCGGCCGAGGGCGGCGGTATCGCGGGCGTACGCCTGGGGGACGGGCGGCTCGTGCGGCGTCGTGCCCTCGCTGTCGCGACCACCATGCGGGCACGTACCGAAGGCCTGGCGGGTCTCGGACTCCGAGGAGGAGCGCGGCCGCGCGATCGGCGTGTGGACCGGTGTCGCCGGAGGCGGTGGCGTGCTCGGCATGTTCCTCTCGGCCGCCCTGGTCGACGTGGCGAGCTGGCGTGCTGGCGTGCTGGCGGTGGCTCTTCGTCCTGCCCGTCGCTCTCGTGGTCGTCGCGTTCGTCATGACGCTGCGATCCGTTCCCCACTCCAGTGAGAGGTCGGGGCATTCGTTCGACACCGTCGGCGCGCTGACCTCGGCCGTCGCCGTGGTCGGACTCATCTTCGTCCTTCAGGAGGGGCCCGAACGCGGCTGGGCCGCCCCAGCGACCCTGCTCGGCCTGGTGATCGGCGTCGTCGCCGCCATCGGTTTCGTGACCTGGGAACTGCGCCGCGGGGACGCCGCTCTCCTGGATGTCCGGCTGTTCGGCGAGCGCGGCCTGACCGGCGGCTCGATCACGCTCCTGGTGGTCTTCGGCGTGCAGGCGGGCATCTTCGTGGTGCTCTTCCCGTTCTTCCAGGCCGTACTCGGCTGGTCGGGGCTGCTGTCCACCCTGGCGCTGATGCCCATGGCCGCACTGATGATGATGGCGTCCGGCCTCGCCCCGCGACTGGCCGCGCGCATCGGCGCCAGGGCGACCATGGCCGGGGGCATCCTCCTGGCGGGTGTCGGCCTCGCGCTCATGGCCGCCGTCGTGTCCGTCGACGGCGGATTCCTGTCCGTCCTCCCCGGCATGCTCGCCATGGGCACCGGCATGGGTCTGTCGATGACGCCCTCCACCGAGGCGATCACCGGCGCCCTCCCCCGCGAGCGCCAGGGCGTGGCGTCGGCGCTCAACGACGTCACCCGCGAATTCGGAACGGCGCTCGGCGTCGCCCTGCTCGGCGCGCTGCTGCCCGCCGGCTACCGCGACGCCATCGGACCCCGACTGGCCGACGTCCCCCAGGGCCCGGCCGACACCGCCCGCGAAGGTGTCGCCAACGCCCTCGACGCCGCACACCGGGCGGGCCCGCACGCACAGGCGCTGGCCCGTGCCGCCCGGGAGTCGTTCGTGGACGGCTGGCAGCAGGCGATGTGGGCCGGAGTCGCCGTCATGGCCGCGCTGTTCCTCTACGTCGTCCTCCGAGGCCCGCGCCGCCCGAGCGATACCGACACCGACACTGACACCGACACCCGCACTCACACCGCCGCCGACTGACTCCGCGTGGTTCCGCCACGGACGCCCCGCGCCGGGACACGGCGCGGGGCGTGCGTGCCGCTATCCCTTGCCGCAGAACTCCGCCTCGAAGACGTTGTCGTACAGCTGGCCGTCCTCCAGCCAGTCACCGTTGAGGTGGAACGTCAGGGTGTGCTTGCCGTCCGCGGTCGTCGCCGTGCTGGTCAACGAGCCCCAGACGATGCCGTCGTGGCCGTAGACCTTCACTCCGCAGGAGAGGGTGCGGGCGATCAGACCGGTGCCGTACTTGAAGAAGGTGCCGGTCTCGACCGTGTCGAGCAACTCCCGCTGCTGGGCGGCCGGCAGCAGCTTTCCGCTCAACAGGGCGCTGTAGTAACGGTTCAGATCGCCCGTGGTGCTGATGACCTCACCGGTCGCGCCGGACCACGCCGGGTTGTACTCCGTGGCGTCGTAGATCTCGGGGCCGGGCTTCTCCGCGTACAGCTTGGAGTAGCCGACCGCGTAGGGCGCGGGCATCTTCGGGTCGGTGCCGGGGAACGTGGTCTCGCGCAGCTTCAAGGGCTTGATGATGCGCTCTTCCGCCTCGTGCGCGTAGGTATTGCCCGTGGCCTTCTCGATGATCATGCCCGCGAGCACGAAGTTGGTGTTGGAGTACTTCCATCCGGTGCCGGGCTCGAAGTCCGGCTTGTACTTCAGTGCCATGTCGACGATCTGCCGGGCCGTACGGGTCTCGTAACGGTGGGCCAGGAAGCCGGGGCCGTTCATGTACTCCCGCCACTCCGGCGTCGACACCGTGTCGAACACGCCGCTGGTGTGGTTGAGGAGTTGACGTACCGTCACCTTGTTGCCGTCGTAGCCGTTGTCCTGCAGCAGGCCGGGCAGCCAGCGCTCCACGGAGTCGTCCAGACTGAGCTTGCCCTCGGCCTCCAGCTGCAGAAGGACCACGGAGACAAGGGACTTGGTGTTGCTGCCCGCACGCAGGTGGTCCGCCGCGGTGCGCTTGCGCTGCGTCGAGGTGTCGGCGTAACCGGCGGAGCCGAACCACGTCCCTTGCGGTCCGCTCACCTCCGCGGCCACGCCCGGCATCCCGGCCTTCTCCAGCGCGTCCAGAGAACGCTGCGTCGCGTCGTGCTTTCCCGCGCGCTCGGCCGCCGTGCCGGTGCCGGCGGTGCCCGTCAGGACCGCCGCGACGCTCAGCGCGACCGTGAAGCTCCTGAGGAGAGCGCGATTGTTTCGAGTTGTACGTATGGACATGCGGTTCCCATCCCCCAAGCGGTGAAGCATGATCATTTGACGGAGGAAGTGTACGAGGAGCTGCCGACAGCCGACCGGACCGCACGCCTCCGCCCCGCCGGTGGCGGAACCCCTGGAGCGCACCCGGCGTCGTGAAGATCATGACGAAAGCGCACGACCCGATGAACGGCGACCCGATGAACCACGGCCCGATGAACCACGACTCGACGAACCGCGACTCGACGACCGCGGTCGGCATACCGAAGGACGAGCTCGACGAGCTGTCCAGGACCTGGTCGGAGATCCACGAGAACCACGAGGACTCCCGCAACAGCGCGTACGACCGCGCGATCCGCGACTGCGCGGCCCGGCTCGCCGCCGATCCCGGCGGCGCCGCGTCGTACGTCTGGACGTTCGCTCTGGTGGCGACGGCCTCGTACGTCACCTGGCTGCCGGGGGACGGCGTGGAACCCGCCACGATGGCGGCGCTCGCGGCTGCCGACCGAGCCCTGCGCGACCGCCCGTGCGACCACGGCCTCCACCCGTACGAGAACCATGACGACGAGGACGACGCGTACCTCGCCGATCTGGTGCCCGGCCTCGCCGACGAGAGCGACGAGTGGTCCGAGGACCGGCCGCGGGACGAGTGGCTCTGCCCGCGCAACGTCGCCGGGTTCGCCCGGATCGCGATGGACGCCATCGAGCCGGGATCGGTCACGGACGTGCCGCCCCGGCTGCCGGCCGACGCCAAGGAGACCATCGCCACCCTGTCGGCCCTGCTCCACGGCTACCCGAAGCCGTGGACCGACATCAACGAGGAGATCTCCTCGCAGGCAGGGCACCTGTCCGGCGCCGAGCCCGCGGACCGCGCCGGACATCTGCTGGTCGTCAGGGCGGTGACCTGGTACGCCGTGTCCGGCATGGTGCGCACGAAGTCGGTGCTCGACGACCTCGTCGAGGCGCTGGAGGAGACACTGCCGCACTTCGCGGGAGCGTCGTGCGCGCACGAATGGCACGCCACGCTTCCCGACAGCGGCCCCGAGGCCGCGGAGGTCGGCGTCGTCCTGAGCAGTCCAGGGGGCCGCGCGGTCTACGAGCGGAACCGGGCCGAGTCGGGCCGGGGCGCGCCCCTGGAGCACGTCGTGTGCCCGGTCTTCATGGCGGAGATCGCGGAGAAGTCCCTGACGGCGCTGGGCATGCGACGCGAAGAGCTCTTCGGGGACCGCGACACCTCCCACGTCGACGCCGAGTACCTGCGCGCGGACGGACGTCTGGAGATCGAGAAGATCGCGGAACGCCTCGATCACAAGAACTGGAACGAGGAGTACGCCGACGATCTGGCCCTGTGGGCCGCCCGCCGGCACGAGGGGGCCGACGGCCGGGAACGCGCGGTGCTGCTGGTCACCGCGTACCAGGCGGCGGAGAACTCCTACCCGAGCCCGCCCCTGCCGGTGGTCCGTGGCGTCCTCGCGACGATGCGCGCCGTCATCGCCGCCCCCCGGCCGGAACAGTGCGCACACGACGACGAGCACCCGGCGCTGCGCTACGCGAAATTCCGCGACGGCATGCCGCACTACTACGCGCCCGACGAGTTCCCGGCGACCGAGGAGTCCCGCAGCCCGGAGGCGTGGTCCTGCCCGCGGTTCGCCGTGACGGTCGCGGAGAAGTGCGTCGACACCCTGTCGGACCTTTACGAGGACGAGGAGGAGGACGAGGAGGAGGGCGGAGAACAGGGCGAGGAGGGGTAGCGACGGGAGGACAACGGGGCCACGGACGACGGGCCGTCATCGCTGGCTAGGCTTGCGCCGCACGCTGTGATCGCATGGATGCCGACGCTCGACATCACCGGAAGGGACCAGACACGTGCAGCCGGGTGAACAGGACTTAGCGGGTTCGACACCGATGATCGCGAGCTGGCGGACGGTCGTCGAGAGCATCACGGGGTCGATGGCCTACCTCGCCGACAAGCACTGGAACGTGGTGGCGTACAACGCCGAGTTCAAAGCGCTCTTCCCCGGCGGGCGGACGCCGTCCAACATCATGCGGTGGATGCTGCTCGACGCAGAGGCCCGCGAGGGCACCTTGCTGAACTGGGCCGAGGACTGGGCACGAGGAGCGTGCCCGGCCATCAGGCAGGCCCTGTCGAAGGACCCGTCCGATCCTCAACTCATCAGTCTGGCCAGCGACGTTCGGCTCGACCCCGTCGCGGGTCCCATCTACTTGGCGACCGCGGCCTCGCACGCCCTGCATCCGGACGGCGCCGTTCGCATGGTCCACCACCCCGTGAAGGGGCCGTGCTGGGTGATCGCGGCCGCCGCCAGCCCGCTGCCCGAGATCGAGACCCGGTTCGTGACGATGCAGTTCCGGCCCGGCCCGACCCGCCCCCATCAGCCGCCGCCCCTGAGCAAACACCCCGACTGACGGCCCGGCCCGGGCGCCCTGTGCGGCAGACCGGGTCGTCCGCGGGTAAACCATCGCGGTACGCGATGTCCACCCGCGGCGGTACGCGGCCCCCACACCGCGCCGATAGCGTCGAGGACCACCTGCGCACCGCCGCCGGCGCACCGTCCGACGGCGTGCCGCCTCCGTGGGGCATCGAACCGATTGGGGAGCCATGCAGCGGTCCGCATCCATCAGGGCCTGGCCGGCGATCGCCGCCCTGACCGTAGGCCTGGCACTCGGCGGGCTGCCCGCTCCGTCCGCCTCGGCGGCCGCCGTCACCTGCCCCGACATCGGGGCGGGGGACTCGAACGGCCTGGAACTGCGGGACTGGCAGCCCTCTCCCGACGGCCTGCTCTGCGAGGCGGAGTTCACCACGGGCGCGCTCTTCACACCGCGCGGGCCCGGGGCACCGCAGATCGACCCCGTACGCAAACCCGTGCGGGTGCGCGTCCACCTGCCCTCGGACTACAGCCCGTCGGACCGCTACCCCGTGCTGTATCTGCTGCACGGCGGCGCCGCCGACTACGAGCAGTGGTCCAGCGGCGGCGGAGACATCAGCCGGAGCGTCAGGGAGGCCGGGTTCAAGGGCATCGTGGTGATGCCCGAAGGCGGCAAGGTCGGGTTCTACTCCGACTGGCAGGGCGCCACGTACGGCAACTTCACCCCGCAGTGGGAGACCTTCCACATCAAGCAGCTGGTGCCGTGGGTCGACGGACACTTCGCCACGTCCGGCCGGCGCGCCGTCGCCGGCATGTCCATGGGCGGCTTCGGCGCGCTGAAGTACGCCGCCCAGTACCCCGACGTGTTCAGCGCGGTGGGCGCCTTCTCCGGCGGCACGGACCTCCGCCGCCCCGACCACCAGCAGATCATCAACAGCGGCACCACGGCCTACGGGGCGCGCTTTTGGTGGCACGGCGCGGGGAGCGACGCCGGGAACTACTGGAAGTACCTCTTCCCCGGCAATCCCGACGCACTGCGGCGCACGGAGCTGGTCTTCGGGCCGCAGTCCGGCTGGCCGTCGTTCAACCCGGTCCAGGTGGCCGCGACGCACCCCGCCGCCTACCGGTCCTACCAGGGGAGGCTCGCGCTCTACAGCGGCCGGGCCGAGGACCCGTACGCATGGAACAACGCGCTCCATCACACGCTCGCGCAGCAGAGCGTGCCCCACCTGTACTGCTCCGGCCCCGACGGACACGACTTCAAGACCTGGACGCCCGCGCTGAAGCAGTTCCTCGGCTTCGCGTTCGGCACCGCGTCCACGACATGCCCGGACGGCAGCGGGTGGCGCCAGGAACCCTGACGCGGGCGGCCAGGAGTGGCAGACCCGCGCGGGCGCTGGTAAGGCGCCCGCGCGGGTGCGGCATGTCCTTTTTGTCCATACGGTGGAGCGGAGCGTCCCCCTCCCCCACCGCGCCTTCCAGGACGGCCCTCATGACCATGTCTTCCTTCGGCTCCCCCGGCGGCCCGGACCCGTTCGCCGAGCTGCTCAACCGCTTCTTCGGCATGTCACCGGCGTCATCACCGCCCCAGGTGCAGCGCGTGCCGATCGGGCGGCTGCTCACCGACTCCGCACGGGAGCTGATCGACCGGGCCACCGGGCGGGCGGCGCAGGACGGCAGCCGGGACCTGGACACCGAACACCTGCTCTGGGCGTGCACACAGGTCGAGCCCGCCCGCACGCTCCTCCAGCAGGCCGGGACAGACCCCGACCGGCTCGGTGAGACCGTGGCCGGGGTGCTGCCCGGCGAGAGCGGCACGCCCTCCGCCGAACCCGGTCTCACCCCCGCGGCCAAGCGCACCCTCCTCGCCGCCCACGCACGCTCCCAGGCCGCCGGGCTGACGTACATCGGCCCCGAGCACATCCTCGGCGCGCTGCTGGAGGACCCGCACACGGGTGCCGCCAAGCTGCTCTCGGCCTACGGCACCGACGCCGACGCGGTGCGCCGGACCACGGAACGCGCGGTGCGCGCCGAAAGCCCCGAGAGCGCGCGGGACAGCGAGACGCCGACGCTCGACGAGTACGGGCGCGACCTCACCGAGGAGGCCAGGAGCGGCCGCCTCGACCCGGTGGTCGGCCGGGCGGACGAGATCGAGCAGACCGTGGAGATCCTCTCCCGGCGCTCGAAGAACAACCCCGTCCTGATCGGTGAGCCGGGCGTCGGCAAGACGGCGATCGTGGAGGGGCTCGCCCAGCGCGTCGTCGCGGGCGAGGTGCCCAAGACGCTCAAGGACAAGCGGGTCATCTCCCTCGACCTGTCGGGCCTGGTGGCCGGCGCCCAGTACCGGGGCCAGTTCGAGGAGCGCCTGAAGGCCGTCATCGACGAGGTCAAGGCCGCCTCCGAGTCGACGATCCTCTTCATCGACGAACTGCACACCGTGGTCGGCGCCGGCGCCTCGGGCGAGGGAGCCATGGACGCGGGGAACATGCTCAAACCCGCCCTGGCCCGCGGCGAGTTGCACGTGGTGGGCGCCACGACCATCGACGAGTACCGCAAGTACATCGAGAAGGACGCGGCCCTGGAGCGGCGCTTCCAGCCCGTCATGGTGCCCGAGCCGAGTGTCGAGGAGACCATCCAGATCCTTCAGGGGCTGCGCGACTCCTACGAGGCCCATCACCAGGTCCGCTACAGCGACGAGGCACTGGCCGCCGCCGCGGAGCTCTCCGACCGCTACGTCTCCGACCGGTTCCTGCCCGACAAGGCCATCGACCTCGTCGACCAGACCGGTGCCCGGATCAGGCTGAGGTCGCTGGGCAGGTCCACGGAGGTCGTCTCGCGCGAGGACGAACGGGCCGAGCTGAACCGCGAGAAGGACCAGGCCGTCGACGCGGAGGACTTCGAGCGGGCCCGCGAGCTCAAGGAGCGGATCGCCGGGATCGAGGCCGAACTCGCCGGGATCGAGGAGCGGCGCGAAGGCGTCATGGAGGTCACGGCCGCCGACATCGCCGAGGTGCTCTCGCGGCGCACGGGCATCCCCGTCGCCCAGCTGACCGCGAGCGAGAAGGACAAGCTCCTCAAGCTGGAGGACGCGCTGCACGAGCGGGTCGTGGGCCAGGACGAGGCGGTCACCGCGATCGCCCAGGCCGTCCGCCGCAACCGCGCGGGCATGGGCGACCCGAACCGGCCCGTGGGTTCCTTCCTCTTCCTCGGCCCGACCGGCGTGGGCAAGACGGAACTGGCCAAGGCGCTCGCGGAGCTGCTCTTCGGTGACGAGAGCCGCATGGTGCGCTTCGACATGAGCGAGTTCCAGGAGAAGCACACCGTCTCGCGGCTCGTCGGCGCCCCGCCCGGCTACGTGGGGCACGACGAGGCGGGCCAGCTCACCGAAAAGGTGCGCAGGCAGCCCTACAGCGTCCTGCTCTTCGACGAGGTCGAGAAGGCGCACCCGGACGTCTTCAACACCCTGCTCCAAGTCCTGGACGACGGGCGGCTCACCGATGCGCAGGGTCGCACGGTCGACTTCCGCAACACCGTGGTCGTCATGACGTCCAACATCGGCGCGCACCGCATCCTCGCGCACCAGGGCGACGTCTCCGAGATCCGCGCCGACCTGATGGGCGACCTTCAGGGCCACTTCCCGCCCGAGTTCCTCAACCGCATCGACGACATCATCATCTTCCACGGCCTGGGCGAGGACGACCTCACGCGCATCCTCGACCTGCTGCTGCGGCAGAGCGAGCGCCGGGTCCGCGCCCAGGGCCTGGAGCTGCGGGTCACCGACGCGGCCAAGAAGCTGCTCGTCGCGCACGGGCACCAGCCCGAGTTCGGCGCGCGTCCGCTGCGCCGCACCCTCCAGGCCGAGCTCGACAACCGCATCGCCTCCCTGCTGCTGAGCGGCGAGGCCGATCCGGGCGACACGATCGTGGCCGACGTGCGGGACGACTCCCTCGTCTGTTCCGTGGAGCGGCCCGCCGACGAGGCCGCGTGACCCGCCCGGCCCCGGCGGACCCCGCCGCCTACAGGAGCCGCCCGCCGAACCGCGTCACGATCAGCACGACCACCACCCCGTACAGCAGCACGGGACCCAGCCACCCGTAGCCGCGCAGGGCCCGCTTCAGGCCCGGCGGAGCGGGCAGGGCCGCGGTGCGCAGCGAGTGGAGCGTGACGTACCAGAACAGCGGCAGCACCACCGCCCACACCAGCAGGCACCAGGGGCAGAGCGCCCCGAGCACGTACAGGCACTGTCCGATCAGCCAGATCACCAGGCCGAACGCCGCAGTGACCGCGCCCTGCACGCCGAGCCACAGCCACCGCGGCACGGTGGCGCCACTCGCGAGAAGCAGACCCAGCATGGCGAGCGCGGCGAAGGCGACCATGCCGAGCAGCATGTTCGGGAAGCCGAGCACGTTGCTCTGCCAGGCGTCCATCACGTCGGAGCAGCTGAGCACCGCGTTGATGTTGCAGCCGGGGGCGAAGGCCGGATCGGCGAGGGTACGGATGCGGTCGTACGTCAGGACGGACGAGGCCAGCGCCCCCAGGAGCCCGGCGCACATCAGGAACAGGCTGAGCGGGCGTCCCGCGCCGATGCGCTGCGGACGGGGAGGGGTGGGGTCGGCCATGAACTCAAGGATCCGCACCCGCACACCCCGCCGGCCAGGGACGATGGTCCCGGCGACGGGTGGACTCAAGGCCTCGGGGCCGGACGGCGGGGCAGCCGTGCCGACCCGACCGCATCGGGCACGGAATGTCGGGTCCGGCACCACACGTGCTCCCTAACGTGGTGATCACAGGAAAACGCAGGAGAGGAAGGAGGCCGGGCGTGCTGGAGCGGCTCAATCAGGCCATGGAGTACATCGAGCGCCACCTCGGCCAGGGCGTCGACGTGGCGGAGGTGGCGCGGGTCGCGGCCACTTCGGAGTACCACCTGCGCCGGATGTTCTCCGCGCTCGCGGGCATGCCGCTGTCGGAGTACGTCCGACGCAGGCGGCTCACTCTCGCGGGCGCCGAGGTGCTCGCGGGGCAGGACACGCTCCTGGAGATCGCGGTCCGCCACGGCTACGGCTCGGGCGAGGCGTTCGCGCGGGCGTTCCGTGCCATGCACGGCATCGGGCCCGGCGAGGCCCGGCGCACCGCCGCGACGCTCAGCTCCCAGTCCCGGATGACCTTCCGCCTGACCATCGAAGGGAGCAGTGACATGCGCTATCGCGTCGTGGACAAGCCGGAGTTCACCGTCGTCGGACCCAAGGCCCGGGTGCCGCTGGTGCACGCGGGGCCGAACCAGGCGATCATCGACTTCGTCCGCGGGATCCCGCCCGAGGACGTGGCACGCCTGGAGAAGCTGTCGGACCAGGAGCCGCGGGGCATCCTCGCCGTCTGCGACGACCTGGACCCGAGCCGTGCCGAGGGCACCGAACTCGACTACTACCAGGGGGTGATCACGTCCGCGCCCGCCCCGGCCGGCGCGGCCGTGCTGCCCGTGCGGGCCGGCACATGGGCGGTCTTCACGGCATCGGGTCCGGTGCCGGAGGCCATCCAGTACCTGTGGCGGGACGTGTTCACCGAGTGGTTCCCGTCGAACCCGTACCGCAGCCGCCCGGGTCCCGAGATCCTGCGCACGCGGCTTGCGCAGGACAAGTCCGAGGGGGAGGCCGAGCTGTGGCTCCCCGTGGAGCGCGAGCAGGGCTGAACCGCACCCCGTGGTGCCCCCGTCAGTCCGCGACGGGGCCCACGGGGGTGTCGCCGCTCAGGGTGATGCGGTGCATGACGCGGTGCTGGTCGCCGTAGTCGCGGTTGGCGTAGTGGGCCGTGCCGCGGTTGTCCCACAGGGCGACGTCGCCGGGCCGCCACCGGTGGCGCACGATGTGCTCGGGCTTGGTGAGGTGGGCGTACAGGATGTCGAGGATCCCTCGGCTCTCGTACGCCGAGACGCCCACGATGTGCGACGTGAACCCAGGGTTCACGAACAGACCCTTGCGCCCGCTCTCCGGGTGCACCCGCACCACCGGGTGCTCCACCGGCGTCAGGTCCGTGAAGTCCTCGCCCTCCCAGCGGTTTCCCCGCCCCTGCCTGCGCTGGGCCAGGTAGTACCCGAACGCGCGGCTGCCGTCGTGGACCGCGGTGAGGGAGTCGGCCAGCGTGCGCAGCCCCGGCGACAGGGACGCGTAGGCGAGTTGGCTGTCGGCCCAGGTGGTGTCACCGCCGTGGGGCGGAAGCACCACGGCCCGCAGGACGGAGATCGCCGGTGGGCGGCGGACGAACGTCACGTCCGTGTGCCAGACGTCGGAGAAGCCGTTGTCCTGGCTGTCCAGGGCGTACACCTCGGGGGCGACGTCACCGGAGTCGTGGATCGGGTGTCCGACGGTGACTTCTCCGAGACGCCTGCCGAACTCGATCTGCGCGGTGTCGTCGATGTCCTGGCCGCGGACGAACAACACCTTGTGCTCGACGAGTGCCGTCCGGATCGCGGCGACCTGGTCGTCGTCGAGCCGGCCGAGGTCGATGCCGTCCACCTCGGCGCCGAAGCTCGGGCCGAGCCTGGTGAGGCGCGGTTCCCGTGCTGCTGGTCCCGGGGCCGTCCGGTCGGCGGCGGCAGCGGTCGCGGCGGGCCGCTCGCCGGTGCTGATGAGACTCACTGTGCTCTCCTCGCTTCGGTTGTCGTGCGTGCGGGCGTGTGCGGGGGCGTGCTCGTACGGGCTCATGAGTACGGGCTCCCGCGTACGGGCCCGTCGGTACGGTCAGGCAGCGGCGGCCGACTTCACCGCGTGGGAGACCTCCGCGCGCAGTTCGGCGAACTCGGCGGAGTCGCGCAGCTCGTCGGCGTCCACATCGCCGCGCGGCAGCCCGATCGGCAGGTCGAGCGCCACCGTTCCCGGGCTCTTGGTGAGCACGACGATGCGGGAACCGAGGAACACCGCCTCCTCCGCGGAGTGCGTCACGAACACGGTGGTCCGCCCGGTCAGGGCGCTCACCCGCCGTACGTCCTCCTGGAGCCGTTCCCTGGTCAGCGCGTCCAGTGCCGCGAACGGCTCGTCGAGCAGGAGGAGCGGGCTCTCGGCGGCCAGCGCACGGGCTATGGCGACGCGCTGCTGCTGGCCCCCCGAGATCTCCCAGGTGCGCCGCGACTCGGTCCCCTCGAGTCCGACCCGAGCCAGCAACTCCGCACGCCGAGCGGCTCGTTGTGACCGCTCGACGCCCGCGTACCGCAGGGCCAGGTCGATGTTCCCGCGCACGGTGCGCCACGGGAACAGCCGGGGCGTCTGGAACACGACACCCGCGCTCTCGCCGGGCCGAGGCTCGCCGCCTGACACCCGCACCGAGCCGTGCGTCGGCCGCTCGAACCCGGCGATCAGCCGCAGCAGTGTGCTCTTGCCGCAGCCGGAGGCGCCCACGAGGACCAGGAACTCGCCGGTGGGTGCCGTCAGGTCGACCGGACCCACCGCCGTGACGGCCTGACCGCCTCGTCCGTACTGGTGGACGACCTGGTCCAGGTGCAGGGCGTCGGCAGGCGGAGCGAGATCGGCCGGCGGATGCGGGCCGGGCGCCGTGGTGGTCTCACTTGAGGACATCGGGCAGCCCCTTGAGGTACAGCGCCTTGCGGACGACGTCCCGGCTCGGCGCGGACTGGATCTGCTTCTGGTCGGCGAGGAACCGGCCGGTGTCGGTCAGATAGGTCGCGAGCTTGCCCGGGCTGCCGTCGGTCCCGAGCCAATCGGCGGAGGTGACCTCGGCGGGCGTGAGGAACACCCCTTGCGAGAGCTGGGCCTTGGCGTCCGCGGCGCTGATGCCCAGCTCCGCCGCGATGGCCTTGACCGAGCCCTCGGGGTCGGACTTGATGCGGCGCAGGGCGTCCGCCTCGACCTTGCGCCAGGTGTCTATCGCCTTGGGGTCCCTCGCGATCAGTTCGTCGGAGACCACCGCCAGGTCCAGGGTGGGCTTCCCTTCGGCGCCGATCTTCTTGCTGCTGGTCAGCTGGGTTCCGGTCTTGCGCAGCTCGTCCAGGGTCGGCAGCCAGGCGTAGGCGGCGTCGATGTCCCCCCGCTGCCATGCCGCGAGGATCGCCTGCGGCTGCAGGTCCACGAGCTTGACGTCGGACGGCCCCAGGCCCGCCTGCTTCAGGGCGGCCAGCAGGCTGTAGTGCGAGGTGGAGGCGAACGGGGTGCCGATGGTCTTGCCCTTGAGACCCGCGACCTGCGAGATGCGGGTGTCCTTGCGCGCGACGAGCGCCTCGTTCTCGCCCGCCACGTCGAGGATGAACGCGACCTTGTACGGGATCGGTGAGCTGTCGGACACCCCGCGGGCGAACGGGCTGGAGCCCAGCGCGGCGATGTCCAGGGACTTGCCCAGGAAGGCCTGGTTGACGCTCGCGCCGGAGTCGAACTTGACCCACGTGATCTTGTAGTCCGGCAGCGCCTTCTCCAGGAGCTTTCCGTTCTTGACGATCAAGTCGCCGCTGGGAAAGGCGAAGTAGCCGATGCGCAGCCGCTTGGCGCCGCCTCCGGACGAGTCGTCACCGTCCGACGAGCAGCCGGTGACGGCCACGGACGCCGCGGCCAGGGCGCCGGCGAGCAGCGTGCGGCGGGTCGGGCCGTGGAGGGCGGAGGGCCTCTTTCCGGCGGGAGTTCTGGACAGTGAGGGAGACATGGCGGGGCCGTTTCTGTACGGGGTCGGGACGGGCGAGCGGGACCGGGATGTCAGGGTGGGCGGCGGGACGCGCAGGGAGAGCGGGACGGGGCCTACGCGCGGCCGCGCCACGGCACGACGGCGCGCTCCACGCGGAGCAGCAGGCCGTCGATGATCAGGCCGGAGATCCCGATGGCGATGATGCCGACGAACACCACCGGGGTGTTGTTGTAGTTCGCGGCGTCCTTGACCATGCCGCCGATGCCGGGGAGCCCGTTGACCAACTCGGCGGCGACGAGGGAGGAGTAGGCCACCCCCACGGCCAGCCGAATGCCGGTGAAGGTCTCCGGGAGGGCGGACGGCACGACGACGTCCTTGATGACGTCCCACCGTGATCCGCCGAGCGCACGGGCCGCCTCGATCAGTCCGCGCGGCACCGCGGCGACCGCGGTCGTGGTGGACACGGCCACCGGCGGGAACGCGGCCACGGCCAGCAGCGTGATCTTGGGCTCTTCGTTGATGCCCAGCCAGATGACGAGCAGGGAGAAGTACGCGAGCGGGGGCAGCGTCCGCAGGAAGGTGATCCAGGGCTCGAACAGCGAGCGCAACCACCCGACGGTGCCCATGAGCAGACCGAAGACCACGCCGAGGGCGACCCCGAGGCCTGCCCCGATCGCGATGCGCCGCAGGCTGATGCCCAAGTGCTCGATGAGATAGGTGCCGTTGTAGCCACGGACGCCGTCGTGCGTCGTGGAGACGTCGATGAACGCGTCCCACACCTTGGCGGGCGGCGGGACCAGCGTCTCGCTCCACGTACCGCTCGCGGCGAGCAGTTGCCACAGGGCGAGGAACAGCAGAAGCGAGGCGAACGGCAGCCCGGCATGACGGACGCGCGCCCAGGCGCCTCTCGGGCGTGGGCGCGGGCCGCGCCGGGCCGGTGGTGTGCCGGGTGGGGAGGTGGCGGTGGAATCGACGGGTGACGACAGGGGTGTCGTGGACACGGGGCGGCCTCCATGGGGCGCCGAGGCATGAACGGCCGCGACCGGTGGACAGGGGTCGACCGGCCCCGGACGCGAGCGGAGCTGAAGGGAGCGGAGTTCAGGAGCGGAGTCCAGGAGCGCAGGGAGCGCCCCGCGGTCAGCGGGGTGCGGCAGAACCTGCGGGATCCCGTCGAGGAAGCGTCACTCGACGGGCGGGAGGCGTCAGGGACGCGAGATCAACGACAACACGAGACGGGGCATCGGCACAGGTCGATGACCAGGCGTCGCACCAACGGTTCGTGAGTCATGAGGCCTATTTCTACAGCAGTCGCCGCGCTGCTCCAAACAGGCGTCCACTTTCTGGAACGCGAGAACGACCGGTCCCGGCCGGCCCCCGGCCGCACACGGCGGCTCCCGCACAGCGCCGGAACAGATCCTGGACGCCGCACGGGAGGGTCCTGCTCATCCGGTCCGGGCGACGGCCCGCCGGATCACGACGGCCTCAGTCGGCGGTGGCGGCGGAGACGAAGCCGCGGGTGACGTGCGTCCCCGAACCGTCGTTCGCCGCCTGGTAGTTGGACTCGCCCACGCAGTCGCTGTATTCGTAGTTGGCCCGCGCGGTGCCGCTCAGGCCCCCCGCGCCGGTGGACGTCGGCCCGCCGAAGACGGCGTCGGACCTGGGCATCTCGGCGCAGCTGGGGATCCCCGCGTAGTACTCGACGAAGCCTCCCTGGGAGCCTCGGAGGTTGCCGCTGCCGGCGGGCAGCGTGTAGGTGCCGAGGTGCGTCTCCTTGCCGGTGACCGTGTCCCTCGCGGTCCCGGTCCAGGTGTCGGTCCCGGTGCGCTCGACCTTGAGGTCGTAGCGGTGTCCGTAGACCCCGTCGAAGTCGACCGCGCAGGTCACCCCGGGCCCGCCGTCGGCGCCCTCGCTGCACAGCGGGTCGGAGGTGGTCGAACCCGCGACGAAGTTGGAGAAGCGGGCGGACAGGCGCTCGCGGCCAGCGCTGTCGGCACGCGGCTGCAGGCCCGTGTAGCCGACGTCGGCCGCGTTGGTGAACCCGAACTGCTGGGCGAAGTAGATGCCGCTCTGGTGAGCCGTGGCCTTGTTGACCGTCATGGGGAAGGTGATGTCGCTCAGGCCCTCGGACGGCGTGCCGGGGATGGACCAGCCGATCGAGACGTTCCCGCCGCCGACGGAAGCGGCAGCCGATATCGATACGGGTGCCGTGGCGGAAGTCGACGACGTCGGCCCGGGAGCGGCGGCCGAGGCCAGGGCGGGCATCGCCGTCATCAGCCCCGCGGCCGCGGCGACCGCGGCGCACCGGCGCCGGATTCTGGCTGAGGTCATGTGCTGTTCCTCCTGTGTGGGGGACGGAGAACAGTGCTTGTGCCTGACGGGCGCTCGGCGGAATGAGGATGGGTGGGGAAGTCCGCACGCGGAGTGCGACCGGGCACCTCGCACGGCCCGGATGGCCGGTGCCAGTGTCGCGCCCGCTCCCCACGAACGCGCCATGGACAATCGCCGCACGGGCTTGGACTCTTGCCCCTCCCTCCCCCATCGCCCTCCCCGGCGACCCGTCTTCGCGGGCCGTTCCCGCGCGCCCCGGGAACGGCACCGGGCGGCTACGGCGGCGCCTGCCGCGCGACCCTGCGAGCCCACTCCCGTCGACAACTACTCTCCGTAATCATTGAATTGACGACCCGTCAGTTCCGCTTGCCGGCCAATCCACCGCCCGTACGAGGGTACGAATGGCCCTGAGCGGGAACGATTGACTCATGACCTCGGTGCCGCCCAGGACCCCGGTGGCGTCCGGCGCCGGTCAACGCACGCCGCGCCACCGAGAAATTGACTACTCTCCGTGAAGGGACAAGACACTGCTGCACTGGGAAACGGGCACCGCCGACTTCACCTTCGGCCTGCGCCACCGCGTGGTGAACGGCACTGATGTCCTTGCGTTTTGGGGCGAACTGGACGCCTGGGCCGACCAGGAGCTCGCCCCCCGTGTCATCGCACTCCTCGACCAGGCAGGCCCACGGGTCGTCACGGACCTCCGGGAAGTGACCTTCATGGATGCCGGAGGTCTGCGACTGCTGGTCCGAATCCGCAAACAAGTCACCTACCACCAGGGCACGTTATGGCTTGTGCCCGGCAGCAGACGCAACCGGCGCCTGCTGCGCATCACCTCCCTCGACCAGGCCTTCACCATCCCGGCAAGCGCACCGGTCCCCTCTGCGCGAACCGGTGCGCGCACCGGATTCCACTGACACGGGGTGCCGGGCCCGCGCGTCGGAAGGGGCCGTGGAGAGGCCTGGGGCGAGCCCATGAGCAGCGCATGAAGGGCGGTTCACGGGGCACTCGGACGCCATGCATCTCCCCTCCGTACGTGCCTCATCGGCCACCGCCCGAGGCAAGGACAAGGCGAGGCGGGCCGCGAAAGGCCGCGGCATCGCCGCGGTGGCGCGTGCCGGATTCGTCGGACGCGGTGTCCTGTATCTCCTGATCGGCGCGCTGGCCCTGCGGATCGCACTGTCCGACGGCGGCGACCGCCAGGCGGACCGGGGCGGGGCACTGGCGGAGATCGCCGAGAAACCGTTCGGGAACGCGCTGCTCTGGCTGCTCGGCCTCGCCCTGGCGGGCATGGCGCTGTGGCGGCTCTCCGAGGCCCTGTTCGGCCAGGCGGGCCCGGACGGCGACAAGCCCGGCAAGCGGGCGATGGCGGGTGCCCGCTGCCTCTTCTACGGCTTCGTGTCGTACTCCGTCCTCGCCTACGCCGCGGGCGACAAGGGCAGCGGCAGCGGCGAGAGCGACCGGCAGACCCAGGACGCGACGGCCAAGGTGCTCGACTGGCCCGCCGGACAGTGGCTCGTCGCCGCCGCGGGCGTCGGCGTCCTCTGCGCGGGGCTGTGGATCGCGGGACGCGCGCTCCTGCGCAAGTTCCGGGACCGGCTGCGGCTCTCCGAGATGTCCCAGCGCACGCGCCACGTCGTCGATGCCCTCGGGATCGTCGGCGGCACGGCCCGGGGCGTGGTGTTCGCCGTCGCCGGCGGATTCGCCCTCACCGCGGCCGTGCAGCACGAGGCGGGCGAGGCCAAGGGCATGGACAACACCCTGCGCTCCTTCGCCGACACCTCCGCCGGACCGTGGCTGCTCGCGCTGATCGCCGTCGGCCTCGCCGCCTTCGGCCTCTTCTCCTGGGCGAACGCCCGCTGGCGCAAGTTGTGAACGGACGTCTCCGAGGGGGCCGGGCAGCGCTGTGGCACGGCGATGGACATCGCCGCGAATGGCACCGGATGCCAGGACGCCACCGAGCGCCGCGGAAGGCACACGAACCCCTGCTGTGTACGATGACCTGGTGACTTCCCGCCCCCAGATGACCCTCGCCGAGCGCAAGCGCCGGCTCGTGTCGGACGAACTGACCGAGTCCGCGCTGCAGCTCCTGGCGACGAAGGGGTACGACGCGGTCACCATCGACGAGATCGTCGCCACCGCGGGCGTGTCCCGGCGCACGTTCTTCCGGTACTTCGCGTCCAAGGAAGACGTCGTCGTCCAGTTCCTGGCCGACATGGGCACCGGCATGTGCGCGGAGCTGGCGGACCGGCCGGACGACGAACCCCACTCGATGGCGTTGCTGCACGCCGTCCGGGTCCCGCTCGCCGCCTGCTCCTCCCACTCGGAGCGGGCGCTGCGCGTGGTGCAGCTGATTCTGCGTACGCCCGCCCTGCTGGCCCGCTTCCTGGAGCGGCAGGCGCAGTGGCGCGGCGATCTCACCGGGGAACTGGGGCGCCGCACGGGGCTCGACCCCGACGCCGACCTGTACCCCCGGCTGGCCGCGGGCATGGCGCTGACCGCGTTCGACACCGTGCTGCAGCGGTGGAGCGGCACCGACGGTGCCGAGGACCCGGCCGAGCTGCTCGACCGGGCCTTCGACGTGATCACTCCGGCGCTGGACGCCGTGCGGGCGTAGGGCCGCGCACCGCGCCCGACCCCGCCCCGGGCGGCTCAGACCACCGCTCCCGTACCCCTCTTCTTCTTCCTCCGCGCGTCCAACGGGCTGTATCCGTCCGGTACTTCACCGCCGTCCGGTCGGCCGGGACGCCGTGCGGGCGGCGGCGCCGGGTTGCGGTGTTCGAGCGCGACGGCGATCGGGACGGCCGTGAAGACCGTCGAGGCCATGCCCACCAGGACCCCGGCGATCAACGCGAGCGAGAAGTCCGCGAGCGAGTCGCCGCCGAGCGCCGCGAGGGCGGTGAGGATGAACAGCGCGCCCATGCCGGTGTTCACGGTGCGCGGCAGCGTCTGTACGACGGCGCGGTTGGCGAGGGCGGCGAGGTCGCCGCGCGGATGGCGGCGGCGCGCCTCGCGCACGCGGTCGAAGACGACCACCGTGTCGTTGACCGAGTAGCCGATCACGGTGAGCAGCGCGGCGAGGAAGACACTGTCGACGGGCTTGCCGAGCCAGGCGAAGAGGCCCACCACGAGCAGCACGTCGTGGACCATCGCGGACACGGCCGCCGCCGCAAGGGTCCAGCGGAACCGTACGCTCAGATAGATCAGCTGGGCCGCGACGGCGATGCCGAGGGCGATGAGCGCCTTCTGGCGCAGTTCGCTGCCGAGGCTCGGGCCGATCAGTTCGTCGCGCTCGACGGTGACGGTGCCGCCGGGCTTCTCCAGAGCGGCCTTGACGCGCTGCTGCTCGGCGTCGGTGAGCCGTTCCGTGCGGACGGTGATGTCGCCGTCCCCGGACTCCTGCACCACCGCGCGCGGGAAGCCCGCGTCGGACACGGCGCCCCGGGCCGTGTCGGCGTCGACGCTCCTGCTGGTGCTGTACTCGACGAGGCGGCCGCCGGTGAACTCCACGCCGAACTCCAGGCCGCGCAGCACGATGCCCGCGACCGCGACGGCCACCAGGAGGGCGCTTGCGCCGACCCAACGCCGCCGGTGGCGCACCAGGTCCGGATCGCGGCGGGCCAGCCAGGTGCGGACGCGGCCGGTGGAGGTGATGCCCGTCAGGGCGGGCCGCTTGCGCACGAAGCTCCGGCCGACGGCGAAGTCGGCGAGGACACGGGTGATGACCAGCGCGGTGACCATCGACGCCAGGACGCCGATGCACAGGGTGACGCTGAAGCCCTTGACCGGTCCCGTCGCGAAGAAGAACAGCAGGGCGGCGGCGAGCAGCGTGGTCACGTTCGAGTCGACGACCGCGCTCCACGCCTTCGCGAAGCCCGTGCGGACGGGCTTGGCCAGGTCCGTCGACCGTACGCCGAGATACTCCTCCCTGGCGCGTTCGAAGACGAGCACGTTGGCGTCGACGGCCATGCCGATGGCCAGGACGAACCCGGCGAGTCCGGGCAGCGTGAGGGTCGCGCCGAACGCCACGAGGGCGGCGTAGGAGATGAGGCCGTAGAGGGCGAGGGCCAGAGCGGCGAGAGCGCCCAGGAGCCGGTAGACGACGGTGACGAACACCGCTGTCAGGGCGATGCCGATGAGGGCGGCCCGGGTGCTGGCCTCGATGGCGTCCGCGCCGAGCGTCGGGCCGACCGTCCGCTGCTCCACGATGTCGACGGGCACCGGGAGCGCGCCGCCCTTCACGAGTGCGGCCAGGTCACGGGCCTCGGACTGGCCGAAGCCGCCGGTGATCTGCGTGGAGCCGCCGGTGATGCCGGTCCCGCACGCCACGCCCTCGTTGACGCCGGGCGCCGAGATGATCTTGTCGTCGAGCACGATGGCGACGCGTCGTTCGGGAGCGCCCCGCGGCGCGCAGGCCGCGTCGCCGGTGACCTCGGCCCAGGTGTCGCCTGCGCCCTTGCGGAAGTCGAGGGTCACCATCCAGCCGGAGAGGGACTGCTGGTCGAGGGTCGCCTCGGCGTCCTTGACGCCCTCGCCGGTCAGGGCGGTGGGGCCGAGGACGAGACGGCTGCCGGGCCGGTCGGGGTCGGGCAGGGTCCGTGACCCGTCGGCGGCGGGCTTGCCGACGCCCTTCTCCCCCGACTCACCGGACTCCCCCGTCACTGGGTGGACGGTCAGCTGGGCGGTACGGCCGATGACGTCGGCGGCCTTGCGCGGGTCCTGGACGCCGGGCAGTTCGACGATGATGCGCCGGTCACCGGAGCGTGCGATGCCCGGCTCGGAGACGCCGAGGGCGTCGACACGCTGGCGCAGCACCTCCAGGGCCCGGTCGGTGGACGCGGCATCCGCCTCGACGGTGGGTGAGTCCTTGGTCTCCAGGACGATCTGGGTGCCGCCCCGCAGGTCGAGGCCGAGGCGGGCGGATTGGGTGAGGGCGATGTACAGGGACAGGGCGACGGCCGCGAGCGCGACGATCGCCCGCCACAAGGGCGCGCGGGACATGGGTTCTCCACGATGAGGGCAGGACGGAAGAACGCGTGACCGGGCGCGTCGCGCAGGCGGTGTGCGCCGGTCAGGCGTCGGGGACGGGCTGCGTGTTCATCGGGGTGGGAGGGCCGCGCGGCGCGGCGGCCGCGCGGGGCCGGCGCGGTGGCGCGGGCGCGGTGGCGGGGCGGGCGTCGGGCCCGCCCAGGGCGCGGTGCGGTGCCGTGTCGACGGCCGTGCGGGCCGGACCGACCGGTTGCGGGCCGGGTATGTGGGCATCGGGCCGTTGTGTGACGGCGACGTGCAGCGCCGGGACGTCGTGGGGTCCCGCGGGCTTGCCCGCGTGCGCCACGACGGTGTGCCGGGACAGCGGCGCGTCGGCCGGAGTGCCGTGGGCCGCGGCGGACGGCACGAACAGGGCGAGCACGGTGACGACGAGCGACAGCGCGGACGCGGCCAGGCGCGCGGAACGGCTCTGCTGCGCCACGCGTGCCCCCGTTCCGCTCGTCCCCTGATCCTGCTCATCGGGTGCGCACGGCGTGCCCCCGCCCTGCTCAACGTACGGCGGACCCCGCTCCGTTCCGTCCTGCGCGAAGAACATCGAGCACATCGAGCACATCAGGGACCTCAAGATCCTCAAGAACCTCAAGATCCTCAACAACACCGAGTACGTCAGGTTCCGTACTCGACCAGGCTGGTGGGGACCACGATCCTGCGGGGTGGTGCGCCCTCCGTCGCCGCGTCGCCCCTCCGGTCCGCGAGCAGGCGGCCCGCCGCACGGCCCAGTTCGTCGCTGTCGTAGGCCACGAGCGTGAGGGGCAGGCCCAGCGCGTCGGCCAGTTCGAAGTCGTCGAAGCCCGCGAGGGCGACCCCGGTCCGCGCCGCGGTGGCACGCAGCGCACGGAACGCCCCGATCGTGTTCCGGTTGTTGGAACAGAACAGCGCGGTGGGCGGATCGGGCAGCGCGAGGAGTTCGGCCGCGGCCCGCGTCGCCTCGTCCGGTTCCGTCTGGCCCCGGCGCACAAGGCGCGGGTCGGCGCGCAGCCCTGCGGCGGCCAGGGCAGCCGCGTATCCGCGGAGCCGTTCGGTGCCGGTGTGGACGGCGGGCGGTGAACCGAGGAAGCCGATGCGGCGGTGCCCGCGCGCCAGCAGACGGGCCGTCGCGTCGCGGGCGCCGCCGAAGTCGTCGACCAGGACGCAGTCCGCCGCGAAGCCCTCCGGCGGGCGGCTGGCGAGGACCACCGGCACCCCGTCGGCCACCGCCGCGGCGAGATGGCGCTGGTCGGCGCCCGCGGGCACGGCGATGATGCCGTCGACCCGACGGGCCAGGAGGTCGGCGACCAGCTCCCGTTCCGAGTCGAGGTCCTGCCCGGTGTTGCCGATGACCGTCTTGAGGCCGTGCTCGGCGACCACGGCGTCGACGCCGAGGGCGAGCCGTGAGTAGAAGGGGTTGGCGAGGTTGGTGACGACGAGGCCGACGAGGCCGGTGCCGCGGCCGAGCCGGAGGCTGCGGGCCACCGCGTTGGGACGGTAGCCGAGCGCGTCGGCCGCGGCCCTGACCCGCTCGCGGGTGCCGGGCAGGACCTGCGGGTCGTCGCGCAGCACCCGGGACGCCGTCATCGCGCTGACTCCGGCCCGCTCGGCGACGTCCCGCAGGGTGGGCTGAGAGCTCCTGGCGTCACGCGGGGAACGACCGCCGCGAGAATCGTGCGGTCCTGGCATGGTGCGGACGTCCTTCCGTTCCGTTCGGCGCTCTTGCTGGGCGCGCTGGTTCGGTGCGCGGCGCTCAGGGCGCGGCGGCCGCGTGCGCCGCCGCCCCGACGAGCGCCGCGTTCGCGCCGAGCAGCGCGGGGCGCAGCGTGACGGGAGTATCCCCCAGCCCGGCCCGCAGCGCGGGACGGAGCAGGTCCCAGGAGCCGGCCATGGCGCCGCCGACCACGAGGACACTCGCGTCGAAGGCACGCAGGCCCGGCGCGAGAACGGAGCCGAGGGTCGTGAAGGCGTCGTCGAGGACCCGCCGCGCACGCCGTTCGCCCGCCCGCGCCCGGTCCGCGATCCCGCTCACGTCCAGGCCCGGTTCCTCGTCCCCCGCGTTCCGGTGCGCGGGGTCGGCGCCGTAGCCGGCCAGGATCGCCCGCCGCGACACCGTGTCCTCCAGCGGTCTGCCGCCCGCCTCGACGAGGTCGATGCGGCCCTGCGGCGGTACGCCGGGCCCTTTGTGCTGTACGCCTCCGTCCACGAGGAAGGCCGACCCCACGCCCGTCCCGAGCGTGATGCCCACACATCGCTCGTGCCCGCGTGCCGCGCCCGCCCGCCACTCGCCGAGCACGAAGGCGTGCGCGTCGTTGAGGAACACGGTCTCGGCGGGGCGCGGCCACACCCCGTCGAGGAGCACCGCGCGCACGTCGATGCCGTAGAGGTCGTCGAACTTGCCGACGCCCTCGAACCGCGCGACGCCCTTGTCGTGGTCGAAGGGTCCCGGAACCGCGACGCCCCACACCTGTCCGGCCGGGGCGTCCAGTTCTCCGGCGCAGCGCACGAGCGCGCCGAGGATGTGTTCGGCGCTGCCGCGGGCTCGGACCTGCCGGCGCACGCGCCGGGTCACGGTGGCCGTGCGCGGGTCGGCGAGGGCCGCGGTCACATGGGTGCCGCCGAGTTCGAGTACGGGTCTCATGCGTTCGCTCCCGGGCCGGGTCCGGTGGGCGGCTCGGGGCGGACCAGCGCCTTGACGACCTTGACGGGCGCGTCCCCCACCGCCGCGAGCCGGTACGGGCCGACCGCCGCGGGCACCGTCAGCGTCTCCGCGTACGACAACAGGTGCCGCTCCCCCGTCGGCGTCCGCAGCAGGACACCCTCGCCCTCCACCACGTTCAGGACGTGGAAGCGGCCCGCCGTGTCGTCGTCGGCGACGGCGTCCGGGCCCAGGGCGTAGCGCCGCACCTCGTAGAACATCTCGTCCAGCGCGCCCAGGAGGTCCTCGCGCCAGCCCTCGCCCGTGCGCAGCGTGCGCGGTTCCTGGACCAGGTCCCGTGCGACGGCGTCGCCGCGACGGCGGGTCTCCAGGTTGGCGAGTCCGTGCGCGTAGGGCAGCGGGCGGGGCCGGCCGTCGGCGTCGGGGCGCAGCCAGTCGTAGAAGCGCAGGGAGTAGAGATAGGGCGTGGCGCTGATCTCCAGGACGACATGGCCCGCGCCGCTGGCGTGCGGGGTGCCCGCCGGGATCAGGAAGAGGCGCCCCTGGTCGGCGGGGAAGGTCTGGACGTGGTCCTCGGGGTCCATGGGGACGCCGTCATGTGCGGCCTCCTCGATCTCCTTGCGGAAGAGGTCCAGGTCGGCGTCCTCGCGCAGGCCGAGGAAGACCCGGGTCTCCGGGCTGCCGAGGGTCATGTAGTACGTCTCGTGCTGGGTGTAGCCCCAGCCGAACCGCTCCTTCATGTAGCGCGCCTTGGGGTGGCAGTGCACGGAGAGGTTTCCGCCGCCGACGGTGTCGAGGTAGTCGAAGCGGATCGGGAAGGACGTGCCGAAGCGCGCGGTCACCTCGGGGCCGAGGAGCGCCTCGGGGTGCAGGACGCACAGCAACTGGAAGGGGACTTCGACTTGTTGGCCGGGGTGGGAGCCGATGAGGACGCCCGACTCCGGGGCGATGAGTTCGTATCCGAGGGCCGTGTTGCGGGCCGTGCGGTCGAAGCCGAGGCTGTGCTGGGCCCAATGGCCGCCCCAGGGCGTTGAGTTGAAGTAGGGACGGGTTCGTATGGGGCGTCCGGCGAGGCCGGCGAGGGTGGCGCGCAGGCCGGCGCCGTCGATCCGGGCGGGCCGGTCGGGGTCCTGTACGTCGAGCCAGGCGTCGAGCCGGGGCGCGAGGGCGTCGCGGTGGCGGTCGAGGACGGGCCAGTCGAGGTAGAAGAGCCGCCTCAGCTCTCCTTCCTCGCCGGGGAGTCCGAGGTTGTGTCCGGCGCCCGTGGCGACGGCGGCCTCGGCGTGCCGCTTGGGCAGGTCGGCGTACCAGAGCAGGTCGTGCGGAAGGAGGGCGGCGCCGGGGCCGTGGACGAGGAGCAGTTCGCGGCCCTCCGGCGCCTGTGGCCGGGGCAGGTCGTCGAAGAGGTCGCGCAGGCAGCCCTCGGCGAGCCGGGCGAAGTAGGGGTCTTCGGCGTCCTCGGCGGTTTCGGTGCGGCGGCGCACCTCGGCGGGCGGCGCGTGGTGGGCGCGCAGGTCGAGGGTGCGCACGGTCGTGCCGCGTGCGGTCAGTTCCTCGGCCAGCCGGGCGGCGAGGCGGTCCCAGTCCACCGTCGGGGGGCCGTCCACGGCGACGGTGGCGGGGCCCGGGGGCAGTTGGGCGGCGACGGCCTGCCAGCCGGTGGCGAGGACGGCGCCCGGCGCGGGGGCGTAGCGCGGGTCGAGCCGGTACACACGATCTCCTTCGCGCGGGTTACGGGAACACGCTCGGGTGCGGGGTTCAGGGACGTACCGAGGGGGCTGCGGGCACACCCTCGTCGGGGCGCACGAAGAGCACGGCGGTCGTGCCGAGCGTCGGCACCTCCAGCACCACTTCGCCTTCCTCACAGGCCAGTTCGCCGACGGGCGTGCCGAGGAAGTCCGCCCGGTGGGCGGTGTCGACCGGGAACCGGGCGCGGACCCGGCAGGCCGACGGCCGCTCCGCGAACGACTGCAGGCGCAGCAGGACGTGGCCGGGCCGCGGTGTGGTGGCGCCGACGAGCCGGACGCGCGGATCGTCGACGTCGACGAAGGAGTGCACGTCCGGCGTGCCGCCCGGGTTCCCCCTCGCCCGGACGGCGCGCATCGGGCGGCTCCCGGCCGCGGCCGCCCGCGGGCCGATCCCGTCGACGGCAGCGTCGCCGGGGACGCCGGGGCCACGGGAACCGCTGGCCAGGCTGTACCGGAAGGTGAACTCGAATCCCTGCTCGTGGGGGAAGTTGGTGTCCCAGAGGTTGTTGTGGATCCAGGAGAAGACGGTGGCGGGCTCGTCGTGGCCCATCGTCCTGGGGAACGGCGCGTAGGGCAGGGCGATGTTGCCGAACTGCACGAGCGGCGCGTCCTGCGTGGCCCAGGCCACCGTCAGTTCGTCGTCGCCCAGCGTCACCCAGCGGCGTACCGCCCGCATGTGCAGGGCGGAGCCGGGAACCACCGGCAGCCCGCTGCCGGTCGCGCCGCCCGAGGCCTCCATGCGGACGACCGGGGTGTCGAAGGCGAAGGGGAACGCGAAGTAGGCGCTCTCCTTGCCCGTGCGGGCGTCCTTGTCGAGGCGGTTCTCGATGTCGAGCCGGGGCACGCCGTGCGGCAGCGTGAGCGTGGTGCGGAGCCGGTTGGCACCGGCCGGCCGGGTCTCGTACGTCAGGGTCTCCGCGGTGGCGGTGGAGCGGCGGGCGATGAGCGCGGCGGGCGGGGCGACGGCGCGGGCGCCGAGGTGTTCGAGGCGGTCCGATGCGGTGGTGCGGCTGGAGTTGTGGTTGAAGGCCCCGGCGGTGGTGTAGCTGTCGTGGATGTAGCCGTTGAATCCGACGGTGGCGTCCTCGCGGACCAGTTCACGGCCGGTCCGCCTGTCGACGACGGAGGCGATGCAGGCGTGCGCGAGGTCGACGCGGACGGTGAAGTGGTCGTTCTCCAGCAGGGTCGGATCGGGGTGGGCGAGCGCTTCGGCCGCCGTCCGGGCGGGGTCCTCGCGCTCGGTGCCGCCGGTCGGGTTCCACCCCGTGGCGGCCTTGACCGTCCTGCCCTTGTCCGCCTGGCCGGCTCCGGTGTCCGCGGCCAGGATGTCCAGGCGAACCGATCCGGCGGGCGGCACGCCGTCGACGCGCACGAGGAGGAACCGTCCGGCGTCGCGGTGGTCCTCGTTGGTCTGCGGCTGCTCCTCGTGGGCGAGCGGCCGCCCGTCGCGCGCGTCGCGGACGGTCACCGGCCGCTCCAGCGGCACGGTGCTCTCGGGCAGGAAGAAGCGGACCACGTCGGTGCGCTGCCATGCGCAGGTGTTGACCACGTGATAGGTCGCCGCCGCGTCCGGCGCGACGGCGAGCCGCTGCCCGAGGCGGGCGCTCGCACGGGCCAGCAGCGCGTTCCCGTCGTCATGGGCGCGCATCGCCTGCCCGTACTTCCAGTGCCACTGGTGCTCGCCGGAGTGGCCGCCCTCGTCGCCATGGGTCCACGGGTCGCCGGCGCCCCAGGTGTGCTCGTCGAAGAGCGACACCGCCTCGTAGACCCCGGCGGCGTCCCTGCTGTCGTCCTCGGCCCCCGTGGCGCCGAGGAGGGCGGCGAACGTGCCGATGGTCTGGGCGTCGGCGACCACGGACTGGGCGGTCCTGGCCAAGGACAGCGGGCGCGCCCCCGACCCGACCCCGTCGACCCACCAGTCGGTCCAGTCGCCCTCGAAGGTGCGGATCTCGTCGCCGAGCCGGGCCTCGGCGTCGGTGAAGAAGTCCTCGTTGCGGGAGAGCCGCAGCTGGGGGTGGGCCCAGGTCTCGTTCCAGCGGCGGACGGTGTCGGCGATGATGCGGCGGGGCGGCGCGTTGTCGCCGAACTTGCCCTGGACCCGCAGGTGGAGGATGTCCCAGGGGTAGGGCTCGCGCTTGACCTCCGTGTGGTCCATGGCCCAGCCGAAGATGCCGCCCCGGTAGGGGTAGGGGTGGGTGGCCAGCGAGGTCAGATAGGCGGGCAGCAGGTCGTCGACGTCGGCGTAGTCGCTGTCGAAGCCGAGCAGCGGGCCTTCCATGTAGGCGAGGCCGTGCGGGGTGTCGGTGACCCACACCAGGACGCTGTTGCCGCTCGGTGCGCGCCAGCGGAACAGGCGGGGGAGCTTCTCGCCGCCGACCAGGTGCGGCACGGAGCGGCCGGCCCAGTTGTGGGCGACGGAGAGATACGTGACGCCTGCGGCGGCGAGGGCGTCGACCAGTCCGACCACCGCGCCGGGTACATCGGTCTGCATGGCGGAGGTGAGGTCGACGCCGTGTTCGTCGCGGACGGAGCGGGCCAGGCGCAGGAGTTCGTGCAGCTCGTCCGTGGAACAGGTCTCGGTGTGCAGGTTGAACGGCAGCGCGGTCAGTTCGATGCGGCCCTCGTGGACCCGGCGCACGAACTCCGCGACCTGTTCGGCGGGCCGGGCGTTCGCCCACTGCTGGAAGGACCACAACGACTCGACGCACCAACGGAATTGCGACTCGGCCGGCCAGTCGTCGGTGGCGCGGGTGAGCTCCAGGCAGGAGTCGAGGAAGGACAGGTGCTCGGCGAGGACCCGGCCCTGCGGGTCGGTGTAGCCGATGTCGAGGTGGGAGTGGTGGATCAGGTGCAGCGTCCAGCGGCGCTGCGGGGTGAGCGGTACGTCGATGCCGTCCCGCCCGTCGGGGAGTCCGACGGTGACGCGGGTGGCGGTCTCGACGGCGGGCACAAGCAGCCGTACGGACCGGCCGGGGCCGGCGATGCGCTCGGCGCGCAGGGCGGCGCCCGACTCCGTCCGCACGCTCAACTCCGGCGGGACCTCCGCGCCGCCCACGGTTTCGACGCGCAGCGACTGGAGGAGCGTGCCGTCGTCGGCGTGGCGCAGGAGGGGTTCCTCGGTGAGGCGCAGGGCGGTGCCGTCCGCGAGGGCGCCCTCCGCGCTGACCACGCCGGCGCGCAGGCTGTCGCGGATCCGGTCGTTGTCCCAGTCGGTGGTGCGGACCAGAGCCCGTGTCGTCATGCGGATCTCTCCCGGGAAGGGCGGGTGGGTGGCGGGTCAGCGGGCGGATGCGGTGATGCCGCGCAGGAACAGGCCGCGGAACACCAGGAAGAGGACGAGGGTCGGCACGGAGACGATCAGCGCGCCGGCCAGGATGACGGGCGGTCCCGTCGATGCGTAGGCGCTGCTGAGGGTGGACAGGGCCGCCATCACGGGCTGCACGTCGGGGCTGCGGCTGAGGGTGAGGCCGAGGAGCAGGTCGTTCCAGACGGCCGTGAACTGGAAGAGGAAGGCGGCGCCGAGCCCTGCCTTCATCAGCGGTACGTGGATGCGCCAGAAGATGCGCCGGAAGGACGCCCCGTCGATCAGCGCCGCCTCCGTCAACTCGGGTGGCATCGTGGACATCTGATTGCGGATCAGGAAGAACGCGAAGGGCACGGCCCAGGCCGCGTACACGAGCATCAGGCCGAGCCGGGTGTCGTACAGGTTCGCGTCCGCGTACAGGCCGAACAGCGGGGCCAGGAACATCTGCAGCGGGAAGAGCGTGCCGGAGTAGATCAGCCAGAACCAGAACGCGGGCTTCGGGATGGGCAGCACGACGACGGCGAACGCCGCCATGGCCGCGACCAGGACGGCGGCCAGACCGCAGACGACGGCGTACAGGAGCGAGGCCTGGAAGCTGTCGCCGATGCCCGCCACGTTCCAGGCGGTCTTCACGTTGTCGACGAGGTCGAAGCCCTGGAAGGTCCAGTCGGGCTTGCCCGCGTACTCGGTGACCGGGGTCAGGGCGTTGACGACCAGCAGGTACAGCGGGATCAGCCAGAGCACCACGCACCCGGCGACGAAGACGCCCCGCAGCACACGTCCCATGAAAGTCCCCCTCACCTCTCGGCCGTGCCGGTGCCGGGCATCTGACGGCGCAGGTACATCCACGACGAGGCGACGACGATCACGGAGAGGGCCAGGGCGATCGCCGAGCCGTAGCCCACGTGGAACAGCCGGAACGTCTCGCGGTACATGCTCAGCGCGAGGGTCTCCGAGGAGCGGGACGGGCCGCCCTTGGTGAGGATCCAGATCATGTCGAACGCCTTGAGGCTGTTCACGATCGCCATGCCGACCACCACGACGGTCACCGCGCGCAGCTGGGGCAGGGTGATGTGCCGGAACATGCGCCAGCCGCTCGCGCCGTCCAGTTCGGCGGCCTCGACGGTCTCGCGCGGGATGGCGCGCAGGCCGATCGCGAAGAGGACCACGTTCAGGCCGGTCGCCTGCCAGGTGCTCGCGACGATCATCGACAGGGTGTTCTGCGGCCACTCCAGGAGCCAGGTCCGCGCCAAGCCGTCCAGGCCGACACCGCGCAGCACCTGGTTGACCGCGCCGTCGGACGTCAGCATGAAGTTCCACAGGACGGCGGTGGCGGCGCCCGAGATCGCGTACGGCAGGACGATGACGAGCTGCGCGATGCCGCCGAACCGCATCCGGTGGGTGGCGACCGCGATGAGGAGCCCGGCGAGAACGGGCAGGAGCAGCGTGCCCGCCACCCACATCAGGGTGTTGACCACGGACCGGCCGAAGACCGGGTCGCCGGCGAGCCGCGTGTAGTTGTCGAGTCCGGTGAAGCTGCTGGTGAAGCCGTTGTCCTCGAAGAAGCTGCCGTACACGCTGCGGAAGAACGGATAGACGAGGAGGACCCCGACGAGGGCGAAGGCCGGCAGCGCCCAGGGCAGGGCTGCGAGGGGGCCGCCGAGCCGGCCGCCGCCGGCCCGCGCGGCCTGGTGCGGGGTGCGGGTCGGCACCCGGCGCCGGACGCGCACGGTCGGCGCGGCACCGGGCGCGGATGTCGCGGTCCCTGTCATGTCTTCTCCGCCTCCCGCCACACCTGCCAGGCGTCGTCGGCACGGTCCTGCATGGTGCGCAGGGTCTTGCGGTACGAGGACGGGTCCAGGAGGAACCCGGCGAGGTCGTCGACGGTCGCCTCGACCAGTTCGGGCGGGCCCTGTTCCCAGAAGCGGTTGAGCAGCCACAGCTTGTCGCCGCGCACCTTCTTCGCGAGCCCGTCGATCAGGGGGTTGGCGGGCTCGACCGCCGGGTTGGGGCAGCCGTCCTGCAGGGTGTGCGCGAAGGCCTTCATGACGCTGGGATGCAGCCACGCGCCGGTGGCCTTCGAAGCCTCCGCGCGGTCGGGGCCCTTGACGGTGGCGACGAGGGCGCTGGACTCGAAGATGACGCTGGGGCGGGCCTTCGGGTCGGCCATGGGGAGCACGAACGCGCCGAGGTTCTTGCCGGGTCGGCCGCCGGCGGCGGCCAGGGTGGAGCCGAGCCAGGTTCCGCAGGGCACCATGCCGACCTGGCCGTGCAGCAGGGCGGCGGCCGCGTCGGTGTGGTTCATGTCCATGGGCGTGAACCAGCCCTTGTCGAAGAACGACGCGATGGTGCGCAGCGCACGTTCGGCCCGCGGGTCGGTGTAGCGCTCCCTGCCGTTCATCAAGTCCTCGTAGAACCGCGGGTCCTGACGGCTGAGGATCTCCTGGAACCAGATGAAGGCGGGCCAGCGCCCGTCGGCCGTGCCGTGCAGCGGGGTGACGCCGGCCCGCTTCAGGCGCGAGCAGGCGGCGAGGAATCCGTCCCAGGTCGTGGGCGCTCGGAGGCGGTGCTCGCGGAAGACTTCGGGGTTGTGGAAGAAGACCCAGTACGCGAGGTTCATCGGCAGGCCGTAGACGCGTCGCCGGTAGGTGAACGCGTCGCGCAGGGAGGCGTCGACCCAGCCCCTGGCGACGGCGCCGTCCCACTGTCGCGTCAGGTCGGATATGCCGCCGGTGCGGGCCAGGTCCTGCAGGCGGTAGCCCGACCAGTACTTGAGCATGTCCGGAGTCCTGTTGGTCCGCAGCGAGGACTTCACGATCTGCTCGAACGTCTCCAGGGACGGGTTGACCTGGGGCACCATGCGCACCCCCGCCACCGGCTTCATCGCGGCGCCCGCGGCCACCATGGGCTTCTCCCACTGCGCGCTGTCGCCGAGGACGGCGACCTTGCCGGGCGGCTGCCCGTCGGCGGTGCCGCAGGCGGTGGCGAGCGCGCCGGTCGCGGCGGCCAGGAGCAGGCCGCGACGTGCGAGGGGCGGCGCCCAAGGGCTCGGGGCGGGTGACGGTCCGGGCGAAGGGTGACGGTGACGACTACCTGACATGGATGACTCCCTCAGGTGTGCCTCAGCCCGTTGTTATCGTTAACACGGACGTCTTGGAGCTTCACCGCGGGCGTGCCGGATGTCAATGGGTCGCGAGCCACTCGCCCGCCAACTCACTGTTCCACCAGGGGAGTTCGCGCCCTCCGCCGGAGGTGTCCGGCCAGCGCCCTCAGCCGCGCGGGGACAGCCGCTCGATCTCCCGGACCACGTACCGGGCGTGCGGCTTCACCTGCGGCAGGAGGTCGGCCCAGCGCTCGTCCTCGTCCCCCAGATAGACGGCGCGGGCCCGCGCGAGCACCGGCCGATGCTCCGCGGGAAGCTGGTCGAGAGCCCAGTCGGCCGCGCCGTCCTTGGACGTGATGTCGCCCGTCGCCAGGGTGGTCCAGACCCGGGCGAGGGTCAGCAGGACGTTACGGGTGTCGGTGTCGAGCCCGGCCATCAGCTCGGGGACGCCCGCGACCGTCGCACGGGCGATGTCCCCGGCCGGGACCGGATCGAACACCCGCCACGGCTCCTTGCCCACCAGGACCGCCCCGCCCCGCAACGCCGTCGTGACCAGGAGCGCGAGATCCGGGCTCGGCCCCGGCTCCGGGACCAGACCGCGCAGGTAGGCGTCGCGCAGCCACTCGCCGTACTGGAACTCGCAGCGGGGCGGGTACGCCCAGGGGCGGATGTCGTCCTGGACGGCGACGGTCAGCTCGACGGGCCGCAGCGCCTCTGCACCGCCATCGCCCCCATCGCCCCCACCGCCACCGCTCCCGCCGCTCCCGCCTCCGGAGATCGCGAGCAGACCGTCGGTGAGGGCCTGGCGCTGCCCGGCAGTGGTGCGCTGCCGGGCGACGACCAGGACGTCGAGGTCGCTGTGCGGGTGCAGTCCGCCCAGGACGGCCGAGCCGTGCAGGTAGACGCCGACGACGCCGTCGGCACCGAATACCTCGCGCACCAGGCTGACCACGTCGTCGGTCTGCGTCACGTCCTGCTCCGTTCGTCGTGTGTCGTCACGCATCGTAGACACCTGCGACGGCTGGAGAGTCTTTCGGAGGGTTCAGCTTCAGAGGTTCAGAACGGCTTGGTGGGAAGGTACTTGCCGTCCAGCGTGATCACCGCGCGCTCGCCGCCCTCGGGGTCGGCGACCTTGCGCACGTCCAGCTTGAAGTTGATCGCGCTGATGATGCCGTCGCCGAACTCCTCGTGGACCAGAGCCTTCAGTGTGGTGCCGTAGACCTGGAGCATCTCGTAGAAGCGGTAGATCGTCGGGTCGGTCGGTATGCCGCCGGGGATCGAGCCGCGCGTCGGGATCGTCTGCAGCAGCACCGCGGCGTCGTCGTCCAGACCGAGCAGCTCCGCGACGGCCTTCGCGGCGGGCTCGGGCAGGGCGTGCTGGCCGAGGACGGCCGCCGTCACGAAGGCGACGGACAGGCCCGCGGCGTCGGCGATCCGCTGCCAGGAGAGGTCTTCCCGCACCTTCGCCTCGACGGCGCGGACGGCGAGGTCCTGACGGGCGGTGGCGTCGAACTGGGCGTGGATCATGGTGAGGTGTCCTTTCGGGGAACGGGTGAAGCGGGTGGGTCGGGCAGGTCGGACCGCCGGACGGTCCGGGCCGGCCGAGGGGTCAGGCGGCCGCGGTGAGGTTCTCGACGGCGCCCGGCGTGAGGCTTTCGACGGCGCCCGTGGCGATGTCGTAGACCCAGCCGTGCAGCGTGAGCGCGCCACGGGCCAGGCCGCGGGCCACCGAGGGGTACGTGGCCAGGTGGTTGAGCTGGGCGAGGACGTTCTCCCGCACCAGGGCGGCCACCCGCGCGGCCCCGGTCACGGAGTCGGGGGTGCGGGCCACGGCGGCGTCGGCGTGGCGCAGCCAGTCGGCGACGGCGGGCGTGTCGGCGGCCAGTTCGCCGCCCTCGGCGAGGGCGGTCATCGCGCCGCAGGCGGAGTGGCCGCAGACCACGATGTCGGCAACGCCGAGGACGGACACCGCGTACTCGACGCTGGCGGCGATCCCGTCGGCGGACGGCGCGTGGGCCGGTACGAGGTTGCCGGCGGTGCGGACGACGAACAGCTCGCCCGGTTCGCGCTGCGTGATCAGTTCGGGCACGACGCGGGCGTCGGAACAGCCGATGAACAGCGTGTCCGGCGCGTGGTGGGCGGCCAGGCCCGCGAACAGCTCCGCCTTGGCCGGGAAGACGTCACGCTGGAAGCGTCGTACTCCCGCCGCGAGGTCTCGCATGGTCACTCCCTTCGGTAGAGGGCCGGCCCCGCAGGGCCGCTGGGTCCGCCCCGCGGGCTGTCGAGTCCGTGGGCTGATGAGATCTACCGTGCACGACCTGGGCCTATAGTGTCCAAGACGTAGTAGCCATGACTTCTATCGATGTCATCTATAGTCGGGAGCATGGCCCCTGAACTCCGTCATCTGCGCTATCTGCTCGCCGTCGCCGAGCACGGCAACTTCACGCGGGCGGCCGAGGAACTGCACATCTCGCAGCCGACGCTCTCCCAGCAGATCCGGCAGCTGGAACGCACGGTCGGCGTCCCCCTGCTGGACCGCAGCGGCCGGTCGGTCCGCCTCACGGACGCCGGCGCCGCCTACCTCCCGCACGCGCGGCGCGCCCTGCAGGACCTGGCCGCCGCCGAGCGCGCCGTGCACGACGTGACCGACCTGTCCCGCGGCACCCTGCGGCTGGCCGTGACGCCGACGTTCACCGCCTATCTCGTCGGACCGCTCACCGCCCTGCTGTACGAGCGCCACCCCGGTATCGCCCTGCACCTGCGGGAGCTGCCGCAGGACCACATCGAGCCCGCGCTGCTGGCCGACGAACTCGACCTCGGCATCGCCTTCCGGGGCACCCACCTGCCGGGACTGGCCGCCACGAGCCTGTTCACCGAGCGGCTCAGCCTCGTGGTGGGCGACCTCCACCCGCAGGCCGGACGCACCACTCCCCTGCCCCTGGACGAGCTCGCGTCCGTCCGGCTCGCCCTGCTCAGCGGCGACTTCGCCACCCGTGTGCACATCGACGCCGATCTCGCCCGGCACGCGGTCCGGCCGGACGTCGCCGTGGAGGCCACCTCGATCAACGCCCTGACCGAGATCGTCCGACACGCCCCGCTCGCCACGGTCCTGCCCGACGCCCTCGCCCGCGACCGCCCCGGCCTGCACACCGTCCCGCTCGACCCCGCCCTGCCCGAGCGGACGGTCACCCTTTTGCACCGCGAGAGCGGGTACCGGAGCGCGGCGGCGCGCGCCTTCGCGGCACTGTCCCGCGAGTGGGCCCAGAAGCAACTCCCACCCCACGAACATCAATTGAAGGGTTGACGGAGTCCAGACAATCAGTAAGGTCTAGGCCAATGAGTCGACCGAGGCGCCCGGTTGTCTCCGTCCCCCTCACCCCCCCCACCCCAGAGGGAGCAGAGATGCATTCGAAGCGGAAACTGGCGGCGGTCATCGGAGCGGGCTTCGCGCCCATGCTCGTCCTGAGCTCGGTCTCCCCGGCCAGCGCCCACGGCTACGTCTCCTCACCCCCGAGCCGCCAGGCACAGTGTGCGGCCGGGACGGTCTCCTGCGGCGAGATCACCCACGAGCCGCAGAGCGTCGAGGGCCCCAAGGGCCAGACGACGTGCAGCGGCGGCAACTCGCGGTTCTCCGACCTCGACGACGACGGCAAGGGCTGGCAGGTCACCGACGTCGGCTCGTCCCAGGAGTTCAGCTGGAAACTGACGGCCCGTCACAGCACCAGCACCTGGCAGTACTTCGCGGGCGGCCAGAAGATCGCCGAGGTCGACGACGGGGGCGCCCAGCCGGGCGAGACCGTCACGCACAAGGTCGACTTCGGCGGACTCACCGGCAAGCAGAAGATCCTCGCCGTGTGGAACATCGCGGACACGTCCAACGCGTTCTACGCCTGCATCGACGTGAACATCAAGGGCTGACCGAACGTCACAGCCCGCGGGTGGACCCCCACACATGCCACCTCGCCCGTACCGCCGGACCGCACTCGGTCCGGCGGTACGGGCGTTTTCGGGGACGCCGATGCGCTGCCGACAGGACGGGGCGCGCAACCACCGCGACGGGCACCGCCCGAGGCCCCCTCACCCTCGCTCCCCCCCACTTGTCACCCGTCTGCCAAGACTCCGCTCCGGGACGCGCACGCATGCACGTAGTGAGGCGTACAAGCGTGAACTACTTTGCACGAGCCCACCTCTGGAACTCCTGCCCCGCTTCCCCTCACGGAGGAGACCCCCATGCGTATGCCCGCACAGCATCGCGCCGTCGCCGCGCTCGCCACCGTCACCGCAATCGCCGCCCTGGGGCTCGGCGCGGGGCCGGCTGCCGCCGACGCCGAGGCACCGCTGCGCTACGTCGCCCTCGGCGACAGCTACAGCGCGGGGTCGGGCGTCCTCCCCCTGGACCCCACCGCGTCCCTGCTGTGCGCCCGCACCCTGCGGAACTACCCGCACCTCCTCGCCTCCTCGCTCGGCGCGCAGCTCACCGACGTGACCTGCGGCGGTGCGCAGACCAAGGACTTCACGCAGGCCCAGTACCCGGGCGTCGCCCCGCAGTTCGACGCGCTCAAGAGCGACACGGAGCTGGTGACGCTCACCATCGGCGGCAACGACAACGGCACGTTCATCAACGCGATCCTCGCCTGCGGCAGCGCCGGCATCCTGTCGGGCGGCCAGGGCAGCCCCTGCAAGGACCGCAACGGCGACACCTTCAAGGACCAGATCGAGACCAAGACGTACCCGGCGATCAAGGCGTCGCTGAACCGGATCAAGGCCAAGTCGCCGGGGGCGAAGGTCGCGATTCTCGGCTACCCGTGGATCACCCCCGCAAAGGCCGTGCCGGGCTGCTTCGCCAAGATGCCCATCGCCGAGGGGGACGTGCCCTACCTCCGCGATCTGCAGACGCACCTGAACGGCGCGGCGCGGCGGGCCGCCGCCGAGACCGGCGCGACGTTCGTCGACCTGGGCGCCGCCTCCGATTCCCACGACGCCTGCCGCCCCGCGAACGAGCGCTGGATCGAACCGGTCCTCTTCGGCACGAACTTCGTGCCCGTGCACCCCAACGCCACCGGCGAGGCCGGGATGGCCGAGCAGACGGCCAAGGTGCTGAACCTGTCCTGACCTGCGGCCCGGCGTACGGGCCGAGGGCACGGGCTGAGATCCTTTACGGGTGACCAGTACCAAGTGGCGTACCAGCAGCAACCGCTCCGCGCGGATCGACGAGAACCCCTCCGTACCGCATCCGACCGGCACGGCGGGCGCCGCGCGGGCCCGGCGGTCCGTGCGGGCCGGCCTGGGCGGCACGCTGCTCCTCGCCCTCCTGGCAGGCTGTTCGACCGCCGACTCGGGCGGCCCCGAGCCCGGCGCATCGGCGGCCCGCTCCGCAGGCGACGTCCGGCAGCCGCCCGACGCCGCCTTCGACTACCAGCTGGGCGGCCCGTACAAGCCCCCGTCCACGGTGCGCGCCGTCTCGCGCGACCGCGGCGCCGACCCGGTCCCTGGCCTCTACAACATCTGTTACGTCAACGCCTTCCAGGCCCAGCCCGGCAAGAAGGCGACGCGCTGGTGGGAGCGCGAGCACGGCGATCTGCTCCTGCGTGACGACGACGGGGACACCGTCATCGACGAGGACTGGGAGGAGCCCCTCCTCGACATCTCCACCGGCAAGAAGCGCGCGGCCCTCGCCGAGATCGTCGGCACGTGGATCGACGGCTGCGCGAAGGCGGGCTTCGACGCGGTGGAGCCCGACAACCTCGACTCCTACGAACGCTCCGACGACCTGCTCACCGCCGACGACGCCGCCGCCTTCGCCCGGCTCCTCGCGCAGCGCGCGCACCGCCAGGGCCTGGCCATCGCCCAGAAGAACACCACCGACCTGCTGGACCGGCGCAAGCGGATCGGCTTCGACTTCGCCGTGACCGAGGAGTGCGCCAGCTACAAGGAGTGCTCCGACTACGCGTCCGCGTACGACGGGAAGGTCTTCGACATCGAGTACGTGCCGAAGGACTTCGACGCCGCCTGCCGCACCTACGGCAAGAAGCTGTCGATCACCCTGCGCGACCGGGACGTCCGGCCGAAGGGCGAGGACGGCTACGTGTACGACCACTGCTGAGGGCCCCCGCACCGCACGGAGCGCCGCCGGGCGGAATCTGTCGGGGCGGCCGCGAGGTCAACTCTCGACCGTTCCGTCCGCGCGCGCACCCGGCACCGCCGCCGCGAGCTTCGCCAACTCCTCGGCGGTGCGCGGCCCTTCGGCCGTCCCGGTCGGCAGGCCGTGGGTCCGCAGCAGCTCACCGACGGCGATCCCCCACGGCAGGTGCAGCCCGGCCTGGGCCAAGAGGTCCCGCCGGGCCAGCATCCGCGCCACCGGGCCCGTCCGCACCCCGGAGGGGGTGAGCAGCGCCGCGTCGTCGGCCCAGCGCAGGGCCAGGTCCACGTCGTGGGTCGCCATCACCACCGTGGTCCCGCCGTCCCGCAGCCGCTGCAGGGTCGCGAGGAGCCGTTCCTGGCCGTCGGGATCGAGTCCCGCGGTCGGCTCGTCGAGGATGAGCACCCGTGGGCGCATCGCCACGGCGCCCGCGATGGCGGTCCGCTTCCGCTGGCCGTACGAGAGCAGGTGGGTGGGGCGGTCGGCCAGCGCGGCGATGTCGAGGGCGGCGAGCGCCTCCGCGACGCGGGCCCGCACCTCGGCGTCGGGCAGGCCGAGGTTGAGCGGGCCGAAGGACACGTCCTGCTCGACCGAGGCGGCGAACAGCTGGTCGTCGGGGTCCTGGACCACCAGCTGCACGGTGGTGCGCAGCCGGGTCAGGCCCTTGCGGTCGTACCGCACGGGCGCGCCTTCGAGCGTCAAGGCGCCCTCGGCCGGGCGCAGTCCGCCGCTGAGCAGCCGCATGAGGGTGGTCTTGCCGCTGCCGTTGCGGCCGAGCAGCGCGAGGGCGCGGCCCTCGGCGACGTCGAAGTCCAGGCCGCTGAGCACGGTGGGGCCGTCCTCGTAGGAGTAGGACGCGCCGCGCAGAGCGACCACGGACGCGCCGGGACCGGCGGGCGCGCCCGGCTCGCGAAGCACCTTCGGCTCGCTCATGGCAGGAACCTTTCCAGTACGAGGGTGAGGGCCACCAGGCCCACGAGCAGAGCCCCGGCCGCGGCCAGGAAGGGCCGCGAGACGCGGGCTTCGGGCACCAGGACGCGCAGGGTGCCGTCGTAGCCGCGTCCGGCGAGCCCGGCCTGCAGCCGGCTCGCCCGGTCGAAGGCGCGCACGAACGCGGTGGCGCCGAGGCCGGCGAGGGAGCGCCAGGTGGCGGCGCGGGTGGTGTGGCCGAGCCGGGCGGCCTGCGCCTGCCGGATCCGTCCCATGGAGTCCAGGAGCAGGAAACTCATCCGGTACGTCACGAGCGCCACGTCCACGACCGGTGCGGGCACGCCCGCCTTCACCAGCCGGGGCAACAGGTCCGACATCGGTGTGGTGAAGGCGAACAGCAGCACGCCGAGCGAGGCCGCGGAGGTCCGCAGGAGCAGGCCGCCCGCGCGCGCGGGACCGCCGTCGGCGAACGTCACGAACCCGTCGGGCCCACCGATCTGGACGAGCAGCGTCAGGGCACCGGTGAAACAGAAGCCGAGCGGCACGCGATAGGCGCGCCACAGCTTGCGGGACGGCACGCCCGCCGGGCCGAGGAGCACGGCGAGCGCGGCGAGCAGCACCAGGGCCGCGCCCGGCCAGGGCGGCAGCGAGATGGCGAGGACGGTCAGGCCGAGGCCGAGCACGGCCTTGTCCACGGGGTGGCGGGGGGGGGGGGGGGGGGGGGGGGGTGGGGGGGGGGGGGGGAGAAGCCCACACCCACACTGAACCGTGGTGCCCCCGGGG
>NZ_JBVIXD010000001.1:702279-885689 GCF_055593965.1 Streptomyces sp. NPDC040622 | reverse complement strand
AGTAACAAACAACCCAGGTCCCGCTCCTGGGGGGGGGAGAAGCGGGCGGGCGGGGACGGCCATCCCGATCTAGACCCCTTCTTTTCCTGGTTGGTTTCTCCGCCCCCCCCGCCTCCTCTCCCCCCCCGCGTCGATGGGCAGCATCCCCGGTCAGAGCTGCTCGGTGTCGCGCCGGGTGCCTCCCGTGTCCACCGGCCGCCGGCCGGCCACCGGGTCGTCCCCGTTGCCCGGCTGCCCCGGGACGCCCTGCTCCCGCAGGTCGGCGGAGCTCTCCGCCTGCGCCTGGTCCGCGCCCTGGCGACGGCCCTTGCGCAGGCCGAAGTAGTACGCGAGGACGCCCGCGCCGATCGCCGCCTGCAGGGCGAAGAGCGCCGACTCGACTTCTCCGGACGGCGGTTCGTACAGCGGCGAGAACCACGGGTCGTAGTCCGGCTTGATCTCGGTGATCGCCGTCTCGGCCTGGGCGTCGGCGCCGGCGAACGGCTCCTTCTCGTCGTCTCCCATGCCGAGCGCCACGGGGAGGACGGCGAGCGCGGCCACGATGACGACGAGCAGGATGTTGATCTTCGTGTTGCGGTTCATCAGGCGCCGGCCCCCGTCTCGGTCTCGGTCTTGGTCGTGCTCGTGCTCGTGCTCGCGGCCGGGGCCGCGGTGGCCGCCTGCTTGCGCTGCAGCAGCACGCCGAGCCGGGTGAGCTCGCCCCTGCTCGACTGGACGAGCAGTCGCATCACCAGGACGGTGAGCAGTCCTTCGCTGACCGCGAGCGGGATCTGCGTGACGGCGAAGATGCCGCCGAACTTGCCGAGCGCCCCGAGGAACCCACTGCTGGGATCGGGGAACGCCAGGGCCAGCTGGACGCTGGTGACGCAGTACGTGGACAGGTCGGCGACGAACGCCCCGAAGAACACGGCGACCATCAGCGGCACGTCGTACCGCTTCAGGAGCCGGTAGACCGCGTACCCCGCCCAGGGCCCGACGATCGCCATGGAGAAGACGTTGGCGCCGAGCGTGGTGAGCCCGCCGTGGGCGAGCAGCAGGGCCTGGAAGAGCAGCGTGATGGTGCCGAGCACCGTCATGATGGGCGGGCGGAACAGGATCGCGCCCAGGCCGGTCCCCGTCGGGTGCGAGCAACTGCCCGTCACCGAGGGGATCTTCAGGGCGGAAAGGACAAACGTGAAGGCTCCGGAGGCGCCGAGGAGCAGCGTGCTCTCCGGGTGTTCCTTGACTTCACGGGTCAGGGAGCGGACTCCGTGGACGACGAACGGCGCGGACGCTACGCCCCAGGCGATCGCGTGCGCCGGCGGGAGGAAACCCTCGGCTATGTGCATGGCTCGGCAGACCCTCTCCAGCACCTCGTGGATGGACAACGCGCCTTGGCCGGTCTCCTGGCTGACGGGTCGTACCGACCGGACTCCGCCTTCCCGGGTACGTGTGCACCCAGTGGCTGCCGTGAGGCTGGAGCCGGACTTCCCGATCACAGTGGCGAGGGCCGCACCGGCATCACACCGGATTTCCCGTTCACCAAGGCGTGGTGACATTAGTGCGCAACTGATCAGCTGACAACTCGCGGGCCGGTTGCGACGGTGTCATGCCCGAGCGCGCACGCTGTCGCGTGCGCCCCTGTTCACGCCCCTGTCCGGCGGCGTTCCTCAGGTCCGGCTCTCCGGCGGCGGAGGCGGCTTCGGCGCCCCGCGCGGCGGCGCGATCTTCGCATACGCGACCGAGGAACCCCCGGACGTCCGGACGGCCGCCGCGGCCGGCGCCTCGTCGGGCGGCAGCAGCGCGTCACGGCGGGCGCCGGGGTCCCAGCCGGTCTCCACCACCCGCTTCTGGACGACGATCGCGCCGAGCAGGACGGCCACGCCGATCAGCAGCATCAGGACGACCCCGCCGGTCTCGCCCGTCTTGGCCGCATAGCCGATGACGGTGCCGAACCAGCCGAAGTCGGCGTCTCCGAAGGTGGTGTTCTCCTCTCCGAAGGCGCCGAGGACCTTCAGGAGCAGCGCGGGCAGGAAGGTGATGAGGACGCCGTTGACGAAGGCGCCGAGGGCCGCGCCGCGCCGGCCGCCGGTCGCGTTGCCGTAGACGCCGGCCGCGCCGCCGGTGAAGAAGTGCGGGACGAGGCCGGGCAGGACGAGGGCGAGCCCGAAGGCCGGGTGGAAGATCCAGGCGAGCAGTCCGAGGCTGATGAGGCCGCCGACGAAGCTGGAGATGAAGCCGATCAGGACGGCGTTCTGTGCATAGGGGAAGACGATCGGGGCGTCGAGGGAGGGCACCGCGCCGGGCACCAGTTTCCGTGCGATCCCCTGGAAGGCCGGGACGAGCTCGCCGAGGATGGTGCGGACGCCGAAGAGGATCACGGCGACGGCGATGCCGAACTGCAGGCCCTGCATGACGGACTGCATCACGTAGTCGCCGACGCCGCTCGCGCCCGTCGCCCCGTTCTCGCCGAAGGCCTTGAACGCCTCCTCCTTGCCGACCTTGCCGAGGAAGACCAGCGACATGATGAGGTAGATCAGCACCATGGACAGGGCGGTCGCGACCATCGAGTCGCGCAGGAAGCGCAGCCCTTCGGGCAGGTCCATCTCCTCGGTGCTGCGGCTGCGCCGGCCCACCAGCTGCCCGGTCGCACCGGCCGCGATGTACCCGGCGGTACCGAAGTGGCCGATCGCCACGCTGTCGTTGCCGGTGACGCGCTTGGTCCAGGGGTGCGCGAAGGCGGGCATGGCCACCAGCAGGATGCCGAGCAGGAAGCCTCCGACGACGACCACGACCCAGGACGACTGGCCCGCGATGGCAAGGACCATCGTCAGCAGGGTGGCCATGAACAGCATGTGATGGCCCGTCAGGAAGACGTAGCGCAGCGGGGTGAAGCGGGCCAGCAGCAGGCTGATGGCGAAGCCGAGGATCATCAGCCAGGCCACGCGGGCGCCGTACTGCTCCTGTGCGATGCCGACGATCGCCTCGTTGGTGGGGATCACCCCGTGCGCCCCGGTGGAGCCCTGGATCATCTCGCCGAGCGGGGCGAGGGCGCCGACGACGAGGGTCGCGCCCGCCCCGATCAGCAGGAAGCCGAGCGTCGCCTTGATGGCGCCGCCGACGACCTGCCCGACGGTCTTCTTCAGCGCGATCAGCCCCGCGGCCGTGATGAGGCCGATGAGGTAGGCGGGTTGGCTGAGGATCTCGTTGACGAGAAACTCGGCGATCGACACGAGCCAGTGCATGGTGGGTCCTCCTGGGCCGGGGTGGGCCGTCAGACGTCGTAGGTGTCCCTGAGTACGCGGTCGGCCTCCACCGCGCTGGTGAAGTCCTGGACGACCTTCACCGGGACGCCCACGTCACCGAGCGTCCTGGCGATCTCCCGCGAGGTGAGGATGGCGACGGCCTCGTTCGCCTTGCCCTTGGCCGAGATGGTGTCCGTCGCCTCGACGGTGACGTACCTGCTCCATCCCCAGCGGTCCAGGACGCCCTCGACGGTCTGCTTGAGGAACAGGCTCGTGCCGACGCCGTTGCCGCACACGGTCAGGATCTTGTGCAGATCACCGCCGCGGGCCGCCTCCTCGCGGGGCTCCGGGCGCGCTCCCCCGTCACGGAGGATGGCGTGCACGGCCTGCGGGGTCGCAGCCTCGCGCAGGGCACGGGCCGTGCCCGGGTCGGCGAGCAGGCGGGCGAGGGCGCCCATCGCCGCCGTGTGCTCGGAGGCGTCCCGCGCGGCGAGGCCGACGACCAGCTCGACGGGGTCGTTGGTGTCGTGCCCGAACGCGACCGGCTCCGCGAGGCGCACCCAGGACATGCCGGTGCGCAGGACGGCGGGCGAGGGCCGGGCGTGCGCGAAGGCGAGCCCGGGCGCGATGACGATGTAGGGCCCGTTCTCCTGGACGTTCTCGATCATCTCCGCGGTGTACGCGTCCGTGGCGGCGCCCGTCGCGACCATCAGATCACCGGCGTGCCGCACGGCCGCACGCCAGTCGGCCGCCGGGGCGTCCAGGAGCACGGCTTCCACGGGGAGGATCTCGTTGAGCGCTGCCATGCCCATGATTCTCGCCGACGTGCGCGGCGCGGCACGTCCTGAGCGCCGTTCGGAGCTCAGCCACGCGGGGCGCCCCCGGAAAGAGTGACGTGGCGGGGGTGGATGGCCCCAGCGGCGATTGGCCGCACCGCGCCGGGCGGTAAGTCTGCGCCAGCCACTGTGCACCGACTTGTTCCGCCACGAATGGAGACACCGCGATGGCAGCAACGACAGTACGGGCCGCCCGCCGCACCCGCCTCGGCGCGAAAGTGCTCGCGCTGCTCGCCACGGCCACGCTCACCGTGGGCGCCCCCTCCTACGCGAGCGCCCCGGCTCACGAGGCGGGCCCGCCGCCCCAGGAATCGCCCTTCACCGGGTTGAAGGCGGATCAGAACCCGATCCTCGCCGTGAAATTCGACAACTCGCGGATGGCGAGACCGCACACCGGCCTCGACCAGGCGGACATCGTCTACGTGGAGAAGGTCGAGGGCGGGATGAGCCGCCTGATGGGCGTCTACTCCAGCAAGCTCCCGAGGGCGGTCGGACCGGTGCGCAGCGCGCGTGAGTCCGACATCGAGCTGCTGCGCCAGTTCGGCCGCCCCGCCCTCGCCTACTCCGGGGTGCGCAGCTCGCTGCAGAAAGTGCTCAGGGACTCCCCTCTGTACGCCCGCCCGTACGGCCGCGTCCCCAGCGCGTACTTCCGCCAGAGCGGCCGTCAGGCCCCGCACAACCTCTTCGTCCGCCCGCAGGCGCTGCTGCGCACGGCCCCGAAGGCCGACCGTCCTGCCGACATCGGCTTCCGCTTCGGTCCGGCTCCGGCGGGCGGCACCCGCGCCGACGTGCGGACCGTCAGGTACGCGTCCGCCAGCCACTCCTTCCGCTGGGCGCCCCGGCAGAAGCGCTGGCTCGCGTCCTTCGACGGCGCTCCGGCCCGCGCCACCTCGGGGACCCGGCTCGGTGCCCGCACCATCGTGATCCAGTACGTGAACATGCGTCCCTCGCGCTTCAAGGACGTCAACGGCGCGGTCACCCCGTACATCGAGACGGTCGGCAGCGGCAAGGCGCAGGTGCTGCGCGACGGCAAGAGCTACGCCACGAACTGGAAGCGCTCCTCGGCCACCGGCGGCACCACCTTCACGCGACCCAACGGTGAGCCGATGCCCTTCGCGCCCGGCCAGGTCTGGATGGTCTACGCCGACCGCCGCTGACCCGCGGAGGAACTGACCGGCGCGACAGGCTGTGCGCGGACATGCCGGACGGGCCGGCCGGAACACCCCAAGGGGTGTCCCGGCCGGCCCGCTCAGCCTCGCTCAGCACGAGACGCGGTGTGTCACCTGCCCGCGGGCTCGAGCTCCCGGTCCGTCTCCGCCTCGGGCGAAGCCGTGGTGTCACCGAGGTTCTTGTGCAGCTTCTCGCCCTCCACGTCCACGTTCGGCAGCGCCTTGTCCAGCCAGCGCGGCAGCCACCAGGCGGTCTTGCCGAGCAGGGCCAGGACGGCGGGCACGATCGCCATACGGACGACGAAGGCGTCGAAGAGGACGGCGATGGCCAGGCCGAAGCCCATCATCTTGATCATGTCGTCGTTCTCCATGATGAAGCCGGAGAAGACGCTGATCATGATGATCGCGGCCGCGGCCACGACCCGCCCGCCGTGGGTGAAGCCGGTCACGACCGACTCTCCGGGGCGCGCCCCGTGGACGTACGCCTCGCGCATCCGTGTCACGAGGAAGACCTCGTAGTCCATCGCCAGGCCGAAGACCACACCGATCATGAAGATCGGCATCATCGACATGATCGGCCCCGGCTGGTCGACGCCCACGATGTCGGCGAGCCAGCCCCACTGGAAGACCGCGACGACGGCGCCGAGCGCGGCGGCCACCGAGAGCAGGAAGCCGAGCGCCGCCTTGAGCGGGACCAGGATCGAGCGGAAGACCAGCATCAGGAGCAGGAACGCCAGGCCCACGACCAGGGCCAGGTAGGGCACGAGCGCGTCGTCCAGGGTCTGCGAGAAGTCGATGGTCATGGCCGTCTGGCCGGTGACCAGGACCTCGGAGCCGGTGTCGGACCCGATGCCGTCGGTGGTCGAGCGGATCGACTTGACCAGTTCCTCGGTCTTGTGGTCGCTCGGCCCGGTCTTCGGGACCACGTTCATGATCGCGGTGTCGCCGGCCTTGTTGGCCTGGGCGGGGGTGACCGCGGCGACGCCGTCGAGCTTGGCGATCGCGTCGCCGACGGTCTTGGCGGCGCCCGCCACGTCGGCGTCCTTGCTGACGGTGACCATCAGCGGGCCGTTGAATCCGGCGCCGAAGGACTCGGACAGCATGTCGTACGCCTTGCGCTGGGTGGTGTCCGGCGCGGACGTGCCCTCGTCGGGCAGGCCGAGCTCCAGGCTGGCGGCCGGTACGGCCACGGCACCGAGGCCGAGGACGGCGACCAGGAGCACGGAGAGCGGGTGGCGCAGCACGAAGCGCGCCCAGCGGGTGCCGAGCTTCGGCTTGGCGTTCGGGTCGGCGAGCGAACCGGCGGGCTTCTTGCGGTCCTTGCGGCGCAGCACCTTGCGGCCCGCGAAGCCGAGCAGCGCGGGGATCATGGTGAGCGCGATGAGGACGGCGATCACGACGGTGGCCGCCGCGGCCAGGCCCATCTTGGTGAGGATCGGGATGTTGACGATCGCGAGGCCGGAGAGGGCGACGACGACGGTGAGTCCGGCGAACACCACGGCGGAGCCCGCGGTTCCGGTGGCCCGGCCCGCCGCGTCCTCCGGGGTGCGACCCTCGGCTATCTCCGCTCGGTAGCGGGAGACGATGAAGAGGGCGTAGTCGATGCCGACGGCGAGGCCGATCATCATCGCGAGCGTCGAGGTCGTGCCCGAGAGGTCCAGGACACTGCCCAGCGCCCCGATGCCCGAGATCCCGATGCCCACGCCGATGATCGCGGTCAGCAGCGGCATGCCCGCGGCGACCAGCGAGCCGAAGGTGAGGATCAGGACGACCGCGGAGATGGCGATGCCGATGAGCTCGGCGCTGCCGCCCATCTCCTGCTCGGCCATGACCGCGTCACCGCCGGTCTCGACCGTGAGGCCCGCGTCGCGGGTCTTGTCGGTCGCCGCGGTCAGCGCGTCACGGGACTTGTCGGTGAGTTCGGTGGCGACCACCTTGTAGGTCACCGCGGTGTAGACGGTGCTGCCGTCCTTGCTGACGGACTTGGTCTTGTAGGGGTCGTCGACGCTCGATACCTGGGAGCCCTTGCCTATCGCCTCGACGAGCTTGTCGACCTCGGCCTTGGGCTTGCCGGAGGTGATCTTCTCGCCCTCGGGGGCGCGGATCACGACACGGGCGCTCGCTCCGTCGGCGCTGGCGTCGGGGAACCGCTTCTCGAGCAGGTCGAAGGCTTTCTGGGACTCGGTTCCCGGCATCGAGAACGAGTCTTCGGGCGGGGCGGGAGCGGCCGAGGCGGCGAAGCCGGCTCCCGCCAGCAGCACCACCCACAGCAGCGCCACATAGCGGCGTCGCCGGAAGGCGAGGCGGCCCAGTCTGTACAGGAACGTAGCCACGGCGAAGGGGCTCCCGTCGGGTTCGGCAGGTGGGTGCGGTCGACCCTCTGCCGTTGCGATCGGCGCACGTCAGCGGGTCCAGCAGGATTCCTCTCCATCCTCACTGCCGAATGAGCGGCGCAAGTCCGCCTGCGAGCCGGACTATCGGCCCACGGTCGCTGTACTGCGCCGCACGCTGAGTCATCCCCTGGGATGAGAGCGGATCTCCCTTTCTAGGCCACAGGGTGCAGTCACGTGTCAACAGTTTCTTCGTCATTGGCGCGGAACTTTCCACTCCCCTTCCGTCGCCCTCCAGCTGAACCGACATGTCTGCACTACACACGTACCTGTGCCGCCAGGAGATGGATATGGCCGGTGGCCGGAATTCGCCGTCGCAGGCGGCCCGGGGCGCGCCTCATGCCGTCCCGCACCCGGGAACTGACGGCCGCGGAGCGGCGGTACGCGGCGGAGGACGGGGCCCGGGCTCGTTCGGGAGTCCTAGGACCGACGGACGGTGCGCACGCCGTCCCGGGCCCGTGGCCGGGGCCCGCGCGGCCCACCACACTGGGCCTCATGGACACCGAACGGATCGACGCCTACCTGCGGCGCATCGGCGCCGAACGCCCGGCCGCCCCCACCACCCGGGCCCTGCGCGACCTGCACCTGGCGCATCTGCGCAGCGTCCCCTTCGAGAACCTCTCGATCCACCTGGGCGAGGACATCGAGCTCACCGACAAGGCGCTGGTGTCGAAGGTCGTGGACGCGCGCAGGGGCGGCTTCTGCTACGAACTCAACGGCGCCTTCGCCGCCCTGCTGACCGCCCTCGGCTTCGACGTCACGCTGCTGCAGGCCCGGGTGTACGACGACACGGGGCGCCCCGGCATCCCCTTCGACCACCTGGCCCTGCGCGTGGGCACCGAGGACGGCGGCGACCGGCTGGCGGACGTCGGTTTCGGCACCCACAGCCAGCTGCCGCTCGCCTTCGGCGACCGCGGCCCGCAGAGCGACCCCGGCGGCACGTTCCGCCTGGCGGAGACCCCGGAGGGCGACCTGGAGGTCCTCAAGGACGGCAAGCCGCAGTACCTCCTCGACCGGCGCCCGCGCGTACTGGCCGACTTCAAGGCGGGCGCCTGGTACCACCGCACCTCGCCCGACTCCCTCTTCACGCGGTCCCTGGTCTGCTCCCTCCTCACCGAAGAGGGCCGGGTCACGCTCAGCGGCCGCACCCTCACCACCACCGTCGACGGCGAGCGGCAGATCGCCGAGCAGACGTCGGAGGCCGAGGTGCTCGCTGCGTACGAGCGGCACTTCGGCATCGTCCTGGGACGGGAACCGCAGGTGCGGAAGATCGGCTGACCGGGGCGGGGCGGGCGTTCGCCGCGTGCCGATGAGTTTCGGGCGGTGCGACGGTCCACCCAGGCAGACAGGACGGCGGGCAGGACCGCCGCACACGCGACAGGAGAGCGTCATGCCAAGGATCACGCCCAACCTCTGGTTCGACCTGCAGGGCGAGGAAGCAGCGACGTGCTACGTCTCGGTCTTCCCGAACTCGGAGATCAAGAACGTCACGTACTGCGGGGAAGGCGCCCCGCACCCGGCGGGCACCGTGCTGACCGTCGAGTTCGTGCTCGACGGTCAGCACGTGACGGCGATCAACGGCGGCCCGCAGTTCACCTTCGACGAGGCCGTCTCCTTCCTGATCGACTGCGCCGACCAGGACGAGGTCGACTACTACTGGACCAAACTCTCCGAGGGCGGCGAAGAAGGCCCCTGCGGGTGGCTGAAGGACAAGTACGGCCTGTCCTGGCAGGTCGTGCCCACCATCCTCGGCGAGCTCGTCGCCGACCCCGATCCTGCGCGGGCCCAGCGCGCCATGCAGGCGATGTTCGGCATGAAGAAGCTCGACGTGGCCGCGCTCCGGGCGGCGGCCGACGGCACGGCGTAAGAGCCGCGTGGGCGCGGCCGCGCCGCGTCCCCGGCGATCGCGGCCCTGCGGACGGGGGTGCCGTGGGGTCCGGCCGCGCCGGCGTTCAGGGCGCCCGCGCCGCTACCTCTTCCGGCCCAGCACCAAGCGCTGGCGGGGGCTGCCGTCGCGGCCCCTGCCGAACTCCTCCAGGGGCCGTAGCCGCACGTCGAACCCGGCGTCGGTGAGATCCTCGCGCACCCCGCCGAGCGGGAAGGTCCGGTAGTACATGACGAACGGCGGGCGCCACAGGAGGTTCCGCACGCGCATCACGCCGTCGAAGCCGAGCAGCGCCCAGTACCAGGGGGACGCGAACGGCTGCGGGGCGCCGATCGGGAACGCGAATACGCCGCCGGGGCGCAGCGCCCGGTGGACGCCGGCGAACAGGGCGGGCCGCTCGGAGGGCAGGAAGTGACCGAACGCCCCGAAGCTGACGGCCAGGTCGAAGGCGCCCGAGAACGGCAGGGCCCGGGCGTCGGCCCGCACCCAGTCGACCACGGGCCCGTCCGCCCCCTGCTTCGGCACCGTCGCGGCCGCGGTGGCCAGCATGCCCGCACTGAAGTCCACTCCGGTGACGCGCTCACGGCACAGCGGCAGCAGCGTCTCGACGCCCGCGCCGGTTCCGCAGCACACGTCAAGGCCGGAATCGAAGGGGCCGAGGGCGCTCAGCTCGTCCGCGACGGCCCTCAAGAATCGGCCAGGCGTACGAAAGGGCGTGTGGTCGAACTTCGGGGCGAGCAAGTCGTACCCGTGCTCGGTGGACGAGAACGCCTGAACGGCGAGCTCACGCAGCGTGGGACCCTGGGAGGAGAACATCGGCTCCAGGGTAGTCAGGAGGGCGCTCACCGGGGTCCTCGACGGGGCGGTGCGATGGCCGGATACCGCCACGAGGTCTACCGGGGGGTGCCACAGGTCGGGTAGAGCTGCACGTCAGCCCCAGACCCGTTCCTCGCTCCCGGAGGTACCCCATGGCCACAGACCGGCACAGGACAAGGACCGCATCGGGCAAGACCCGGTTCGACGACATCTACGACCAGCCGGACCCGCGCGCCTACTTCCGGACGCTGGCACCCTTCGAGTACGAGATACCGCAGCACGCCCAGGCGGTCTTTCGCCGCACCCGCGACCAGCGCGCCCAACTGGCCGACGGCGCCCCCGTGACGGTCCTCGACCTGTGCTGCTCGTACGGCATCAACGCGGCGCTGCTCAACCACGACCTCACGCTCGCCGACCTGTACGCGCACTACACCTCGGAGGAGGCCGCCGCTCTCACGCCGGACGAACTCATCGAGCGCGACAAGGAGTTCTACGCCTCGCGGCGGCGCGCCGATGCCACACCGGTGATCGGCCTGGACACGGCCGCGAACGCCACCCGCTACGCGCTGGACGCGGGGCTGCTCGACGAGGCGTATGCCGAGAACCTGGAGCGGCATCCGCCCAGCCAGGACCTGCGCAGGGCCGTCGCCCGCACCGGCCTGATCACGGTCACCGGGGGCATCGGCTACATCTCGCACCGCACGTTCGACGCGCTCCTCGACAACGCACGGCTGCCGGTCTGGGTGAGCGCGTTCGTGCTGCGCACCGTGCCCTACAAGCGCATCGCCGACAGCCTGGCCGCGCACGGCCTCGACACCGTCACGGACACCTCGCGCACCTACACGCAGCGGCTCTTCACCAGCCCCGAGGAGCGCCGCGACGCGGTCCGCCAGGTGATCCTCGCCGGCGCGGACCCCACCGGCCACGAGTCCGAGGGCCGCTACCACACGCGGCTGCACGAGTCCCGGCCGCGCACGGACTGACCCGGGACCGCACGGCCGACGCCGTCCCGTGGACCTGCTCCGCCTCCTGGAGCGAGCCTCAGAACGTCAGGGCGTAGCTGGTCCCGGGCCGGCCGTCGAGCCGAGTCTCACCGCCGGGTACGAAGCCGGTGCGCAGGAGCACCGCCCGTGAGCCCGGGTTGTCCAGCGTCGTCGCGGCGCGCAGCCCTGTCAGCCCGTACGCGGTGACGGCGAGGTCGCAGACCTGCAGGACGCCCCGGGTAGCGAGGCCCCGCCCCGCCGCCTTCTCCGCGATCCGGTAGCCGAGCTCGGCGCTGCCGGCCGCGACGTCGACCAGGTTGATCCGGCCGAGGATCTCGCCCCCGTCGCCCACCAGCACATGGAAGTAGCACTCGCCCAGGGCCTGTTCGGCGAGCAGGGCCGCGTGCCGCGCGTCGAAGTCCCGGAAGTAGGCGTCCGACCGGTCGGGGACCGTCGTGGCGAAGTAGGCGCGGTTCGACTCCTCGAAGGAGAGCAGCGCCGGCGCGTGGTCGGCACGAAGGAGCTGCAGTTCGGGGGCGGTTGAGGACGTAGGCATGCGAGAACCTTACGCAGGCTTCGGACCGGGCTTCCCGTCCGGCGGCCGCACGTGCTCGTAGAGCGCCACCAGCACCCCGTGCACCGACTCCTCGTCCGGCTCCTCCTCCGCCTCGTCGACCAGTCGGGCGAGCGTCTCGCCGAGCTGCCGCGCCTTCTCGGGACTGAGGCGGACATGGCGCAGGGAAAGGGTGGTCCGCGGGGAGCGGTCCAGCTCGTGGGCCACGGCGCCCAGCATCGCGGCGGTGCCCGCCGCCTGCGGTTCGGCCACGGCGATCCGCTCGGTCGACCGCCGGTAGTACTGCTCGGTGCCGCCCCTGACCTTCCGGGTCTCGGCCACCCGGACCAGTCCGGCGGCACGCAGCACCTTGAGGTGGTGCGCCACGTTGCCCTTGGCGGTGTCCAGCTGCGCCGACAGCTGGCTGATGGTGGCCTGGCGGTGCCCCAGCACGAAGAGCAGGCGCTGCCGCAAGGGGTGCGCCAGGGCCGCGTGCTGCTCCGGCGACTCGATGGCGAGCACACCGCCCGGTGGGGGTTCCTGGTGCCGCCGGTGCTCGACGAGCTCTTGGTCCTGCTGGTGCTCTTGGTCCTGCTGGTGCTGCTGGTTCCTCTGACGCTGCTGATCGGGCATGCGTCAAGTGTCTAATACTCTTGACGCTTTGGGAAGCAGACTGCTCTACTCCCTCCCCATGACCACCGTGACGCAGCACCTCAGCAGCACCGCCATCGTCGAGGAGACCGTCCAACTCCTCCTGGACCACTACACGTTCCCCGACATCGCGGCACAGCTCGCCCCGCTGTTGCGGCGTCGGCTCGCCGGCGGCGCGTACGAGGTGACGGACCCCGCCGAACTGGCCTCGCTGGTCACCGCGGACCTGCAGTCCCTCAACGGCGATCCGCATCTGCGCCTCAAGCACCACAGCGGCCCTGTGCCGCAGAAGCAGGGCGCCGCCGCTCTGGCGGCGATGCGCAAGGAGTTCGACTCCTCACTGGGCGGGGCGCCCCGGGTGGAGCTGCTGTCCGGCGGGGTCGCTCTCCTCGAACTGGCCCCCAAGCTCTTTCCGTTGGAGTGGACCGCCGATGCGCTGACCGCCGCCCTCACCCTGGTCGCGCCCGCCGACGCCCTCGTCGTCGATCTGCGCGCCAATACGGGCGGGGACCCGGACACGGTGGCGTTCGTCTGCGGCCACCTGCTCGACGAGCGCACGCACCTCAACACCATGTACTGGCGTGACGGCGATCGCCTCGAACAGTCCTGGAGCCCGGCGCACGTGCCGGGTGCGCGCTTCGGCGGCAGCAAGCCGCTGTACGTACTGACGAGTGCCCGCACGTTCTCGGCGGCCGAGGAACTCGCCTACGACCTGCAGCAGCTGGGCCGTGCGGTCATCGTGGGCGAGCCGACCCTCGGCGGGGCGCATCCGCGTGACGGCTGGACGGTGCATCCGCATCTGGAGGCGTCCATCCCGGTGGGCCGCGCGGTCAATCCCCTCTCGGGAACCAACTGGGAAGGGACGGGGGTGCGCCCCGACGTTCCCTGCGACGCGGCCGACGCGCTCGTCCGGGCGCACGGCTTGGCACGGGCAGGGGCGGCCGACTCGGCCTGAACTGCGCCGAGTCGGCCGCCCCTCGCCCTGTTACGGGTGATGACGGGTTGCTACGAGGCGTTCCGGACCGTCCCCGTGACGGTCGGGCCCGGGCGCGGCTCCCAGTTCGCGTCGTAGACGGAGAGCCGGGCCTTGAGGAATTCCTCCGGCTCGCGCACCGAGTCCTTGGCCGTGGGAACGCGCACCTCCGCGCTCTTCTCGCCCGCGGGCACGTTCAGGAACAGCTCCTGGCCCTTCAGCGCCTTGGACAGCGGACGTTCGGGGCGGGGCGACACGTCGAACTGATCCTTCAACCAGCGCGCGTCCACGTCCAGGGTGGAGAGCTCCTTGCCCGCGTCGACGGGCAGGAAGGAGAGGCCCGCCATGATGTCCACGTCGACCGAGTCCGCCAGCGTCATCCGCCACGTCAGCGGCTTGCCCTCGGTGACCCGGTCCTTGACCGGTTCGAGCGCCACCCTCGGCATCGGGTCGTCGTTGCGTGCGATCACCCCGCCGCGGTAAGAGCCGACCACCGCGCCGCGCACCGCCTTGACCAGCGCGTCGTACGCGACGTCATAGCCGAAGCGGGTATTGCCGCGCACCGCGACCGGCACGTCGACGCGGGTGCCCGGACGTACCGTCACCGTCCGCTGCGTGACCTCGTCCGTGCCGGGCTTGGGCACGAACAGACGGATCGTGCCGCTGCCCTTGCCCGTGACGCTCACCGGCACGTGGTGCGTGCGCACCCCGGAGTCGCCCTCCTTGACGCTCAGCCGGCCCACGTCGACGCGCGGCAGCTCGGCCGGCTCGACGGCGGGCGTGCCAGGGCGCCGGCCCCAGGCGTCCATCAGCCATGCCTTGCCCGAGCCGGTGCGCGGGGTGAACTCCAGGGTCTTGATGTGCTGGAGGTCCAGGGCGGCCCGGGCCGCCGACGGCAGCGGCACACGGACTTCGCGCCCCCAGTAGGAGGCCGTACGGCCACTGCCCGGCAGTCCGTCGACGCGGACGCCGCCGAGCTTCGCGCGATGTCCCGAGCCGTCGACGAGGGCAACGTCGAAACGGGTCCCGGTGGTGTTCGGCGGCACGATCAGCCGCAGTGCCACGTCCTTGGCGCCGGCCAGGGAGACCGGGCGTTCCGGGCTGATCCGCACCGGGGAACCCGCGCGCGACCAGCGCATCGCCACCGCGTCACGGCCCGCCTCCGGGGAGACCTCCCAGCCGGCGAAGTGGGGGGAGGACCCGGCCGTTCGCGAGGACAGGCAGGCGCGGGCGTCGTCCGGGGTCACCTGGGCGCACAGCCGTCCGCCGGTGACCTTGGTCGAGGCGCCCGGCAGCAGGGCCTGCGTGCGGTGGGCGCCGACGGCGTGGGTCAGCACGCGCGCCGGGTCCGCCGAGGGAGCGCGACGGTTCGCACCGTCCAGGAGGGGGCGCACCCGGTCGTCGCCGGCGACGAACAGCCGGGCCGCCGCGGCTATGTAGGTCGCTCCGGCGGCCTGCTGCCGCGAGGCGCTCAGCCGGGTCCTGGTGCCCTTCGAGCAGACCGGGTCGGGCCCGTCGTCCTCGAAGAAGTCGTCGGAGGAGGGGGCCTTCGACTGTCCCGGAGTCCACTCGCTGTTGAAGAAGTTGTGGTTGGCGCCGACCATGTACACGGCGCTGTGCAGGGCCTTGCCCCGGCTGACGCCGCGCGTGCCGTCGACGTAGATCTCGCCCTGCAGGTCGGAGACGTCTCCGTCGCAGCCCGGCAGGATCGTCGCGGAGGGCACGTCGGGGGCCGGGTTCTGACCGAAGACGGTGGGGCCTATCAGCACGTTGCCGCGGATCTTCCAGCGCACCGGGCCTCGGTAGCCGTCCTGCTCGGCGGGCGCGGGGTACAGGCTGTCGAGGGCGGCGCGGTTGACGCCCTCGCCGCCTCGGGAGTGTCCGACGAGCAGGACGCGGGACAGGTTCGCCGGTGCGACGGCGCGCACCGCGGCCGGGGCGGTGGAGCGCTTGTCCGTCCACTGGGCCCACCGGGCGAGGTGCTGACGCACCAGCGACGAGCGGGCCTGCGCGCCGCCGTCCTCGGCCCGGTCGTCCTGGCCGTTGATGCCGTTCGCGGCGATGGAGACGGTGACGTAGCCCTGGGAGGCAAGGAGTTTCTGGGCGCGCAGGTAGCCCGACTGGCTCGGCACCGGCTTCGTGCCGCCCCGGCAGGGCCAGCCCATGCCCTGTTCGCCCCGCGCGCCGTAACAGGTGTAGTGGCGGCCGTGCAGGAACAGGGCCAGCGGCCGCTTCCCCGGTGCGTCGGCGGGTCCGACCACGTCGGCCCGCATCTCCACCGGCGCCTTGAATCCGGGCAGTTTGACGGAGTCGAGGGTGTACGAGCCCTTGACCGTGCGGTAGCGGCCGGGCTTTCCGGGGTCGACCGCGTTGGCGGGCGGGAGTGCCGCGGGTCCGGCCGTCGGGGCGGGCCTGGGGCCGCGCGCCTCCGCGTCGGTCCCGGCCTCGTCCAGACGGCGCCCGGCGGCCAGTACCTTGAGCTGCTCGGCGGGGCCGATGCGCGCGCCGTTCAGCGGCAGCCGGAACGACCGCCCGTCCCGCGCGACCTGGGGCCTGCCGAGCAGCTTGTCCCCGGAGTAGAACTCGACCCGCGCGTTCCCCATGGGCACGGGGTCGGGTGAGGCCCACACGAGCTGTTTCTCCGCGCCCTTCCCCGCGAGCCCCCAGCCCTTCGGCAGCCCTTCGCCGTCACCGGCCGCCGATGCGAGCACCGGGGGTGGCCCGGATACCGGCGGGTCGGCGGCGGGCCCGGCGTGGGCCGCGCCCGGCAGCACCGCCGTGAGCGCGCTCACCGCCAGTACCGCGGTCGCCACGCGTGCGACACCTCTCAAGGTGGTCTCCTCGTCCTCACACACATCAGGGAACGCGTGCGAACTCACGTTCCCCGCTTACTCCTTCGATGACGGGATTCGACGGCCCCGAGTTGCCTCCCGGAACCGACGGGTGGCAAGAGGCGGGCGTGACGCGGGAGATGGGGCGCACCTTGCGGGAACCCCCCGCTTCCGGCCGTGCGCTCGCCTGCCAGGATGCGTGCATGCACATCTACGAAGAGCGGCTGAGCGTCCCCCGCTCCTGGTGGGGACTGGTCGCGCTGGGCGGCGCCGGGCTGGCCCTGGGCGCACTTCCCTTCGGAGCGATCGCCGCGGTGACGGCGGCGACGGTCGGCATCGCCGTGTCCGCCGCGCTCGTGCACCTGCACGGCAGCGTGCGCATCCTCGTGACACCGGGGTCACTCGTCGTCGGCCAGCGGACCATCCCCATCGAGGCGCTCGGCGCCACGGAGATCCTCGACGAACGGGAGGCCTTCGAGTGGCGCACCGTGCGGGCCAATCCGTACGCGCTGCTGCTCCTGCGTTCCTACGTCCCCACCGCGCTGCGCATCGAGTTGCGGAACGCGTGGGGCGGCGCGCCCTACGTCTACGTATCGACGCGGCAGCCCATGAACCTGGCGGCGGTGCTGGCCTTCTCCCGGGGCTGAGAACGCGCGCTGGACCCGCCGGGAGACCGGGCCGCACGCTGGTCCCGTGAGCGATCAAGAGAACGACCCCACGGCCGGCTCCCCTTCACCCCTCCCCTGGTACGCGCGGCCCGCCGCACGCGCCTGGACGTGCGACCCACCTCCACGGGACGCCCGGCGCTTCCACGCCACCCTGCCCGGCTACGCGCCCACACCCCTGCACGAACTTCCCGCCCTGGCCCGGGAGCTCGCGGTGGCGAGGGTCTTCGTCAAGGACGAGTCGGCGCGGCTCGGACTGCCCGCCTTCAAGGCGCTCGGCGCCTCCTGGGCGATCGACCGGATCCTGGCACACCGCACGAACAGCACCCCCCGCCCTGCCGACGGCCGCGCCCTGCGCCTGGTCACCGCCACCGACGGCAACCACGGCCGGGCCGTCGCCCGCATGGCCCGGCAGTTCGGCCGGCGCTCCCATGTCTTCGTGCCCGACGGCGTGCACCCCGCCGCGGTCGCCGCCATCGAGGGCGAGGATGCCGAGGTCACCACCGTGACCGGGTCGTACGACGCGGCGGTGAGCCGGGCGAAGGCCGCGGCTGCCGCGCCGGACGCGGTGCTCGTCCAGGACATGGCGTGGGACGGGTACGAGGAGATCCCGTCGTTGATCGTCGAGGGGTACGCGACCCTGTTCGCGGAGGTCGACGCCCAACTCGGCGCCGCGGGCGTCGCGTCACCCTCCTTGGTCGCCGTCCCGGTCGGCGTGGGGTCGCTCGCCCAGGCCGCCGTCACGCACTACCGCAGCAGCCCGGGGCGCGCGTCCGGGCCGGGCGGCACCGCTCCTGCGGCCCTCCTGTCCGTGGAGCCCGTGACGGCCGCGTGCGTCCTTGCGAGCCTCCTCGCCGGACGGCTCACGAGCGTACCGACGGGCAGCACGGCCATGGCCGGACTGAACTGCGGCACGCCCTCCACCCTCGCCTGGCCGCGGCTGCGCGACGGCCTGGACGCGGCGATCGCCGTCACCGACACCGCCGACGCGTCGGCCGCGCGCGACCTGGCGGGACTGGGCGTCGCGGCAGGCCCGTGCGGCGCCGCACCGCTGGCCGGTGCCCGTGCCGCGCTCACCGGCGCCGGCAGCCCCGAGCGCCGCGCGGTGCTCGGGATCGGGCCCGGCTCCACCGTGGTGCTGATCAGCACCGAGGGAACGGCCGCCAATCCGCGTTCCGCCGAGGCCCCAGCGCGTCAATGAGCCGTATGCGGCGGCCCGTCCAGCGATGCTTTCCGGTCGATACAGATCGTCGAAGCGCGAACCAATTTCCCCTTCACGCTGGTCAGCAAGTGGTTCTTGCTTATACCAACGCGCGAAGTCCACATGCTGGACAGGGGGAAGGGAAGCGCTCCCACAACCTCTGAGCTGCCCGAACGAGCGTACGAGTACCGCTCACCGGACACTTCTATCCGGAAATCGACCACTCGCCTGGCGCTCACTCTCCGCACCGGCAAGACTCCTCACCGCAGTCACCAACCGCATCGACTCGAAGGAGAGTTCACCATGCGTCGCACCCTCAAGGCCGTAGGAGCCGCCGCGGCAGCGGCGACCTGCGTCCTCGCCGGGACAGCAGGCACCGCGCAGGCCGAGGCCCCGCAGGCGAAGAGCCTCTACGCGCCCACCGCCCTGGTGTTCACGGTCGGTCAGGGCGAGGACGCCGCCTCCACCTCCGTGGAGCGCGCCGTGACGCTCACCTGCGCGCCGCGCCCGGCCGGCACCCACCCCTCGGCGGCCGCCGCGTGCGCCGAACTGACCAAGGTCGGCGGCCGGTTCGCCGAGCTGGTGCGCAGCGATGCCGACGTGGTCTGTACCAAGGAGTGGCGGCCGGTCACCATGACCGTCGGCGGTGTCTGGAACGGCAGGCACGTCGACTGGTCCGCCACGTTCGCGAACCGGTGTGAGATGCAGGCCGGTCTCGGAGAGGGTGCCGCACTGACCTTCTGACGGGATCATGCCCTGAACCACACTCAGGGGAAGTCCCGGTGACCTTTCGTGGGGGAAGGCGGCCGGGACGCGGGGCGGCCCCCGGTGTCGGGTGACACCGGGGGCCGTAGTGTCGTCACCCGGCCCCAGCAGACATCCGACGTCGCGAGGAGTTCATGGTGAACCAGCCCGCCACGCCCGCTCCGCAGGAAGCACCCTCCGGCTCGCCCCACGCACACTCCGCACCGCAGGCAGCGTCCGCGCCGCAGACAGCCTCCGCCCCGCACGCAGCCTCCGCCCCGCACGGGCCGACGCCGGGCTCGCGGGAGGCCGCACCCGGCCCCTACGAGGGGCTCCCCGGCGGCATCGGGGTGTCGCTGCTGCGCGTCTACGACTGGCCGGCCGCCGACGGGGTGCGCGGCGGAACTCCCCATCTGCACCTGACCTGTTCGGAGGGGTACGCGGTGACCGGCGGCAGCGGCGCCGTGCAGACCCTGACCGCCGACGGCATCCGCACCACTCCGCTCTCGCCCGGCGCCCTGGTCTGGTTCACCCCCGGCACCATCCACCGCCTGGTCAACGACGGCGACCTCACCATCACCGTCCTCATGCAGAACTGCGGGCTCCCCGAGGCCGGGGACGCCGTCCTGACCCTGCCGCCCCCACTGCTCGCCGACCCCGAGGCCTACCGCGCGGCCGTGACGCTGCCCGCCGACGCCGGCGAGACCGAACTGGCGGCCGCGGCCCGGCGCCGCCGCGACCTGGCCGTCGAGGGCTTCACCGCACTCCGTGCGGCGACCGCGGCCGGGGACCCCGAGCCGCTGGCCGCCTTCCACCGGGCGGCGGTCGCGCTGGTGCGACCGCTCGCATCGCAGTGGCGGGAGCGCTGGCGGGCGGGCGCCGCCGCGGCGGCGGCGGCGACCGGGGAACAGCTCGACCGGCTGGAGCGCGGCGACGCCGGCTATCTGGCGCACGCCGCGGTCCGCTCCGAACAACCGTCGGCCCGGGGCCGGTTCGGCATGTGCGGACGGCTCGACGTCTACGCGGTGACCTGAGCCGGCGCCTGCCCCGCCCGGCCCGTCCGTCCCGCCCGCTCCCGGGCCACCTCGTCGAGTCGTTGCAGAACCCGCTCGCGCAGCAGCTCGTACTCCTCGCGGAGCCGGCGGATCTCCGGCGGCCGGACCACGACCGTGCCGCCGCTCACGATCTCCTCGGGCGCGAACTGTTCCCGGGTCAGGTCCACTTCGTGGCCTCCGGCGAGTCTGTTCCACCAGTGGAAGTCCGTCCGCTCGCCGTCCACATGGACCTCCCCGCGCAGCAGGTCGCCGCCCAGCAGGTCGTGCAGGACCAGCGCGGTCACGCCGCACTGGTCCCGGGCGGGGTTGTCGGTGCTCCACCGCGGACGGTGCGCGGGCGTGGTGGTGTCGGCGCTCCAACTGTCGCGTACGGCGGCTTCGATGTCGGTGAGAAGCAGAAGACTCATGCCCACCACCCTGGCACCCGCCACTGACAATCACGGTTCGACGGTGGTCACCGGCTCGTCCGCCGTCGCCGCCGCGCGCACCGCTCCCCGCGCCACCGCCCGGTCGATCGCCGACGCGCCGAGCCCACGCGCCGCGAGCACCTCCCGAGTGTCCGCCCCCGCGCCCCGCACCTGCGGCCGCACCCGCGCCGGCGTGCGGGACAGGGACACCGGTGAGGCGAGCCCGCGGTAAGTACCGTCCTCGACGACGAGACCGCGGTGGCGCACCTGGGGTGCGGTCAGGGCCTCGGCGACGTCGTGCACGGGCGAGGCCGGGATGCCTCGGGCCGTGAGGAGGGCGACCAGTTCGGCGCGGGGGCGCGCGGCGATGGCCTTCTCCAGGGCGGCGCGCAGCTCCTTCTGATGGCGTACGCGGTCCGGGTTGGTGCGAAAGCGCGGGTCATCGGCCAGGGCCGGCATCTCCAGGACCTCCGTGAGCGCGCCGAACTGCCGGTCGTTGCCGACCGCGACGAAGAGCGGCCCGTCGGCGGCGGCGAAGGAGTCGTAGGGAGCGATGCTGGGGTGCGCGGAGCCGGTGCGGCGCGGCACGGTGCCGTCGGCGAGCCAGGACGCCGAGTGCGGGTGGAGGAGACTGACCGCGGTGTCCAGGAGGGTGCAGTCGACGAGTTGGCCGAGGCCGGAGCGGTGGCGTTCGTGCAGGGCCAGGAGGATTCCGGAGAAGGCGAGGATCCCGGTGACCTGGTCGACGACCGGCACGCCCACGCGCAACGGCGGTCCGTCCGCCTCGCCGTTCACGCTCATCAGCCCGCTGTAGGCCTGCAGCACCGCGTCGTATCCGGGCTGTCCGCCGAGCGGCCCTTCGGTGCCGAAGCCGGTGACGCGGCAGTGGACGAGGGCGGGGAAGCGGCGCCGTAGTTCGTCGTCCGGGTAGCCCCACGCGGCGAGGGTGCCCGCCTTGAAGTTCTCGACGAGGACGTCGGTGTCGCCCAGGAGCGTGTCGAGGATTTCCCGGCCCTCGGCCAGGGACAGGTCGACGACGATGTTCTTCTTGCCCCGGTTGAGGTTCTGGTAGTACGCGGAGGTGTCCGGCGCGACGAACGGCGGCCCCCATCCGCGGGTCTCGTCCCCACGCGGGGGTTCGACCTTGATGACGTCCGCCCCGTGGTCGGCGAGCAGCTGCGCGCAGTACGGGCCGGCGAGGACCCGGGACAGGTCGAGCACCCTGAGCCCGGCGAGAGCACCGGCGGACGGGGCGCCTGCGGACGGGCCGGGTGCGGCGGCGGGATGTGTCATCAGTACGACCTCGGCAGACCCAGCACATGGCTGGACACGTAGGTGAGGATCATCTCCTGGCTGATCGGGGCCAGGCGCAGCAGCCGTGACTCCCTGAAGTACCGCTCCACGTGGAACTCCTTCGCGTATCCCATCCCGCCGAGCGTCTGCACGGCCCGGTCGGCCGCCTGGTAACCGGCTTCCGCGCACAGCCACTTGGCCATGTTGGCCTCCTTGCCGCAGGGCAGCCCCTGGTCGTACCGCCAGGCGGCGTTGCGCGCCATGAGTTCGGCGGCGTCGAGCCGGGTGGCGGCCTCGGCGAGCGGGAAGGCGATGCCCTGGTTCTGCCCGATGGGGCGGTCGAAGACGACACGCGTGCGTGCGTAGTCGACGGCGCCGCGCAGGGCGGCCCTGCCGATGCCGAGGGCTTCGTGGGCCAGCAGGATCCGTTCCGGGTTGAGGCCGTCGAGGAGATGGCGGAACCCCTCGCCCTCCTCCCCCACGCGGCAGGACGCGGGCACGCGCAGCCCGTCGATGAGGACTTCGTACGAGGCGACGGCGTTGCGGCCCATCTTCGGGATCGCCCGCAGTCGCACCACCTCGGAGTCGATGTCGACGAGGAAGAGCGTCATGCCGTCGGTGGGCCGTTCCTCGTCGCGGGGTGCCGTGCGGGTGATGAGGACCATCTTCTGCGAGTGGCCCGCCTTGGTGATCCAGACCTTGCGCCCGCTGATGACGTACGTGTCGCCGTCGCGGCGGGCGACGGTGGAGATGCGCGTGGTGTCCGTGCCCGCGTCGGGTTCGGTGACACCGAAACAGACGTGCAGCGAGCCGTCGGCGGCCCGCGGCAGGATCTCCTCGCGCAGCTGTGGACTGCCGTGCTTCACCAGGGTGTTGAGGCCGAAGATGGTCAGGTGCAGGGTGCTGCAGCCGTTCATGCCCGCGCCGGATGCGGCGATCTCCTGGAGCAGCAGGGACGCCTCCTGGATGCCGCGCCCGCCGCCCCCGTACTCCTCGGGGATCGCGATGCCCAGCCAGCCGGCCCCGGCGAACGCGTCGTAGAACTCCTGCGGGAACGCCGCCCGTTCGTCGTGATCGGCCCAGTACGCGTCGGGGAAGCGGGCGGCGAGTGCGGCGACGGCGCGGCGGATGTCCTCCTGCTCCTCGGTCGGGGCGAAGTCCATGGATCACTGCCTCAGTTCGTATATACGATTGCCGAGTCGGATATGCGTGAGGCTAGGAGCCGTATGATCGGCCGGTCAAGAGCCACTCGCCGGCCAACGGCCGCTCGACGGAGAGGAGTCGGGACATGAGCGAGGGGGCCGCACCCAAGGAGCACAGGACCGTCAGCCGCGTGACGGGCATCCTGGAGTGTGTCTCGCGGCGCGGCGGCGCCAGGATGCAGGAGCTCGCCGACACGCTCGACGCCCCCAAGTCGTCGGTGTTCGGACTGGTGAAAGGCCTCGTCTCGACCGGCTATCTGGTCGAGGAGCACGGGGTCTACCACCTCGGGCCCGCCCTCGGCAGTCTGCTGCCGAGGCCCGGACAGGACCTCGCGGGCACCGCGCTGCCCACCCTGGAGGCGCTGCGGGACCGCTTCGGGGAGACGGCCATGCTGGGTACCGCCGTGGGCGATTCACTGGTCTACGCGAGCGCGGCGGAGTCAGGGCAGCTGATCCGCTACTCGGCGCCGCTGCGCACCCGCCGCCCCTTGTACCCGCCGAGCGCCGGAAAGGTGCTCCTCGCCCATCGCACCCGGGCCCGGCGCGACACGTATCTCGGCACGCTGATCAGTGATCCGGCGGCACGTCGGGCGGCCCACGCCGAGCTGGAGGGGGTCCGCGCCTCCGGTGTGGCGTTCAACCGCGGCGAGACGCTCCCCGACGTGACCGCGGCCGCCCGGCCCGTCCTGGTGGACGGACGGGTCCGCGCGGTGATCGCGGTGGCGGGCCCCACCTCGCGCACCGCGCGACGGCTCCCCGACATCGCGGACGCGCTCGTGGACGCGACCCGCACGCTCGCCGCCCGGCTCGGCACAATGCGCCCATGATCCCCACCGAGACACACACCGCCCGGCTCGACCTCGTACCGCTGCGGGAAGAGCACGCCGACGAGATGGCCACCGTGCTCGGCGACCCGGCGCTGCACACCTTCATCGGCGGCGCCCCCGACGACGTCGATGCGCTGCGCGCCCGCTACCGGCGGATGCTCGCCGGTTCCCCCGATCCGGGCGTCTCCTGGTGCAACTGGGTGCTGCGGCTCCGCGAGCCCGGCCGTCCGTCCCTGGTCGGAACGGTGCAGGCGACCGTCACGCCGGACGGCCGCGCGGAGATCGCCTGGGTGGTCGGGACCCCGTGGCAGGGGCGCGGCTTCGCCTCCGAGGCGGCCCGCGGTCTGGTGGCGTGGCTGGCCGGACAGGAGGTGCGCACGGTTCTCGCGCACGTCCACCCCGACCATGCGGCGTCCGCCGCCGTCGCGCGGTCGGCGGGCCTCACCGCCACGGATGAGGTCCATGACGGCGAGATCCGCTGGGAGTTGACCCTACGGGGGTGAGGCAGAGACGAGCCGGGTCAGTACGGCCGGTCGCCCGCGATGGCGACGCGCTCCGCGACCCGACGGTGCGGGGCGTAGTCGTCGACGGCGTAGTGCTGGGTGGCGCGGTTGTCCCAGAAGGCGACGTCGCCCGCCTGCCAGTGGAAGCGCACCTGGTACTCCGGCACGTGCGCCTGCCGCACGAGGTATCCGAGCAGCCGGTCGCTCTCCTCGCGTGCCATCCCGACGATGTGGGTGGTGAAGGAGGTGTTGACGAACAGCGTCCGCCGCCCGGTCTCCGGGTGCGTGCGCACCACGGGGTGGGTGACGGGCGGGAAGCTGTCCTGGAGCGGGGCGAGCTTCTCGGGGCCGTAGAACCGGGCGAAACCGGGGATGAAGTCGTGCACGGCGTGCGCGTCGTCGATGCGGGCCTTGACCGTGTCCGGGAGGTTGTCGTACGCGGCCGCCATGTCCGCCCACATGGTGTCGCCGCCGAACGGCGGCACCTCGCGCAGCTGCAGCACCGCGCCGAGGGCGGGCCGTTCGCGGAAGGTGACGTCCGCGTGCCAGACGTTCTCGTAGGTGGGTGTCGCGCTGCCGCCCTTGGCGAACCGGACGACATCGTCGGCGGAGCCGCGCGCGAGCAGCGGATTGGTCTCCAGGTCGCCCCAGTTGAGGGCGAAGGCGCGCTGCTGCTCGGAGGTGATGCCGGCGCCGCGGAAGAACAGCACCTTCCACTCCAGCAGGGCCCGGTTCAGCTCCTCGCGCAGTGCGGGCGTCAGGGGAGCGGCGAGGTCGACGCCGCGGATCTCGGCGCCGATGACGCGGCCCAGGGGCACGACGTCGAGGAGTTCGTAGGGGCGCTCCTGCCAGCCGTCGGGCAGGCGGCGCAGGGTGCGGCGGCCTTCGTACATGCCGTCGGCGGGGACCTGTGCGGCACGCAGTGCGGCAGGGGTGATGACAGTCATGGGGTCTGATCCTTCGGGTGCGGAAACGGCGGGCGGCCGTGCGGTAGGACTCCGTACGGCTGAGGAACCGACTCCGTGCGGCTAGCGACCCGATCGCTCGCACCCGCGCCGCCACGGGACGCCGAACGTCCGGTCGGCGGCGGTCAGGTGCTGGATCATGGTCGTCATTGTGGGACGCCGGTCGCGCCCGGTCAACCCGCGGGCCTTGCCTTGGAGCGCGCTCCACCTCGTAAGGTCTCGGCATTCACGCCGACGGGCACCGGATGCGCGGCGGCGGAGCCCGAGGAGAGTTGCATGCGCTACCGCGTTCTGGGCGGGACCGGCATCGAGGTCAGTTCCTACTGCCTCGGCACCATGATGTTCGGCTTCGTCGGCAACGGCGATCACGACGACTGCGTCAGGGTCATCCATGCCGCGCTGGACGAGGGGATCAACTTCGTCGACACCGCGGACATGTACTCCTCCGGCGAGTCGGAGACGATCGTCGGCAAGGCGCTCAAGGACCGCCGCGACGACGTGGTCCTCGCGACCAAGGTGCACTTCCCGATGGGTGAGGGCCCCAACCGCGGCGGAAACTCGCGGCGTTGGATCGTCCGGGAGGTGGAGGACAGCCTGCGGCGGCTGGGCACGGACTGGATCGACCTGTACCAGGTGCACCGCCCGGACCACACGACCGACGTCGAGGAGACGCTCTCCGCCCTGACCGACCTCGTGCAGCAGGGCAAGATCAGGGCGTTCGGCTGTTCCACGTTCCCCGCAGACGAGATCGTCGAGGCGCACCACGTCGCGGACCGACGGGGCCTCCAGCGCTTCCGCACCGAGCAGTCGCCCTACTCCCTGCTCGCCCGCGGCATCGAGCGGCACGTGCTGCCGGTGACGCAGCGGCTCGGCATGGGCGTGCTCACCTGGAGCCCCCTGGCCTCGGGGTTCCTGACCGGCCGCTACCGCAAGGACCGGACCCTGGATCTGTCCACGGGACGCCCGACCCTGCACCCGGACCGCTTCGACCCCGCGGCCCCGCGCACCGCCGCGAAGCTGGCGGCCGTGGAACAGTTCATCACCGTGGCCGACGAACTGGGCTGCACGCTGCCGGAACTGGCGACCGCCTTTCCGCTCGCGCACCCGGCCGTCACGTCGGTGATCATCGGTCCGCGCACGATGGAGCAGCTGCGCGCCACCCTCAAGGGCGCCTCCGTGGCCCTGGACGACCCCGCCCTGGACCGGATCGACGCGATCGTGCCGCCCGGCACCGACGTGTACCCCCCGGACGGCGTGTGGGTCCCGCCGGCGCTCAGCACGCCCGCGCTCCGTCGGCGCACGGCGCAGACCAGGCCCGCCGCCTGAGGCGACCCTGCCTCCCGTACGGCGGCCGGTGCCGGTGTCAGAGCAGCGCGTTCTGCCGCAGGATCGACACGGTGGCCACGGTCCGGTATCCGCGCCACTCCAGGGCCGCCGCGGGCGAGTAGCTGGCGAAGTCGACCAGCCAGCCGCCGTCGTCCTGCTGCTGGGCGGCCAGCCGGCTCAGCTCCGCGTCGATGACGGCGGGGTCGTACAGCGTACGCGCGGGGCGGCCGGGGGCGGGGGCGACGTCGAGCGGCCGGATGACCTCGTCCGCCGAGCCGCCCTCGACGGGCAGCAGTCCGTCGGCGGGGATGAGGCGTCGCAGGCCGTCGAGCAGGGCGCCCGCTTCCTCGCGGGTGTCGGACGCGGCGTCCAGGAACCGGATCGCGAACGACAGCTCGATGGCGTGGGGCCGGTCGCCGATCGCCTCGACAGCGCCCAGGCAGTACCGCGTCGCCCCCTCGAGCCAGGGATGGGCGGCGACGGCCGGGTCGTGCGCGGCCACCCGCAGGGCGACCCCGGCCGCGAACGCGGTGCTCTGCAGGGTGGAGGTCTTCGGGTCGGCCTGCGCCCAGAAGGGTGCACAGCCACTCGCGTCCCGGACGGGCAGGGCGAACGGCAGGCCTCCGTCGGGCAGCGAGACCGACGCCAGCCAGTCGCAGAGCCGCACCGCGTGCGGTGTGGTGGCGGGAGCGAGCTCCTCGAACACCTCGAAGGCGTGCAGTGCGCCCGCGGGCTGGCTCTCGGGCGCGCGCAGGTCCGGCTCGAGACCCCAGCCGTACCCGCCGTCCGGGTTGCGGTAGCCGTCGACGGCGGCGAGTACGGCGTCGCTGTCCGCGTCGCCGACGAGCAGCTCGAAGCGCCGGCGGTCGAGCAGTCGGGCGTGTGTGGACATGAAGGAGGCGGCCGCGGAGAGATCTGCGTTCATGCACTCACCATGGCACCGGCGCGCGCGTACCGCTTGAACGTTTCGGACGGTCCGTGCGCAGACGCTTCGGACGGTTCGCGCGCGGGCTCGGCGGGGCCCTCCTACTGGCGCGGTTTGCGCAGCACGCCCCCGTACTCGTAGATCCCCTTGTTGGCAGCGGTCGCGCCGAGGTAGGGCACCAGCTCGGCGTCGACGGGCGCGAGGGGCGGCTGGTCGGGGTCGGGGCGCCAGTCGACGAGGTTCAGCACGCCGGGCTCCACGGGCTCCAGCCCTTCGAGAAGCACGTCGACTTCGGCGGGCGTGCGGGTCTGCCACGGCACGCCGCCGCCGGCGATGTGCGCGGTCATCCTCTCGCCGCGGACCGGGTCGTCGCAGACGACCTGCGAGAAGCCGACGAAACTGCCGGGCGCCGCGCGGTCGATGACGGCGTGCAGGATGCCGCGCGGATCGTCGGCGTCGACGAGGTGGTGCCCGACGGACAGGAACAGGACGGCGACCGGCTCGTCGAAGTCGATGAGGCGCCGCAGGTCCGGGTGGGCCAGGATCGCCTCCTGGTCGCGCATGTCGCCCATGATGACCGTGGTCGAGGAGTCGTCGGCGAGCAGCGCGCGGCCGTGCGCGAGGACGATCGGGTCGATGTCGACGTAGACGACGCGGGCATCGGGGTCGAAGCGCTGGGCGACCTGGTGGACGTTGTCGTCGGTGGGCAGGCCGCAGCCCATGTCGATGAACTGGCGGATGCCCTCCTCGCGCGTCAGATGGCGCACCGCGCGGTAGAGGAATTCACGGTTCTGCCGGCAGATGTCGACGACCTCGGGGAACGAGGGCACGGTGGAGAGCATGAACTCGCGGTCGACCTCGTAGTTGTCCTTGCCGCCCAGCATCCACCCGTACCCGCGGGCCGAGGTCGGCACGTCGTAGGGAATGGACATCGTCTCGGGCTGGTTCTCACTCTCCACAGCGCGTTCTCCACCTCTCCCGTGGCCCTGACGGAACGTGTTCGTTGCGGGGACACTATCCGGTGATCCACGTTCGGGTGAACCGTCTGGGACATCTCCAACATGCTTGTGCGCAAGGGGAATTGGCGCCAGAACCGGAAGCCTTCCTCGCACATGATCCGCGGTGCGGCGTGTGGCGTGTCCCACCCGCGGCCCGCCGGGCCCCGCGCATGACGGATGATCGTGTCAGAGAGCCATCCGCACCACCTGATCCGTACCACCCAGAGAGGACCTCCCCATGGAAGACCGCTTCGACGTCGTCGTGCTCGGAGCAGGACCCGGCGGCTATGTAGCCGCCATCCGCGCCGCCCAGCTGGGCAAGCGGGTGGCAGTCGTCGAGGAGAAGTACTGGGGAGGTGTCTGCCTCAACGTCGGCTGCATCCCGACGAAGGCGCTGCTGCGCAACGCCGAGCTGGCCCATCTCTTCACCCACGAGCAGAAGACGTACGGCATCAAGGTCGACGGCCAGGTGTCCTTCGACTACGGCGAGGCGTTCAGCCGCAGCCGCACGGTCGCGGACGGCCGCGTCAAGGGCGTCCACTTCCTGATGAAGAAGAACGGCATCACGGAGTTCGACGGCCGGGGCACCTTCCTGGACGCGAACACCCTGCAGGTGGCGAAGTCGGACGGCACGACCGCCACGATCGGCTTCGAGAACTGCGTCATCGCCACCGGCGCCACGCCCCGGCTGCTGCCCGGCACGAGCCGCAGCGAGCGCGTCGTCACGTACGAGGAGCAGATCCTCGCCGACTCCCTGCCGGAGTCCATCGTGATCGCGGGCGCGGGCGCGATCGGCATCGAGTTCGCCTACGTCCTGCACAACTACGGCGTGAAGGTGACGATCGTCGAGTTCCTCGACCGCGTCGCGCCGCTGGAGGACGCGGACGTCTCCAAGGAGCTGGCCAAGCAGTACCGCAAGCTCGGCATCGACGTGATGACCTCGACGCGCGTCGAGTCGATCGACGAGTCGGGCGAGCAGGTCCGGGTCACGGTCACGGGCAAGGACGGCAAGCAGCAGGTCCTGGAGGCGGACAAGGTCCTGCAGGCCATCGGTTTCGCGCCGAACGTCACCGGCTTCGGCCTGGAGGCGACCGGCGTGGCGCTGACCGAGCGCGGCGCGATCGAGATCGACGGCCGCTGCCGTACGAACGTCCCGAACATCTACGCCATCGGTGACGTGACCGCGAAGCTGATGCTGGCGCACACCGCGGAGTCGATGGGTGTCGTGGCCGCGGAGACCCTCGCGGACGCCGAGACGATGGAACTCGACTACCCGATGATCCCGCGCGCGACCTACTCGCAGCCGCAGATCGCCAGCTTCGGCTGGACCGAGGCGCAGGCCAAGGAGAAGGGCTTCGACGTCAAGGTCGCGAAGTTCCCCTTCCAGGCGAACGGCAAGGCCCACGGCCTCGGCGACACCGTCGGCTTCGTCAAGATCATCAGTGATGCGCGGTACGGCGAGATCATCGGCGCCCACCTGATCGGCCCGGACGTCACCGAGCTGCTGCCCGAGCTCACGCTGGCCCAGCAGTGGGACCTCACCGTCCACGAGGTGGCGCGCAACGTCCACGCCCACCCGACCCTGGGTGAGGCCGTCAAGGAGGCCGTGCACGGCCTGGCCGGACACATGATCAACTTCTGACGCGCCGCGGGCGCCCCGCCCGGCAGGAGCGACCGGGACCGGTCCTCCCCGGTGGCGGGGCCGCTCCTCCCAAGTGGCGGGGCCGCCCGGACCGGCCGATGCTGTCGAACACGACTGTTGTGCCTCGGGGGCGAGGAGAGGCAGTAGCCGATGTTCTCTGGCCTGGGCCGATTCGTGGTGCGCCGCCCCTGGTGGATCATCCTGGCGTGGGTGGTGGCGGCCGGCGCGGTGATCTCGCTGGCGCCCAAGCTCACCTCCAGCAGCGACGAGGCGAGTTTCCTTCCGGACCATTACGAGTCCATCCGCGCCGCCGACGTGCAGGAGAAGGAGTTCCCGAAGCAGCAGAACATCGGGGCGATCATCGTCTTCCAGCGCTCCGACGGCGGGAAGCTGACGGCCGCCGACTCGGCCGAGGTGGCCCGCGTCTCCAAGGATCTGCAGAACCGCAAGATCTCCGAGGTGCAGGCCGTCGTGCCGGGCCAGGTCTCGCCCAACAAGCTCGTGCAGACCTCGGTCGTCGCCATGCCGAAGATCACCAACCCCGAGGACACCGCCCAGCAGGACGCGGTGAAAGACCTGCGCAGAGACCTGAAGCCGGAGCTGAAGGACACCGGCCTGACGGCCGGGATCACCGGCTCCGCGGCGCAGGCACTCGACGAGAGCGACGCGTCCGCACGAGCGGGCCTGCTGGTCGGCGTCGGCACCATCGTGATCATCGTCGTGCTGCTGCTCGTGATCTTCCGCAGCCCCATCATCGCGCTGCTGCCCGTCGTCCTCATCGGCCTGATCTCACCGATGGCGACCGGCCTGATCGCTTCCGCCAACAAGGCCTTCGACATGAAGGCGGACTCCTCCATCCAGGAACTCCTGACCGTCGTCCTCTTCGGCGTCGGCACGGACTACATCCTGTTCCTGCTCTTCCGCTACCGGGAGGCGCTGCGCGCGGGCGAGGACCACAAGAGCGGCATGGTGCACGCCGTGGAACGGGTCGGCGAGGCCATCACCTCGGCGGCGGGCGCCGTCATCGTCGCCTTCGCCGCGCTGACGCTGTCCTCGCTCGGCATGCTCAGGTCGATGGGTCCGGCCCTGGCCATCGCCGTGTTCGTGACGCTGCTCGCCGGACTCACCCTGGTCCCCGCGGTGGTCTCGCTGCTCGGCACGAAGGTGTTCTGGCCCTCGAAGTCCTGGCAGCGGGAGCCGCAGGGCACGGGCTTCGCCAAGCTCGGCGCGTCCATCGCGCGCAAGCCCGCGGTCTGGGCCCTGGTCTCCGCGCTGTTCATGGGCGCCCTGGCGCTCGGCGCGCTCGGCTACAAGGCCAACTTCGACCTCGCGGGCTCCTCGCTGCCCAAGGACAAGGAGTCGATGGTCGCCCTGGACGACCTGCAGAAGGGCTTCCCCGCAGGCACGACCGACCCGACCTCCGTGTACCTCACCTCGACCACCGACAAGCCCGTGGCCCAGGGGGAGGCAGCCGTCTTCCGCGAGCGGCTCTCCGGCGTCCGGGGCGTGGGCGAGGTGGGGGCGCCGCGCCTGAGCCCGGACCGCACGACGGCCTCGTACTCGGTGATCCTCGCGGACCCGCCCGCCTCCGACAACGCGCTGGCGACCGTCAAGGACCGGCTGCGGCCCGCCGCCCACGACGACGCGCCGCCCGGCACCCAGGCGCTCGTCGGCGGCACGACGGCGGTGTACGTCGACATCAACAAGGCCGTGGACCGGGACTACTCCGTGGTCTTCCCCGTGGCGGCGCTGGCCATCATGGTCATCCTCGGTCTGCTGCTGCGCAGCCTGGTGGCGCCCTGGTACCTGATGCTGTCCGTCGCCCTCGGCTTCGGCGCGACCCTCGGGGCGACCTCGCTGATCTTCCAGCAGATCGGCAGCCAGCCCGGGCTGATGTTCATGCTGCCGGTGATCATGTACTTGTTCGTGGTCGCGCTCGGCACCGACTACAACATCCTGATGGTGTCCCGCCTGCGCGAGGAGGCCCGCGAGGGCCGCAGCCCGCACGACGCGGCGGGCACGGCGGTGCGTCATTCGGGGCCGACGATCGGTTCGGCGGGCGTGATCCTCGCGGGCACGTTCGCGACACTGATGCTCGCGGGCAATTCGACGCTCTCCCAGATGGGTTTCTCGCTCTCCTTCGGCATCGCCGTCGCCGCCTTCGTCATGGCGATGATCTTCACTCCGGCTCTGACGGCCCTCATCGGGCACGCGGCCTGGTGGCCCGGACACGGCGACCGCAAGCGGGACGGGAGCGGGAACGGGAGTGCGAGTGGCGGAGTCACGCCGCCCTCGGGCGCGGGCACGGGCACGGGCTCGACGCGCGCCGACGAGCCGCCGCGCACGAGCTAGGCACCGGCCCGTCACCAGCATCTTTACGGCCGGCCCTCACCGAAGCACTCGCCCGCGGCTTCCGCGGCCAGCGCGTCGGTGACGGCCGCCCGCGCGGCGGCGCGGAACACCGTCTCGTTCGCGTCGACCTCGTGCAGCCAGGTGCGGTGCACCCGCACGGTCCGGAGCTGCCCCGCGAGCCCTTCGCGCACGCCCTCCTCCAAGGCGGCCGCGAGCTCCGGGTAGAGGACGTCCGCATCGAAGGGATTCACGAAGGCGTACGTCCCGGCTTCGCGCTCCACGTCGAGGGTGACCCTCGCCCAGCCACCGCAGCCGGTCTGCGACCCGGCCGTGGCGGTGCGCCGGACCGGCAGGGCGGACCACGCCGACTCGGCCGCTCGCGCGGCGAGTTCGTACTGTGTGCGCCAGCCGTCGTCGGCATCGGCGAACCCGAGGACGATCCGGTCGACGCCTGCCCGCGCGAACTCCACGATCTTCTCGGCAGCCCGCTCCGGTGTGCCGTCCACCCGCATCGCGGCGGCGCGCTCGGGATCGATTCCGCAGCGCCGCGACACGCCCCCGGCCGAAGGACGCTGCCGCCCGCCCGCGCCGGCGTCGTCGAGCGCGGCGGGGACGGCGACGCTGACGGGGCCGGGCCTGCTGACCCGTCCGGTCTCGGCCGCCAGCGCCGCCAGGCGGGGCAGCGTCCGCGCGATGTACGCCGGTGAGGCGAGGCCGGGGAACCAGCCGCCGTGACGGACGGCGCGCCGCAGATCGGCCTCCGCCTCGCCACTGACGAGCAGGGGCAGTCCGCGCACCCGCGGCCGCAGCGTCAGCTCGGTGTCCCCGATCGTCGTCGGGGACCCCACGGACAGGCTCCACAGCTGTTCCAGTACGTGGTCGGTCCGCTCGGCGCACTCGTCGGACGGCATGCCGCCTTCCTCGTGGCCGGGCGGGTCGACGGGATCGCCGGACGTCCGGGCCCACGTACCGACGCCGGTGTCGACGCCCACCAACAGGCGTCCCTCACAGAGGAATTGGAGGCTCGTGAGCTGCCGCGCGAGAGAGACCGCCCCGCGCGCCGGGACCGCCAGGCCCCCGTAGCCGATCCTGATGCGCGTGGTGACCGCCGCGGCCGTGGCGAGGGCGACCATCGCGTCCAGCCCTGGGGCACTACCCGTCGGGCGGCCGTCCGCCCACACCGACTCGAAGCCGAGCTCCTCCGCACGGCGCGCGGCCGCGGCGAACTCCCCGGCCTGCCCGTGCCCGTCCCCCCGCAGCACCGGCAGGAACACCCCGATGTCGACTGCCACTTCCGCTCTCCCCCACTCCCGCTCGGCCGGTGCGCCGTCCGCCCGACGACACCGCGGGCCGAGTCGGAACGCTAGACCAATTTGCCATCGCGCGAAAAGTGTGGACAAAGAAATGAGCGACCCCACCCCTCGCTGCTCACAACAACAACGAAAACGCAAGTGAAATCCATAAAGCCACCGGAAGTCCATGGCCTAGGAATCGAAGCGAAAAGTCAAGTCCGCCGAACAGTCCGGAACAATTCGCAAAGCACGGCCGCGACCAGCGCCTATGAGGTGTTAGGGTTTCGACTCGTCCCGAGCCCTGCCGCGATTCGACCGGCACATCGCTCGGAGTGCATTCCGGTTTCGCCGCCCATCACGGCGGATCACAACACCCTTTTCCTTCGGATGGAATTTCTCCTTCCACCTCGTTCTGGAGCTCTTTCATGTCTGCTGACAGCACGGCTGTCACCGCTTCCGCACCGGCGGGCGCGGCCGGCGCCCCGTCCGGCGGCGGCCGGCACCTCGGCCTGGCCCTGTTCGTGATCGCCGCGGCCCAGCTGATGGTGGTCCTCGACGGCACGATCACCAACATCGCCCTGCCCAGCATCCAGACCGCGCTGGACGTGTCCGACGCGAATCTGGCCTGGATCGTCAACTCCTACGCGCTGGCCTTCGGCGGACTGCTGCTTCTCGGCGGCCGGGCGGGGGATCTCTTCGGGCGGCGGCGGATGTTCCAGGTGGGCATCGTCCTGTTCACCCTGGCCTCCCTGCTCGGCGGTCTCGCCCCGAACGAGGGCCTGTTGATCGGCGCGCGCGTCCTGCAGGGCGTCGGCGCGGCGATCGCGGCGCCGAGCGCGCTGTCCCTGATCACCACGACGTTCCCCGAGGGCAAGCCGCGCAACAAGGCGATGGGGGTCTACGCCGCGATGGCGGGCATCGGCGCCACCGTCGGCCTGCTGCTCGGCGGTGTCCTCACCGACGTCCTGGACTGGCGGTGGGTGTTCTTCGTGAACGTGCCCATCGGCCTCGCCGTCCTCGCGGGCACCAGGACACTCGTCGAGGCCGAACGCGACCGGGGCCGCCTGGACATCCCCGGCACGGTCACCGGCACCGGCGGTCTCATCGCCCTGGTCTACGGCATCACGCGCGGCGGCGAGCACGGCTGGACCGAAGGGCCCACGCTGACCTGCTTCGCCCTCGCGGCCGTACTGCTCGGCGCCTTCCTGTCCATCCAGGGCCGCACCCGGCACCCGATGATGCCGCTGCGGCTCTTCAAGGACCGCAACCGATCCGGCTCCTACGCGACGATGCTGTTCATCGGCGCCGGCATGATGGCGACCTTCTACTTCCTCACCCTCTACCTGCAGCTGATCCTCGGGTACAGCGCGGTCGAGACCGGCTTCGCCAACCTGCCCTTCAGCCTCGGCATGGGCGTCGCCGCCGCGCTCAGCGCCAAGCTCGTCACCCGTCTCGCGCCGCGCGTCATCGCCGGTCCCGGTCTGCTGGTCGCGGCCGCGGGCATGTTCTGGTTCGCCACGCTGACGCCCGACTCGTCCTACGCGGGGCACCTGATGCCCGCGATGTTCGTGACCGCCCTCGGCCTCGGCATGGGCTTCGTCCCGATGACGCTGGGCGCCGTCAGCGGGGTCGCGCACCAGGACGCGGGCATCGCGTCCGCGCTCCTGAACACCGCGCAGCAGATCGGCGGCGCCCTCGGCCTCGCCGTCCTGTCGACCCTCTCGACCTCGGCGGCGGACGACCGGCTGCCCGACGCCGCGGCCTCCCTCTACCGAGGCCTGGCCACCGAGGACCACGGCCTGGTGGCGAAGGCCGCCGACGCCCTGACCCACGGGTACACGCTGGCCTTCGTCGGCGCGGGCGTCATGTTCCTGGCGGGCCTGGTCGTCACCGGCCTGGCCATCACCGCGGGCAAGCAGGAGACGGCCGAGGGCGCCGCCCCCGTCCACCTGGGCTGAGCCCCTGCCGGACGGCACTCGGGGCGGCCGTCCGCCAGGAACTCGCCGGCGTCCGCCGATAGGATTTGTGCGTCAGCTCACTTCCGCCCGCCCGTCCCGGAATTCTTTGCCGAGGGCTGTCGAGAACGCGCCGTCCGCTCCGACGTCCCCTGTGAGAGCCGCCCACAAGGGGTGGCGGCGCAGTCGAGGAGCGAAGTCATGAAGTATCTGGTGATGGTCCAGGGTTCGCAGGCCGACTACGAGGCGATGTCGGGCAAGCCGTCCGAGCACAGCCCGGCCTGGAGCGAGCAGGAACTGCAGGCGATGTTCGCCTTCATGAGCGAGGTGACCAACGATCTCGCCGAGTCCGGGGAGCTCATCGACGGCCAGGGTCTCACCGAGCCCGCGCAGACCCGTTTCGTCAGCAAGGACAAGGACGGCCGCCCCGTGATCACGGACGGTCCCTACGGCGAGACGAAGGAGGTGCTGGCCGGGTACTGGCTGCTGGAGTGCGAGAGCCTGGAGCGGGTCACCGAGATCGCCGTGCGGATCCAGGCGTGCCCCGGGCCCGAGGGCCTGGTCGACCCGCCCGTCGTGATCCGGCCCGTCCAGGACTCCTCGGGCGGCGCATGTTGAGACGTACGACCGACGTCGAGGACCTGCTGCGCCTGCACGCGCCGCAGGTCCTCGGCGCGCTCGTGCGCCGGTACGGCCACTTCGGCGCCGCCGAGGACGCCGTACAGGAAGGGCTGCTCGCGGCGGCCCGGCAGTGGCCCGAGGAGGGCCTGCCCGACAATCCGCGGGGCTGGCTGATCAAGGTCGCCTCGCGGCGGCTGACGGACCAGCTGCGCGCCGACGAGGCGCGCAGGCGCCGTGAGGAGGATGCGGCGCTGCTCGCGCCCCGGGACGCCCTCACCGCTCCCCCGCCGGGCGAGAGCCGCGCCCCGGCGGACGACGACACCCTCACCCTGCTCTTCCTGTGCTGCCACCCCCAGCTGACCGCGGCCGCGCAGGTCGCCCTGACGCTGCGTGCCGTCGGCGGTCTGACCACGGCCGAGATCGCGCGGGCGCATCTGGTGCCGGAGGCCACGATGGCCCAGCGCATCAGCAGGGCCAAGTCGAAGATCAAAGGGGTGCCGTTCCGGCAGCCGGGACCCGAGGACCGCGACGCGCGCCTGGCCGCGGTCCTCCAGGTGCTGTACCTGATCTTCAACGAGGGGTACACGGCGACCTCCGGCGACGCACTGCACCGCGCGGACCTCGCCCGCGAGGCCGTCCGCCTGACCCGCTCGGTGCGCCGCCTGCTGCCCCACGAAGGCGCGGTGACGGGCCTGCTGGCGCTGATGCTGCTCACCGAGGCGCGCACCGCCGCCCGGACCGGGCCGCACGGCGAGCTCATCCCGCTCGACGAGCAGGACCGCGGCCGCTGGGACCGGCAGGCGATCGCCGAGGGCACGGCGCTCGTCGAGGAGGCGCTCTCCCAAGGCCCGCCCGGTGTCTACCCGTTGCAGGCGGCCATCGCGGCACTGCACGACGAGGCCCCGCGCGCGGACGCCACCGACTGGCCGCAGATCCTCGCCCTGTACGACCATCTCGTACGCCGCACGCCCGAGCCCATGGCCGAACTCGGGCGGGCCGTGGCCTATGCGATGGTGCACGGACCGAAGGCCGGACTCGATGAACTGGCCGTGCTTGAGGACCGCTTGACGGGTCATTACCGTCTGGCCGCCGTGCGGGCTCACCTGCTGGAGAAAGCGGGTGATGCCGAAGGGGCCCGCGCCGCCTACCGGTTGGCGGCGCAGGGCACCCTCAGCCGCCCGGAGGCCCGTTACCTTCAGACGCGCGCCGCCCGGCTGGCTCCCTGAGCCGGGTGCGGGCCGAGCTGTGCGCAGTGCTCGGCGACGGTGTCGGCGAAGGCGCGGGCCAGCGGGCTGAGCGCGTCCCAGCGCCGAACGGCCCAGCCGACCGACAGCGGCGGCAGCTCGGGGACCGGGACGAGACACACCCCGTCAGGCGCACGGTCGCGCCAGCCGGGCAGCGCGGGCACGACGGCCTGGCCGAGGCCCAGCTCCGTCAGGAGGACTGCGGTGTCCCAGTCGGCGACGCTGGTGACCGTCGGCAGCGCCACCTCCAGCTCGCCGAGGTGCACGTCGAGCTGTCCGCGTGACGTGGAGCCCTCCGGCGGCGTGATGAGCTGCGCCGCCGCCAGCTCGGCGGGGGTGACGCGCGGCCGGCCTGCGAGCGGGTCGTCGGCGCGGACGGCGAGCACCCAGGGCAGTTCGACGACGGGACGCTGCTCGATGCCGCGCACGGGCTCCCCCAGCGTGATCCAGGCGAGGTCCAGGTCGTCGGCGGCGAGCGCGTCGAAGCAGCCGCGGCTGGAGCTCACGGTCTGGAACTCCAGGCTGACGCGCGGACAGCGGTTCCGGAAGCCGACGACGGCCTCGGTCATGAAGTGCCGTACCGAGGTGGCCCCGGTGGTGACGCGCACCGCCCCGCCGTCGCCGTTCACCTGCTCCCGCAGCCGGCGCACGGCGAGGTCGATGCCGCCGATCCCGTCGTCCGCCGCGGCCCGCAGGATCCGCCCGGCCGAGGTGGGCACGACGCCCCGCGCATGCCGCTCCAGAAGGCTCACGCCGAGTTCCCGCTCCAGGCGTTTGACGTGCTGGCTCACCGCCGACTGCGTACAGGAGAGGTCGCGGGCCACGGCGCTCAGGCTGCCGGCACGGCACACCGCGATGAAGATGCGAAGGTCGTCGAGAGTCACAGAGAGGGAAGCTATCCCTTGGGTGGATACAAGGAAACCCGAGGATTGACTTGGGTTTTCACCGTGCACCAAGATCGCTGATGGCCCGGGCGGCGACCCGGCGACGGGCGTCGACCCGGGGTCACACGACGGGGCCCCGGGGCACGGGCCATCGACTCGGCGGAAAAGGTGACGTGTGGAAGCGCTCGAGATGGTGGCCGTCGGAGCCGCCGGTGTCGCGGCCGGCGGGCTCAACGCGGTGGTGGGGTCGGGCACCCTCATCACCTTCCCGACGCTGCTGGCCTTCGGCTTTCCGCCGGTCCTCGCCAACGTGTCGAACAACCTCGGCCTGGTGCCGGGGACCCTGAGCGCCGCGTACGGCTACCGGCGCGAGATGAAGGGGCAGTTCAGACGTCTGGTGCGGTTCGGCACGGCGTCCCTGATCGGCGGCCTGATCGGCGCGCTGCTCCTCCTGAAGCTCCCCGCCGACGCCTTCCAGGCGGTCGTGCCGGTCCTCATCCTGACCGCGTGCCTCCTGGTGGTGCTGCAGCCCTGGCTGTCCCGCAGGGTCAAGAACCGCGAGGACGGCGCGGGCAGGGACGGCGGGGTGCCGATGTGGTGCGGCGTGCTCGGCACCGGCGTCTACGGCGGTTACTTCGGGGCGGCCCAAGGGGTGCTGCTGATGGGCCTGTTCGGCGCGTTCCTGCCGGACGACCTGCAGCGGCTGAACGCCGCGAAGAACGTGCTCGCCTCGATCGTGAACGGCGTCGCGGCCGTCGTCTTCGTCGCCGTCGCGGACATCGACTGGGCGGCGGCCGGGCTGATCGCCGCCGGGTCGACGGTGGGCGGCCTGACCGGCGCGCGCTTCGGCCGCAGACTCCCGCCGCCGGTGATGCGGGCCTTCATCGTGGTCGTGGGCGTCACGGCTTCGGTGATCATGATCGTCCGTTGACGGACACCCCGCCAGGCCGGTAACGCGCGGCGAACCGGCGGAACCCCACGGCGAAGCGAGCCCCCTCGGCGTAACGCGGCTCACACCCGCGACCCCACCACCAGGGAACACCCCGCTGTGGTTTATCATTGAACATGCTGCGACCCCGAGCGAGATTCCCCCGTCCGCTCGGGGTCGCGCTCCATTCACGTGGGCGCCTTCCCCCGTTTTCACGCCTTCGAGGGCGAATATGCCAACCGCACCGCGTCACACACGCCCGAGCGGCATCATGCGTCCATGGACGGTGCCAAGCCTGTGCAGGTCTTGTTCACGCCCGACGAGTACGCCGAGGTCCGGGGCCACGCGGACCGGCTCGGGATGCCGTTAGCCGAGTTCATCCGCCGCGCGGTGACCGCCCGGACCGAGGAGTCCGTCCCGTGCCAGGCGACGGACACCCGGCGCGGAGCGACCGTACCCCCGGTCCAGCGGGTGCTCGGCCCGGACGGGACACCCGCGCTCCAGCGGTTCCTCGACACCCTCGCCACCGCGGCCGAGCCGGACGAAGGACACGGACGGTGACCGGCCCGCGCCGGCCGGCCCGGGCGGCGATAGGTCAGGAGAGGGCAGGTCAGGAGAGGACGATCTCCGGCTCGTAGAGATCCAGCCAGAGCGCCAGGTCGAGCGTCCTCTCCAGGTCCCGCCGGGAGGCCTGGGTGATCTGCGGCGCCTCCCGCTCGGCGGCCCGCGCCGCCCGCTCCCGGTCCACCAGCCGAAAGACGGGATGGTCGGGCCTGGCCAGCAGTTCCTTGACGTGTCCTTGGAGGGCGACCGCGTACTGGGGGTCCTGCGTGGAGGGGTAGGGGCTCTTCACCCGGTCGTAGACCGACTGCGGCAGCACATCGGCGGTCGCCTCGCGCAGCAGGGTCTTCTCCCTGCCGTCGAACGACTTCAGCGACCAGGGCGTGTTGAACACGTACTCGACGAGCCGGTGGTCGCAGAACGGGACGCGCACCTCCAGGCCGACGGCCATGCTCGCCCGGTCCTTGCGGTCGAGCAGGATGCGGACGAAGCGGGTCAGGTGCAGATAGCAGATCCGCCGCATCCGGAACTCGAAGTCGCTCTCGCCTTCCAGACGCTCGATGCCGGCGACGGCACTCGCGTAGCTGTCCTTGACGTAGCGGGGCAGGTCGAGCGCCGCGGTCAGCTCGGGGCGCAGGATCCCGGCGTCGTCGCCGAAGTGGTCGGCGAACCGGACCAGCCACGGGAAGGTGTCGGCCGCGCGCGCCTCCTCGTCGAAGAACTGCAGGTAGCCGCCGAACACCTCGTCCGCGGACTCCCCGGAGAGCGCCACCGTGGAGTGTTCGCGGATGGCCCGGAAGAGGAGGTAGAGGGAGGCGTCCATGTCGCCGAAGCCCACGGGTATGTCCCGCGCGCGGATCATCTTGGCGCGCACTTCCGGGTCGGCGAGGGCGTAGGAGTCAAGGACGATGTCGCGGTGCTCGGTGCCCGACTCCTTCGCGACGTCGTGCACGTAGGGGGTGTCGGGCGTGCCACGCAGCTCGTCGGCGACGAAGTTGTCGGTCTGCCCGACGAAGTCGACCGCGAAGCTGCGTACGCTCTCGCCCGCCTCGGCCAGTTGGCGCGCGGCGATCGCCGTCATCGCCGAGGAGTCCAGGCCGCCGGAGAGCAGCGTGCAGCGCGGCACGTCCGAGACGAGCTGGCGGCGCACGATGTCGTCGAGGAGTGCGCGCACCGTGGCGACGGACGCGTCGCGGTCGTCGGTGTGCGGCCTGGTCCGCAGCGACCAGTAGACGTGCCGGCGCAGGCCCGAGCGGTCGACCGTCACGACGGTGCCGGGTTCGACCTCGCGCATGCCGTCCCAGACGGCGTGACCGGGCGTCTTGACCATGGCGAACACCTCCCGCAGGCCGTCGAGGGTGACGCGGCGCCGCGCGAGCGGGTTGGCGAGGATCGCCTTGGGCTCGGAGCCGAACAGGACGCCGTCGGAGGTCTCGTAGTAGTAGAAGGGCTTGATGCCCATGCGGTCGCGGATCATGACGAGCTTGTCGTGGCGGGCGTCCCAGATCGCGAAGGCGTACATGCCGTTCAGGCGCTCGGCGAGGTCCTCGCCCCATTCCAGATAGCCGCGCAGCACGACCTCGGTGTCGGACTCGGTCGTGAACCGGTGCCCGTGGTCCGCCAGTTCGCGGCGGAGCTCGGTGAAGTTGTACGTCTCCCCGGAGTAGACCAGGGCGACGGCCCCCGTCGGCGTCTCGACCGTCATGGGCTGGCGTCCGCCGGGCAGGTCGATGATCGCGAGCCGGCGGTGCCCGAGTCCGGCGGGCCCCGCGGTCCACGTGCCCCGGTCGTCGGGACCTCGGCAGGACATCGTCTCCGTCATGGCGTCCAGGGTGGTGGACTCGGCCGTCAGATCACGGTCGAAGGAGACCCAGCCGGTGATGCCGCACATGTGCATTCCTTCCGCTCGCCGAACTAGGTGTAACTAGCACCTATGTCGGCAGCGTGCTCCTGCGATTGCGTACGGTCAACGCCCCCGCGCCACCGCGATCTCGCCGCACCCGACAGTTTCAGCCGCCTTTTGCCAAGGCCAGACGCCTGCCGCCCAGCCGTCCCGCCCTTTCACCCGCCGGGCAGGGCAACGGAACACGCGATGGAACGAAACATTCCGGCCACGGGCAAAGAGTTGTCAACGATCTCCCGACCGCCACCCCTCACCGACTCCCGCGACCCCGCTCCACGACGGCGTCCAGCAGCGCCTCCGCGTCCCGACGGGCCTGATCGAGAGCGCCGGGAAAGACCCGCAGGCCATGCGCCACGAGACCGCCCTCGTGCAGCAGCATCAGCGTCCGCCCCAGGCGGTCCGCCCCGGTGGGCGCGATCCGCTCGGCGAAGCCGGTGAAGAGCGCCAGCATCCAGGCCTTCTGACCGGCGATGATCGGGTACGCGGGATGCGCGGGGTCACTGATCTCCGCGTGCGCGTTGACCATGCCGCACCCCTTGACCAGGCGCCCGTCGGCCCAGTCGCGCGAGGCGTCGAAGACGGCCAGGATCCGCGCGTACGGGGTGGGCGCGGCGTCCACGTACGGGGCGAGGAAGGCCCGCCAGCGCTCGTCCCGGTCGGCGAGGTACTCGACGACGATCTGCTCCTTGGAGCCGAACCGGTCGTAGAGCGTCTTCTTCGTGACCCCGGCCTCGGCGGCGATCAGATCCACCCCGACGGCATGGATGCCGCGCTCGTAGAAGAGCCGCCCCGCCGCGTCCAGGCCGCGCCGCGCACCGGGCGTCATCGCGATGCGCCGCGGCGCCGCCACCCGGCCTTCCGTCCCCTGCACATCCTCGGTCATGCAGCCATAGTAAACCGATCTGTATAGTGGCCGACGGGTAGACCGATCGGTTTACCTCCCCTGTGGTGACGCCCAGACGAGGAGGCATCCATGAACGTCCTGTTGTCCACCGCCTTCGTCCTGACCTGGAGCTCCGGCTTCATCGGCGCCAAGCTGGGCGCGGGGAGCGCCTCCGCGGTGACCGTGCTGATGTGGCGCTTCCTGCCACTGGCCGTCGTCCTCTGCCTGGTGGCCCTGCTGCTGGCCCGGGCGTCCTGGCGCGGTCTGACGGCACGCGACGTGGGGCGGCAGGCGGTCGTCGGCGCGCTGTCGCAGAGCGGCTATCTCCTCACCGTGTACTACGCGATCCAGCTCGGCGTCTCCAGCGGGACCACCGCGCTGATCGACGGCACCCAGCCGCTGGTCGCGGGCGCGCTCGCCGGGCCTCTGCTCGGCCACTACGTCTCCCGGACCCAATGGGCCGGCCTCGGCCTCGGCGTGACCGGAGTCGTCATCGTCACCGCCGCCGACTTCGCGGGAGGCGGGGACGCGGCGTGGTGGGCCTACCTCGTGCCGTTCCTCGGCATGTTCTCGCTGGTGGCTGCGACGTTCCTGGAGCGGCGCGCGCCCCGTCCGGTCGGCCCGGCCGTCTGCATGACCGTCCACTGCGTCACCAGTGCCGTCGTCTTCACCGCGCTGGCGCTGGCGGCGGGTGCCGCGACCCCGCCGGCCGAGTCGTCCTTCTGGACGGCGATCGGATGGCTGGTGGTGCTCTCCACGTTCGGGGGGTACGGCCTGTACTGGCTGATCCTGCGCCGGTCCGGGGTCACCCAGGTCAACACGCTGATGTTCCTCATGGCCCCGGTGACCGCACTGTGGGGCGCCCTGATGTTCGGTGAGCCCTTCGGGCCCCAGACCATGACGGGGCTCGCCGTCGGACTCGCGGCGGTGGTCGTCGTGCGGCGCGGCGCGCGGCCGGCCCCGGCCGACCTCCCGCGCGCCCGTGTCACCGGGGCGTCAGGAACTCCTGCACCGCGGGCGCGTACCGGTCGGTGATCTCGGCGATCTCCGCGGCGCGCAGGTGCGGGCCGCGGGCGATGCCGTACATCACGCCCAGGCCGAGCAGCATGCCGACGGCGAGCTCGGCCCGCAGCCCCGCGTCGGGGCCCGGAAGCCGCTCGCCGAGCCGCTGGACCACTTGGGCGCGGAAGTTGGCGCGCAGGATGTCGCCCCGCTCGCCGTGGAGCGGGGCGAAGACGATGCGCACGATCGGGTCGGCGCCGCGCTCCGCCTGCCCGGTGAGCAGGTGCCGGACCATGTGGCGGCCGAGCTCCGCCACGGGCGCGTCGAGGAAGTCCTCCGCGTCGGTGTCGAACGACATGACGCGGGAGAACAGTCCGTCCTTGTTGCCGAAGTACTTCAGGATCAACGGCGCGCTGACACCGGCGCGTTCGGCCACCGCCTTGAGGGTGATGTCACCGTGCGCGTGCCGGGCGAGGAGGTGGCGGGTGGCGCGGACGATGGCCGCCTTGGTCGCCTCGGCATCCCGGCGCGCGCTCCGCCCGTCGGCCGCCGGTCCCTCGCGCACCGCGGAGACGCTTCTTCCCGCCATGGTCACCTTCCCTCCAGGGCGGTCCGCTGGGCGGGCCCGCCGCTCCCCGCGGCCGCCCGCCCGCCTTCGGGAGCCGTGTCCGAGGGTATGGCGAGGGCGACGGCGCACGCGACGAGGGCGACGGTTCCGGCCAGGGCGAAGGCCAGTTGGTAGCCGCCCAGGGTGGGGAACCGAACGCCCCCGACGTCCGAGGTGTGATGCACGAGCACGGCGGCGACGGCCGCGCTGGAGACGCTCTGACCGATCGTGCGCATCAAGACGTTCACGCCGTTCGCGGACGCGGTCTGCTCGACCGGCACCGCCCGCAGGATCAGTGTGGGCAGCGCCGAGTACGCGAAGGTGGTGCCGGTCGACACCACCGCGGCGCCCACCATGATCACCCACAACTCCCGGCTGTCGACGATGCGTACGACGTAGCCGAGCGCCATGAACACGGCGCCGGCGGCGAGGGTCACCCGAGGGCCGCGGGCCGTCGAGATCCGGGCCGACACCGGCGAGAGCACCAGCATGATGACGCCGTTGGGCAGCAGGCACAGGCCGGTCGCCACGATCGAGAGCTCCAGGCCGTAGCCGGTCGCGGCGGGCGCCTGCACCAGCTGCGCGGTGACCAACGAGTTGGCGTAGAAGGCGAATCCGGCGAGCAGCGCCGTCACGTGCGGCAGGGCCACGCGCCGCCCGGCCGCCAGGCGCAGGTCCACCAGCGGTTGCCTCGAGCGTAGTTGCATCCGCCACCACAGGGCCAGGATGCCGACGGCGCCCGCGAACAGTGCGAGGACCAAGGGACTCCCCCACCCCCACTGGCCGCCCTGCGACACCGCGAGCAGCAGACAGACCAGACTCGCCGCGAGGCCCAGCGCACCCCAGGTGTCGAACCGTCCCGGCGAGCGCACCGGTGACTCCCGTACGGTCCACGCGGCGAGCGCGAGGCCCGCGGCGCTCAGCGCGGCGGTCGCCCAGAACATGGCGTGCCAGTCCGCGTACTGCACGATGAGCGCGGCCAGCGGCAGACCGAGAGCGGCGCCGATACCGACCGTGGAACTCATCAGGGCCACTGCGGACGCGGTCCTGTGCGGCGGGAGTTCGTCGCGCAGGATGCTGATGGAGAGCGGCACCACGGCGGCGGAGGCGCCCTGCAGGGCGCGCGCCGCGATCAGCAGCCGAATGTCGGACGTGAGCGCGCAGAGCACCGCTCCGCCGGCCATCAGGCCCAGCGCGATGAGCAGGACGCGGCGCTTGCCGTACATGTCGCCCGCGCGGCCGAGGACGGGGGTGAGCACCGCACCGGACAGCAGGGTGGCGGTGACCAGCCACGAGACCGCACCCGCCGAACTGTGTGTCAGTCGGGGCAGATCGGGCAGCAGCGGCACGACCACCGTCTGCGTGACGGCCATGAGGATGCCGCCGAAGGCGAGCACGGGGACGGTCAGCCGCTCGCGCAGGCCTTTCGCCGTGCCCGGGACCGGGCGGCCGGGTGGCGGACCACCGGCTGTCGCACCACCGGGTATCGGAACGGACCCCACGGCATCTCCCCCGCCCGTATGAGGTGAATCGAAATTCACCATAGCGGGTGAATGGGCATTCACCGTGCGGAATTCGGTGGCCGCCCGACGCGGACCACCACCTCCGGTCCCGCCCCCGACCCTGTGCCGCGACCGCGCGCGCCGTGTCCGTCAACCGCCCCGGTGGGCCGGGCATCGCCGCCGCGGGGGCCCGGTCAGGGCGGCGTCGGTCATACTGCCGCCCATGAAGCATCTCCGCATCGGCCTGGTGGGTACGGGCCCCTGGGCCTCCGCCACGCACGCCCCCTCGCTGGCCAGGCACCCGGGCGTCGAGTTCGGCGGCGTCTGGGGCCGGCGCCCCGAGGCCGCGGCCGCGCTCGCCGCCACGCACGGGGCGACGGCGTACGCGGACGTGGACGAACTGTTCGCCGCGAGCGACGCGGTGGCGTTCGCGGTACCGCCCGACGTGCAGGCACCGCTCGCCGCGCGGGCCGCGGCGGCCGGCTGCCACCTGCTGCTCGACAAGCCGGTGGCCACGACGGAGGACGGGGCACGGGACCTCGCGGCAGCGGTCGAGCGCGCCGGGGTGGCGTCCGTGGTCTTCTTCACGCTGCGCTTCGCCGACCGCACCGCGGCCTGGGTCGCCGAACAGGCCGCCACCGGGGGCTGGTTCACCGGACGTGCCGACTGGTACGGCTCGTTCTACGGTCCGGACGGCGGCGCGGACTTCTCCTCGCCGTGGCGCGCGAGCCGGGGCGGCCTGTGGGACGTGGGTCCGCACGCCCTGTCGATGCTGATCCCCGTGCTCGGCGACGTCACCGCCGTCACGGCGGCGGCCACCGGCCCCAGGGACACCGTCCACCTGGTCCTGCGGCACACCGGCGGCGCGTCGAGCACGGCGACGCTGAGCCTCACGGCACCGGCGAAGTGCGCGGGGCTCGCCGTGGAGTTGCGCGGCGAGAACGGCACGGTGCTGCTGCCGCCCTGGGAAGGGTCCGATGATGCTTTCCACACGGCGATCGACGGGCTCGTGGAGTCCGCGGGCGGGGGCACGGCGCATCCGTGCGACGTCCGGTTCGGGCTGCGGGTCACGGAGATCCTGGCGCAGGCGGAGGAGCGCCTCGCGGCCGGCTGACGCGGGAGCGCGTCGCGGCCATCCGATCGATCCAGGACAACCACGGGGCGGCCGGTACCGTGGCCGCTACGTAATGGCGAGTGACGGCACCGACCGCATCCGATGGCCCTACGAAACCGGTACGGAAAGAACAGCTGTGCGGTCCTGTGCTGCTCCGATTCCGACCACATGGATCAGAATCCGAACAGTTGTCCCACACCCTTCCCGCGTCGGCCCCATAGGCCTAGGGGGTACCCAATGCCGAGGAATTTCAGCCATTCTCAAGCTCCCCGGACAAGATGCCCCACTGTTGTGCACGAGGGCCCGCCGACGATCAAACCTGCAGGTCGGTGACCCCGCACACTCCATGATGCCTGAACGACTGATCGTTTTCTTCGGGCAATGTTTACTACCAAAGCCGATGTGAATATTTAGACTGATCACGCTCCAACTCGGCGTGCACCAAGAGGGATTACCCACCATGAACAAGACGGCGCTCCGCGCACTGCTCCGCGAACGACGCGCCCTCATAGCTCCCGAATCACACGGCTTCGCCCGCCCCACGGGCCAGGGCCGACGCGCCCCGGGCCTGTCGCAGCACCAGGTCGACCAATTGCTCCACCGCACGTTCGGTACGTATCACCGTCTCGAATCCGGCAATTATCCCAATCCGCCGGCCTCACTGCTCCGTGACGTCGCCCGCCTCTTCGGACTCAACGAACAGGAATGGGTGTCCCTCTGCCGCTACGCCCTGCTGCAGGACCCTCCCGGCCCCCTCCACCTCTCCTCCGGCAAGGAGGTGCCCGGCGTCTGGCAGGAAGCCGTCGACGGGATCGGGCACATGGCCTACGTGACGGACGCCTCCTGGGAGGTCCTCGCCCACAACGCGGCGTTCTCCGGCATGTTCCCCGGCGGCAGGGTCCCCGGGAACACGATGCGCTGGATGCTCCTCGACCCGCACGGCCGCGAGACCCTCACCGACTGGCACACCGCCTGGGCCCCGATGGTGCTGCCCCAGCTGCGCGCCGCGCTCGCCGCACGGCCCGACGACGACATCCTGCGGCAGATCGAGAAGGAGCTCCTCGCCGATCAGGAGATCGCCGAGCTGTACACCAGGGGCAACTCCCACCCGCACCCCGACGGCGACGAGCGCCCCCTCAAGCACGCCCTCGAAGGCCCCGGCTGGGTCACCATGTGCGCGGCGCAGCCCCTCACGGCGCCCGGCTCGCGGCTGATGATCCTGGTCTTTCACGCCGGCACCCGGCGCCCGGCCGCGCACCCCGCCGCCCTGCGCTCGCGCTGAACCCGCCCTGCCGCGGGCGGAGCACCGCGTTCCCGCAGGTCACCGGGGCCTTTCTCGCACACGCCCGCGATGCTTCAGGCGCCCGGCAGCACATCCTCGACAGGGCACTCCCGTCACAGTGCAGTAATTTGGCCACACCCCGTTTTTTCGCCGATCCTGGGGGAGCCGCCTTGTGACCGCGCACGTACTCCGACCTCATACCGTCGTCGGCGACCACAAGGTCACCACGGCCGAGATTGCCGACGACGTGAGCGCGCACCACGCCGACCACCCGCGCCTGCGCGCCATCCTCCGCGTGATCGGCAACTGCGGCGTGCAGACCCGCCACTTCACGCGCCCCCTCGACTCCCCCACCGTCGCCGGCACGGCCGACGTCGGCGAGCGGGCCCGCACCGCGTTCGCCGATGCCCTCACGATGGCCGAACGCGCCGCCGACACCGCCCTGGACAGCGCGGGGCTCACCGCGCGTGACATCGACGCGATCGTCACCACGCACACCACGAGCTGGGCCGTGCCCAACCTCGACATCCACCTCGTCTCGCGGCTCGGTCTCCGTGCCGACGTGCGTCGCGTCGCGCTCGCCACGGTAGCCTGCCCGGGCGGCACCCAGGCCCTCACCCGCGCCGCCGACCTCGTCGCCGCGCGGCCGGGCAGCAAGGTGCTGGTGGTGGCCGCCGAGGTGCTCTCCAGCATCTACCAGCACAGCGACACCACCATCGAATCGATGATCTACAAGGCGCTGTTCGGGGACGCGGCCGCAGCGACGGTCGTCACCGACACCCCACTGGGTCCCGGCCTCGCGATCGAGGACACCTTCGAGTACGTCCTGCGGGACAGCCTCGACCGCCAGCGCGGCCGGATCGCCCCGGACGGCATCCACTTCGACTCCACGAAGCAGGTGCTGGCCGCGGTCGACGACGTGACGCCCCACCTCCTGGAGTGGCTCGGCCCGCGCCGGCTCGACTTCGCCGTCGTCCACCCCGGCAGCCCACGCATCATCGCCGACGCCGTGGCCGCCCTGCACCTGGACGAGGCTGCCGCACGGCACTCCACGGCCACGCTCGCCCACGACGGGAACGTCGGCGGCGTGAGCGTCCTGCGCGTCCTGGAACGCACCCACGCCGACCCGCCGGACAACGGCGCGCACGGCGCGGCCGTCGCCTTCGGTCCCGGCTTCGCAGCTGCGGCGCTGCGCTGCCGCTGGCAGGCGTAGCCCGCTCCGCGGCTTCAGCTGATCCCGCCTGCGAAAACCGGTTGCCGCCTCCGTGCCGCCCTGCTGAGGTGACCGGATGGATCACGCAGCGGTACTGGCCGCGTACGACCGGCAGATTCGGCACGACACGCTGGGCGAGGGCGGTGGCACACGGGTCGAGCGGACCGGGGACGCAGTCCGGGTGACCGGCGCGGCGCACGACTGGAACGGCGTGCTGTGGACGGATCTCGACGCGTCGACGGCGGACGCCGCGATCGCCGAGCAGATCCGCCACTACACCGGCGCCCGGCGGGAGTTCGAGTGGAAACTGCACTCCCACGACCGTCCCGCCGACCTCGGCGAGCGCCTGCTCGCGGCCGGCTTCGAGGCCGAGCCGGTGGAGACCGTCATGATCGCCGAGGCCGCGGCACTGCCCGCGGGGCCCGAACTGCCCGACGGCATCCGGCTGCTGCCCGTGACGGACGCCGCGGGCGTGCGGCTCATGGCCGAGGCACACCTCGCGGCGTTCGGGGAGGGCGACGCGGAGCTGGGCGAGCACCTCGCCCGTCGGGTGCTGGCCCAGCTCACCGAGGCGCCGGACGAGATCGTCGCGGTCGTCGCCATGGCCGGTGACCGGCCGGTGTGCGGTGCGCGGCTCGAGTTCCGTCCGGGCACCGACTTCGCCGGGCTCTGGGGCGGCGGCACCGACCCTCAGTGGCGCGGCAAGGGCATCTACCGCGCGACGGTGGCCCACCGCGCCCGGATCGCCGTCGCGCGCGGATACCGCTATCTGCAGGTCGACGCCTCCGACGACAGCCGTCCGATCCTGGACCGGCTCGGCTTCACGACGCTCTGCACGACCACGCCGTACGTGTACCGGCCGTAGGGGTCAGCCGAGCAGCTTGACGATGGCCTCGGTCGTGTCCGTCTCGCCGAGCCTCGGGAAGATCTTCTCCACACTGTTGCGGTGGGCGTCGGCGTCCATGTCGGTCACGGCGTCGACGGCCACCGTCACGTGGTAGCCGTGCTCGTGCGCCGCGCGGGCCGTCGACTCCACGCCGATGCTCGTCGCGATGCCGGCGAGAACGACCTGGGTGACGCCCCTGCGGCGCAGTTGCAGGTCGAGGTCGGTGCCGTAGAAGGCGCCCCACTGCTGCTTGGTGACGACGATGTCGCTGTCCTTGCGGCCGAGCTCGGGCACGAGGTCCGCCCAGTCGGCGGGCGGCTGACCGCCTCGCGCGGGGGCTTCGGTGCGCCCGGGCGCGCCGCCGGTCACCCGGACCAGGACCACGGGCAGGCCCTTCTCGCGGAAGGCGTCGGCGAGCGTGGCGGCCCGTTCGACGATCTGCTCGGTGGGGTGGACGCCGGGCAGCGCGGTGATGCCCTTCTGCAGGTCGACGAGGACGAGGGCGGTGGTGGGGTCGATGACGGTGGCGGTCATGAGTGGTGCCTTTCTCTTGCGTTGAACGGGGGGAACACCCCTCGTGCGCGAGGGAGTTCAGTCAGGGGGAGGTCGTGGTCCGATCGGACCCGGCGCGCAGGGCGCGGTCGGTGACGGTCAGGACGGTCAGGGCCAGCGCCAGGACGCCGCCGATGCCGACCATGAGGTGGAGGCCGCCGTCGTCGGCCCGCTGCCCGTAGGCGAGGCCGATCAGTCCGGAGGCGGTGATGGCGCCGACGTACTGGGCGGTGCGCTGGAGTCCCGCGGCCGACCCGATCGAGTCGGCGGGCGCGAACTGCTGCACGGCGGCCTGGTTGGCCGTGCCCATGAGTCCCTGCGGAATGCCGAAGCAGGCACCGGCCAGGAGCAGCACGGCCGGCGGTGTGGTCGCCGTCGTGAAGAGAAGCAGGGCGCTGCCCGCGACGAGGAGCACGGCGGAGACGGTGAGCGGCGCGCGAATGCCCTTCGTGCGCGCCCCGATCAGTGAACAGGCCAGCGCGGTCAGGGACATCGGCAGCATGACCAGGCCGGTGTGGAGCGAGGAGAAACCGCGCTCCTCCTCCAGCCACTGCGTGAAGCCGTACATCACGCAGTACACGACGAGGTAGCTCAGTCCGTGCCGCAGGTAGGTGCGGGCGAGTGCGCGGTGGGTGCCCAGCATGCGCAGGTCGATGAAGGGCGCCGGGTGGCGCAGCTGCCACCGGGTGAGCACCGCGGAGAGCAGGACGACGGGCACGAGGAGCGGCCACATCGGGTGGCGCAGGTCGAGCAGGAAGACGACGAGGCAGCTGAGGGCGCCGGTGAAGAGCAGTATCCCGAGCGGATCGAGCGCCCCGGCGCGCCCGCCGCTCGTGCCGTGCGCCCGCTCCTCGCGCGGTGCGTCCTTGGGGATCCACCGCAGGGCGATGCCGTACGCGAGGAGCGCCACCGGCACGTTGACCGCGAAGATGCCGCGCCAGCCGGCCGTGGCGACGAGGAGGCCGCCGAGCGTCGGTCCGACCGCCGCGCTGCCGAGGGCCGCGAAGGAGAGGCGGCCGAGAACGGTACGCGGGGTGGGGCGCCCGAGCCGATCGGACTCGGTGCGCAGGACGGCCATCGCGGCCGGGTAGGCGGCGGACGTGCCGATGCCGAGGAGCAGCCGGGACACCAGCAGCCAGCCGAAGCCGGGGGCGAACGTTCCGACCAGGCCCGAGGCGACGACGACCGCGAGTCCGCCGAGGAAGACCCGGCGCGGCCCGATGCTGTCGGCGAGCTTGCCGAGGACGGGCTGGGCGACGGCGCTGGCGAGGTAGAGCACGGAGACGAGCCAGGCGGTGTCGGAGGCGCCGACGCCGAAGTCGTGGCCGATCGCCACCAGGCCGGTGGAGATCATCGTCGTGTTGAGCGGGTTGAGCAGCGAGCCGAGGAGCAGGGGCGCGGTGAGCCGTGCGCCGAAGCCCGGCCGCTCGTCCGCAGCGGGCGCTGTCCCGGTGGCGGACGCGGCCCTCACTTCTGCACCAGTCGCTCCAGCAGGGCGACGGCCTCGGCCAGTTGGCGCCGCTCGGCCGGGTCGAGCTCCTCGGCGACGGCCACCGAGAGCCAGCCGCGCTTGGCGGCCCGTGCGTCGGTGAGGGTGCGGCGGCCTTCCTCGGTGACGGAGACGACGGACTGCCGCCCGTCGTCCGGGTCGGGGGTCCTTTCGATGAGTTCGAGGGCCTCCAGCGCGCTCACGGTCATCCGCATCGACTGGGGTCGTACGAACTCCGCCCGCGCGAGGCCCGCCGTGGTCGAGGGGCCTCCTCGGTCCAGCCGGGCGAGCACGGAGCGCTGCGAAGGGCTGAGCCCGCTCATGGGCGACGCGCCGCGCAATCGGCGCACGAGCCGTCCGACGACGTGTGTGAGGTCGGCGGCGACCTGCTCGGGGGTGGGGTCGTCCGGAAGTCCGCTCATACGACGAACCGTACGAGATAGACAGGCAGACTTGCAAGTTTCCCTTTTCAATATCTTCCCGCTCAACGCAGCCGCCCCCGGACCCCGGGAAGGGGTGCGGGGGCGGGAGCGTGCGGCGGTGTCTAGCGGATCGGCATGCCCGACAGCGTCCGCGCGATGACGAGGCGCTGGATCTCGCTCGTCCCCTCGAAGATCGTGTAGATCGCCGCGTCGCGGTGCATGCGCTCCACCGGGTACTCGCGGGTGAAGCCGTTGCCGCCGAGGATCTGCACGGCCTGCGCGGTGACCTTCTTGGCGACCTCGCTCGCGTACAGCTTGGACATGGAGCCCTCCGCCGACTCGAACTTCTTGCCGGTGGAGGCCATCCAGGAGGCGCGCCACACCAGGAGGCGGGCCGCGTCGATCTGGGTGCGCATGTCGGCGAGCTGGAAGGCGATGCCCTGGTTGTCGATGATCGGGCGGCCGAACTGCGTACGCGTCTTGGCGTACTCGAGGGCCTCCTCGTACGCGGCACGGGCCGTCCCCACGGCCATCGCGCCGACCGCCGGGCGGGACGCCTCGAAGGTGGCCATCGCGGCGTTCTTCACCCGCTCGCCGCCCGACTTGGCGCGCTCCCGGGCACGCGCGAGCCGCTCGTCCAGCTTCTCCTTGCCGCCGAGCAGACAGTGGCCCGGCACCCGGACGTCCTCGAGGACGACCTCGGCGGTGTGCGAGGCGCGGATGCCGTGCTTCTTGAACTTCTGCCCCTGGGACAGGCCGGGGGTGTTCGGCGGGACGATGAAGGAGGCGTGCCCCTTGGAGCCGAGCTCGGCGTCGACGACCGCGACGACGACGTGGACGTTGGCGATGCCGCCGTTGGTCGCCCAGGTCTTCGTGCCGTTCAGGACCCACTCGTCCTTGGCCTCGTCGTACACGGCACGGGTCCGCATGGCCGCGACATCGGATCCCGCGTCGGGCTCGGAGGAGCAGAAGGCGGCGACCTTCACGTCGTTCACGTCGCCGTACATCTGCGGGATCCAGGTCCCGATCTGCTCCTCGGTGCCATTGGCCAGCACGCCGACGGCGGCCAGGCCGGTGCCCATGATGGACAGGCCGATGCCGGCGTCACCCCAGAAGATCTCCTCGGTCGCCATCGGGATGCCGAGGCCCGAGGGGTCGAAGAACTGCTGCGCGTAGAAATCCAGCGAGTAGATCCCGAGCTTCGCCGCTTCCTGGATGATGGGCCACGGGGTCTCTTCGCGCTCGTCCCACTCGGCGGCCGCGGGGCGGATCACCTCGGCGGCGAACCCGTGGAGCCAGTCCCGGACCTCCTTCTGTTCGTCGTTGAGCTCCATGGTGAACTCGGCCATGACCCCTCCTGGACCTGCGATCTTCAGCGGCGTTACTTGCGGTAACCGCAGTCTGTTACCGGCCAGTAGTCCATGTCAACTCCCGGCAGCCCGTTCGATACGCACGGCCCCGCGAGTGTTACGTTGCGCGTGCGTCACCGATTCAGCACGGGCGGGGAGAAACGATGGAGACCACGCAGCGGACCGATCAGCAGCGGTCCGCGGAGCACCGCCGGCGAGAGCTGCTCGAGGCCGCCGACCGCGTCGTCCTCCGTGACGGCCCGGGCGCCTCGATGAACGCCATCGCCGCGGAGGCGGGCATCACCAAGCCCATCCTGTACCGCCACTTCGGCGACAAGGGCGGCCTGTACGCGGCCCTCGCCAAGCGGCACACCGACGCACTGCTCGAAGCACTGCGCGCCGCCCTCGACGCCCCCGCCGAGCGCAGGGAGCGGGTAGAGGCGACGCTCGACACCTACCTCGCGGCGATCGAGGCACGCCCCCAGGTCTACCGCTTCCTGATGCATCCGTCGGAGGCCCCCTCGACCGGCGAGCAGGGCTTCGACGTCGGACTGCACTCCGCTCCCCTGCTGCGCCGCCTCGGCGAGGAGCTCGCCGAGGTCATCGAGGAGCGCGTCGACCTCGGACCGGAGAGCGCCGAGCTCTCTCGGGTGTGGGGACACGGCATCGTCGGCATGATGCACGCGGCGGGCGACTGGTGGCTCGGCGAACGGCCGTGCCCGCGCGCCCAGTTGGTGCGCAGCCTCGCCGACCTGCTGTGGGGACGGCTCGCGGCGGCGGGCAACCGCGTCGGCGGTCCCGGCTTCTGAACGGGGACCGGGCCGGGCGGCCGGGGGTTTCAGACGCTCCTGGCCGGGGGCGCGACGGAGCCGCTCCCGGTGCCCGCGGAGCCCCGGCCGGTGTTCCAGGAGGCCTTGGCGGCGGCGCGCAGCACCTTGCGGCGCCGCCACCCGGTGACGCGGTCGGTGTAGACGCCGCCCGCCAAGTGGTCGCACTCGTGCTGCAGGCAGCGCGCGAACCAGCCCGTCCCGTGCACCCGGACGGGCTCCCCGCGCAGATCGACGCCCTCGACCACCGCGTGGTCGAAGCGCGGCGTCCCCGCTTCGAGGCCGGGCAGCGAGAGACAGCCCTCGGGACCGCGCACACTCACCCCGTCCGCCTCCACGAGCGTCGGGTTGACCACGTGTCCGAGATGGCGGACGTCCTCGTCGTCCTCGCAGTCGTAGACGAACACCCGTCGGCCCACGCCGATCTGGTTCGCGGCGAGTCCCACGCCCCGCGCGGCGTACATCGTCGCGAACATGTCCTCGACCAGGCCCGCCAGTTCGGGCCCGAAGTCGGTGACCTCCTCGCACGGTGTGTGCAGCACGGGGTCACCGAGCAGGGTCAGAGGTCGTACGCGCCCCGAGGCGCCCGGGATCGTGCCGTGTCGCATGGCGGCAAGAGTACGGTCCAGGGGACGGAGCGGCACCGCCGAGGTGCCGAGGTGGTGCCGTGATTCGGGCTTGCCAGTGGATCTCGATAGGCTGAGCAGCGAAACGATGCCGGGGGCAGGCGCGGCGCCGTACGCAAGGAGGATCTCGACAGATGTCAGGCAACACGGACCCGCTGTCGCCGCGGGCCAAGCTGGCCGTGACGGCGGGCAAGGCGGCCGCGGCGGTGTCGCGCGCGGCGGGCCGCGGCAGCGGATCGGTGATCGGCGGCAAGGTCGCACTGAGGCTCGACCCCGAGCTGCTCGGACGGCTCGCCACGCACCTGGACGTAGTCCTCGTGTCGGCCACCAACGGCAAGACGACCACCACGCGTCTGATCGCCGAGGCGCTGCGGGCCAGCGGCCCGGTCGTCTCGAACGCGCTCGGTGCGAACATGCCCGCGGGGATCACCTCGGCGCTCGCCGGCGGCTCCGACGCCCGGTACGGCGTGATCGAGGTCGACGAGAAGTACCTCTCGGGCGTCGCCCGCGACGTCTCCCCCAAGGCCATCGCGCTGCTGAACCTCTCGCGCGACCAGCTGGACCGCGCCGCCGAGACCCGCATGCTCGCCGAGAAGTGGCGCGAGGGGCTGGCCGGTTCCAAGGCCGTCGTCATCGCCAACGCCGACGACCCGCTGGTCGTCTGGGCGGCCTCCTCCTCGCCGAACGTGGTGTGGGTGGCCGCGGGGCAGGAGTGGAAGGACGACGCCTGGTCGTGCCCGTCCTGCGGTGGCGTCATGCAGCGCCCCGGTGACGACTGGTTCTGCGGCGAGTGCGGCTTCCGCCGTCCGGCGCCCAGCTGGGTGCTCTCCGGCGACCACGTCCTGGACCCGCACGGCTCCGCCTGGCCGATCCACCTCCAGCTGCCCGGCCGCGCGAACCGGGCCAACGCGGCCTCCTCGGCAGCCGTCGCCGCCGTGTTCGGCGTGCCCCCGCAGGTCGCCCTGGAGCGCATGTACCAGGTGCAGGCCGTCGCCGGACGCTATGACGTCGTCCAGTTCCAGGGCCGTGACCTGCGTCTGCTCCTCGCGAAGAACCCGGCGGGCTGGCTCGAAACGTTTTCGCTGATCGACCCGCCGCCCACCCCGGTCATCCTCTCCGTGAACGCCCGCGGCGCGGACGGCACCGACACCTCCTGGCTCTGGGACGTCGACTACACCCGGCTCTCCGGTCACCCGATCTTCGTGCTCGGCGACCGCAAGCTGGACCTGGCCGTGCGCCTGGAGGTCGCGAATCTGGACTTCCGGGTCTGCGAGACCGTCGACGAGGCGGTCCAGCTCGCCCCGCCGGGACGCATCGAGACGATCGCGAACTACACCGCGTTCCAGGACCTGCGCCGCCGCGTCGGCAACTGACCCCACCGGCACCTCGAGACCTTCGTAGGGACGAATGAGCATGAGTGACAACAGCCTGCGGCTGGTGTGGGTCTACCCCGACCTGCTCAGCACGTACGGAGACCAGGGCAACGCCCTGGTCGTGGAGCGCCGCGCGCGCCAGCGCGGCCTCCAGGTCGAGCGCTACGACGTGCGCAGCGACCAGCCGGTGCCCACCTCCGGCGACATCTACCTCATCGGTGGCGGCGAGGACCGTCCGCAGCGCCTGGCGGCCGAGCGGCTGCGCCGCGACGGCGGTCTGCAGCGCGCCGTGGGCAACGGCGCGATCGTCTTCTCGGTCTGCGCCGGCTACCAGATCCTCGGCAACGAGTTCATCAACGACCTCGGCCAGCGCGAGCCGGGCCTCGGCCTGCTCGACGTGATCTCCACCCGCGGCGAGGGCGAGCGGTGCGTCGGTGACGTGCTCGGCGACATCGACCCGCAGCTCGGCCTGCCGCCGCTGACCGGCTTCGAGAACCACCAGGGCATCACGCACATCGGCCCGGCCGCGCGGCCGTTCGCCCGCGTGACGCTCGGCCGGGGCAACGGCACGGGCGACGGCACCGAGGGCGCGTTCAACGGCACGGTGTTCGGGACGTACATGCACGGCCCGGTCCTCGCCCGCAACCCGCTCATCGCGGACCTGCTCCTCAAGCTGGCCCTCGATGTGAACGCGCTGCCGCCGACGGACGACCGGTGGTACGAGGCGCTGCGCGCCGAGCGCATCGCCTCCGCCCAGCAGCCCGCGTAACGCCCGGCACACCCCGGCAGCAGAGCCCGCCTGACGCCCCGCCCGCACATGTGAGCGGGGCCGTCCAGCCCTCGGACGCCTGATGCGGCCCCGCCCCCCGGCGCCTATAGGGTGGCGGGGATCCAGCCGGACGACGTGGTCCGGTCATCGACCCACGTTGCAAAGGTATTCCGGGCAATGCGCATTGGTGTCCTGACCTCCGGCGGCGACTGCCCCGGCCTGAACGCCGTCATCCGTTCCGTCGTGCACCGCGCGGTGGTGGACCACGGCGACGAGGTCATCGGCTTCCACGACGGCTGGAAAGGCCTCCTGGAATGCGACTACCGCAAGCTGGACCTCGACGCGGTGGGCGGCATCCTCGCCCGCGGCGGAACGATTCTCGGCTCCTCGCGCGTCCAGCCCGCGCACCTGCGGGACGGCGTGGAGCGTGCCAAGGGCCACGTCGCCGAGCTCGGCCTCGACGCGATCATCCCGATCGGCGGCGAGGGCACCCTCAAGGCGGCCCGGCTCCTCTCCGACGCGGGACTGCCCATCGTCGGCGTCCCCAAGACCATCGACAACGACATCGCGGTCACGGACGTCACCTTCGGTTTCGACACGGCCGTCGGCGTCGCGACCGAGGCCCTCGACCGCCTCAAGACCACCGCCGAGTCCCACCAGCGCGTGCTCATCGTCGAGGTCATGGGCCGGCACACCGGCTGGATCGCCCTGCACTCGGGCATGGCCGCGGGCGCGCACGCCATCGTCGTCCCCGAGCGCCCCTTCGACATCGAGGAGCTGGCGCGCAAGGTCGGCGAACGCTTCTCGGCGGGCAAGAAGTTCGCGATCGTCGTCGCCGCCGAGGGCGCCAAGCCCCGTGAGGGCTCCATGGAGTTCGACGTGGGCGGCAAGGACGTCTACGGCCACGAGCGGTTCGCCGGCATCGCCCGGCAGCTCTCCCTCGAACTGGAGCAGCGCCTCGGCAAGGAGGCGCGGCCGGTCATCCTCGGGCACGTCCAGCGCGGCGGCACCCCCACCGCGTACGACCGCGTGCTCGCGACGCGCTTCGGCTGGCACGCCGTGGAGGCCGTGCACCGCGGCGAGTTCGGCCGGATGACGGCGCTGCGCGGCACGGACATCACGATGGTGCCGCTGGCCGAGGCCGTGGAGACGCTGAAGACCGTGCCCGAGGAGCGGTACGCCGAGGCGGAGTGCGTGCTGTAGACACCTGCTGGACTAACTGCCCCCGGTCGTGTCCGCGACCGGGGGCAGTTCTACTCTGGTGCGGACACACGTCGCACAATCCGCACGAATCAGGAGCCACTGGATGGATCACAGCGGGCACGGCATGAACATGGATCTGCCGCCGTTCACGCTGGGGCGAGGCCTGGAACTCTCGGCCGACCCCTTCTTCCTCATCGGCTGCCTGGTGGCCCTCGCCCTGTACGGGTGGGGAGTGGCCCGGCTCGTGCGGCGCGGTGACAAGTGGCCGGTGGGCCGCACGGTCTCGTTCGTGATCGGCGTCCTGACCGTGCTGCTCGTGATGTGCACCAAGCTCAACGACTACGGCATGGTCATGTTCAGCGTGCACATGGTGCAGCACATGGTGATCAGCATGCTGTCGCCGATCCTGCTGCTGCTCGGCGCGCCGATCACGCTGGCGCTGCGGGCACTGCCGGTGGCGGCGCGCGGCCACAAGGGCCCGCGCGAGTGGCTGCTCTGGCTGCTGCAGAGCCGGTACATCAAGATCATCACGCATCCCGCGTTCACGATCCCGCTGTTCATCGCGAGCCTGTACGCGCTCTACTTCACGCCGATCTTCGACACCCTGATGGGCTCCAAGGCGGGCCACATCGGGATGATGGTCCACTTCCTCGCCGTCGGCCTGGTCTTCTTCTGGCCGATCATGGGCGTCGACCCGGGGCCGCACCGGCCCGGCCACATCTTCCGGATGCTGGAGCTGTTCGCGGGCATGCCGTTCCACGCGTTCTTCGGCATCGCCCTGATGATGGCGACCCAGCCGATGATCGGCACCTACATGCACCCGCCGGCCTCGCTGGGCATCGACGCGCTCTCCGACCAGGAGGCCGCGGGCGGCATCGCCTGGGCCTTCAGCGAGATCCCGTCGGTGGTGGTCCTGGTGGCCCTGCTCTTCCAGTGGCGGCGCTCCGAGGACCGCGAGGCACGGCGCAAGGACCGTGCCGCGGACCGCGACGGGGACAAGGAGCTGGAGGAGTACAACGCCTATCTGGCCTCACTGGCCGCTCGCGGACGCTAGCGCGCGGGGCCCTTCCCGGGTGACGATGGACCCAGGACCGCGGTCTCGGCGCACCAGCGCCGGAGGCTGCCGGGAGGAGGCTGAGCGATGCCCGGTTCCACGAAGACCATGGGTGGGTTCACCATCGGGGGCCTTGTCATGGTGACGGCCTACACGGCGGCCCTCGGAAGCAACGGCTGGTTGTGGTTCGGCTGGGTGGTGCTCGGCCTGATCACGCTGGCGATGGTGCTGTCGCGCAGCACCCCCTGAGGGCCTCGTCGGGAGGCCCTCACGCGTTCGGCGTCCCGCCTGCCGCCCGGCCAGCGGTCCGGTCAGAAGCGGAAGACGTAGCCGGTCTCCGCGTCCATGGTGCAGACGTTCGGATACGTCTTGTGCCAGTCGACCGTGCGGCCCCGGTACGTGCCCTTCGCACGCACTTTGACGGGCTCGTACTCCTTGGTGCACGCATGCGGGTCCTCGGCGAGCCGGTCGAAGTCGCCGTCCGCCAGGGCAAGCGCCTCACAGGCCTTGACCGCCTGCGGATGGGGCCCGGAGGCCATCGGCTCGCAGTGCAGCTCGACGCCGCGGATCCAGGTGTTGTCGGCGCCCGACACGGTCAGGAAGACCCCCTGTCCGGGGGCGGGAATCCCCTGGGCCGCTTGGGCGGGTACGGCCGCGCCGAGGGCGATCAGGGCGGCGGCCGCGACGGTGGACGGGCGCATGGAAGACCTCCGGGGACGCGACGCCTCGCGGGACGCCGACGGTGACGTTCTGTGGCGTCGGGGACGCCCGGCAGAGGCCAGGGCACCCTTCCCCGGCGCCGCGCGTCGAGCCGCCGCGCCGGTCACTCCCCCGCCCGGCCGCACGCAACGGTCCGAACGGGCTCTCGCGTACGCGCCGTCGATTGGCTACTGTGCGTCGGCACCGCGACCACGGGGAAGGCGGCAGCCATGTTCTACCTACTGCTCAAGCACGTGATCCTCGGACCGCTGCTCCGGCTGATGTTCCGGCCCAGAATCGAGGGCCTGGAACACGTGCCGGACCACGGCGCGGCGATCGTCGCGGGCAATCACCTGTCGTTCTCCGACCACTTCCTGATGCCCGCGATCATCAGGCGCCGCATCACCTTCCTCGCGAAGGCCGAGTACTTCACCGGCCCCGGCATCAAGGGCCGGCTGACGGCCGCGTTCTTCCGCAGCGCGGGTCAGATTCCGGTGGACCGGTCGGGCAAGGAGGCGGGCCAGGCCGCGATCCGCGAGGGCCTGGGGGTCCTGCACAAGGGTGAGCTGCTCGGAATCTATCCGGAGGGCACCCGCTCGCACGACGGGCGGCTCTACAAGGGCAAGGTCGGCGTCGCCGCGATGGCGCTCAAGGCCCAGGTGCCGGTGGTCCCGTGCGCCATGATCGGCACGTTCGAGGCGCAGCCGCCCGGCCAGAAGGTGCCCAACCTCAAGCGCGTCACGATCCGCTTCGGCGAACCGCTCGACTTCACGCGCTACGTCGGCATGGACGACGAGAAGGCGGTCCTGCGGGCCGTCACCGACGAGATCATGTACGCGATCCTCGGGCTCTCCGGCCAGGAGTACGTCGACAAGTACGCGGCCGTCGTGAAGGCGGAGGAGGCGGAACGGGCGGCGGAGCGCGCCAAGGCCCAGCGGAAGTTCCCGAGGATGCCGCTCAGCTGACCGTCGGGCCGGGGGCCTCGACCGCCGCGGTGCGGGCCCTGGCCTAGGACGGCTGGGCGGTGACGGTCCTTCCTCGAGAGGTGGCCGCGACGAGCGATGGCCCTATGGCGTGCGCGCGGTGCGCCTGGACCGGGTACCGGCCGAGCACCACGCCTGGCTCTTCGGCTATGCGGCGGAACATGTCCGACCGGCCGGCCGGCGGAGGTGGGGCCGCGCGACCGGTCGGCCGCCACCGGGTGTCCACCGATGGCGGCCGGCCCGTCGGGGGTTACGGCTTCGGGGTGGCGTGCGGCCCGCACGTCACGTCGGAGGCGTCCACCTTGCCGGTCAACAGGTACGTGTCGACGCGGTCGTTCAGGCACGGGTTGGCGATGTTGGTGATGCCGTGCGAACCGGCGCCCTTCTCCGTGACCATGCGGGAGCCCTTGAGCCGCTTGTGCAGTTCGACGGCGCCCGGGTACGGCGTGGCCGCGTCACGGGTCGACTGGACGATCAGTGTCGTGGGCAGGCCCTTGTGGGTGCGGATGTCCAGCGGGCGCTGCTGCTTGCTCGACCAGGTCGCGCACGGCAGGTTCATCCAGGCGTTGCCCCACGTGAAGAACGGGCTGGTCCGGTGGATGCGGGTGTTGTCGCGGTCCCACTTCTTCCAGCTGCGCGGCCACTTGGCATCGGCGCACTCGACGGCCGTGTAGACCGCGTTGCCGTTCTCCTGGGCGATGTTGCCCGCGGTGTCGGACAGGTCGGGGCTCGCGGCCTCGACGAGCGGCTTCGGGTCGCCGGCGACGTACTTGCTCCAGTTCGTGGCGATCTCGACCCAGTAGGAGTCGTAGTACGGCGCGTTCTGGAAGTAGGAGTGCAGCTCGGCCGGGCCGACGACGCCGTCGAGCGGCTGCCTCTTCGCGGTGGCGCGCAGCTTGTCCCACTGGGCGCGGACCTTGCCGTAGGTGTCGCCGAGGTGGAAGGCCGCGTCGTTTTTCGCGACCCACGTCATCCAGTCGATGAGGCGCTTCTCGAAGGCCACGTCCTGGTCCAGGTTGACCTCGTACCAGATCTTGTCGGTGCGCGGGTTGACCACGGAGTCGAAGACCATGCGGCGCACGTGCTTCGGGAAGAGGTTGCTGTAGACGGCGCCCAGATAGGTGCCGTAGGAGACGCCGAGGAAGTTGAGCTTCTTCTCGCCGAGCGCGGCGCGGATGACGTCCAGGTCGCGGGCGGTGTTGAACGTCGTCATGTGCGGGAGGAGGTCGCCGCTGCGCTCCTGGCAGCCGTCCGCGTACTCGGCGGCGAGCTTGCGCTGGGCGCGCTTGTCGGCCTCGCTGCCGGGGATCGGATCGAGCTTGGGAGCCTTGACGAACTCCTGCGGGTCCACGCAGGAGACCGGTGCGGAGTGGCCGACGCCGCGCGGCTCGAAGCCCACGAAGTCGTAGGCCTTCGCGGTCTTCTCCCACAGCTTGCTCTGGGTGACGACGCGGCGCGGGAAGCGCAGACCGGAGGCGCCGGGGCCGCCGGGGTTGTAGAGGAGCGAGCCCTGCCGCTCCCCCGTGCCGCCGGTGTTCCCGATCCGGTCGACGGCCAGCTTGATCTTCTTGCCGTCCGGCTTGGCGTAGTCGAGCGGCACGGTGACCCACCCGCACTGGATCGGCTTCTCCAGACCCCAGTCGGCGGGGCAGTCGCGCCAGTCGACGCCGGCCTTCGCGGCACGCCGCGCGGCGAGTTCGGCGCCGCGGGCCTCACGGTCCTTGGCGGAAGGAGCCGCGGAGACGCCGCTCCGATCGGCCCGCGCGCCGGTCCTGCCGTCGGCGTTCGCCGTCGGCGCCACGACGGCACCGGCTATCAGTGTCGCCGCGACGAGGGCGCCCGCGGATCCGAGCACCGCCGTCCCTCTGTTCCCTGGGGTCCTTCTCAAGTGAGGCCTCCCGCACATCGATTCGAGAAAATTCGATCAGTACGGGGGATCCTTGCGCCTGCGGGGTGGCCGCGGACAGATGGGGCGGACGTTCTTTACCATTCCGATAAACGGTGCGGGGGGCTCCGGTGAGCGGTCTGCGCCTGTCGGATTCAGGGGCCCCACGGGCCCGGTACTGACCAGTGACTCCCCCGGTACGGCCGTCCCAACGAGAAGGTCGAGCAGATCCTCAACCGGCAAGGAACACCGCCTCCCGGCCGGTCCGAGAGCCTGCGTCGGCGGCTCAAAGCACGGCCGGCCGAGGAGAGGGGAACGCGTAAGGGGCGGCGTCCGTTGCGGACACCGCCCCTTACGTTACCGACAGGCGATTTACTTGACGTTGACGCCGGTCCAGGCGGCGGCCACGCGCTTGTACTCGGTGGAATTCGCGCCGTACAGGTCCTTCGCGGCGCTCAGCGTGCCCTTACGGGCCGCCTTGTAGTTGGTGGTCGACGTGAAGTACGTCGTCAGGGCCTTGTACCAGATCTTCTCGGCCTTGCCGCGGCCGATGCCCAGCACCTTGGAGCCGTCGGCGGTCGGCGAGTTGTAGTCGACGCCGTTGATCCGCTTCTTGCCGCTGCCCTCGGACAGCAGGTAGAAGAAGTGGTTGGCGATGCCCGAGGAGTAGTGGACGTCGACGTTCCCGGCGTTGGCGCTCCACTTGTCCAGGGAGCCGCCGTCCTTGGAGGGCTTGTCCATGTAGCGCAGCGGGGAGCCGTCGCCGTTGATGTCGATCTTCTCACCGACGAGGTAGTCGCCGACGTCCTTGGGGTTCTTGGCCTTGAACTCCACGGCAGCGGCGAAGATGTCGGAGGTGGCCTCGTTGAGGCCGCCGGACTCGCCGCTGTACTCCATGTTGCCGGTCGCCGAGGTGACGCCGTGCGACATCTCGTGGGCCGCGACGTCGATCGAGGTGAGCGGCTTCTTGTCGCCCTCGCCGTCGCCGTACGTCATGCAGAAGCAGCTGTCGTCCCAGAAGGCGTTGACGTAGCCGTTGCCGTAGTGGACCCGGGAGGTCGCGCCCTTGCCGTCGCCGTTGATGCCGGTGCGGCCGTGCACGGACTTGTAGTAGTCCCAGGTGAGCTGGGCGCCGTAGGCGGCGTCGACGGCGGCGGTCTGCGCGCTCGACGGCTTGCCGTTGCCCCAGACGTCGTTGGCGTCCTTGAAGAGCTTGCCGGTGCCGCTCTGCGCGTGCTTCAGGTCGAAGGTGCGGTGGCCGCCCCGTGCCTTGTCGGTCAGCTCGTAGCCGCTCGTGACCTTCTTGGAGCCGATCGTGACCTTGCCGCTGTACTGGCTGTTGCCGGTGCCGTTCTCGATGGCCTGGTACTGGTACAGCTTCTTGCCGGTCGCGGCGTCCGTGATGACGTGGAGCCTGCTGGGCGTGCCGTCCTTCTGCACGCCGGTGACGACGGTCTCGTACGCGAGGACGGGCTTGCCGGAGGCGGCCCAGATCACCTTGCGGGGCGACTGCGCGTCGGCCTTGGCGGTCTTCGCCTTCGCGGCGGTCGACTCGGCGGACTCGGCGACCGAGCCCTTGGCGAGCTTCGCCTCCGTGGAGGCGACCTTCACGGTGGCGTCGGTCGCCTTCGTGACGCCCTTCAGCTCGCCGCTCTTGGCGGTGTGCACGACGAGGTCGCCGCCGAGGACGGGCAGACCGTCGTAGGTGCGCTCGTAGCGGGTGTGCGTGGTGCCGTCCCGGTCCTTGACGACGTCGCGGACGACCAGCTTCTCCTTGGCGCCGAGGCCGATCCGCTCGGCGGTCGCCGATCTCTCGGCGCTCGCGTCCTGGAGGAGGTCCGCGCGGACCGACGCCGAGAGGGCCACCGGGGAGCCGGACGGCTCGGTGTCGTTGTCCGGCTGGGCGGAGGCGCCGGTGGTCAGTCCGGCGGCGAGCAGCGCGCCGGCGGCGACAGCGGTGGCGATCGCGAGCGTCGAACGCTTACGGGATATGTCAGAGGTCACGCGGGCTCCATCTGTGGGGGCCCGGGAGGCATGGAAGGCCGCCCGGAGCAGAAAGGACGCGATGCGGGTGTGCAGCGTGTGGCTGTACGTGCAGCGTGTTGCGGGGAAGCGTGCCATTTCAACCAGTACATGTCAGCTTTTGACTGGATGTTGGCCGGATATGATCCGTTGAGCGATGGTCGACATACGCAATGCGAACAGGTCGCACACGCGGGCGGCATCGACAACGCGCTTGCCGGACACCCGAGTTGACGACCTGCTGTGCCGCCCCTCGGGTGCGGGGAGAGCCTCTGCGCGGGGGAGGCTTATGGACAGGCGACTTTCCAGCCGCCGGCATGGCCGTACCGGCCTGGCGGGCGACGCAAGGTACCTGACGGCTCATCAGGGCGAGCGTCACCGAGGCCACCGTGCATAAGGCCGAGCTGAGGCCCACAATGCTCGTCGGCCGCGCGGAGCGGCGAAGGTCACGCGCCCAGCGGTCTGGCCGCACGGGTGGCGCCCGGATGCCGTGCGCGCCGGCTCTCACCGCGCACGTCGACGCATGACCGTACCCGCGGCTGGTCCTCGATCCAGCCGCGGGTGAGTGTCTGACCGCGTGACAACGCCTCCGAACGGGCGGTCGTCACCGCTCGGCGGCCGGGCCGTCCAGCCTGCGCAGCGCCTCGTCGAGTGCCTTGCGCACCAGGAGGGCGTCGGGGGCGACGGCCGTGATCAGGACGCCCGGCCCCGCGAGCGGGGTGAGCGCGGCCCATGCGCCGAGCGGCGCCGGCTCAGGCTTGCGCTGCTCGTACTCCGGTCGTACGACCACGAGTTGCCCAACTGCCCGGTGCCCGGCGAGCACCGCGGGTCCGTCCCAGCCACCGGGGGCGCCGGGACCGCAGGCCAGCTCCTGGTCCAGGAGGAGCCGGCCCGCGCGGCGCACGGTGAGGCGACTGGTGAGGCGGCCCGGGTCCTCGCCCGTGCGGCCGAGGACCTGCTCCTCGCGCAGGACCAGGCGGGCGCCGACGGCGAGGTCGGCGCGCGTGGTGACGCGCAGGTCGCTGTCGCGTACGGAGATCAGCTGTTCCGGCAGCCAGTGCAGTTCGGCGTCGTCGGCGACGGTGAGGGACACGTCGTAGCGCGCCGTCGGTTCCGTCTGACCGGGCAGCGCGATCGTGGCCGCCGCCGAGGCGATGTGCAGCGCCGCACCGGGGTGAGCCGTGGCCTCGACGGCGAGGTGGTCGCCGCCGAGGGGGCCGCTCATCGCGCCGACCAGGGTGACGCGGGCCGCGGACCCCGTGGAGCGGGTGCGGCGCAGGGCGAGCGGACCGTCGCCGTCCAGGACGGGCAGGGAGGTGCCGCCTCGGCCGTCGGCGCGCGCCTCGACGCGGGCGGTGGCGCGGATGCCCGCGCCGCCGGTCCGGGGGGCGGACCGCTCGGGGCCGCTGGGCAGGGCGGCCGTCCGCTGCGCCAGGTCCACCGTCACGCCGACGCGGTCCATCCGGCGTACTGCTGCCGCACCCATGCGGCGACCGGTCCCACACCCTCGCCGGACCGCAACGACTGGAAGGCGACGGGGAGTTCGGCGCGCTGCGCCTTGGCGTCGGCGGCCATCCTCGCGAGGTCGGATCCCACGTGCGGGGCGAGGTCGGTCTTGTTGACGACGAGCAGGTCGGCCGTGGAGACGCCCGGGCCGCCCTTGCGCGGGATGTCGTCGCCGCCCGCGACGTCGATGACGAAGATCTGCGCGTCGACGAGGCCCTTGGAGAAGGTGGCGGTGAGGTTGTCGCCGCCGGACTCGACGAGGATCAGGTCGAGCGGGCCGACCTCGTCCTCCAGGTCCTCCACGGCCTCCAGGTTGGCGGAGATGTCGTCGCGGATCGCCGTGTGCGGGCAGGCGCCGGTCTCCACCGCGGTGATGCGCTCGGGCGGCAGGACGGCCTCGCGCAGCAGGAACTCGGCGTCCTCACGGGTGTAGATGTCGTTGGTGACGACGGCGAGGGAGAGCTCCTCGCGCAGCTCGCGGCAGAGCGCGGCGACGGTCGCGGTCTTGCCGGAGCCGACCGGTCCGCCGAGTCCGATGCGCAGGGCGCGGCGGCTGCCGTCGGGCCGGTGGGCGTCGGCGCTGACGGCGGCGGGGCCGTCGTGGGAGTGGTCGAGGTGCATGGGTGCAGCTCCAATCCGATGAGTCGTGAGCCCGGGGCCGGGTCAGGGTCCCGGGCGGGGTGGTACGGGGGTTCGCCCCGAAGGAGGGACCGGCGTTCGCTAGGACGCGAAGAGCCGGACCGGCCAGGCCGCGTGCGCCTCCGCGCTGATCTCCAGAAGTGGCGCGGAGGCCGCCGGCAGCACGTCGGCCCCCTCCTCGACGGCGCGTCTCGCCGCGTCGGCCGCCCGGAGTGCCACGTGGTCGACGTCCGGGGCGAGCCGGGCCAGGACCGCGGTGGCGTCGAAGGGGTCGAGGCTGAGCAGCCGCACGGTGGCGGTCGCCGGTCCGCTGATCCCTTCGTACGCCGAGCAGTACGCGGCGTCCTCGGGGCCGAGCCCGGCGGCGCGGGCGGCGAGTCCGAGGACGACGGGCTGGTGGGCGCCCTTGGGGTACTGCCGGGCGAGCGCGTCGAGTTCGGGGTGGGGCCAGGTGGCGCGGGCGGCCCGCATCATCTGCCGGCCGAGCCGCCGTGCGGCGGTGCGCAGGGCGGGAGAGGGCGTGCGGGCGTCCGCCGCCTCGTCCAGGGCGACCGGGTCGACGCCCAGGGCCGCGGCGGCCGCCAGCGCGGCCGACACGAGCCCGGAGGTGTGCAGCCGCCCCCGGCAGAAGGCCTCGAGGCTCGCCGCGCCGGTGACGCGGCCCGCCTTGACGGCCGCCTCCGCCCCGCCGGAGTGCGCGTGCCCGCCGGCCGGGAAGCGGCCGTCGGCCAGGACGAGAAGTGCTGCTCTGGACATGGAAACCGTCGCCTGGATCGTCGGGCCGTCAGAAGAGGAAGTATCGCTGCGCGAGCGGCAGCTCGGCGGCGGGCGACGGCTCGACGAGTTCGCCGTCGATGGTGACGGCGAAGCTGTCGGGGGCGACCTCGACGCGGGGCAGCGCGCTGTTCTCGCGCATGTCCGCCTTGCTGCGGCCTCGCGTGGAGCGGATCGGCACGAAGGGCTTGTCCAGGCCGAGGCGCTCCGGAAGGCCGTCGTCCAGCGCCGACTGGGTGACGAAGTTGAGGGAGTTGAGCGCCGGGGCCCTGCCATGGGCCCCGAACATGCGGCGCGGCAGGACCGGCTGCGGGGTCGGGATGGACGCGTTGGCGTCGCCCATCTGCGCGTACGCGATCTGCCCGCCCTTGAGGACGACCTGCGGCTTGACGCCGAAGAACGCGGGTTCCCACAGCACGAGGTCGGCGAGCTTGCCGGACTCGACCGAGCCGATCTCGTGGTCGATGCCCTGGGCGACGGCCGCGTTGATCGTGTACTTGGCGACATAGCGACGCGCGCGGAGGTTGTCGGCTCGGACGTCCCCCGGCAGGAGACCGCGGCGCCGCTTCATCACGTGCGCGGTCTGCCACGTCCGCATGACGACCTCGCCGATGCGTCCCATCGCCTGGGAGTCCGAGGACATGATCGAGATGGCGCCGAGGTCGTGGAGGATGTCCTCCGCCCCGATCGTGGTGGGCCGGATGCGGGACTCGGCGAAGGCGAGGTCCTCGGGGACGGCCGGGTTCAGGTGGTGACAGACCATCAGCATGTCGAGGTGTTCCTCGACGGTGTTGACGGTGTGCGGCCGGGTCGGATTGGTGGAGCTCGGCAGCATGTTGGGCAGCGAGACCGCCGTGATCATGTCGGGTGCGTGTCCGCCGCCCGCGCCCTCGACGTGGAAGGCGTGCAGGGTGCGGCCCGCGACCGCGTCGAAGGTGGCGTCGATGAAGCCCGCCTCGTTCAGCGTGTCCGTGTGGACGGCGAGCTGGGCGCCGGTCTCCTCGCAGACGTTCAGGCAGGCGTCGATGGTGGCGGGCGTCGCGCCCCAGTCCTCGTGGATCTTGAAGCTGACGGCGCCGGCCCTGAGCTGCGCGTGCATCGACTCCGCGTTGACGGTGTTGCCCTTGCCGAGGAACCCGATGTTGACCGGGCTGGACTCCAGCGCGGCGAACATCCGGGACAGGTGCCACGCGCCCGGCGTGATCGTCGTCGCCTTGCTGCCCTCGGCGGGTCCCGTGCCGCCGCCGAAGAGGGTGGTGACGCCCGAGGCCAGCGCCTCGTCGACGATGGTCGGCGAGATGAAGTGGATGTGGGTGTCGATGCCGCCCGCGGTGAGGATCTTGCCGTTGCCCGCGATGACCTCGGTCTCGGGGCCGATGACGAGGTCGGGGTGGACGCCGTCCATCGTGTCCGGGTTGCCGGACTTGCCGATGCCGGTGACGCGGCCGTCCCGTATGCCTATGTCGGCCTTGACGATCCCCCAGTGATCGATGATCACCGCGCCGGTGATGACGGTGTCCGGGGCACCTTCGGCGCGCGTGGTGCGGGCCTGGCCCATCGACTCGCGGATGACCTTGCCGCCGCCGAACACGGCCTCGTCGCCGGAGCGCCCGGGGCCGCCCGAGCGGTCCTCCTCGATCTCGATCAGGAGGTCGGTGTCGGCGAGCCTGATCCGGTCACCGGTGGTGGGGCCGAAGAGATCGGCGTACGCGGCACGGGACAGCTCAGGCATCGAGGGCACCTCCGGTCTCGCCGCGCAGACCGGGCACGATGCGCCGGCCGGCCAGCGGGACGAGTTCGACGTCGACGGGGATTCCGGGCTCGAAGCGCACGGCGGTTCCCGCGGCGACGTTGAGCCGCTTTCCGTGCGCGGCGCCTCGGTCGAAGTCCAGACCCGGGTTGGCCTCGCCGAAGTGGTAGTGGGAGCCGACCTGGACCGGGCGGTCGGCGGCGTTGAGGACGGTGAGGCGGGTGACCTCGCGCCCTTCGTTGAAGGGGATGGACTCGTCCGCGAAGAGGATCTCTCCGGGGATCATCCCCTGACCCGTGCCGTGCGTTGCGGCATGCATGAGGCGCGAACTCCCGTCAGACGATCGGCTCGTGGACGGTGACGAGCTTCGTACCGTCCGGGAAGGTGGCCTCGACCTGGACGTCGTGGATCATTTCCGGGATGCCCTGCATGACGTCGTCGCGGGTGAGCACCTTGCGCCCCGAGGACATGAGCTCGGCGACGGTGCGGCCGTCCCTGGCTCCCTCGAGGATGTGCGAGGTGATGAGGGCGATCGCCTCGGGGTGGTTGAGCATCAGCCCCCGCGCCCTTCGCTTCTCGGCCACATCCGCGGCCACATGGATGAGCAGTCTCTCCTGCTCGTGCGGGGTCAGTTGCACGCGTCCCACCTCACAGTCCTCGCTCCGAACCGTGCGGGGTCCGGCTGCCGCGGCCACCGCGACGGATATAGATGTAACACACAGCGAAGGTGCGCGATCTTGCGCACCCCGGATAGAGAATCCGCTGGTGGCGTGGCACGGGAGGGTAGTTGGGAGGAGTTTCAACGAGGTTAACCAGCCGTTGACTGATCCATGACCGTCTGCAGAGCTGAGCGATACCTGACGGTTCCCTGGAGCCCCCAGACGCCGGGATTCCGCCCTACGGCAAAATGTTTCCGCCCTGCGGCGGATCGGCAGGAACCCGTCGAGGGGCCAGTGGGTTTCCATGCGGATGAACCAGCACAAAAAGGGCGCTCAACAGGGCAAGCGGCGCACCCAATCCGTCACACGATCGTCAACACCCGCGCCGCTACGTCGCGTTCGGCCCTCGGTGCTCGGCCGCGATGCCGAACCGCTGCCGCTCCGCCGGCGCCGCGGCCGGTGAGGAGCCAAGGGACGTGACAGTGCTGACCGTCCGCTCCGCCGCGGCGTCGAGCTCCGCCAGGCGTTCGAGATCGGCCGCGGAGACCAGCGCCACGAGCGGCTTGCCGTGCCGGGTGACGACGACCCGCTCCCCGCCGTACACGACGCGGTTGATCAGCTCGGCGAGCTCTGCGCGGGCTTGCGTCACCGGAATCTCGTAGGCCATGCACCCAGCTTAAACGGCACCTCTCACAAGCTGCGGGGAGGCGTGATGCCACGGGGACGCGTGATGCCACGGGGACGCGCGATCCCTGCGAGTCGCGGCTCGCCGCTGACGCGAGGACATTCGGCGCACCGTCCAGATCCACCCGAGCGGGGCGAGCCCGAGGGGAGCGGACCGCTCGAGCGCAAGGCGCGGTTGTCGGCCGTGGTGCTGCGGAAGAGCACCTGCCGGGCGCGGCGCGCGCGGCGGGACCGCGCGGCGAGCACGGCAGAGGCGGGGCCCGGCACCCGGCAGGCCGGGCGGGTCCAGGTGCCCGGCAGTCCGGGCGGGCCCAAGTGCCCGACTCCGCCGCGCGGGCGTTCGCGGCCCTAGAACGGCAGATCGAGACCGGCGCGTGGTCGTGCACGGCCATCACCCGCTCCCCCGCCGCGCCGGAGATCAGCTCCACCCACTCGACGGGCCGCCAGGTGTCGGGGTGGACCAACGCCCGCGCCGCACAGCGCCCTTCCGCGTCCGAGAGGAGGAGGGCCGGCCTGCGGGAAGAGCGGCGGCACCCCGGCGAGTCACCTTCCCACTCTCCCCCACCCGCCCTTTCTCCGTACAGGACGTACGTACTGTACATTTTTTACAGAGCCCCGACCGCACCGCGACCGGGAGAAGAGAGGCGTGCCATGAACCGTCCGTCCGCCCGCTACGTCCTGCCCCAGTTCACCGAACGCACCAGTTCGGGGGCGCGGACGATGGATCCGTACTCCAAGCTCCTGGAAGAGCGGATCGTCTTCCTCGGCACCCCCGTCGACGACACCTCGGCGAACGACGTGATGGCGCAGTTCATGCACCTCGAGTACCAGGCGCCGGACCGCGACATCTCGCTGTACATCAACTCCCCCGGCGGCTCGTTCAGCGCGATGACCGCGATCTACGACACCATGCGGTTCGTCAGCTGCGACGTGGAGACGATCTGTCTCGGCCAGGCCGCGTCGGCCGCCGCCGTGCTGCTCGCCGCGGGCACCCCCGGCAAGCGGTTCGCGCTGCCCGGCGCGCGCGTGCTGATCCACCAGCCCGCGGTCGCCGAGCCGATCCAGGGCCAGGCCTCCGACCTGGCGATCCAGGCCGACGAGATCCTGCGCACCCGGCAGCTCCTGGAGGAACTGCTCGCACGGCACACCGGGCGGAGCACGGAGCGGATCACCGCGGACATCGAGCGGGACAAGATCCTCGACGCTCCCGCGGCGCTGGAGTACGGGCTCGTCGACCGGATCATCCCGAGCCGCAAGTCCTCGCTCGCCGCGCGCGATCCGAGGTGACCCGCCGATGCCGCCGCCCGAACTGCCGCCCCTGCCGGCCCTCACACGGGCCGAGGCCGAGCTGATCGACCGCTATCTCGACGTCGTCGACCTGCTCGGCCGCATCAATCCGGCCCGCGCGGAGCACACCTACGGCGGGCTCCGCGCCGCTCAGGCCCTGGTCGGCCGGGCGACCGCGCTGCGGGACGCCCTCGCCCTGATGCACCGGCGGGGCGAGAGCGAGGTGCACGCGCCCACGCTCGCCCGGGCGTTGCGTGTCCTCGACGGCGAACGCCGGACCGGGCGCGTCGCCGTGCCGCCCCCACCGGGCACCTGAATACTCCCGCGCCGCCCCTTCACCACTCTCCCCGCCCCCCCGGCCGCCCGGTTCCCGCCACCGAAACGTCCGGGCCCCCTTCGAAACGGACCAGTCGGGCTACCTCGGACGGCGTAGCCAGGAGTCCGTAACCGCACGGTCGCAACTTGCGCGGAGCGCGCACGACTCGGGCGGAATCAGGCATTCCGCTGCTGGTCGAGCCGTCGTCAGACCCGGGGGCCGCGACCCCAATTCGGCACTGTCCACCTGAACAGGTCAGTCGTGAGGAGCCTCACAAAACGCCGTTTCGGCTCGGTTTTCGAGCCCATCTCGGGTCAAGATCCCTTCCGACGACAAGCCCCCGCCACAGCGGCGGGGCGGTCCGGGCGGACGCCGAGTCCTGCCGCCACCCGGATGACCGGTCGACATCTGTGCAACGGCAGGAGTGGAGGACCCAGGTACGACGGGCCCGTCCGGACAGTCCGGGCGACGCCCTTGGGGTGAAGCCGCAGAGCACCACGCGGCCGGGCATCTTCGCCTGCCCGAACCCGACAGGTCATCTTTCACAGGCGGCTGACGAAGGGTTGCGCATGACCGCGCTGAATCACGTTCCGTCGCTGCTCACCAGGACCGGCGCCGCATCGGTCCTCACGCTCGCCGTCGTTGGCGGCACCGTCGTGGCCCCCGGGCTCACGTCACAGGCCGAGGCGGCCACCCACGGGACGAAGGCGCTGGGCGTCGCGGCGTCCAAGAAGGGCTCCGCGTACCGCTACGGCGCCGCGGGCCCCAACCGGTTCGACTGCTCGGGGCTGACGCTCTACTCGTTCAAGAAGACGGGCAAGAAGCTGCCCCGCACCGCCGGCGCCCAGTACAACAAGACCAAGCACATCTCCAGGTCCCAGCGGACCCGCGGCGACCTGGTGTTCTTCCACTCCGGCCGGAACGTGTACCACGTCGGGATCTACGCGGGTAACAACCGCATCTGGCACGCCCCCAAGACCGGGGCCGTGGTCCGCCTGGAGAAGATCTGGTCCAAGAGCGTCTGGTACGGCCGGGTCCGCTGACCCTGCCGCCGCCGGGCGGTCGGCGCGCGCCGGGCACCGACAAGGTGCCGGGGCCCGCGCGCGCCGACCGTGCGCACGGCGGACTCAGACCAGGAGCGGCTCGAGGAGGAGCACCAGGCCCAGCGCGGCGAGCGCGGTGCCGGTGACGGCCTCGACGGCGCGGGCGGTACGCGGCCTGCGCAGCCACGTGCCGAGCCGGTCCACCAGGAGCGCCACCACCGGGAACCACAGCAGGGCGAACGCCACCACGATCGCCGCGAGCAACAGCGTCCTGGGCATCGCGGGGCTCCCGTCGGGCACGAACTGCGGCAGCACGCTCAGGAACGTGATCGACGCCTTGGGGTTCAGGGCGTTGGTCAGGAAGCCCTCGCGCAGGCCGCCGCCGCGCACGGCCGGCCCTTCCCCCTCCGGGGCACGGGGCCGGGCCGCCGAACGCAGCGCGCGGAACGCGAGGTAGAGCACGTACCCGGCCCCGACGATCTGCAGCGCCCGGAAGAGCGCGGGCACGGCCGCGAGCACCGCGGCGACGCCCGCGACCGCCAGCGCGGTGTGCACCAGAAGCCCGCCCGCGACGCCGACGGCGCAGGCGATGCCGGCCCGCCGCGAGACCAGGGCGTTGCGTACGACGACGGTGAAGTCGGCGCCCGGCACGGCGACCATGCCCGCGGCGACACCGGTGAAGGCGACCAGTTGTGCGTCCATGCGCCAAGACTGCCCGCAGCGGGCCTTCAGCAGGTATGTGGAATATCCTGGGTCTGCCTTAAGCAGGCGTTTAGGGAGTGGCCATGTACGACCCCACGCGGCTCGCCGCACTCGTCGCGGTCTCCGAGGCGGGTTCGATCACCCGGGCAGCCGAACGGCTCGGCTACACCGTCCCCGCGCTCTCGCAGCAGCTGGCCAAGCTGGAGCGGGAGGCGGGCACCTCCCTGCTCGTCCGCCACCACCGCGGGGCCCGGCTGACCGGCGCGGGCGAACTCCTCCTGGGCCACGCCCGCCGGGTGCTCGACGAGATGGAACGGGCCCGGCACGAACTGGCCCGCCTCACCGGGCTCTCCGGCGGGCGGCTGCGCGTGAGCACCTTCCAGACGGCCGGCATCCATCTGCTGCCCCCTGTGCTGTCGTCGTTCCGCAGGACCCACCCCGACGTCGAGTTGACGGTGACGACGCACGAACCGCCGCTCGGCGTCGCGGCCGTGGCGGCCGGCGACGTCGACCTGGCCCTCACCCACACGTATGAGCCCGCCGACCCGGTGCCGCTGCCCGCCACCGTGTCGGCCGAGCCCGTCCTGGTCGAGGAACTGGTCCTGGTGACCCAGCCGGGGCACGCCCTCACCAGCGGCACGTCACGGCTGCCGCTCGCCTCTCTCGCCGGGCAGCCGCTGATCAGCATGGCCCCGGAACACCCGCCCCGGCACGCCGTGGAGCGAGCCCTCGCACGGGCCGGGGCGACACCCGCGGTGCTGGTCGAGACGCCGGGCTACGCCCTGGTCTGCGCGCTGGTCAGCGCGGGTCTCGGCGTCGCCGTCGTGCCGGAGATGGTGGCCCGTACCGCCGCGACGCCGGTCGGAATGCGTCTCCTGGAACCCGGCGACCTGCGGCGCACCATCTCCGTCGTGCACCGCACCGGAGAGTCGGGCGCCGCCGCGGACTCCTTCAGGGCGCTGCTGCGCGGGGCCTTCGGGCGCTCGGCGAACGCGGTCTGACCGGCGGCCGCCACGCCGTCGAGCGGCCGCGGGCCGGTCAGTGGGCGGCGTCGCGGTGCCTGCGCCGGACGGGCGCCTTCCACGGCAGCGCGATCCACACGGTCTTGCCGCCCTCGTCGGTGGGGCTGACCGAGAGCCGGCCGCCGCACTCCGCCGTCAGCCAGCGGATGATCACCATCCCTCGGCCGTTGTCCTGCTGGACGGCGGCGGGCAGCCGCTTGGGGTAGCGCGGATGGCTGTCGGTGACCCCGATCCGCAGCTGTTCGTCCCGGTCGAGCTCGACGTCCACGGTGAAGGTGGGCGACTGGCCCAGGGTGTGCTGCACGGCGTTGGTGGCGAGTTCGGAGACGATCAGCCTGATCGTGTCGGTCACCTCGGCGTCCCCGGGCAGGCCCCACTCCGAGAGCACGCGCAAGACGTATTTCCGGGCCGCGGGGACCGAGGCAGGATCGCTCGGCAGGGTGACGGAGGCTTCCTGAAGGTCTGCCATGGCGACGCTGTCCCTTTCCCACCGGGACCGGTCTCCGACTCTCGGCGGATGACTCGAGGACAGTCCCGGACTGGTGCTTCGCGCCAGCCTGCCACTCCTTGGCCGGTCACGCGTGGCGATCCACCGAGATGTGCATATATCTGTCGCTCGAAGCGGTGAACTCTGCTACGGCAGACCGTATTTGGGCGAGACACTGGTCCTTCCTCTACTGTCGCCTACTGCCCCCGCCCTGCCGCCGGGAAATCCGGCGGCTCCGTCCGGAAGGAGTCGGGCATGCAGTACGGCCCCGCGGTGCGCCGCCGCCAGCTCGGCGCCGAACTGCGCGCGCTGCGCGACCGGGCCGGGCTGACCAGCAGTGAGGCCGCGGCGAAGGTGGGCTGGCACCAGTCCAAGGTGAGCCGGATCGAGACGGGCCGCAGCGGCGTGAAGGCCACCGACGTGCGGCTGCTGCTCGCGGCGTACGAGGTGAAGGACCCCCAGCTCGGCGAGCTGCTGATCGCGTTCGCCGGCGCCGACGATCCCGGCACCGGGCGCCACCACTGGTGGAAGGCCTACAACGATCTGCTGCCGCCCGCCTACCGGGACTTCATCAGTCTGGAGTCGCAGGCGAGCTGGGTGCGCACGCTGGAGAGCTCCGTGGTCCCCGGGCTGCTGCAGACTCCCGATTACGCGCGTGCGGTGACCCGGGCCGCGCTCGGCGGGCTGCCCGAGAAGCAGGTCGACGCGCTGGTGGAGGTGCGCCTGGCCCGGCAGGACGTACTGCGCGCGGATCCGCCGCTGCGCCTCAGCGTGGTCATGGACGAGGCGGTGCTGCGGCGCCCGGTGGGCGGGGCGCGGGTCTTCGCGGGGCAGTTGGCCAGGTTGCGGGAGGTGTCCCAGTTGCCTCATGTCCGGCTTCAGGTGCTTCCCTTCGCCGCGGGTGAGCATGTGGGACTGATCGGTCCTTTCGTTATTTTTTCATTTCCGAACATTGCTGATCTGGATCTGGTTGTTCTCGACCATTTGACGAGTAGCCTCTACCTCGAACGGAAAGAAGACCTCCAGGCGTACACGGAGGCCTTCAACTCCCTTCAGGTACAGGCGCTTTCACCCGAGGATTCAACGAATTTCATCGCCGGGCCAAGCGACGGCGCGTAAGGAGGCACCATGACCGCAATGCCTCGGTACGTACCTTCCAGCACGACACTTCACGGTGCGCGGTGGCAGCGCAGCAACTACAGCAACGGAATGAACAACTGTGTCGAGACCGCCACACTCGACTCGGGTCCGCTGACCGGCCTGCGTGCCGTGCGTGACTCGAAGAACACCGCAGGGCCCGCCCTGCTGTTCTCCCCCGGCCCCTGGGAGTCGTTCGTCAACAGCATCCGGTGAGCGGCTGCCGGCCCCGCACGGGCCGGTCGTTCACCGAGGTGCACTGCGGCTGATCACCCGTACGGCACCGGCGATCTGTTCGTCGGTGAGATCCGCACGGGCGGTCAGCCGCAGCCGCGACACCCCGTCCGGCACCGAGGGCGGTCGGAAACAGCCCACGGCAAGACCCTCGGCCCGGCAGTCGGCTGCCCACCGCACGGCCCGCTCCGGCGACGGCGCGCGCACGGAGACGACGGCGGCGTCGGGCCGTACCGCCGCGAGGCCTTCGGCCGTGAGGCGTCGGTGCAGCTCGCCCGCGACCGCACGGGCCCGTGCGGCGCGTTCGGGTTCGCGGCGCAGCAGGCGCAGGGCCGCGAGGGCGGCACCGGCCGCGGCCGGTGCGAGCCCCGTGTCGAAGATGAAGGTGCGGGCCGCGTTCACCAGGTGCGCGATGACCTTGGCGGGGCCGAGTACGGCGCCGCCCTGGCTGCCGAGGGACTTGGAGAGGGTGAGGGTGACCACGGTGTCGTCCGCGCCCGCGAGCCCCGCGGCGTACGGGGCGCCCCGGCCACCGTCGCCGAGCACGCCGAGACCGTGGGCGTCGTCGACGATCAGCCCGGCGCCGGCCTCCCGGCAGACCGCGGCCAGGCCGGCCAGCGGCGCCATGTCGCCGTCCACCGAGAACACCGAGTCGGACACCACGACGGCAGGGCCGCCGTGGCCGTCCAGCGTCTTGCGCACCGCCTCCGGGTCGGCGTGCGGCACCACCTGCGTCGACCCGCGCGCCAGCCGGCAGCCGTCGATCAAGGACGCGTGGTTGCCCGCGTCGGAGACGATGAGCGAGCCGTGCGGGGCGAGCGCGGTGACGGCCGCGAGGTTCGCCGCGTAGCCGGAGGAGAAGACGAGCGCCGCCTCGAAGCCGCAGAACTCGGCGAGTTCGCGCTCCAGTTCGGCGTGCAGCTCGGTGGAGCCGGTGACCAGCCGCGATCCCGTGGCGCCACCGCCCCAGCGCCGGGCCGCGACGGCCGCGCCCTCGGTGACCTCGGGGTGCCGGGTCAGGCCCAGGTAGTCGTTGCCCGCCAGGTCGAGGAGGCCGTCCGCGTCGGCGGGGCGCGGGCGCAGGGTCCGGACGAGTCCGGCGTCGGCGCGCAGCCGCGCCTGCTCGTCGAGCCAGCCGAACGCCTCGGTGGGCGCGCCCGTGACGGGGTGCCTGTTTGTAGACATTGCACAGACCTTAGTCGCCGTGCCACCCGGCCAGGGTGTGGCAATACCCACACCTCAAAGCGTTTCTGTTGTGCGAAGTCTCCTTGGCCAGAAAGGCTGCGGTGCGTAAGGATCAGCGCCATGGACCTGCTGAACACGCTGGTGGACAAGGGGCTTCGGCGCGAACTGCCGACCCGTGAAGAGGCGCTGGCCGTACTGGCCACTTCCGACGACGATCTCCTGGACGTAGTGGCCGCCGCCGGGAAGGTGCGGCGGCAGTGGTTCGGGCGACGGGTGAAACTCAACTATCTGGTCAACCTGAAGTCGGGCCTGTGCCCCGAGGACTGCTCGTACTGTTCGCAGCGCCTCGGATCCAAGGCGGAGATCCTCAAGTACACCTGGCTGAAGCCCGACGAGGCCTCGCAGGCCGCCGCGGCCGGGGTCGCGGGCGGCGCCAAGCGGGTCTGCCTGGTGGCCAGCGGCCGCGGTCCGACGGACCGTGACGTCGACCGGGTGGCGCGGACCATCGCGGCGGTCAAGGAGGAGAACGAGGGCGTCGAGGTGTGCGCCTGCCTCGGACTGCTCTCGGACGGCCAGGCCGAACGGCTGCGGGGCGCGGGCGCGGACGCGTACAACCACAACCTCAACACGTCCGAGGCGACGTACGCCGACATCACGAAGACGCACACGTACGCGGACCGTGTCGACACCGTCCAGAAGGCGCACTCGGCGGGTCTTTCCGCCTGCTCGGGGCTGATCGCGGGCATGGGCGAGAGCGACGAGGACCTCGTCGACGTCGTGTACGCGCTGCGGGAACTCGACGCCGACTCGGTGCCGGTGAACTTCCTGATCCCCTTCGAGGGCACGCCGCTGGCCAAGGAGTGGAACCTCACGCCGCAGCGCTGTCTGCGCATCCTCGCGATGGTCCGCTTCGTCTGCCCGGACGTGGAGGTGCGTATCGCGGGCGGCCGCGAGGTCCACCTGCGCTCGATGCAGCCCCTCGCGCTGAACCTCGCCAACTCCATCTTCCTCGGCGACTACCTGACCAGCGAGGGCCAGGCGGGCAAGACCGACCTGGAGATGATCGCGGACGCCGGCTTCGAGGTCGAGGGCGCGGACCAGGTGACGCTGCCCGAGCACCGCGTGCGCGCGGCGGCCGCCGCGGGTGGCTGCGGCTCGCACGGAAGCACCGGCTGCGGCGGGCACGAGGGCGGTGCCTGCGGCTCGCACGAGGGCGGCCCCTGCGGCACGGCCGAGCCCGCCGCCGAGCCGGTGGCGGTTCCCGGCGAGGCGCGGCCGGACCTGGTGGCGGTACGTCGCCGGGGCACGGGAACGGACCTGGCGCCCAATGCCTGACCTGTCCACCTCCGATCTGCTCGCGCTCGACCGTCGGCACGTCTGGCACCCCTACGGACCCATGCCGGGTCGCCAGGAACCGCTGGTCGTGGAGTCCGCGAGCGGGGTCCGGATGCGTCTCGCGGACGGCGGCACCGAACTGGTCGACGGCATGTCGTCCTGGTGGTCGGCGATCCACGGCTACAACCACCCGGTGCTCAACGACGCGGTGCGGGGCCAGTTGGACCGCATGAGCCACGTCATGTTCGGCGGGCTCACGCACGAGCCCGCCGTCCGGCTCGCGAAGCGTCTTGTCGACATGTCGCCCGAGGGGCTGGAACACGTCTTCCTCTCCGACTCCGGGTCCGTCGCCGTCGAGGTCTCGCTCAAGATGTGCCTCCAGTACTGGCGCTCGCTTGGCCGGCCGGCGAAGCAGCGGGTGCTGACCTGGCGCGGCGGCTACCACGGGGACACCTGGCAGCCGATGGCCGTCTGCGACCCCGACGGCGGCATGCACGAGCTCTGGCAGGGCGTCCTGCCCCGCCAGGTGTTCGCGGACGCGCCGCCGACGGCGTACGAGGAGACGTACGCGACGCACCTGCACGACATGATCGGGCGCCACGCCCATGAGCTCGCGGCTGTGATCGTCGAGCCCGTGGTGCAGGGCGCGGGCGGCATGCGCTTCCACTCCCCCGCCTATCTGCGGGTCCTGCGCGAGGCGTGCGACGCGCACGACGTGCTGCTCGTGTTCGACGAGATCGCGACGGGCTTCGGCCGCACGGGTGCGCTGTTCGCGGCGGAGCACGCGGGTGTCACGCCCGATGTGATGTGCCTGGGCAAGGCGCTGACCGGCGGCTATCTGTCGCTGGCTGCGACGCTGTGCACGCCCCGGGTCGCCGAGGGCATCTCGCGGGGCGAGGTGCCCGTCCTCGCGCACGGGCCGACGTTCATGGGCAATCCGCTGGCCGCCGCGGTGGCCGGGGCCTCGATCGACCTGCTCCTCGGGCAGGACTGGCAGAGCGAGGTCAAGCGCATCGAGTCGGGTCTGCGGGAGGGCCTGGCCGAGGTGACCGATCACCCCTCGGTACGGGAGGTCCGCGTCCTCGGGGCGATCGGGGTGGTCCAGTTGGACCACCCCGTGGACATGGCGGCGGCGACCCGGGCCGCGGTGCGCGAGGGCGTGTGGGTCAGACCGTTCCGCGACCTGATCTACACGATGCCGCCGTTCATCACCGGCGACGACGACCTGGCACGGATCGGGCGCGCGGTGTGCGCCGCGGCGCGGGAGGGCTGACATGACAGTGATCGTGGTGTCCGGGACGGGCACGGAGATCGGCAAGACGGTGACGACGGCGGCCGTGGCCTCGGTCGCGCTCGCGGCGGGGCGCAGCGTCGCCGTGCTCAAGGCCACGCAGACCGGGGTAGCGCCCGGCGATCCCGGCGACGTGCAGGAGGTGGCCCGGCTCGCGGGTGACGGTGTCACGACACGGGAACTCGCGCGGTTCCCGGAGCCGTTGGCGCCCAACACCGCCGCGCGCCGGGCCGGCCTGGCGCCGGTGCGCCCCCGGGACGCGGCCGACGCGGCGGAGAAGCTGGCGGCGGAGCACGACCTCGTGCTCGTCGAGGGCGCGGGCGGCCTGCTCGTACGCCTCGACGACGACGGCGCCACGCTGGCGGACGTCGCGGGAATGCTCGACGCGCCGGTCCTCGTGGTCGCTCCGGCGGGCCTCGGCACCCTCAACACGACGGCGCTGACGGCGGAGGCGCTGCGGGCGCGCGGCGTGCGTCAGCTGGGCGTCGTCGTCGGCAGCTGGCCCACGGCTCCCGACCTGGCCTCGCGCTGCAACCTCGCGGACCTGCCGGACGCGGCGGGCGCGGACCTCCTCGGTGCGGTCCCGGCCGGCGCGGGATCGCTGGCGGAGTCCGAGTTCCGTGCGGCGGCCGGGAGTTGGCTGGGCCCGGAGCTCGGCGGCACGTGGGACGGAGCGGCGTTCGCGGCGCGTGAGGCGCCCGCGGCCTGGGGAGCGAGCGGTACGGCCGAGCGCTGATCGGCACCGCTTCCGTGCGCGGCCGGCCGGGGCGGCGACGCTCCGGCCGGCTGACCGGTGGAGCCCGCCCCCCGAAGTGAACCGCCCCGAGGGTGAGGGGAACGACGCCCCCCGGGGCACCATGGCGGTATCCACTCGCTCCGCCGAGGAGGGCCCATGTCGCCTCGCTCCGCCAAGCCCGTGCCCCGGGACGCCGTGCACCACCCCGTCTTCGCCCGTTTCTACGCCCGGCACAGCGTGGCCGCCGAGCCCGTGATCGGCGGCCGTCGCAGGGAGCTCCTCGCCGGTCTCTCCGGTCGGGTCATCGAGGTCGGCGCGGGCAACGGCCTCAACTTCGCGCACTATCCGGGCACGGTCTCCGAGGTCGTGGCGATCGAGCCGGAGCGCCTCCTGCGGCGCCTGGCGGTGGACGCCGCCCTGCGCGCGGACGTGCCGGTCGACGTGGTGCCGGGGGCCGCGGAGGCGCTGCCCGTCAAGAGCGAGGCGTTCGACGCGGCCGTCGTCTCACTCGTGCTGTGCAGCGTGCGCGACGTGCCGCGGGCCGTCGGTGAGCTGCGCAGGGTGCTGCGGCCCGGCGGTGAGCTGCGGTTCTTCGAACACGGGCGGGCGCCGGGGAGGCTGATGGCGATCACCCAGCGCGTCCTGGACCGCACGGTGTGGCCGCCGCTGTTCGGCGGTTGTCACGTCGCACGGGACCCGCTCCAGGCCCTGCGCGGGGCGGGCTTCGAGGTCGGCGCGCACCGGCGGTTCCTGGTGCCCGCGAAGGGGCCGCGCCTGCCGTCCTCGTACTGCGTGCTGGGCGCGGCACGCCGCCCCGTCACGTCCTGACCGACACCACGCGCCCGTCGCCGGCCCGCTCCGCCCCGGACCGGACGCGGACTCACAGGCTCCACTGGCGCAGCTGGTCCGCGATGGCCTGCACACTCACGCCGTCCTCCTTGACCAGGCGGGCGAGATCGCGCACCTGTTCGGGCGAGGTGACGACCTTCAGGCCGCTGGAGACGAGATAGGCGTACGCGACGGAGACGGCGAAGAGCGCGTTCGAGCGTTCGAGCGCGGGGATGTGGAGCAGGACCTGCAGGAGCGCGGCGGCGCGGTCGTGCGGGGTCTCGTAGACGGGCGTCCCGAATATCTCCGCCTCGTGTCTGCTCACGGCGGCGACGAGCGCGCCCCAGTCGGTGACCTGGGGGTCTCCGGGCGTCTTGTGTTCGGCGACCATCAGGAGCCAGGCAAGGTCGATTCTGAGGTTCAAGGGCTCAGCGACGACCTTCAGGCACCGGGCGGCGGCCCTCGTGCTCGGTGCCGAACTCCTCGGCGAAGACGGACTCGTACTGCTTCATGAAGTCCGCGGCGGCCTCGACGAAGGTGTGGCCCACTTCGCCCGCGTCCTGTTTCACCAGTTCCTCGATGTAGCGGTTCACGCTCATGCCTCGGGCCAGGGCTCGCTCCCGCGCGGCCCGGGCGGTGTCCTCGTCCACCCGTACGTTCAGCTGAGTCTTCGCCATACCGTCAAGCTAGCGCCCGGGTGCTAGCACGACAAGGGCGCCAGGACCTTGCCCCTTACATGTGTCTCGGGGCGCGACCTCGGAGGGATACCGGACACCCGGGGAGCCCCACTACTCTCGGCGGGGTTACGGGAGTTGGAACGGCCACAACCCAGGAGGCCGCGTTGTCCGCACCTGCTTCGGCACCGTTCTCGGGCCGCCCGGGGCCCGCCGGAATCGCCGCGCGCGCCCGCGGCCTCACCAAGGCGTACGGCACCGGCGAGACGACCGTGCTCGCCCTCGACTCGGTCGACGTGGACATCGCGCGCGAGCGCTTCACGGCCGTAATGGGCCCGTCCGGCTCGGGGAAGTCCACCCTGATGCACTGCCTGGCCGGGCTCGACAGCGTCTCGGCGGGACAGGTGTGGCTCGGCGACACGGAGATCACCGGGCTCAAGGAGCGCGAACTGACCCGGCTGCGGCGCGACCGGATCGGCTTCATGTTCCAGTCCTTCAACCTCATCCCGACGCTCAACGCCCTGGAGAACATGACCCTCCCGATGGACATCGCGGGGCAGCGGCCTGACCGCGCCTGGCTGGAGCACGTGATCGACACGCTGGGTCTGCGGGACCGTCTGGGGCACCGGCCCGCGCAGCTGTCCGGCGGGCAGCAGCAGCGGGTGGCCTGCGCGCGGGCGCTCGCCGCCAAGCCCGAGCTGATCTTCGCCGACGAGCCGACGGGCAACCTCGACTCGCGCGCCGGGCTCGAAGTCCTCGGATTCCTGCGCGAGGCGGTGGACCAGCTCGGCCAGACCGTGGTGATGGTGACCCACGACCCGAGCGCCGCCGCCCACTCCGACCTGGTGGTCTTCCTCGGCGACGGGCGGATCGTGGACGACATGGAACGGCCGACGGCCGACCTGGTCCTCGAACGCATGAAACGGTTCGACGCCCTGCACGCGATGGCGCCGGGCGCCGGCGCGCCCCTCGACGGTCCGGCCGAGCAGAGTTGAACCGGGGGCCGCGGTGCTGAAGGCGACACTCAGAAGCTTCCTCGCGCACAAGGGCCGCCTCGTGCTCTCCGCGCTTGCCGTCATCCTCTCGGTCGCGTTCGTCGCGGGCAGCCTGATCTTCTCGGACACGGTGACCCGCACCTTCGACCGCCTCTTCGCCTCCACCTCGGCCGACGTGTCGGTCGAGCCGAAGGAGGACCTCGACGAGGCCCTGCCATCCGGACAGACGCCGACGGTGCCCGCGGGCCTCGATGAGCGGGTCACCCGGGTCGCGGGGGTCAAGGACGCGCACGTCGACGTGCGCGTGGAGAACATCACCATCGTCGACCGCGACAACGAGTCCGTGGGGCCGACGACCGGCGCGCCCACCATCGCCATCAACTGGTACCCCACCGACCGCAGTCCCGTGGAGCTCACCTCCGGCCACGCCCCGCGCGGCGCCGGACAGGCGATGATCGACGCGGACACGGCCGACAAGAAGAACGTCGGGATCGGCGACACCCTCACCGTCCTCGCACGTCCCGGCTCGTTCAAGGTCGAGGTCGTCGGCATCGCGACGTTCACCACCACGAATCCCGGCGCGGCCCTCGTCTTCCTGGACACCCCGGCCGCCCAGCGCGAACTCCTGGGCGCGCAGGACGCGGCGACCAGCATCTCGGTGACCGCCGACGACGGCATCGGCGACACGACGCTCAAGCGCCGGATCGCCGCGGCACTGGGCTCCGGGTACGACCTGAAGACCGCCGACGAGCAGGCCGAGTCCGCCGCGTCGGAACTCGGCGGCTTCCTGGACGTCATCAAGTACGTGATGCTCGGCTTCGCCGGGGTCGCCGTGCTCGTCGGCGTCTTCCTGATCGTCAACACCTTCTCGATGCTCATCGCGCAGCGCACCCGCGAGCTGGGGCTGCTGCGCGCGCTCGGCGCCGACCGCAAACAGGTGCGCCGTTCGGTGCTCGTCGAGGCGCTGCTGCTCGGCCTGGTCGGCTCGACGCTCGGCCTCGCGGTCGGCATCGGCCTGGCGCTCGGCCTGATCCGGCTGATGGGTCTGCTCGGCATGAACCTGAAGTCCACGGAGATGGTCGTCGGGTGGGCGACGCCCGTCGCCTCGTACGTCGTCGGCGTCGGGGTCACGTTCGTCGCCGCGTACCTCCCGGCCCGGCGGGCCGCTCACGTCTCCCCGATGGCTGCGCTCGCCGACGCGGAGATCGCCGGTGTGGGGCGGCCGTTGAAGGTGCGGGCCGCGGCCGGGGCGGTCGTCGGGGCGGCCGGCGCCGCCGCGCTGGTGGGCTGCGCCGCCTCGGACAAGACCTCGTCCGCCGCGTCCCTGCTCGGGCTCGGCATCGTCCTGACCCTGATCGCCACGGTCATCGCGGGCCCCCTCCTGGTGCGCCCGGTCATCCGGGTCCTCGGCGGCGCGTTCCCCGCGGTCTTCGGCTCGGTCGGCCGGATGAGCCAGCGCAACGCGCTGCGCAACCCGCGCCGCACGGGTGCCACGGCCGCCGCGCTGATGGTCGGCCTCGCCCTGGTCGGCGGTCTCTCGGTGGCCAGCGCGTCGATGACGAAGTCGTTCGACCGGCAGATCGACCGGACGCTGGGTGCGGACTTCGTCGTGCAGAACAGCAACTTCATGCCCTTCTCCCCGGAGATCACCGGGAAGGTGAAGGACACCGAGGGCGCGGGCCTCGTCGTTCGCCAGCGCTTCACGCCCATCCGGCTGGCGCTGCCCGACGGCAAGAACGTCAAGACGACCGCCGCGGGCTACGATCCGCGCCTCGACGACGTCGCCAAGGTCGTGTACGCGCGGGGCAGTTCGCGTGCCGCGCTGGCGGCGGGCCGGATCGGCATGGACAAGACGTTCGCGGAGAAGCACGCGGTGCGCCTCGGCGACGCGGTGTCCGCGACCTTCCCCGGCGGGCGCGGGACGAGGCTGACGGTCGGCGCGCTCACCGACCAGGACTCCGCGGAGGGCTTCGGTGTCGAGGGCGGGCTCTTCATGGGCTTCGCCACGGTAGAGAAGTACGTGCCGGGCGGCCAGGACTCCGCGCTGTACGTCAACGCGGCCGCGGGCACGGACACCGGCACCCTGCGCGACAGCCTGGAGAAGACCCTGGACCCCTATCCGCAGGTCCAGGTGCGCGACCAGGCCGACTACAAGGAGCTGATCCGCCAGCAGATCGCCGTGATGCTCTACCTCGTCTACGCGCTCCTCGGCCTCGCGATCGTCATCGCGGTCCTCGGCGTGGTCAACACCCTCGCCCTCTCCGTCGTGGAGCGCACCCGGGAGATCGGGCTGTTGCGCGCCATCGGCCTCGGCCGGCGCCAGCTGCGCCGGATGATCCGCCTGGAGTCGGTGGTGATCGCGGTGTTCGGGGCGCTGCTCGGCCTCGCGCTCGGTCTCGTCTGGGGCGTCGCCGTGCAGCAGGTCCTGGCCCTGCAGGGCATGAAGGAGCTGGCGTTCCCCTGGACGACGATCGTGGCGGTGGTGATCGGTTCCGTGGTCGTCGGGCTCGCGGCGGCGCTGCTGCCCGCGCTCCGCGCCTCGCGCATGAACGTACTGGCGGCCATCGCGCACGAGTGAGGGACCGACCCTTTTGGCGAGCCACGTGACGCAGACGCAAGGAGAGCTCATGACACGGCCGTTCCGCTTCGGCGTCAGCATGATCACCCCGTCGGCGGGGGGCGAGTGGCGCGAGAAGTGCCGCAGGGCGGAGGCTCTCGGCTACGACGTGATCCTGGTCCCCGACCATCTCGGCGCGCCCGCGCCGTTCCCGGCGCTCGTCGCCGCCGCCGAGGCCACGCGGCGCCCGAAGGTCGGCACGTTCGTGCTGAACGCCGGATTCTGGAACCCGGCGCTGCTCGCCCGCGAGGTGGCCACGACGGACGCCCTCACCGACGGCCGCCTCGAACTGGGCCTCGGCACGGGCTATGTCAGGGCGGAGCACGAGGCGGCCGGCCTGCCCTGGGGGTCGCCCGGTGCGCGTGTGGAGCATCTGCGGCGCACCGTCACGGAGTTGGACCGGCTGTTCGACTCCGGCGAGCATCAGCCGCAGCCGCTGCGGCGCCCCCGCCCGCCGCTCCTGATCGGCGGCAACGGCGACCGGATGCTGGAACTGGCCGCCGAGCACGCGGACATCGCGGCGTTCACCGGCGCGCGGTTGGTACCGGGGGACGCGGACGGCAAGCTGTCCGTCCTGACGGCCGGACGTCTGGACGAGCGCGTCGCCGCGTACCGGCGGTTCGCCGCCCAGCGCACCGAACCGGCCGAGCTGAACCTGCTGATCCAGCTGGTCCAGGTGACCCGGGACCGGCGGGCCGCCGTCCGTCCGTCCCTCGGGCTCGTCCCGCACCTCACCGAGGACGAGGCGCTCGGCCTGCCCGTCCTCCTCATCGGCACGGTCCGCCAGATGGCCGAGCAGCTGCGCGCACAGCGGGAGCGGTACGGCTTCTCGTACCTCACCGTCCTGGAGCCCGCCATGGAGACGTTCGGCCCCGTGATCGAGGAGCTGGCCGGCAGCTGAGGGCCACCGCTCCCCCGCCGTCCGCATGCTGGAAATCGTGCGCGACCGGGTGCCAGCCGGTGATGGGATGCCCGCATGGACGATCTTCGTATACGGGCCGCGGCGCCCGGTGACCTCGGTGATCTCGGTGATCTCGACAAGGTACTGGCCTTCTGGAAGGAGGCCGCCGAGGGCACGAGCATCAGCGACGACCGCGCCGGGGTGGAGCGCCTCGTCACCCGCGACCCCGAGGCGCTGATCCTCGCCGAGCGTGCCGGGGAGCTCGTCGGCACGGTGATCGCGGGTTTCGACGGGTGGCGCTGCCACCTCTACCGTCTCGCCGTCCGTCCGGACCAGCGCCGTCGCGGTGTGGGCGCCGCGCTGCTCGCCGCCGCGGAGGAGCGGTTCGTGCGGCTCGGCGGGCGGCGGGGCGACGCGATGGTCCTCGACCGCAACGACCTCGCCCAGCACGCCTGGCGCTCGGCGGGCTACGCTCCCGAACCACAGTGGAGCCGCTGGGTGAAGCCCCTCGCGGATTGAAGCCCCGCACGGATTGAAACTCCACGAGCGGGCCACTCATGCGGTGGACCGCACGTCCGGGTGTCCGATCCGGCCGAGCCCCCGCCCCGACAGGGGTTCGAGGGGCTTTGCTGATCCTTTACCATGGACGTACCACTCGTACACAACTGAAAGGTGTGAGCGTCCGCCCATGGGCGAGCCTCCCAGTACCCGACATCGCGCATTCCTCCCGCCCCTGCCCGATCATGGGACGGAGGTGACCCGATGACCGAAGTGCTCCTGCTCCTCGTGGCGGTGCTGCTCTGCCTGGCGTGCGGCGTCTTCGTCGCCGCGGAGTTCTCCCTCACGACGGTCGAGCGCAGCGAGGTGGAACGCGCCGTCGAGCGCGGCGACCGCGGCGCCGCCGGTGCCCTCAAAGCCGTCAAGAACCTCACCTTCCAGCTCTCCGGGGCCCAGCTGGGCATCACCGTCACCAACCTGGTGGTGGGCATGCTCTCCGAGTCCTCCATCGCCAAGCTGATCGCGGGGCCGCTGCGCGACCTGGGCGTGCCCCGCTCCGCGGCCTCCTCCGTGGCCCTGGTGATCGGCACGGCCCTCTCCACGGTCTTCCTGATGGTCGTCGGCGAGCTGGTCCCCAAGAACTGGGCGATCTCCTCGCCGCTCGCCGTGGCCAAGCGGGTGGCGACGCCCCAGCGCCTGTTCAGTGCCGCGTTCCGGCCGTTCATCGCCCATCTGAACAACACCGCGAACCGTTCCGTACGCCGTTTCGGCATCGAGCCGGCCGAGGAGCTCGCCTCCGCGCGCGGCCCCAAGGAGCTGGTGGCCCTGGCCCGGCACTCCGCCAAGGAGGGCGCGCTGGAGGCGGACACCGCCGAACTGTTCGTACGCACCCTGAACCTCGCCGACCTGACCGCGGAGAACGTCATGACGCCGCGCGTCCAGGTGATGGCCCTGGAAACGCACGCCACCTGCGAGGACGTCGCGAACGCCACGCGCGCCACGGGTCTGTCCCGCTTCCCGGTGTACCGCGGGAATCTCGACACCGTCGTCGGTGTGGCCCACATCAAGGACGTGCTCGCCGTACCGGCCGAGCTCAGGCAGCGCGTGTCCGTCGCCGAGCTGATGCGGGAGCCGCTGCTCGTGCCCGAGACGCTCACCGTCGACCGGCTCATGGACCGGCTCTCCGGCAAGCGCACGATGGCCGTGGTCATCGACGAGTACGGGGGTACCGCGGGAGTCGCGACGCTCGAGGACATCGTCGAGGAGGTCGTCGGCGAGGTGCGGGACGAGCACGACCCGCACGAGACGCCCGACATCGCCGCCGCGGGCACCGACGACGACGGCAGGGTCCTGTACTCCGCCGACGGCTCGGCGCGCACCGACCAGCTCGCGCGGGTGGGCCTGCGGGCCCCCGACGGGCCCTACGAGACGCTCGCCGGCCTCGTCGCGACCGAGCTCGGCCGCATCCCCGCCGTCGGTGACGGCGTCGAGGTGGCCGGCTGGCGCCTGGACGTGGTGGACGCCGCGGGGCGGCGTGCCGCCCGCGTCATGCTGCACGCCCCGCTGCATGCCGAGGACGGCGACGACGCTGACGACCACAAGGAGGACGCCCGATGACCGCCGTCCAGCTGCTGATCGGCCTGGCGACGCTCGTCGTCAACGCCTTCTTCGTGGGCGCGGAGTTCGCGATCATCTCCGTGCGCCGCAGCCAGATCGAGCCGTACGCGGAAGAGGGCGACCGGCGCGCCAAGAGCGTGCTGTGGGGCCTGAAGCACGTGTCGGCGCTGCTCGCGGCGGCCCAACTGGGCATCACGCTGTGCACCCTCGTCCTCGGCATCGTCGCGGAGCCGGCCATCGCGCACCTCCTGGAACCGGTGTTCGACTCGGTGGGCGTGCCGCACGGCCTGGTCCACCCGATCTCGTTCGTCATCGCGCTGGTCGTGGCGACCTATCTGCACATGCTGCTCGGCGAGATGATCCCGAAGAACATCGCGCTGGCGGAGCCGGTGCGTTCGGCGCTGCTGCTCGGACCGCCGCTGGTGGCGCTCGCACGGGCGCTGCGCCCGGTGATCTTCGCGATCAACGCGTTCGCCAACGGCCTTCTGAAGCTGTTGCACGTCGAGGCGAAGGACGAGGTGTCGGCGAGCTTCTCGGACGACGAACTCGCCCGCATGGTCAAGGACTCCGGTGACGCGGGCCTGATCGACGACCGGGCGCAGGAGCGGCTGCACGACGCGCTCGAACTGGGCCGGCGTCCGGTCAGGGACGTCGTCCTGCCGTTGGAGGACGTGGTCTACGCGCGCGTGGGCGTCACCCCCGAACGCCTCGAGCAGCTCTCGGCCGAGTCCGGGTTCTCCCGCTTCCCCGTGGTCGACGACGGCCGCCGCATCGTCGGCTACCTGCACGTCAAGGACGCCCTGGACCGGACGCCGCGGGACCTGCCCTTCCGGGTGCCTGACATGCGCAAGATCGCCCAGGTGCGCGAGACGACGCCGCTGGACGACGTGCTGACCGCGATGCGCGGCAGCCGTACCCACGTGGCCGCGGTGCTCGGCTCGGACGGCCGGCTCGCCGGCATGGTCACGATGGAGGACGTGCTGCGGGAGCTGTTCGGCCAGCCGGTGTGACGGAAGCTGTTCCGCCGGCCGGTGCGACGGGCCGAGCGGGCCCGGCCGACCGCCTCTCGGCGGCGGGCCGGGCCCGCTCACAGCACCGGCTTGCCCGCGCCCGCCTTCGCGGTCGGCTGTTCGGTGATGCCCGGGCCCTTCGCCCCGGCCTCCGAGGCGCCGATCGCCGTCAGGACCGCGAGGACCGCGGCCAGCCCCGCCGTCGCGAAGGCCGCGCCCCACTCCACGTCCAGCAGGCTGGTCGCCCCGGCGACCAGGACGGCGGCCAGCGCCTGTGCGAACGTGCGGATCACGCGTTCCGCGGTGGCCTTCCAGAAAGCTGCGGTCCACATGGCGGGCTCGCTCTCTCGTGACGACGGCGTGCCTATGACATACCGCCGAGGCGACGCGCTGCACAGATCCGCCGCGCCCCGGGCGACGGGGCGCGGCGGACCGAGCGGTGACGGCTCAGACGGCGGCCGGTTCACCGGCGGTCAGCAGCGCGACGTCGTCGAGCACGTCACCGGCCTGCGCGGCCAGCTCGGCACTGGCCACGAAGCGGCCGTCCTGGCCGGTGCGGTCCTCGATGCCGGGGATCGACAGGCTCCGGCGCGCGGCGCGCAGGCCCACGCGCTGGAGGACCGGCTGGATCATCTCGACGGCCGGGGCACCGCCGGAGGTGCCCGCGCTGTAGCTGATCAGGCCCACCGGCTTGCCCTGCCACTCCTGGTGCAGGTAGTCGATCGCGTTCTTCAGGGGCGCGCTGAAGCCGCCGTTGTACATCGGCATCACGAAGACGAAGCAGTCGGCGGCCGCGACGGTCGCGCTCCAGTCCTTGGTGTGCTGGTGGACGTAGCGGCCCTCGGAGGGGTGCTCGGGCTCGTCGAAGAACGGCAGGCCGACCTCGCCGAGATCGATGAGCGTGGTGTCGAACTCGTCGCGCGCGGCGGCGAGCCCGGTGACCCAGGCGGCCAGCGGGCGGCCCGCGGAAGTGGGGCGGGTGCTGGCGGAGACGACGTACAGACGAGGCATCGTGCTGATCCTTTGCGGGTGGTGACGTCCACCGGACGGTGACGTCTGCGGAGCGGTGAACTATCGGGTGGTGGTCTCGCGTTCGGGCCCGGCGGGACTCTCGGCGGGCCCGGGGGACGAGAGGGTGAAGCGGCGGATCGCCGGCTGGGTGAGGGGGCCTATCGCCACGGCGAACAGCACCGTACCGATGCCGATCGTGCCGCCGAGCAGCCAGCCCACGGCCAGCACGCCCACCTCGATCGCGGTGCGCGCCAGACGGATGGAGATGCCCCGGCGGGCGAGGCCGGTCATCAGGCCGTCGCGCGGGCCCGGGCCGAGGCCCGCGCCGATGTAGAGCCCGGTGGCCAGGGCGTTGAGCCCGATGCCCGCGAGGAGCAGCGGTATGCGGACGGCGAGGGCGTCGGGCTCGGGCAGCAGGGCGAGGGCGGCGTCGGCGGTGAGGCCGACGACCACGATGTTGCAGAGGGTGCCGATGCCCGGGCGGACCCGCAGCGGGATCCAGGCGAGGAGCACCAGCGCGCCCACGATGTTCACCACCCAGCCGAAGGGCAGCCCGGTGGTGCGTGCCACGCCCTGGTGCAGGGCGTCCCACGAGGGCAGACCGAGGTCGGCGACGACCATGAGCGCGACGCTCACACCGAACAGGACGAGCCCGGACAGCAGACTCAGCGACCGTGCCAACACCGCGACTCCCGATGACGTGCCCGGGTGACGTGCTCCTTCGTGACGTGGTCCTCGAAGGAGCGCCATCCAGGTGATTGACGTGTCACTCATCTCACTCATCACGGTAAGAGCAAGGTGAGTGACATGTCAACCAAACCTTCGCTACGGTGGGCCCGTGCCCCAGGAACCCCGCTGGCTGACCGACCAGGAACAGCGCGCATGGCAGGCCTACCGCCGCATGTCGCTGCTGCTCACCGCCCAGCTGTCGCGCGACCTCAACCGGCAGAGCGGCCTGTCCGAGCCCGACTACGACGTGCTCTCCAACCTCGGCGCAAGCCCCGACCACCGCCGTCGCGTCAGCGAGCTCGCGCACCGCATGCTCTGGTCCCGCAGCCGCCTCTCCCACCATCTGGCCCGCATGCAGCAGCGCGGCCTCGTGGTGCGCGAGGAGTGCGCGACGGACGGCAGGGGTGCGGTGGTCGTCCTGACGGACAAAGGGCTGCGCACGATCGAGGCCGCGGCGCCGCTGCACGTGGACTCCGTACGCAGACACTTCATCGACCTGCTGACCCCGGCGCAGATCGAGGCGTTCGCGGGCGTCGGCGAGACGGTGGTGGATCACCTCACCGGCCCCGACGCCGGCTGACGGCGGCAGACCCCCACGCACCGTGCGCCCCGGCGGGTTACGATCACTTTCGCCATGCAGATAAATGCCAACTACACCAGTCTTGTCGCGGTGGGCGACTCTTTCACCGAGGGCATGTCGGACCTGCTCCCCGACGGAAGCTACCGCGGCTGGGCCGACCTCCTCGCCGGCCGGATGGCGGCGCAGAGCCCCGGCTTCCGCTACGCGAACCTCGCGGTCCGCGGGAAGCTCATCGGCCAGATCGTCGACGAGCAGGTGGACCTCGCGGCGGCGATGCGGGCCGACGTGGTCACCCTGGTGGGCGGCCTCAACGACACGCTGCGCCCCAAGTGCGACATGAGCCGCGTCCGCGACCTGCTCGAAGAGGCCGTCGAGCGCCTCGCCCCCTCCTGCAAGCAGCTCGTCCTCATGCGCAGCCCCGGCCGCAACGGTCCGGTGCTGCACCGGTTCCGGCCGCGCATGGAGGAGCTCTACGCACACGTCGAGGTGCTGGCGGCACGGCACGACGCCATCGTCGTGGACCTGTACGGCGCGGCCGTCCTCGGCGACCAGCGCATGTGGGACGTCGACCGCCTGCACCCCACGGCCGAGGGCCACCGCAGGATCGCCGAGGCCGTCTGGCAGGCCCTCGGACACGAGCCGCAGGACGACTGGCAGAGCCCGCTGCCCGCCGCCGTACCGCCGGGCTGGGCCGTGCGCCGCGTCGCCGACGCCCGGTTCGCCAAGCAGTACCTCGGCCCGTGGATCGGCCGCCGCCTCACCGGCCGCTCCTCCGGTGACGGCCGCGCCCCCAAGCGCCCCGACCTGCTGCCCTACGACGGCCCGCTCTCCTAGGGGGTCCCCGGCCGCCCGCTCTCGTACTTTCCGACGAACGGGGGCGTGGCGCTGGCCTGCAGGAACGCCCAGTAGAATCCGTACACGTGACTGCCGCGCCCGCAAAGCCCCGTATCCCGAACGTCCTCGCCGGACGTTATGCCTCCGCCGAGCTCGCCACCCTCTGGTCGCCCGAGCAGAAGGTGAAGCTGGAGCGTCAGCTCTGGCTCGCCGTGCTGCGCGCGCAGAAGGACCTCGGGATCGAGGTTCCCGACGCCGCCATCGCCGACTACGAGCGCGTTCTCGACCAGGTCGACCTGGCCTCGATCGCCGAGCGCGAGAAGGTCACGCGCCACGACGTGAAGGCCCGCATCGAAGAGTTCAACGCCCTCGCCGGCCACGAGCACGTCCACAAGGGCATGACCTCGCGCGACCTGACCGAGAACGTGGAGCAGCTGCAGATCCGGCTCTCCCTGGAGCTCGTCCGCAACCGCACGGTCGCGGTCCTGGCCCGGCTCGGCAAGCTCGCCGGCGAGTACGCGGAACTGGTCATGGCCGGCCGCTCGCACAACGTCGCCGCCCAGGCGACCACGCTGGGCAAGCGCTTCGCGACCGGCGCCGACGAGCTTCTCGTCGCCTTCCGCCGTCTGGACGAGCTCATCGCCCGTTACCCGCTGCGCGGCATCAAGGGCCCGGTCGGCACCGCCCAGGACATGCTCGACCTGCTCGGCGGCGACGCCGCGAAGCTGGCCGGCCTGGAGCAGCGCATCGCCTCGCACCTCGGCTTCGAGTCGGCCTTCACCTCGGTCGGTCAGGTCTACCCGCGCTCACTCGACTACGACGTCGTGACCGCCTTGGTGCAGGTCGCCGCGGCGCCCTCGTCGGTGGCCAAGACGGTCCGCCTGATGGCGGGCCACGAGCTGGTCACCGAGGGCTTCAAGCCGGGCCAGGTCGGCTCGTCCGCGATGCCGCACAAGATGAACACCCGCTCCTGCGAGCGCGTCAACGGCCTCACCGTCATCCTGCGCGGCTACGCCTCGATGACCGGCGAGCTGGCGGGCGACCAGTGGAACGAGGGCGACGTCTCCTGCTCCGTCGTACGCCGTGTCGCGCTGCCCGACGCGTTCTTCGCGCTCGACGGCCTGCTGGAGACGTTCCTGACCGTCCTCGACGAGTTCGGCGCCTTCCCCGCGGTCGTGGCGCGCGAGCTGGACCGCTACCTCCCCTTCCTCGCCACCACCAAGGTCCTGATGGCCTCGGTGCGCGCGGGCGTCGGCCGCGAGGAGGCCCACGAGGCCATCAAGGAGAACGCGGTCGCCTCCGCGCTCGCCATGCGGGAGCAGGGCGCCGAGCGCAACGAGCTGCTCGACAAGCTCGCCGCGGACTCCCGCATCCCGCTGGACCGCGCGCAGCTCGACGAGCTGATGGCCGACAAGCTCTCCTTCACCGGTGCCGCGAGCGACCAGGTCGCCGCGGTGCTCGCGCAGATCGAGGCGCTGCTCAAGGAGCACCCCGAGGCCGCCGCCTACACGCCGGGCGCCATCCTCTAGCAGTCGCGACACAGCCGGTCACCGCGCGGCGAACGGACGGCCCCGGGGCGCACTGCCCCGGGGCCGTCACGCGGGCCGGCTACAGCCCGACGTCCCGGCGCCGGACGTCGTCGAGGGATTCGCGGCGCACGAGCAGCCTCGCGTGGCCGTCGGCGACCGCGACGACGGGCGGGCGGCCCACGAGGTTGTAGCCGGAGGCCATCGACAGGTGGTAGGCGCCCGCGACCGGGACGGCGAGCAGATCACCCGGCCGTACGTCGCCGGGCAGCGGGACGTCCGGGGCGAGGACGTCACCCGCCTCGCAGTGCCGGCCCACGACCGTGACCGGCGCGGGTCCGGCCGCGGAGCGCCGCCCGACCAGGCGCGGCTCGTACCGCACGCCGTACAGGGCGGGCCGCGGGTTGTCGCTCATCCCGCCGTCCACGGCGACGAACGTCTTCCCGCCAGTGCGCTTGACCGCGAGGACCCGGTAGAGCGCCACGCCCGCGGGTCCCGCGACGGCGCGCCCCGGTTCGACGATCAGGCGTGGCACCCGCAGTCCCGCGGCCGCGCAGCTCTCGTCCAGTGCGGCGCGGACCTTGCGGGCGAGCGCGGGGATGTCGAGCTCCTCCTCACCGGGACGGTAGGCGATGCCGTGGCCGCCGCCGAGGTCCAGTTCGGGGAGCGTGACCCCGTGCTGGTCCTTGATCCGGGCCATCAGGCCGACCATGCGGCGCACCGCGGCGAGGAAGGGCTTCTCCGTGGTGATCTGGGAGCCCAGATGGCAGTGCAGGCCCGCCAGTTCGAGCGTCGGCTGCCCCAGGATGCGGGCGACCGCGTGCTGCGCGGAGCCGTCCGTGAGGGACAGGCCGAACTTCTGGTCGTCGGTGCCGGTCCGGATCTTGGCGTGCCCGCCTGCCGCGATGCCGGGCACCACGCGGACCAGGACCTTCTGCCGGCTGCCCGGTGGCACGGCCACGGCGAGGCGGGCGATCTCGGAGGCGCTGTCGATGACGATCCGGCCCACTCCGAGGCGCAGGGCGGTCGACAGGTCGTGCGGGCTCTTCGCGTTGCCGTGCAGCACGATGCGCTCCGCGGGGAAGCCGGTGGTGACGGCGAGCTCCAGCTCACCGGCCGAGCACACGTCCAGGCCCAGCCCCTCCTCCTGGACCCAGTGCGCCATGGCACGGCAGAGGAACGCCTTGGCCGCGTAGAGGACTTCGGCGTCGGGGAAGGCGTGCCGGTACGTGCGGCAGCGGGCGCGCACGTCACTCTCGTCGTAGAGATAGGCGGGCGTGCCGAAGCGCTCGGCGATCTCGGTGAGCGCCACACCGCCGACGGAGAGGTCGCCGTGGGCGAGCCGCGCGGTGGAGCTGGGCCAGACGGAGAGTTCCTCGTCGGGCGGCCGGAGTGCGGTGTCGGCGGGGGTGCGGGGTGCGGCGGGGGTGCGGGGTGCGGCGGGCGCCTCGGGGTTGGCTGGGTCGGCCGATGCGGTGAGGGCTGCCGGTGCGGAGGGGACTGCCGGTGCGGCGGGTGCCGGTGGCGGGAACGGGGGTACGTGCAGGGTGGTCATGATCGTCCTTCTCCCTTCGCCTCGGCCTCAGCCGATCCACGAGGTCAGGGCGCCCGCCAAGGCGCCCGTACCGGCCATCCGCGGCGCGCCCACCGTGCGCGGGTCCCACGCACGCAGACGTGCGGCCGTCCGTTCGGCGGGCCGGAGCGGCGGCGGGCCGACGGGGTGCGCGGCGAACCGCGGGTCGACGGTGACCGCGCGGACGCCGAGCGGCTCGGTGAGGGACCGCAGCGCCGGTTCGGCGAGCCTGATCCACGGCTGCCGGGAGCCGAGGGCGGCGCTCAGGCGCTGCGGGGTGGTGAAGGCAACGGCGGTGCGCCCGCCGACGGGTGTGCGGAACAGGCGGGCCACGCAGCCCGCGGGTCCCGGCCGGACGGGGACGAACAGCGGTCCGGCCGGGCCGGGTTCACAAGGCTCGGGGTCCTCGCCGTACGCGAGCTCTGCCATGGGGTTCCTCCGGGGAGAGAGCAGAAAAGCCGAAAAATGGGTGCCGCGGATCAGGAAGTACCGGTGAAGCCGAGGAAACGGGCGTCTCCGGCAGGATCGGGAACCTGCGGCATACGGTGACGTTATGCCCGGCACGCCGTGCCAACCGACCCTCCATGACGCGATGTTGACGTGAGTCCGCCGAGCCTTGACGCGATGCCGACGCGCGGCCCGTCCGTTCACCAGTGCCCATCAGCGCCGCGTCAATCCGGGCGAGGCGCTCTTGAGCAAGCGCGCTCGGCACAGTTGGATGTCCCGCGGAGCGGGAACCCGGCGCGGAAGCTGCCGGCCCCCGGGTCACGGCCCGGCCGACCGGCGCACCCGTTTCACTCGAAGGTCTCACTCCGCAGGAGCGCCCGATGATTCAGCTTCCCCCGCACCACCTGCCCACCGTGCCCCGCTGGTTCGGCCCCGAAGCGCCCGGGCCGGACTCCCTGCCCGCGCACGTCACCACCACCGGCGTCGGTCACTGGTGGGCCGACCGTGCCCTGGACCCGCGGGCCGTGGCGGTCTCCTGCGCGGGACACGTGCTGCTGCGCGGCGACCCGGGCAGTGTCGCGCCGGACCTGCTCGCCCCGTTCGCGCACAGCCACGTCGAGGCCCCGTCCCGCTTCCTGCCGGTGCTCGGCGCCGCCTTCGACCGGCTCGTACCGGCCGAACGCATGGTGTACGTCCACCGTGAGCCGGTGGACCCGCCCCGTCCGCCGCGGGGCGTGACCGTCCGCCCGCTGACGCCCGGTGACGCCCCCGCGCTCACCGAGCTCTCCCCCGACTCCTCCTGGATCCACGACAGCTGGGGCGGACCGGAAGGTCTCGCGGCCTCCGGGCACGGCTGGGCGGCGGTGGACCGCGACGGGCGGGTCGCCGCCGTGGCGTGCAGCTACTTCACCGGGCAGACGTACGAGGACGTGGCCGTGCTCACCGCGCCCGAGCGCCGCCGCGAGCGCCTCGCCCTCGCCTGCGTGACCCGCCTGTGCGCGGACATCGCCGCGCGCGGCCGCACCGCGAGCTGGTCCTGCGGACGCGACAACCGCCCCAGCCGCCTGCTGGCCTGGACGGCCGGTTTCCGGCTCCAGCGCGAGTACGTCCAGTACGTCACCGGGCAGCCCGTCGCCCGCCCCCGGACCACCGCGAGCGTCCCCGCCTGAGGGGGCGGCGGGAGGAGCGCGGCAGGCTCCAGGACCCTGGCCGTCCCTAGCCTTCCGCTCGTTCGAGATCAAGAGCGATCGGAAGAGGGCAAGGTCACAGCCCTTGATGGCACCGCGTGCCAGGGGTTGCGCCCTAGCATCAGGGCATGACGGTCCTGCCTGACGACGGGCTTCCGCTGGCCGCCGAGTTCCCTGATGCGACCCATGAGCAGTGGCAGCGCCTGGTGGAAGGCGTGTTGCGCAAATCGGGTAAGGACGTATCGGGCACGGCCGCAGAGGAAGCGCTGTCCACCGCTCTCGAGGACGGGCTCATCACCCGCCCGCTGTACACGTCCCGCGACTCCGGCCCCGATGTCGGACATCCCGGTTTCGCCCCGTTCGTACGGGGCGGCACGGCCGGGGGCACCGCGGCCACGGGCTGGGACGTGCGGCAGCGGCACGCGGGCACCGACCCCGCCCGGACGAATGAGGCCGTGCTCGGCGACCTGGAGAACGGCGTCACCTCGGTCTGGCTGGGCGTGGGTGCGAACGGCATCCCGGTCACCGGTCTGGCGGAGGCGCTCAAGGGCGTCTATCTCGACCTCGCGCCCGTCGCGCTCGACGCGGGCGCCCAATTCGCCCCCGCCGCCCGTGCCTTGTTCGCCCAGTACGAGGCGGCCGGCGTGGCCAAGGAGGCGGCGCGCGGCACGCTCGGCGCGGACGTGCTCGGCCACGAGGCCCGCACCGGCGAGGCGTTGGACCCGGCGGAGGCCGTGGAGCTCGCCCGGCTGTGCGCGGCCGAGTATCCGGGTCTGCGCGCCCTCTCCGTGGACGCGCTGCCCTACCACGAGGCAGGCGGCTCCGCGGCTCAGGAGCTCGGCGCCTCCCTCGCCACCGGCGTCGCCCACCTGCGGGACCTGACCGCGGCCGGACTCCCGGTCGAAGAGGCGTGCGCGCAGCTGGAGTTCCGCTACGCGGCGACCGCCGACCAGTTTCTGACCATCGCCAAGCTGCGTGCCGCACGCCGTCTTTGGGCGCGGGTCGCCGAGGCGTGCGGCGCTCCCGCCGCCGGCGCGCAGCGGCAGCACGCGGTCACGTCCGCGGTGATGATGACGCGCCGCGACCCGTGGGTGAACATGCTGCGCACGACGGTGGCCTGCATGGCCGCGGGGGTCGGCGGCGCCGATTCCGTCACCGTCCTGCCGTTCGACCACTCGCTGGGCCTGCCCGACGCGTTCGCACGCCGGATCGCCCGCAACACCTCGACGATCCTGATCGACGAGTCGCATCTGGCCCGGGTGATCGACCCGGCGGGCGGCTCCTGGTACGTGGAGCGGCTCACCGACGAACTCGCGCAGGCCGCCTGGGCGTTCTTCCAGGAGATCGAGCGGGCGGGCGGCCAGGCGGCGGCCCTGCGTTCCGGGCTGATCGACGAACGCCTCGCGGCCACCTGGGCCGAGCGGAGCAAGAAGCTCGCCAGGCGCCGCGAACCCATCACCGGTGTCAGCGAGTTCCCGCAGCTCGCCGAGCGCACGGTGGAGCGCGACGCCCACCCGGCAGCGCCGGGCGGCGGGCTGCCGCGGGTGCGGCGCGACGAGGCCTACGAGGAACTGCGCGCCCGCTCGGACGCGCACCTCGCCGCGACCGGGGAACGCCCGCGGGTGTTCCTCGCCGCGCTCGGCCCCGCCGCCGCGCACACCGCGCGGGCCACCTTCGCCTCCAACCTCTTCCAGGCGGGCGGCATCGAAGCGGTGCACGACCCGGCGACGGTGGACCCCGGAACGGCCGCCGAGGCGTTCCTGGCCAGCGGTGCGACGGTGGCGTGTCTGTGCTCCGGCGACGCGCTCTACGCCGAGCAGGCCGAAGCGGTCGCACAGGCCCTCAAGGCGGCGGGCGCCCGGCACGTGTTCCTCGCCGGGCGTGGGGAGTACGCCGGTGTCGACGCGTACGTCTTCGCGGGCTGCGACGCCGTCGACGTGCTCTCCTCCACCCTCGACCGCATGGGAGTGGCGTAATGCGCATCCCCGACTTCTCCTCGATCGACCTGGCCGCCGCCCGGGGCTCCGAAGGTTCGCACGAGCAGTGGCGGACCGCCGTGAAGGAGACCACCGGCCGGTCCGAGAGCGATCTGCTCTGGGAGACACCCGAGGGCATCGCGGTCAAGCCCCTGTACACCGGGGCCGACCTGGAGGGCCTCGACTTCCTCGGGACGTACCCGGGCGTCGCGCCGTACCTGCGCGGCCCCTACCCGACGATGTACGTGAACCAGCCGTGGACGATCCGGCAGTACGCGGGCTTCTCCACCGCCGAGGAGTCCAACGCCTTCTACCGGCGCAACCTCGCGGCCGGCCAGAAGGGCCTGTCGGTCGCCTTCGACCTGCCCACACACCGCGGGTACGACAGCGACCACCCGCGCGTGACCGGCGACGTCGGCATGGCGGGCGTCGCCATCGACTCCATCTACGACATGCGGCAGCTCTTCGACGGCATCCCGCTGGACAAGATGACGGTGTCGATGACGATGAACGGCGCCGTGCTGCCCGTCCTCGCGCTGTACATCGTGGCCGCCGAGGAACAGGGCGTACCGCCGGAGAAGTTGGCCGGGACCATTCAGAACGACATCCTCAAGGAGTTCATGGTCCGCAACACCTACATCTATCCGCCGAAGCCCTCGATGCGGATCATCTCCGACATCTTCGCGTACACCTCGCAGAAGATGCCGCGCTACAACTCGATCTCCATCTCGGGCTATCACATCCAGGAGGCGGGCGCGACGGCCGACCTGGAGCTGGCGTACACGCTGGCCGACGGCGTCGAGTATCTGCGGGCGGGCCAGGAGGCCGGACTGGACGTCGACGCGTTCGCTCCGCGGCTCTCCTTCTTCTGGGCGATCGGCATGAACTTCTTCATGGAGGTCGCCAAGCTCCGCGCGGCACGCCTGCTGTGGGCGAAGCTCGTCAAGCAGTTCGACCCGAAGAACGCCAAGTCCCTCTCGCTGCGCACCCATTCGCAGACGTCGGGCTGGTCGCTCACCGCGCAGGACGTGTTCAACAACGTCACGCGCACCTGTGTCGAGGCGATGGCGGCGACGCAGGGACACACCCAGTCCCTGCACACCAACGCCCTCGACGAGGCACTCGCCCTGCCGACCGACTTCTCCGCCCGCATCGCCCGCAACACCCAGCTCCTGATCCAGCAGGAGTCGGGCACGACCCGCACGATCGACCCGTGGGGCGGCAGTGCCTACGTCGAGAAGCTGACGTACGACCTGGCACGCCGTGCCTGGCAGCACATCGAGGAGGTCGAGGCGGCGGGCGGCATGGCCCAGGCCATCGACGCCGGCATCCCGAAGCTGCGCGTCGAGGAGGCCGCGGCACGCACGCAGGCCCGCATCGACTCGGGGCGCCAGCCGGTCATCGGGGTCAACAAGTACCGGGTGGACACCGACGAGCAGATCGAGGTCCTGAAGGTCGACAACTCCTCGGTGCGCGCCCAGCAGATCGCCAAGCTGAAGCGGCTGCGCGCGGAGCGCGACGAGACGGCCTGCCAGGACGCCCTGCGCGCCCTCACCTCGGCGGCCCAGCGCGGTCCCGGCCAGGGCCTGGAGGGCAACCTGCTGGCCCTCGCGGTGGACGCGGCCCGCGCGAAGGCCACGGTGGGTGAGATCTCCGACGCACTGGAGAGCGTGTACGGGCGGCACGCGGGCCAGATCCGTACGATCTCCGGTGTGTACCGCACCGAAGCAGGCCAGTCCCCGTCCGTCGAACGGACGCGCACTCTGGTGGACGCGTTCGACGAGGCCGAGGGGCGCAGGCCGCGCATCCTGGTCGCCAAGATGGGCCAGGACGGCCATGACCGCGGCCAGAAGGTGATCGCATCGGCCTTCGCCGACCTGGGCTTCGACGTGGACGTCGGCCCGCTGTTCCAGACCCCGGCCGAGGTGGCGCGGCAGGCCGTCGAGGCGGACGTGCACATCGTGGGCGTCTCGTCGCTGGCCGCGGGTCACCTCACCCTGGTGCCCGCGCTGCGCGAGGAGCTCGCCGCCGAGGGCCGCGACGACATCATGATCGTCGTGGGCGGGGTCATCCCGCCGCAGGACGTCGAGGCCCTGCACGAGGCGGGCGCCACGGCGGTGTTCCCGCCCGGCACGGTGATTCCCGACGCGGCGTACGACCTGGTACGGCGCCTTGCGGCCGATCTCGGCCACGAACTGTGAGCAGGTGAGCGCCCACCTCATGCCTGTGACGATCGACATCGATACGTATGTGAAGGGCGTACTCGACGGGAAGCGCGCGTACATCGCACGCGCCATCACCCTCGTCGAGTCGACCCGGCCGCAGCACCGCGCACTGGCGCAGCAGCTCCTCAACGAGCTGCTGCCGCACAGCGGGCGGGCCCGCCGGGTCGGCATCAGCGGCGTGCCGGGCGTGGGCAAGTCCACGTTCATCGACGCGCTCGGCACGATGCTGACCTCGCTGGGGCACCGGGTCGCGGTGCTCGCCGTCGACCCGTCGTCCACCCGCACCGGCGGCTCCATCCTGGGCGACAAGACGAGGATGGAGCGGCTCTCCCTGGATCCCGACGCCTTCGTCCGCCCCTCCCCCTCCGCCGGGACGCTCGGCGGTGTCGCCAAGGCGACCCGAGAGTCGATCGTGGTGATGGAGGCCGCGGGGTACGACGTGGTGCTCGTGGAGACCGTGGGCGTGGGCCAGTCGGAGACGGCGGTCGCGAACATGGTCGACACGTTCCTGCTGCTGACCCTCGCCCGCACGGGCGACCAGCTGCAGGGCATCAAGAAGGGCGTCCTCGAACTCGCGGACGTCATCACCGTGAACAAGGCGGACGGCCCGCACGAGAGGGACGCGCGCTCGGCCGCCCGCGAGCTCGCGGGCGCGCTGCGTCTGATGCACCCCGCGGACGCCGCGTGGACGCCGCCGGTGCTGACCTGCAGCGCCCGTGAGTCCAGCGGACTCGACACCCTCTGGGAGCGGATCGAGCAGCACAGGAAGCTGCTCGACTCGACCGGCCGCCTCGCCGACAAGCGCCGCGACCAGCAGGTCGACTGGACCTGGTCGATGGTCAGGGACGAGCTGCTCGGCCGACTGCGGGGGCACGCGGACGTACGCCGGGTCGCCCCGGAGCTGGAAGCGCGGGTCCGGGAAGGTACGTTGACGGCCACGTCGGCAGCCGAGCAGATCCTCGACGCGTTCCAGGGCGAGAGCCCCGCACCGCGTCCCACGTGAACGGAGCCACCCCCGCACCATGAACGCCACGCACGACGCCACCGCCACTCCCGGCCACGCTCCCGTCCTGCTCCGCCGTGAGGGCCGCGCCGGTCACCTCGTCCTGAACCGGCCCCGGGCCATCAACGCCCTGAACCACGCCATGGTCAAGATCCTGGCGGACGCCCTCGACGCCTGGGCGCCGGACGGGTCGGTGGCGACGGTGGTGCTCACCGGCGCCGGTGAGCGCGGATTGTGCGCGGGCGGCGACATCCGCTCCATCCACGACGACGTCCGGGCGGGCCGTCCGGAGGCGTCGGCCGCGTTCTGGCACGACGAGTACCTCCTCAACGCCCGGATCGCCCGGTACGAGAAGCCCTACGTCGCCGTCATGGACGGGATCGTGATGGGCGGCGGTGTCGGCGTCTCGGCGCACGGCGGCGTCCGGGTGGTGACCGAGCGGTCCAGGGTCGCGATGCCGGAGACCGGGATCGGCTTCGTGCCCGACGTGGGCGGCACGTACCTGCTCACCCGCACGCCCGGCGAGCTCGGCACGCATCTCGCGCTGACCGGCACGGCGGTGGGGGCGAGCGACGCGCTGCTGTGCGGCCTCGCCGACCACTTCGTACCGTCGGAGCGGCTCGCGGAGTTCACCGCGGCGCTCGCCGGCCGGGACGCGTCCGACGCCGTGCGGGAGTTCGCGGCCGCGGCACCCGCCGGTGACCTGGCGGCGCACCGCGCCTGGATCGACCACTGCTACGCCGCGGATTCCGTGGAGGAGATCGTCGAGCGTCTGCACTCCTCTGGAGACCGGCACGCGAAGGAGGCGGCGGAGACGATCCTGACGAAGTCCCCGACCTCCCTCAAGGTCACGCTCGCCGCGCTGCGCAGGGCGCGGGAACTGCCCTCGCTCGAGGCCATCCTGGAGCAGGAGTACCGCGTGTCCCGCGCCATGCTCGCCGCGCCCGATCTGGCCGAGGGCATCCGGGCCCAGGTCGTCGACAAGGACCGCAGTCCGCGCTGGTCGCCCGCGGAGCTGTCGGAGGTGAGCGGGGCGGACGTCGCCCAGTACTTCGGGCCGACGGGCTCGGACTCCCTCGGTCTCGCCTGACGCGCCCGGGGCACCCGTCCCCTCACGGCGGGTCCGTCTCCGTGACGACGGCGAGGAGTTGGAAGGGCTGTTCCTTGTCCCACTGCGCGACTCCCAGGGCTACCCAGCGGCGCTCCACCCGCCACAGGTGGAGGTCCGGTACACAGGAGCTCAACTGCGCCCACGGCTCCGGTATCTCCTCGTCGGCCGCCTCCCCGTCCGTGTCCCCGAAGTCCACGGCCACGACCCGCTCGAAGAGACTCGCCAGACTGAACCGCTGCGGCGGGCCCCAGCGGTCGGCGAGGAGCACGGACAGGGCGTCGCGCTCGGCCTCGAACTGCTCCTCGGCGGCCTCCCACCGTGTGCCGTCGTCCTCCCAGAAGGTGTCGCTCGTCAGTAACTCCGCGATGTGGTACCCGGGCCCCTGAGAGCCGCGCTCGGACCTGCCGTGCTCCGCGGGGAAGTCCCGGGAGCACAGCAGGTCGATGGCGGCGAGGTGCTGTGCGCTGCTCATGACGTCCAGTAAAGCGGCCGCCACTGACAACGTGTCATGCGTCCCTGCGCCGTACCGCCCACCAGCCGGCGAGCAGCGCCGCGGCCGCCCAGGCCGCCGTGACGGCGAGTCCGGTCCAGGGGCCGAGGGATCCGGCCGGGTTCTCGTGCAGCACCTGCCGGCCCGCCTTGTCCGGCAGGAAGCCCGCGGCGCCGCCCGCCACGTCACCGATCACGAAGGACACGATCAGGGTGAACGGAATGAGGATGCTGAGCACGGCGACTCCACTGCGCAGCACCGCCGTCAGGCCCGCCGCGAGGAGCGTCATCAGCGCCAGGTAGATGCCGCCGCCGACACAGGCCCGCGCGGCACCGGGATGGCCGAGCCCGATCGCGTACTCCCCCATGAAGGCCTGGCCGATCAGGAACGCGCCGAAACTCGTGGCGAGGCCCGCGGCCAGCGCCAGAGTGCCGACGACGGCCATCTTGGCGCCGTAGAAGAGCCCGCGGCGCGGCACCGCGGCGAGCGAGATGCGCAGGGCGCCGCTCGTGTACTCGCTGGAGACGGCGGTGGTGCCGAAGCTGATGGCGGCGATCTGACCGAAGTTGAGGGCGTAGAAGGCGTCGAACAGCGGCTCGGCGTCGGCGTTGTCGGCCTCGGCCTGGCCGACGGTCGCGAACGCCAGCACGGTGACGGCGACGGTGACCGCGAACACGGCGATCAGCGAACCCCAGCTGGACCGCAGGGTCTTCAGCTTGATCCACTCCGCGTGGGCGACGGGCAGTACGGCGGTCTTCGCCATGGTCAGGCCTCCTGGCGGGACGTGGATGGGGCGGTCAGGGCCGACGTGGTGGGCGTGCCGGCCGTGAAATCGGTCTCGTCGGCGGTGAGGGCGAGGTAGGCCTCCTCCAGGGAGGCCTGTTCCTCGGCGAGTTCGAGGACCGGGGCCCCGGCGTGCGCGGCGATGGCACCGATCTCCTCGGCCCGCGCGCCCTCCACGGTCCACCGCCCGCCCTCCGCGTCCCCCAGGACGTAGCCCTTCGCGGACAGGGCGGCGCGGAGGCGGCCGGGCTCCGTCGAGCGCACCCGCACCCTTCCCCGGCTGTGCGCGTCGATGAAGTCGCGCATGGCGGTGTCGGCGAGGAGCCTGCCTCGGCCCATCACCACGAGGTGATCGGCGAAGGTGGCGGTCTCGTTCATGAGGTGGCTGGAGACGAGCACCGTGCGGCCCTCCCGTGCCAGGCGCCGCATCAACTCGCGGATCCAGATGATGCCTTCGGGGTCGAGGCCGTTCGACGGCTCGTCCAGCATGACGACGCCTGGTTCGCCGAGGAGGGCCGCCGCGATGCCGAGGCGCTGTCGCATGCCCAGCGAGAAGGTCTTGATCCTGCGCCCGGCCACGGAGGCCAGGCCCGCCTCGTCGAGGGCCTCGTCCACGCGGCGCACGGGAAGCCGGTTGCTGACGGCGAGGGCGAGCAGGTGACTGTGGGCGGTGCGCGATCCGTGGGCCGCCTGGGCGTCCAGGAGCGCCCCGACGTGGCGCAGGGGGTGATCGAGGGTGGGGTACGAGCGGCCGCCCACCGTGGCCGTTCCCGAGGTGGGCCGGTCCAGGCCGAGCACGAGCCGCATGGTGGTGGACTTGCCCGCGCCGTTGGGTCCGAGGAATCCGGTGACCCGGCCGGGGCGCACGCTGAACGTGAGGGCGTCCACGGCCCGGGCCGTGCCGTACTTCTTGGTGAGGTCTTGGACGTCGATGCTGTTCATGGGCATCAGCCTCGCCGCCGACCCCATCTGCGGTCTTCCCCCGCCCGGGGAGGCTCTCTCCCCCTCATGGGGGAGCCGTACGGAGCGGGGTGCCTGGCACGATGAGCGGCATGCGTGGCCTTGTGAGACCTCTGACCCAAGCGGTCACCTATACGCGGTGTCTGCATGTCCTGTTGGGCTCGGTGATCGCCTGGATCTGCGCCTTCATCTTTCCGGGCCTCTCCAGCCCCTCGCTCACCGACTGGATACTCGTCCTGGTCGTCCCCGTTCCCCTGTTGGCTGCGGTCGCCGCGGTTCCCGTCATGCGACGCGCCGAGGGCCTGCAGGCCCGGATGATGCTGTTTCCCGGGGCGCACGCGCGCGTCGAGGGCAGCCCGGGAGACACGGGGATCTCGGTGTCCCCGTCATCCTCCCGGCGCGACCGGCTCAGGACGGCGATCTGGCTCGTGCTCCGGATGGAGACCGGCTGCGCGCTCGTACTGGTGACAGGACAGATCCTCGGCACCGCCCTGGCGTTGCTGGGGGCGAACGACCAGCCCGCCGACACGGACGGGCTCCTGCTGCCGGTCCCCTTCCGCGGCTGGGGCGCTCTTCCCCTCAGCCTCCTCCTCGTCCTGCTGGAGCTCGCTGTCGTCGTGGGCGCGGGCCACCTCATGGCCACGGCCGCCCGCCGTCTCCTCGGCCCCTCTCCCGCGGAGCGCCTCAGCGCCTTGGAGGAGCGCACCGAGCAGCTGCTCGAACGCAACCGCATCGCCCGCGAACTGCACGACTCCCTCGGTCACGCGCTGACCGTCGCCGTCGTCCAGGCCGGCGCCGCCCGGGCCGCCGCCGACCCGGAGTTCACCGACCGTGCCCTGGAGGCCGTCGAGGAGACGGGCCGTGCCGCGCTGGAGGATCTGGAGCGGGTCCTGCGCGTGTTGCGGGAGGACGGGCAGCCCGCGAGCGCCCGGCCCACGCTCGCCGACGCCGAGCGCCTCCTCGACTCCGCCCGCGCCTCGGGCGCGAAGGTCGACGTGGACGTGACGGGTCCAGTGGAGCGGGTGCCCGGGCCGGTCTCCCGCGAGGGCTACCGCATGCTCCAGGAAGCGCTGACGAACGTGCTGCGCCACTCGGGCCCGGTGCCGGTGCGGCTGCGCATAACCGTCGACGACGCCCGCCTCGTCATGCACGTACGCAATGACCTGCCGCTGTCGTCGACGGGCCCCACCGGCCGGGGCGGCAGCGGGCTGCGCGGCATCCGCGAGCGCGCCACCCTGCTCGGCGGGCGGGCCACCACGGGCCCGCACGACGGAGAATGGCAGGTGCACGTCGAGCTGCCCCTCAAATGATCTACGCTGGCCGGATGCCGGTCACAGTGCTCCTCGTCGACGACGAACCGCTCGTGCGCGCGGGGCTGCGCGCCGTCCTCGAGGCCCAGCCCGACATCACCGTCGTGGGCGAGGCGGCGGACGGCGCGGCGGTCATTCCCCTCGTCCGCGAGCTGCGGCCCGACGTGGTCGCCATGGACGTGCGCATGCCGCTCCTGGACGGCATCGAGGCCACGCGCACGCTGCTGCGCACGGTGCAGGATCCGCCGAAGATCCTCGTGGTGACGACCTTCGAGAACGACGAGTACGTGTACGAGGCGCTGCGCGCGGGCGCCGACGGATTCCTGCTGAAGCGGGCCAGGCCCACGGAGATCGTGAACGCCGTGCGGCTGGTCGCCGAGGGCGAGTCGCTGCTCTTCCCCGCGGCGGTCCGGCAGCTGGCCGGCGAGTACGGCAGGGAGCGGGGGAACCCGCAGGCCCGGGCCTCTCTCGAGAGAGCGGCGCTCACCGAGCGCGAGGCGGAAGTACTCCGCCTGATGGCGGGCGGCCTGTCGAACGCGGAGATGGCCGCCCGTCTCGTAGTCGGTACGGAAACGGTAAAGTCGCATGTCAGCGCCGTCCTCGCGAAGCTGGGGGCGCGGGACCGGACGCAGGCGGTCATCGCCGCGTACGAATCCGGTTTCGTCTCTCCCGGATGAGGGCCGCACGCGCGGTGCGGACGGGCCCGGCACTCGCCGCCGTCCCGCCCTGCGAGTACGATCCGGCCATCATGCGCACGAGCTGGAAGGACGGACGTTGGGGCGGCTGACCGGCGGGGACCCCTCTCTGTTGCGGCGTATCAACTCCGCGGTGGTGCTGCACGCGCTGCGCGCCGCGGACTTGGCGACGCTCACGGAGGTCACCCGCGTGACCGGGCTCTCCCGGCCCACCGTCGAGGGGGTCGTCGAGGGCCTCATCGAGGCCGGCCTCGTGGTGGAGTCCGCGGCGGAGGACAGTGGTGCCCGGCGCCAGGGGCGGCCCGCGCGGAAGTTCCGCTTCCGGGCCGAGGCGGGGCATCTGCTCGGGCTGGAGATCGGTCCGCACCGGGTGGCCTCGGTCCTCTCGGACCTGGACGGCACGGTGCTCGGCACGGCGTCGAAGGATGTCTCCGAGGAGGCTTCGGCGGACGACCGGCTGGAACGCCTGCGCACCGTGGTCGCCGATCTGCTGCGCCGCGCCGGGATCGCCCGCAGCTCGCTGCGGGCCGTCGGGGTCGGCAGCCCCGGCATCCTGGAGGCGGACGGCACGGTGCGGCTGAGCACGGCGCTGCCCGAGTGGACGGGGCTTCAGCTGGGCGAGCGGCTGCGCCGGTCCTTCAAGTGTCCCGTCCTGGTGGAGAACGACGCCAACACGGCGGCCGTGGCCGAGCACTGGAAGGGCGTGGCGGCCGACACCGACGACGTGGTGTTCGTCCTCGCGGGACTGAGCCCCGGGGCCGGTTCGCTCATCGGCGGACGGCTCCACCGCGGGTACGGCGGCGCGGCGGGCGAGATCGGCGCGCTGCACCTGCTGGGCCGGGAGGTCACTCCGGAGACGCTGCTCTCCACCACGGGCGAACCGTTGCACCCGCTGGACGAGCACGCCGTCGCCGAGGTCTTCGCCCACGCGCGCGAGGGCGACGAGCGGGCGAAGGCGGCCGTCGAGCGCTTCATCCAGCGGCTCGTGCACGACGTGGCCGCCCTGGTCCTCGCCCTGGACCCCGAGCTGGTCGTCGTGGGCGGCTGGGCCGCGGGCCTTGACGACGTGCTGGAGCCGCTGCGCCAGGAGCTGGCGCGCTACTGTCTGCGGCCGCCGCGCGTCGCCCTGTCGACACTCGGCGAGGCGGCGGTGCCGACGGGGGCGCTGCGTCTCGCGCTCGACCATGTCGAGGAGCAGTTGTTCGCCGTCGAGGGGACCGTCACCGCGCGGCGGTGACGTGCTGCCACAGCAGTACGCGCACACGGCGGGCGCGGGAACGCGTCGCGCCCGGCACGTGGTGTGCCGGGCGCGGTGGCGCGGGCCGGTACCGCACGCGGTGCCGGGGAGCGGAGGTCAGGAGGCGCGACGCTCCTCGGAGTCGTGGTGGATCTCCACACCGCCCGAGTCGCCGAAGGTGAGGCGGCAGGTGTCGGCGCGGTAGGTGGCGACGGACACCGCCGCCGTGCGCCCTTCGGCGAAGAAGCGGGTCGTCACGACGAGCACCGGCGCGCCCGGAAGGCGGTCGAGTGCCCTGGCGTCGTCGGCGCGGGCCGACCCGAGCTCCACGGCCCGGTCCTGCCCTTCGAGGCCGAGCCGGGACAGCTCGCGCAGGACCACACGCGCGCGTGCCGCACCGGACGGCGCGTCCATGCCGGTCAGTTCGGCGACCGACGACGTGGGGACGTACAGAAGCTCGGCGGCGACCGGCTGCCCGTGCGAGACACGGGTGCGGCGCACCACGTGCACCTGCTCCTCGGTGCGGGTCTCCAGCATGCGGGCGACCTCCGTCGGCGGAACCGCCGGAGCGCAGTCCGCGAGCTGCCAGGCGTCGCCGACCGCGCCCGGCCACGAGCCCTGCGCTGATCCGACGGCCACACCCATCCGCGGCGGAGCGACCGTGGTGCCCACTCCGCGGCGGCGCTGCAGCCTGCCTTCGAGTTCGAGTTGTTCCAGTGCCTGCCGGAGCGTGGCGCGGGCGACCCCGAATCGGGCGGCGAGATCGCGCTCGTTCGGCAGGATCTCCCCTACGGCGAATTCGGAGTCGAGCGCCTCACTGAGCACCGTCTTCAGGTGCCAGTACTTCGGCTCCGGCGCCGTTTCCAGCTGCGTGGTCCCCACCCTGTCCTCCGCAATCGCCGTTGACCGGCGGCGTTTTAGCGCCCTTGTTTATTAAAGGTTCCTGCACTATCTCTGCGACCTTAGGGCCGCACCCCACCTTGGTCAAGACCAATCATCGTTCCGTTACAGCGTGCACAGGGACGATGCCACAGAGCATTCATGCGGAGTTCGCGCGGGGCCAAGCAGGCGTAATCGGCCATGCCTGTGTGAACGGCCGACAAAGATCGCACGACAGGGCCCCCGCCCATGCGGACGGGGGCCGTGCGCTGCGCGAATGCCTTGTTGAGCGCTGTACGGGGCCCGTCCCCTACCGCGCGAGTGACACAAGCTTGTCCGGATTGCGGACGATGTAGACGTGCTGGATGCGTCCCTCGACGACGTCCAACTGGAAGACGCTGTCGGGCTTGCCGTCGATGAGGACGTAGAGGGACTCGACGCCGTTGAGTTCGACGAAGCGGACCTCCACCTCGCCGGCGGCCCCGAGCACCTTGCTCGCGGCGCCGTGCAGGAAGCGGCCCACCTTGTCGGCGCTCTCCAGGGCGCGCAGCGGCGCCCTGGCCTTGCCCCCGCTGTCGCCGACCAGCCGGACGTCCGGCGCGAGGAGCGACATCAGCCCGTCGAGGTCGCCCTCGGTGGCCGCCGCGAGGAATCGTTCCGTCAGGTCGCGGCGCTCGGCCGGGTCGACCTTGTAGCGGGGCCGGCCCGCGTCGACGTGCTTGCGGGCCCGCCCGGCGAGCTGACGCACGGCGGCCTCGCCCCGGTCGAGGGTCAGCGCGATCTCGGCGTAGGGGAAGCCGAAGGCCTCGCGGAGCACGAACACGGCGCGCTCCAGGGGTGAGAGGGACTCCAGGACCACGAGGACCGCCAGGGAGACGGACTCCGCGAGGACGGCCCGCTCCGCGGTGTCCGGGGCGGTGGGCCCGAACTCGGTGACACAGGGTTCGGGCAGCCACGGCCCCACGTACGCCTCGCGCCGGGACTGCACGTGGCGCAGGCGGTCGATGGCCAGTCGGGTGGTGACGCGCACCAAGAAGGCGCGCGGTTCGCGCACTTGGCCGCGATCGGTGGCCGACCAGCGCAGCCAGGCCTCCTGGACGACGTCCTCCGCGTCGACCACACGACCGAGCATGCGGTAGGCGACACCCATCAGAACGGATCGGTGCTCTTCGAAGAGGTCGGTCATGTTCTCGGTAGCCACCTCCCCATCCCAGCCCACGCGGCAGCGCCTGTCCAGGCAGGCCGGGTGCGGCGCTCGGCACAGTGGTGACGCCCGGCGGGCGCTCTTCGCGAAGACCGCGGGAAGGACCACGGGCCGCCCCCTTGAACTGGCGGCTACTGAGCGGTAATTGTTGCTGACAGCATGTCTAACGCATTGAACAGCCGTCGCCCCGCGGCGGGGACAGGAGCAGTGATGGCCGCAGAGGTGTCCTTCAGCGTCGCGTCGACCGGCGGCCCGCGCACCGTGACGATGTCCTACGAACGGGCGGGCGCCGGCGTGCCGTTGCTCCTCCTGCACGGCATCGGCCACCATCGGCAGGCCTGGGACCCGGTGTTCGACATCCTGGCCGCCGAGCACGACGTGATAGCCGTGGACCTGCCGGGGTTCGGGCGGTCGCCCGCGCTGCCGGACGGCCTTGCCTACGGCCTCGACACGGTCGTGCCCGCGCTCGGCGCGATGTGCGACGCCCTGGAGATCGAACGCCCGCACGTGGCGGGCAACTCCCTGGGCGGGCTGCTCGCCCTCGAACTGGGCCGCGAGAAGCTCGTGCGGTCCGTCACCGCGCTCTCCCCCGGCGGCTTCTGGTCGCCCGCGGAGCGCCGGTACGCGTTCGCCACGCTCCTCGCGATGCGGCAGGGCGCACGGCTGCTGCCACTCCCCGCGGTCGAACGGCTGTCCGGCAGCGCGGCCGGGCGGGCCGCGCTCACCGGCACCATCTACGCCCGCCCCTGGCGCCGTTCACCGCAGGCCGTCGTCGCCGAGACGCTCGCGCTGCGCGATGCCACCGGGTTCGACGCGACGCTGGCGGCCGGGCGTGACGTCCTCTTCCAGGACGATGTGACGGACCTGCCCGTCACCGTCGCCTGGGGCATGCGGGACCGGCTGCTCCTGCGCCGCCAGGGCATCCGCGCCAAGCACACCATCCCCGGCGCGCGCCTGGTCCGGCTCCCCGGCTGCGGCCACGTCCCGATGAACGACGACCCGGCCCTGGTCTCGCGCGTCATTCTCGACACCTGCCGCTGAGGGGCACCTGCCATAGCCTGTCCGCACACTCCTGCCGTCGCCCGGAGGGCGGCACCGCGGCGTCGGGTGCGTGCTCCCGGCGGGCCGGGTGGACGTCCTTGTGAGGACGGGTCCCAGGACGTGCGCCTGGGCCGGCTGCTGGTGCCGGACGGCCTCACCGGGGAGGTCGTCCAACGCAAGCGGGTTCCTCGGCTAGGAGTTGGACCACGCGCGCGTGGAGAGCACCAGGCGGTAGCCGTCCGGGTCCTCGACGGTGACGCCCCACTCGTTCCAGTACGGGTTGGGCGAGAGCACCCGCTTGCCGCCGTGCTCCTCAAGCCGCGTCACCAGTTCCTCGGGCACCTCTCCGTCCAGGTAGACGACGAGCAGGTCCTCCTCGGTGGGCGTCGGCCGGACCGGCGCGGACCTCTCGTGGACGAGTTCGAGGTGCCAGGACGCGTCGGGCCACCCCACCATCAGCAGGTCGTGCTCGCCGGGAACGCCCCCGCTCTGCGCCCGGTACACCACGCCCAGCCCCAGTCCGTCGACCCAGAACCGCTCGGCCGCCGTCAGATCGCGGGACGGGCGGGCGATCCGGATGTGGCTCCGACCGCCGACAGACATGAGGCTCCCCTTTCGACGCGGCACGCACGAGCACGTGCCTCGGAGTCGATCGTAGGCAGCAGTGGATCTTGTGACCATCGGTCCTTCGTCCCCATGGCGTCCCGCCCACGGACGTACGACCCCGGCCCTGGTCCCCGCGCGGCGGTTCCCCTCCACCCTCGGGGAGTTGTTCACTTCTGCCCGTAGGGAGTTGTTCACCTGTGCTTCGTGCGGACGCTGTGGCGCGGTACCGGCCGGGCGCCCCCACACTGGTCGCACCCGTCAACTGGAGGCGCATTCATGTCGCAACGTCAGCCGAGTCCGTCCCCCCGTCGCCGCAGCGTGCTGCGCGGATCGCTCGCCGTACCGGCCGCGCTCGCCGTGCCCGCACTGGCCGGGGCGGCTCCCTCGCTCGCGCTCTCGGGACGCCCGAAGGCCGGGTGGGGCGTGCAGGCCGGAGACGTGGGCGCGCACTCGGGGCTCGTGTGGGTCCGGTCCGACCGCCCCGCCCGGATGGTCGTGGAGACGTCCGCCACCGAGTCGTTCCGCAATCCCCGGCGGTGGCACGGGCCGCTGCTCGGCCCGGACACGGACTTCACGGGGACGACGCGGCTGCGCGGGCTGCCCGAGGGCGAACAGATCCACTACCGCGTGGTGCTCGCCGACCCCGATGACCCCCGTCGGACCGGGAAACCGGTCACCGGCACGTTCCGGACGACACCCAAGGGCCGCAAGGAGGACGTGCGCTTCCTGTGGTCGGGCGACATCGCGGGGCAGGGCTGGGGCATCAACCCCGACCGCGGCGGCTACCGCATCTTCGAGGAGATGCGCCGGCGGGACCCCGACTTCTTCCTGTGCAGCGGGGACAACATCTACGCCGACGGACCGATCCTGCCCAGCGTGACGCTGCCCGACGGCTCGGTGTGGCGCAACGTCACGACGGAGGAGAAGTCCAAGGTCGCCGAGTCCCTCGCGGAGTTCCGCGGCGCGTTCCGCTACAACCTGCTGGACGAGAACCTCAGACGGTTCAACGCCCAGGTGCCGTCCATCGTGCAGTGGGACGACCACGAGGTGCGCAACAACTGGTACCCGGGGCAGATCCTGACCGACCCGCGGTACACGGAGAAGAACGTGGACGTCCTCGCGGGCCGCTCGCTGCGCGCGTTCAGCGAGTACTTCCCGATCTCCACCCTGCCCCCGGGCGACGAGGACGGCCGGGTGTACCGGGTGCTGCGGCACGGTCCGCTGCTGGACGTGTTCGTGCTCGACATGCGTTCCTACCGCAACGCCAACTCGCCGGGCCGGCAGACCGACGACGCCACCGGCATCCTCGGCGCCCGCCAGCTGGCCTGGCTCAAGCGCGAGCTCTCTCGCTCCCGCGCCGTGTGGAAGGTCATCGCCTCCGACATGCCCCTGGGCATCGTCGTGCCCGACGGCAGCGCGAACTTCGAGGCCGTGGCGCAGGGCGACCCCGGTGCCCCCCTCGGCCGCGAGCTGCAGATCGCCGAGCTCCTGCGGCACGTCAAGCACAGCAAGATCACCGGGACACTGTGGCTGACCACCGACGTGCACTACACCTCGGCCCAGCACTACGACCCCTCGCGCGCCGCGTTCAAGGACTTCGCGCCGTTCTGGGAGTTCGTGTCCGGGCCGCTGGCCGCGGGCGGCTTTCCCGCCACCAAGCTCGACGGGACGTTCGGCCCCGACCAGAAGTTCATCAAGGCGCCCGGCCGGGCGAACACCTCGCCGGCCGAGACCCCGCAGTACTTCGGCGAGGTCGACATCGACGGCGGCAGCGGCGAGCTGACGGTGCGCCTGCGGCAGGAGGGCGGCGACGTCCTGTTCACCCAGGTCCTGCAGCCGGGCCGGGTCGGGCAGTAGCACCGGCAAAAAGCCGCCAAAGGGGCAGATGACCTCTTAACCGATCGGTCACAGAACGTTCGTGATCACGCAACACCGGTCCAGCACAGTGGCCGTATGCGAGCAGACATGTCTGATGTGACACGGACCAAGCACGGTCGCCCCGTGCACCACTGGCGGCGCGACGTGGTCGAGCTGGCCGCGCTGTTCACCGCCGTCGCGGTGGCCGACGCCGTGGCGAACATGGTGGGGCACGGGCCCGACGGACCCGCGCTCCTGGTGGTGTCGGCCGTGGTGCTCCTCGCCACGGTCGGCTTCCACACCTGGTGGGCACGGCGCCACAACCACGCCCCGCCGACGGCGCACGATACCGGCGCCCGGCCGCCCGCGGACGCGGAGCAGGCCGGGCACGCCCGCATGTCCGGAGCACCCGAGGCGCCCTCGGACCAGGCCCCGTCCGGTCAGGAGCGGGGCGCGACCGCGCTGTGGCGGATGCGCACCACGGTGCGGGACGAGCCGGGCTCGCTGGCCGCGCTGTGCGTGACGCTCGCCGAGCGCCACGTGGACATCCTCAGCCTGCAGGCGCACCCGCTGGCCGAGGGCACCGTCGACGAGTTCCTGCTGCGCGCTCCCGAGGCGCTGTCCGCGGCCGACATCACCCGGTCGATCGCCGGGGCGGGCGGCACCGGCACCTGGATCGAGCGCGCCGACGCCCACGACCTGGTGGACGCCCCGACCCGCATCCTGGGCCTCGCCACCCGCACCGCGCTGGACGCGGCCGAACTCCCGCTGGCGCTGCGGCACCTCCTGGGACGCTGCACCATCCGTTCGCTGCCCGCCGCGTCACGGCCGGGGGACCGCACGGAGCCGACCGCGGACAGCGCCCCGGTCGACGGCGTGCTCGAAGGGACCGTGCTGCGCCTGAGCGGGCCCGAGGGCGAGGTCATCACCGTGGAGCGGCCCTATCTGCCGTTCACGCCGACGGAGTTCGCCCGTGCGCGGGCCCTGGTGGAGCTCGACACGCGGCTCGGCCCGCGCATCCCGCGCAGTCAGGACGTCCTGACACTCCCCGAGGGGAACTCCATCACCGTGCGGCGGGCGGGCACCGCCGACGTCGAGGCCGCCAAGGCCATGCACGAGCGCTGCTCCGAGCGCACGTTGACCCTGCGCTACCACGGCCCGGTGCGCGACGCCGACCGCTACCTCAACCACCTGCTGAGCCCCCGGTTCGGCCGCACCTTGGCGGTGCGCACCGCCTCCGGGCGGATCGTCGGCATCGGCCATCTCCTCTGGGACGGCGACGAGACGGAGGTGGCACTGCTCGTCGAGGACGACTGGCAGCGTCGCGGCATCGGCGCTCTGCTGCTCGGCCGCCTGGTGACGATGGCGGTCGAGGCCGGCTGCGAGAGCGTGTACGCGGTGACGCAGGCCTCGAACACCGGCATGGTGGCCGCGATGCGCGGGCTCGGACTGCCCCTCGACTACCAGATCGAGGAGGGCACGCTGGTGATCACGGCCCGCCTGGACGCGACCCCGGTCAGTTCGCGGCTGCCGTACGACCAGGCGCCGGCGCACGACGTACGGCCCGCGCACCACCAGCAGGCCGAGCGCTGACCGGCACCGGTACTCCCACCGGCACCGCGCCCAGCGCCCGGTCCAGATCGGACCACAGGTCCTCGACGTCCTCCAGGCCGCACGACATGCGCAGCAGCCGGTCGCTGACCCCGGACGCACGCCGGTCCGTGGCGTCCACCACCCGGTGGCTGATGGACGCCGGGTGCTGGATGAGCGTGTCGACGCTGCCGAGGCTGACCGCCGGGGTGATCAGCCGTACCCCGGAGATCACCTCGTGAGGGTCGCCGTGCACCTCGAAGGCGACCATGGCACCGCCGAGCCGCGGATAGTGGACGCGGGCCACGCGCGGGTCGGCGGCAAGGCGGCTCGCGAGCTCGGCCGCGGTGGCCGAGGCCGCCCGCACGCGGACGGGAAGCGTGGACAGTCCGCGCAGCAGCAGATAGCCGGCGAGTGGATGCAGCACCCCGCCGGTGGCGAACCGCACCTGGCGCAGCCCCCGCGCGAACTCCTCGTCGCACGCGATCACGCCGCCGAGGACGTCGCCGTGGCCGCCCAGGTACTTCGTGGCGCTGTGCAGCACCAGACGGGCGCCGCTCTCGGCGGGCCGCTGCAGGACGGGCGTGGCGAAGGTGTTGTCGGCGAGCAGCGGCACCGTCCCGCACGTGCGGGCGATCCCGGCCAGGTCGAGCTCGGCGAGGGTCGGGTTGGCGGGCGACTCGACCATCACCAGGCCGGTGTCGGGGCGGATGGCGCCGGCGATGCCCTCCGGGTCCACCCAGGTCACCTCCGTACCGACGAGGCCCGCGGTGAGCAGGTGGTCGCTGCAGCCGTACAGCGGTCGGACGGCCACGACATGGCGCAGGCGCGCGGAGCCCCGTACGAGAAGGACAGCGGTCAGCGCCGCCATGCCGCTCGCGAACGCCACCGCGCTCTCGGTGCCCTCGAGCCGGGCGAGGGCGGTCTCGAAGCGGGCGACGGTGGGGTTGCCGAGGCGGGCGTAGACCGGCGGACCGTCATCGACGCTGCCGTCAGCGGCGAAGGCGTCGATGCGGGCGGCCTCGGCCCTGCTGTCGCGGGAGGGGTAGGTCGTGGAGAGGTCGATCGGGGGTGCGTGCAGGCCGAGTTCGGCCAGATCGTCCCGCCCCGCGTGCACGGCTTCGGTGGCCAGGGCACGCGGCGGCGACACGCTGCCGGTGGAGGGGGTGTGCGGTGCTGTCCCGGTGTTCGCTTCCATGCCCCACAGGCTGAACATCGGCCGGGGTCCGGCGGGCAAGTACCGTGCTACGTTCGGCCGATGGCCGAATCCGTCGCACTGGACCCGGTGGATCTCCACATATTGCGGCTGCTGCAGAACGACGCCCGGACCACCTACCGCGACCTCGCGGCGCAGGTCGGTGTGGCGCCGTCCACGTGTCTCGACCGGGTGACGCGGCTGCGGCGTTCGGGGGTGATTCTCGGACATCAGCTGCGGCTCGACCCGGCGAAGCTCGGGCGTGGGCTCGAGGCGCTGCTCTCGGTGCAGGTCCGCCCGCACCGCCGCGACCTCGTCGTGCCTTTCGTGGAGCGCGTCAGGGCCCTGCCCGAGGCCCTGTCCCTGTTCCACCTCACGGGCCCGGAGGACTTCCTCGTGCACGTGGCGGTGGCGGGTCCCGCGGATCTGCAGCGACTCGTCCTTGACGAGTTCACGGCGCGGCGCGAAGTGGCGCGCGTGGAGACCCGGTTGATCTTCCAGCAGTGGGCGTGCGGCCCGCTGCTGCCGCCCGACGCCACGACCGACGGCTTTCCGGACCCGCCCAGTGAATCATGGTGACGCACCCCCATCACTCGTACGAGGATGTCCGCATGTCAGCCACGAAGAACCCGCATCCGAACACCGGCCCGCTCCCCCGCGGCGTAGCCGACGCCTACGTCGACGAGCTCATCGCCCTCGACCCCCTCACGGGCACCTATCTCGGTGTCGCGGAGAGCAACAGCAAGCTCCCCGACACCTCGCCCGAGGGCCAGGAGGCTCTCGCGCGGCTGGCACGGACGACCCTGGCCCGGCTGGACGAGGCGGAGCTCAGGCCCGGCGCGGACAGTGAGATCGAGCGCCGCTGCGGGCGGCTGCTGCGGGAGCGCCTCACCGCGCAGCTGGCCGTGCACGACGCCGACGAGGGGCTCCGCGCCGTCGGCAACCTGCACACCATGCCGCACCAGGTGCGGGAGATCTTCACCGTGACGCCCATGGGGACGACGCAGGACTGGGCGGCGATCGCCGAGCGGCTGCGTGCCGTCCCTGCCGCGTTCGACGGCTACCGCGCGAGCCTCGAACTCGGCCTGGAGCGCAAGCTGTTCGGCGCGCCGCGCCCCACCGCGACCTTCATCGGACAGCTCGGCGAGTGGGCGGGCGAGGCGGGCGGCGCCGCGAGCGGGCCCGGCTGGTTCGAGGACTTCGCGTCCGCGGGCCCCGAGGAGCTCCGCGCCGACCTGGACACCGCGGCACGGGCGGCCACCGCGTCGGTCGTGGCGCTGCGCGACTGGATGCGGGACGTCTACGCCCCCGCGATCGAGGGCTCCTCCGACATCGTGGGCCGCGAGCGCTACGCCCGCCTCTCCCGCGAGTGCAACGGCACCGACCTGGACCTCGACGAGGCGTACGCGTACGGCTGGTCGGAGTTCCACCGGCTGCTCGCCGAGATGAGGGCCGAGGCCGAGAAGATCCTGCCCGGCGCGGCCACTCCCTGGGTGGCCCTCGCCCATCTGGACGAGCACGGGGCGCACATCGAGGGCGTGGACGAGGTCCGTGTCTGGCTGCAGGAGCTGATGGACGAGGCGATCGAGGCGCTGGACGGCACGCACTTCGAACTGGCCGAGCGGGTGCGCAAGGTGGAGTCCCACATCGCGCCGCCCGGCGGCGCCGCGGCTCCCTACTACACGGCTCCCTCCGAGGACTTCTCCCGCCCCGGGCGCACCTGGCTGCCGACGATGGGCGACACCCGTTTCCCGGTCTACGACCTCGTGTCCACCTGGTACCACGAGGGTGTGCCCGGCCATCACCTCCAACTGGCCCAGTGGGCGCACGTGGCGTCGGACCTCTCCCGCTACCAGGCCACCGTCGGCATCGTCAGCGCCAACGCCGAGGGCTGGGCGCTGTACGCGGAGCGGCTCATGGACGAGCTCGGGTTCCTCACGGACCCGGAGCGCAGGCTCGGCTATCTCGACGCCCAGATGATGCGGGCGCTGCGGGTCATCGTCGACATCGGCATGCACTTGGAGCTGGAGATCCCCGCGGACTCGCCGTTCCGCCCGGGCGAGCGCTGGACGCCGGATCTCGCCCAGGAGTTCTACGACGCGCACTGCAGCAGGCCCACCGAGTACGTGGCGAGCGAGATGACGCGCTACCTGACGATTCCCGGCCAGGCCATCGGTTACAAGCTGGGCGAGCGCGCCTGGCTGCTGGGCCGCGAGAACGCGCGGCGGCGGCACGGCGACGCCTTCGACGCCAAGGCCTGGCACATGGCCGCGCTGTCCCAGGGTTCGCTGGGTCTCGACGATCTGGTGGACGAGCTGTCGAAGCTGTGAGCAGCGCCTTCCTCTTCCCGTGCGATCCGTTGCGCGCGACGCGGCCCGACCCGGAGTTCGCTCCCGAGGTCGCGGCCGCCCGCGCGAGCGGCGCGGAGCTCTCCCTCGTCGACCATGACGCGCTCGTGGCCGGTGACTCGGCGCGCGCCGTCGGGCGGGTGCCGCGCGGGTCGGGGCCGTACTGGTACCGGGGCTGGATGGTGGGCGTCTCGCGCTACGCGGAACTGGAGCGGGCCCTCGCGGCGCGCGACTGCGTCCTGCTCACGGACGGCGCCGCGTACGGACGTGCGCATGAACTCCCGGGCTGGTACGACCTGTTGGCGGCGTCCGCGCTCACACCGCGCAGCGTCTGGTGTGCGGCGGCACCGAGTGAGCCGCCCTCGGCCGCACGGCTCGCGGAACTCGTCGCGCCGCTCGGTCCGGGGCCCGGGATCATCAAGGACTACGTCAAGTCCCGCAAGCACGAGTGGGACGAGGCGTGCTTCGTGCCCGACGTGGCGGACGGTGACCGGCTGACCGCCGTGGTCGGGCGCTTCTTCGCGCTGCAGGACGAGGCGCTCGCCGGTGGCCTGGTGGTCCGCGCGTACGAGCCGTTCGTCGCGGGCGGCGAGGCCCGCGTGTGGTGGCTGGACGGCACCGCGGTACTCGTGACCGCCCATCCGGACACCCCGGACAGTGCGCCCGCTCCCGAACTCGACGCCGTGCGGCGGGTGGTGGTTGAGCTCGGCTGCCGTTTCGTGACGACGGACCTCGCCCGGCACGAGGACGGACGGTGGCGGGTGGTGGAAGTCGGCGACGGACAGGTCAGCGGACTCCCCCGCGGCACGGCGGAGGCGACGGCCCTCTCCACCGCGCTGGCCGCCGCGTCCGCCATCCCGGGACACGACGTCAGCGACGGAAACCGCCTTCCGCGTCGATGACCTGCCCGGACGTCATCCCGCCACCCCCTCAGCAACCGCAGTCGTCCGCGTCGACAGGGGCCGTCAGCGCATCCGTGGCGCGCTGTTCGCCGCCCTCCCACGTCTCGAACGCGAAGCCCTCGCGCACCCAGTACTCGAAGCCGCCCAGCATCTCCTTGACCTGGAAGCCCAGTCGGGCGAGGGCGAGCGCCGCGCGGGTCGCACCGTTGCAGCCTGGGCCCCAGCAGTAGGTGACCACGGGGACCGACGTGTCGAGCAGCGCTTCGGCCTGCTCCGGGATGAGCGCGGTGGGCAGGTGGACCGCGCCGGGGACGTGACCCTGGTCCCACGAGGCGGTGGAACGGGTGTCGATGACGACGAAGCCCGGGTCGCCGTCGGCGGCGAGCGCGGACGCCACGTCCGACACATCGGAGTGGAAGGCGAGACTCGCGCCGAAGTACGCGGCGGCAGCGGCCGGGGACGCCGGCGGGACGCGCAGGACCGGATGGCCGGTCAGGGCGGGGACGGGGGCATCGAGCTGCGTGTTCGTGTTGTTCATGGCGAAAAATCTACGGGCGGCGACCGCAAGCCTGAAGAGATGATCCCCGGTTCCAGGACGGTGCGGCCGTCGAATCCCCGGCGATTCACGGGCAGGCCGTGCACCATCCACGGCTGATCACGGCGGGGGCACCTGCGCATCCCTGCGGCCGTCCCGCGTGGCGCGCGTCGGTGGTGAGCCGATTGGTCCAACAGGTTTGTCGTGAAAGAGAGTTGCCAGGCGGGCCTCCCCTGCGTCGAGAATGGTCCAGACCAGAATCTGTTTCATCATGCAGCGATTCGCAAGCCCACACGGATGGCTCCGCGCCGCACCGGCGTACCCCCGGATCAACCCGCCAATCCGGACGGGCGCCCCGGAGTCACCGGCTCCAGGCATGGAGCCCGCACGGCCCCGATCGCCGACGCGTCAGCCATTTGAAGGCCAACCTGCCCATCGCGGCTGCGAATAGAGCCGTTGGCCGCCCCCAGAGCCATGATGGCGACGGAATTCGGCGACCGACCTCTTGCGCCGCCGACACCTCCTCTGCCAGATTCGCCCCAGCCGAACATGGCATGCACTCGACAGGGGATACCCGCCTCCTGTCCGTGCGCTCGTTCTGCATATGTATGCAGCCTCGTCCTCATCCAGGACGTTTCATCCCCACACAATGGAGACGAACGTGCGAATATCCAGACTCGTCCCCGCGCTCGCGGCCACCGCTCTCGCCGTCCTGGGGCTTGCCCCCACGGCAGCGGCACAGAGCGCGGCGAGCCCCGCCCCCGCGGTGGCGTCGGTCAACTCCCCCCAGCCGATCATCGGTGGCGGCTACGCGAGCAACGCCCCCTGGGCGGCCAGGCTCTTCTCCAACGGCCAGCAGACCTGCAGCGCCACGATCATCGCCCCGACCTGGATCCTCACCGCCAAGCACTGCGTCAGCGGCGGCGGTCTCTCCTTCCGCATCGGCAGCCTCGACCAGACGTCCGGCGGCACCACGGCCAATGGCATCAGCGTCCAGAGCCACCCGAGCGCGGACCTCTCCCTGGTCCGGCTCGACCGCTCCGTGTCGGGCACGTACGCACGCCTCGGCAGCCCGGGCTCCGTGTCGGTGGGCCAGACGGTCCAGGTGTACGGCTGGGGCGCGACGTCCCAGTGCGGCTCGGAGATCAACTGTCAGTCCCGGCTCCTGAAGGTCGCCAACGTCGTGGTGACCGGCGGCTGCCGCGACGCCTACCAGGGCCAGGCCATCTGCGCCCGGCGCGGCGACGGCATCACCGCGGGCGGCGACTCGGGCGGCCCGATGATGGGCAACGGCGCGCAGGTCGGCGTCGCGTCCACCAGTGACCGCCAGACCACCACCGCGTACACGAACGTGACCGCGTACCGCTCCTGGATCCAGAGCATCGCGGGCGTCTGACGAAGCCGCCCGGCCGGGCGGATCGATCGGCTCGCGCGTGCTCGTCGGTGTCGGTCGCCGGCGAGCACGCGCGGGACCGCCCCGGCCGACCCCCGGGACGATACGGACGAGGCGGATCATTCCCCGGCCCACCTCTTGATCGCCCGGGGATTTCCCTGTTACCTCTCGGACATGACCGGTTATGCCACGGACGCCACCGACTGGCGCATCCTCGACGTCCTCCAGCGCGAGGGCCGCGCCAGCTACGCCGAACTGGCGCGCGCCGTCTCGATGTCCGCGAGCGCCGTCACCGAGCGCGTGCGGCGGCTGGAGGAGGCCGGTGTCATCCAGGGATACGCGGCCGTCGTCGACCCCGAGCGGCTGGGCCTGCCGATCCTGGCGTTCGTGCGCCTGCGCTATCCGAACGGCAACTACAAGCCGTTCCACGACCTGGTCGGAGCCACCCCGGAGATACTCGAGGCACACCACGTGACGGGCGACGACTGCTTCGTCATCAAGGTCGCCGCGCGCTCGATGCAGCACCTCGAAGAGGTCTCCGGCAGGATCGGCGCCCTCGGTTCGGTGACGACGAGCGTCGTCTACTCCTCTCCCCTGCCGCGCCGACCGCTGGGACGCTGACCGCCCGCGACGTCGACGACGCGGCGCACCTCGGGGTGGTCCACGGCGGCCCGCGGGTCACGGAGGTCACCGAGCGCGATGCCGGCCGTGCCGGAGGCGCTGAGCAGAGGGGGGCGTGCGTGGGCACGATCGGGTCGTCGTCGACGCGGGTGATGCGCACGTCCGGCGCGGCCTCCGCGGCGATCTCGTGGACGTTCGGCGAGGTGGGCAGGCCCGTGCCGATGTCGAGGATCTGCCGGCTCGCCGGCGCCCCGGTCCACCTCGTAGTGGTCCTTGCCGCCCAGCAGGTAGTCGTAGACCCGGGCAGGGTGCGGGCTGCTGGAGTCGATCTCCTCGGCACGGAAGCCGTACGGTCCCGCCTGCGCTCCTCGATGACCTCGCCGGCTCCCCGCGTGCGATCGGCGACGGCCGGCCTCCCCTGCCAACTGCCCGGAAGGTGACGGGAGTTCCCGGTCGGCCGCCCCGGTCTCGCCGGGTGCGGCCTCAGGCTTCGCCCCGCTGCCGCACCGTCGACCCGGCGCGGCCCTTCACCACCTCCAGCTGCGCGTGCACGCGCCGCCGCAGGTCCGCGACGTGGCTGACGATGCCGACGCTGCGGTCCCGCTCGCGCAGTGCGTCGAGGACGTCCAGGACCTCGTCGAGCGTCTGGTCGTCCAGGCTGCCGAACCCCTCGTCGATGAAGAGCGTGTCGAGCCGTACGCCCCCCGCCTCGTCGGTGACCACGTCGGCGAGGCCCAGCGCGAGGGCGAGCGAGGCGAAGAACGTCTCGCCGCCGGACAGGGTCGCCGTGTCGCGCTCGCGGCCCGTCCAGGCATCGACCACGTGGAGCCCGAGTCCCGAACGGCCGCGCCCCGTACGGTCGTCGGAGTGCACCAGCGTGTAGCGCCCCGACGACATGCGGCGCAGCCGGACGGTCGCCGCCGCCGCCACCTGTTCCAGACGGGCGGCGAGCACGTACGACTCCAGACGCATCCTGCGCTCGTTGTCCGCCGAGGTGCCCGCGGCCAGTCCGGCGAGCCGCGCCACCCGGTCGTGCGCGGCCCGCAGCGGAGCCAGTCTGCGCATCCCCGCGGACGCCTGCGCCGAGAGCCGGTCCAGCTCGGCGCAGCGCCGCGCCGCCGCGTCCCGCGCGGAGGCGGTGTCCCGCAGGCGCCGGCCCGCGTCCTCGGCGGCGGCGCGCGCGGCGCGGAGGTCGGCGGGCGGCTGCTGGGCGGCGGCAGCCGTGTCCGGTTCGGCGAGGACGGAGCGCACGGCCGCCTCGTCGTTCCGCCAGGCGTCGATGCGGTGCTGCACCTCGCGGTGGCGGGCGTCGTCCAGCAGGGCGGTGGCCGCGGCCACCGGCGTGTCGAACCCGGCACGGAAGGCCGCGTCGGCGAGTCGCGCGTCCGCGGCCTTGAGGCGCTCGGCGCTGCCGTCGGCGGCGCGGGCCGCCTCCGCGGCCTCGGTGAGCAGGGCGGCCTGCCGCTCCAGCTGGTCGGCGCGGGCCTCGACACTGCCCGTGGCACCCCGCGCACGGGTCAACTCCTCGTCGAGGGAGACCTGTTCACGCTCCAGAGCCTCGCGCAGAGCCGTCCGGGACGCGGTGCGCCGCGCGGCCTCCTGCTGCCCGGCGAGCCTGCGCTCATACTCGCGCTCGGCCCGCGCCAGCGCCTCGCGGGCGGCGTGCAGCCCGGAGGCACGGTCGCGCGCCTGCGCGTACGCGTGCCGCAACTCCTCGACGGCGTCGGAGAGTTCGTCGACGGTGGGATCGGCGTCGGGGCCGGTCGCGGCGGCAGACGTGGCCTCATCCGCAACCATGGCCCGCCCCGTGGACGTACCCGCCCCCGAAACGCTCGCCTCGCCCGGTTCCGCCGCCGAGGCACCTCGCGCGGCCGCTGTGGCAGCCGCCAGGGATTCCCGTACGTCCCCGAGAGCACGCTCGGCGGCCGTGCGGGCCTCGTCCGCGCGGCGGTGGGCTTCGAGTGCCGCCTCCTCCGCCTGCCGGTCCACGTGTCCGGCGACCTTCCGCGTGGGCGCGGGGTGCTCCGTCGCCCCGCACACCGCGCACGGTTCGCCGTCGGTCAGATGTGCTGCCAGCTCGGCGGCGATGCCCGTCAGGCGCTGCTCCTTGAGGTCGAGCCAGTGCTCGTGGGCGGTGGTGGCCGACTCGCGGGCGGCCAGGGCGCGTTCCTGTGCCGATGCGGCGTCCTGGGCGAGCCGGTCACGGCGGCGGGCCGCATCCAGCCGCGCCTGGGCCGGCTCGAGGCGGCCTGCCAGGCGCTCGGCGCGCGTTGCCGCCTCCTGGGCGGACTCGATGCGCTCCTGGAGCGTGGCCCGGTTCGTGTCCCAGCCCTCGAGCCAGCCCGCCGCGTCCTGCAGCAGCTCGTCGTCCGCGCGCTCCTGACGGTCCAGTTCGGTGCGCTCGGCGGTGATCTTCGCGACGCGCTCCTCGGCGCGCCGGGCCGACGCGAGGCCGCCCAGTTCCTCGGACGCGGTGCGCGCGGCCGCGGCCAGGCCCGCCGCTCCGGCGGAGGCGAAGGTCTCGGGCAGCCGGCCACGCGCGCGTGCCTCTGCCTCCGTGGCGCGACGGTGCTCCGCGTCGGCCGTGTCGCGCAGGCCGAGGGCGGGGGCGACCGACTCGGCCTTGCGGGCCCGTTCCAGCAGCTCCACCAGGTCGCGCTGTTCGCCCTCGCTCGCGCGGAGCCGCTCGGCACGCCCCTGCGCCTCCCTGTACCGCCCTTGCAGCCGGTCGAGTTCACGTACGTCGCCGTGTCGGCGCTCGGCGGCGGCCTGGGCGGACTCGGCGGCCGTGAGCGCACAGTCCGCGACGGTGAGGCGTTCCCTGGCGTTGGCGCGGGCGACGGCGGACCAGGTGAGGACGGCGTCCGCCAGACCCGGGTCGCCGGGGGCGATGTCGGGCAGCGGCAGCTCGGCGCCCAGGCCGCTGTCGCCCGCGGCCTGCTGCATGCGGTGCGCGTCGGCGAGCAGGGCCGCATCACCCTCCTTGACCTCGGCCTCGGTGCTGCGCCGCTGCTCGGCGAGCCGCTGTTCGACGGCGGCGAATCTGCGCGTGTCGAAGAGCCGCCCCAAAAGCTTGCCGCGCGCCTCCGCGTCCGCACGCAGGAAGCGGGCGAAGTCCCCTTGGGGCAACAGCACGACCTGACAGAACTGCTCCTTGCTCATCCCGAGCAGCTGAGTGATCTCCTCGCCGATCTCCTGGTGGGAACGGCTCAGGTCCTTCCAGGTGCCGGGTCCGCCCTGCTCGGAGGCGTCCGCCGCCCCGGCCTGGTACTCGCGCAGCCAGCTCTGCGCCTTCTCCGTGGTCGTGCCCGTGCCGCGCTTCTTGGGACGCTCCCACGGGGGCTGCCGGGTGACTTCGAGACGGCGCCCCGCGACGGTCAGTTCGAGGCGCACTTCCGTGCGCGTGCCCTGCTGCGCGTGGTCGCTGCGCAGCGACATGCCCTGTCCGCCGCCCTGCCGGGCGCCCGGCACCGAGCCGTAGAGCGCGAAGCACACCGCGTCCAGGACGGAGGTCTTGCCGGCCCCGGTCGGGCCGTGGAGCAGGAAGAGTCCGGCGGCGCTGAGGTCGTCGAAGTCGATGTCCTGGGTGGTGCCGAAGGGCCCGAAGGCGGTGATGCGGAGCCGGTGGAGCCTCATCGGGCGACCTCGCGCAGTGTGTCGTCGGTCCGGACGGCGTCGAACGCCGAGCGCAGCACGTCCCGTTCCTGTTCGTCGGGTCCCGCGCCGCGCACATGGGTCACGAAGTCCTCCGCGATCTCCTGGTCACCGCGCCCCCGCAGGCGCTGGGCGTAGGAGACGTCCGGGTCGTCGGGGGCCCGGTCCGGGTCGAAGACCAGACTGAGGGTGTGCGGGAAGCGCTCGCAGAGCCGCGCCATCGGGTCGTCGGGGCGCACCGCGTCGGTCAGGGTGGCCTCGACCCAGGCCTCTTCGTGGCACGCAAGGCCGGGGGCCTCGAGCAGGTCGTCGAGGGTGCCCCTGATGCGGGCGAGCGCGCGGGGCACCGGGCAGTCCACCCGCTCGGCCTCGATGTCCCCCTCGGGCCCCAGGTCGACGAGCCACATGCTCTTGCGGTGGTCGGTCTCGGAGAAGGAGTACGGCAGCGGAGAGCCGGAGTACCGCACGCGTGCGGCGAGGGTCTGGCTGCCGTGCAGGTGGCCGAGCGCCGCGTAGTCCACCCCGTCGAAGACGCCCGCGGGCACGGCCGCGACCCCGCCGACGGTGATGTCCCGCTCGCTGTCGCTGGCCTGGCCGCCGGTGACGAAGGCGTGGGCGAGGACGACGGAGCGGGTGCCGGGGGCGCGGGTGGCCAGGTCGGCCCGCACCCGGTCCATGGCGGCGCCGATGACCGCCTCGTGCCCTGCCTTGTCCACCCCGAACTCCTCCTTGACCAGAGCCGGTTCGAGGTAGGGCAGGCCGTAGAAGGCGACGTCGCCGTGGGCGTCGGCGAGGATCACGGGATCGGCGCAGGCCGCGGGGTCGGTGCGCAGGTGGATGCCGGCGCGGTCGATGAGGCCCGCTCCGACGCCGAGGCGGCGCGCCGAGTCGTGGTTGCCGGAAATCATGACGGTCGGCACGCCGAGGTCGGCGAGCCGGTGCAGGGCGTCGTCGTAGAGCTCGACGGCGGCGAGCGGCGGCACCGCCCTGTCGTACACGTCTCCGGCCACCACGACGGCGTCCACGTCGCGCTCGCGCACGGTCGCCACCAGGTGGCCGATGAACGCGGCCTGGGCGTCGAGCATGCTCACGCGGTGGAACGATCGCCCCAGATGCCAGTCGGACGTGTGCAGCAGCCTCATGATTCACGAGACTATCGGGCGGGTCGGACATCACGGGCGGGCACTCCCGTAACTCCGCCACGGCCGAGGTGCCGGGCGCCCCCGCCGAAGCCCTGGTCTCAGGCGTCCCCGTACGCCTCTCCGCCGAGCTCGAGGACGGCGCTGCCCGCGGTGGCGTCGGCCAGCCAGCCGCGGAAGGCGTCCACGTCGGCGTCGGGCAGAGCGATCTCGATCGTGACGACGTCTGCGTAACGGACGTCACGCACCTCGCGGCCGGCGGCGCGCAGGTCGTTCTGGACCTTGCCCGCGCGCTGGTGGTCGACGGTGACGGTGGCGAGGCGGAAGCGGCGCCGCGTGACGGTGCCGAGCGCGTCGAGGGCCTCGCCGACCGCTCCCCCGTAGGCGCGGATCAGTCCGCCCGCGCCGAGCTTGACGCCTCCGTAGTAGCGGGTCACGACGGCGGCGACGTAGCGCATGTCACGGCGCATGAGCATCTGCAGCATCGGGACGCCCGCGGTGCCGCCGGGTTCGCCGTCGTCGCTCGCCTTCTGTACGGAGGCGTCGGCCCCGATGACGTACGCGAAGCAGTTGTGGGAGGCGGTCGGGTGCTCCTTGCGGATGCGCGCGACGAAGTCCTGTGCCTCCCGCTCGGTGGCCGCGGGTGCCAGGGCGCACAGGAAGCGCGAGCGGTTGATCTCGGTCTCGTGCACGCCCTCGCGGGCCACTGTGCGGTACTCGTCCTGCATCACGCCAGCGTAGGCGCTTGTCGGTGGACTGCCGCACCCGGGCGGGCAGCAGGGTGGCGTGGGCCACACCCGGCACGTCTGTGGGGGCCGCCCGGTACCGTGATCCCTCGTGACGTCACCTTCGATACCCGTGCGCCAATCCCCGGACCCGACGGGCCCCTTGGCCTCCCTGCTCGCCGACGTGCCCGTCACCGTCGTCGAGACCCACCACGACCCGGCCGACGCCGTCCTCTTCCCCGAGGAGGAGGCGGTGGTCGCGAACGCGGTGGCCAAGCGGCGCGACGAGTTCACCACGGTGCGGCACTGTGCCCGTACGGCCCTGGCCCGGATCGGCGTGCCGCCCGCACCGATCCTGCCGGGGCTGCGGGGTGCACCGGGCTGGCCCGAGGGTGTCGTCGGGAGCATGACGCACTGCGCCGGGTACCGTGCGGCGGTCGTGGCGCGGGCGGGCGAGGTGACCTCGCTCGGCATCGACGCGGAGCCGGGCGAGCCCCTGCGCGACCCCGACGTCCTGAACCTCGTGGCCGACGAGACGGAACGTGCCGCCCTCGCCGCGCTCGGCACCCGGCACCGGAGCACGCCCTGGGACCGGCTGCTGTTCAGCGCCAAGGAGTCCGTCTACAAGACGTGGTTCCCGCTCACCGGGCGCTGGCTCGGCTTCGAGGACGCCCGGGTGAATCTCGAACCGGACGGCACGTTCACCGCACGGCTGCTCGTCGAGGGTCCCGTGGTCGAGGGCGTCGAGCTGAAGGTGTTCTCCGGTCAGTGGGTCGTGCGGAACGGGATCGCCGCCACGGCCATCGTCCTGCGCTGACACGACCGCACACCCGGCCCAGCGCTCACCCCTGCCCGGCCCGATGGGTGGGCCGGCCGGCCAGCCAGGTGCCCAGCACGCGCGCGTGGCGGATCTCCATCGGGTCGCCCGCGCGCGGGTCGGCCGAGAGCAGCACGAGGTCGGCGGAGGCGCCGGGCAGGAGCGCGAGACGGTCGTCGGCGCCCGCCTGGTGGGCGACGCCGGCCGTGGCGGCCGTGAGGGCCTGCTCGACGGTGAGCCGCTGGTGCGGGAGCCAGCCGTCGGCGGGCTCCCCCGTGAACGTGCGCCGGGTGACGGCGACTTGGACGCCCTCCAGCGGGACGTGGGAACTGACGGGCCAGTCGCTCCCGAAGGACAGCCGCACGCCGTCGCGCAGCAGCTCTCCCATGGGGTACTGGAGGGCGGCCCGCTCGGCGCCGATGCGGGGGATGGACAGCTCGGTCTGGAGGGGGTCCGGCTGCGCCCACAGGGGCTCGAAGTTGGCGATGACGCCGAGCGCGGCGAATCGCGGCAGATCGGCGGGGTCGACGACCTGGACGTGGGTGATGACCGGGCGCCGGTCCCGGGCCGGGTTGGTGGCGGCCGCGGACTCGACGGCGTCCAGGGCCGCGCGCACCCCCGCGTCGCCGATGGCGTGGATGTGGATCTGGAAGCCGTCGGCGTCGAAGGCCCGCACGGCTTCGGCGAGGGCGCTCGGCTCCCACACCGGCATGCCGCAGCTGTGCGGCGCGTCCAGATAGGGGGCGAGCATGGCGGCGGTGCCGCCCTCGATGACGCCGTCGCTGAAGAACTTCACCGTCCGCGCGGTGAGCAGGTCCGAGCCCTCGGCCGCCACGCGCGCGCGGGTCGCGGCGAACGGCCCGCGCTGGGCGCGCCACCGGTCGGGGTCGGCGCGCTGGGCCAGGTCGACGCGGACGGTGAGGGCCCCGCGCCGGGCGGCGGCCAGATAGGCGTCGGCCATCTCCGGTTCGACCCAGGCGTCCTGGACCCAGGTGATGCCCGCGCGCGCGTACGCGTGCCCGGCGCGGCGCACCGCTTCCACCAGCTCGTCCACCTCACGGGCGGGCACCTGGTCGAGCACGAGGTCGCAGGCGTGCCACTCGCGGAGGGTGCCCAGCGGTGTGCCGTCCGCGCGGCGCACGATCCAGCCGAGGCGCGGCTCCGGAGTCGTCTTCGTGACCCCCGCCCGGCGCAACGCCTCGGTGTTGCACCACACGGTGTGGTAATCGTGGGCCCGCAGCACGACGGGCCGGTCGGTCACCGCGGCGTCCAGCCAGCGCGCGTCGAACTCCCCGTCCGGCGCGAGCGCGGGGTCGTAGGAAGCGCCGACGATCCACTCCGCCCGCGGGTGTTCCTTCGCCCAGCGCCCGACTTCGGCGACGATCGCGTCGACGGAGTCCAGCTCCTTGATCTGCGGCCCGAAGGTCTCCAGGCCGCCGAAGAGAGGGTGGGCGTGGCCGTCCCCGAAGGCCGCCATCAGCACTCCCTCACCGATGTCGAGGACCTCGTCGGCGGTCGCGGCGAGGGCTCGTGCCTCATCGCCGAGGGCGACGACTCTGCCGTCGCGCACGGCAAGCGCCGTGGTGTCGCCGCCGGTGCCGGTGCGGGCGTCGCCGGTGCGGGCGTGGCCCGTGCGGACCGTGCCGAGGAAGACGAGGGTGGTCGCCGTCATGCTGTTGCTGCCTCCTTGCGCGTGTGCACTGGGTCGTCGTGCCGTCTCCCCTCCTGCTGCCCGCTCCTCACACGCGGTCGGAGTCCACCGTCGTCAGCCGTTCGTACGCGGCCGGGTCGCGCCGTCTGATCCGCAGCGCCAGCACCGCTCCGGCGAGGAAGAGCACCGGCAACGGCGCGATCAGCGCCGCGTTCACCCCTCCCGATGCCCCGGTGAGGAGGTCGAGGTTGGCGCAGACGAGGACGATCATGACGGCGAGCCCCGCGCAGGCGAGCAGCGGGGAGGCGATCACGCGCCAGGCCGGCACGCCGCGCCGGTCGCCGCGGAAGAAGCCGTACACGGCGAGCGCGGCGAGCGCCTGCAGGAGCATCACGCCGAGGATGCCGGACCCGCTGGTCCACAAGAAGGTGACGGTGTACGGGTCGGCGCCGCTCAGGAGCGTGGCGACGAGCACGGCGAGCGCGACGGCCGACTGCGTGACGACCGCGGCGGCCGGGGCCCGCGTCCGCGCGGAGACCGTGCCGAGGCGGGCCGGCAGCAGCCCTTCCCTGCCGAGCGCGTAGAAGTAGCGGGCCGCGCCGTTGTGGAAGGCGAGCGTGGCGGCGAAGGCGCTGGTGATGATCAGGACGTGCATGGAGTCCGCGGCCCAGGCCCCGGCGAACCGTTCGGTGGCGGAGAACACCATGTCGGCGCCGCCCTCCCCGTTCGCGACCTCCTGGGCCCGGTCGGCCCCGTACGCGTTGATGATCATCCAGACGGTGAAGGTGTAGAAGAGCGCGAGGAACGCCACCGCGATGTAGGTGGCGCGGGGCACGGACCGCTCGGGTCGCCGCGCTTCCTCGGCGTAGATCGCGGTCGCCTCGAAGCCGACGAAGGCTCCAATGGCCAGGACGAACATGCCGCCCACGCCCGACTCGCCGAGCCCTGCGGGCGAGAGCGTGCCGAGGTCGAGCCCCTGCGGGCCGCCCCCGTCCGCGAGAAGGCCCGCCTCCAGGACGAGCAGCACCAGGACTTCGAGGACGAGCGCCACCCCGAGGACCTTGGCGCTCAGCGTCACCTTGAGGTAGCCCAGCACGCCGATGGCGACGAGTCCGGTCAACGCCCAGGCCCACCAGGGCACATGGACCCCGGTGAGGTCGTCGACGCCGGATTCCGCGAACCAGCCGAAGGCGGCGAGGAGGCCGGCCTCGATCACGTTGTACGAGAAGAGTGCGACGTACGCCGATCCCGCTCCGGCCGGACGTCCCAGGCCGCGCCCGATGTACGCGTAGAAGGCTCCGGCGTTGCGCACGAACCGGCTCATCGCGGTGAACCCGGCGGCGAAGACGATGAGCAGCAGCCCGGAGAGCAGGTAGCCGAGCGGTGCCGTGCTGCCCGCCATGCCGATGGCGATCGGGGCGACGCCGGCCATGACGGTCAGCGGCGCGGCCGCGGCCACCACGAAGAAGACCAGGTCACCGGTCCCGATGGCGCCGTCGCTGAGGCCGCGGGGGGCTGCTTGCGTGGAGGAGGGTGAGGAGGGTGAGCGGGGAGAGGGGGGTGCGGAGGAGGTGGGTGCGGTCACGCGCGTACTCCCGAGGTCACGGCCGACACGGACGAGGCCGCACGGCAGACGGGATCGAACGGTGGCGGGAGCGGTGGACGGAGGCGGCGACGGTGACGACAACGGCCGTAAAACTCAACCCTTTGGTTCGAGCTGCCAGGACCGTACTCCGCGGGGGAAGCGCCTGGGAAGAGGCCTTTGAGTGACGAACAGGGGACGACCACGGAGACCGGCGCCGAGCGCGGATCCGATGGCGTGTGAGGCGCCGGCGCTGATCGACTCCGACACCGACACCGACGGCGCCGACGCGCTCGCCCCGCCGCGGCCGGCCGGCCGGCTCGACGCGCGGGCCGCGCCTTCGGCACGGGGCTCGACGCCCACTCGCGGCCCGGTGGTGCGGCCGGCCGGACTCCGGTACAGCCGAAGGGAGTCAGCCGCCGGCTGACGGCAGTGGGCCGTACGCCGGACTCGGCGAGACGGCCGCGGCCTCCTGCCGGTGATCGGTCACTGCTTGCGCTCTTCCCCGCCGGCCCCGTCGCCACGTGCGAGCGTCTCCCAGAACATCTCCTCGTAGTGCCGCACCAGTCGGCCGAACCGCAGGTGCGCCGCCGTGACACGGCCCCGGTCGAGTCCCGCCTGCACCGCGGCGAGCGCCTGCCGGTCGAGGTCGGGCGCGGGCTCGGCGAAGAGGTCGAAGAAGCCGCAGGCCTCGTCGTCGAAGCCGTAGTGCTCGCGCAGCGCGCGGGCCACGGTCGCGCAACAGCGTCCCCAGGCGGCGAAGTTGGCGTTGAGGGCGAGGACCACGTCCGCCGGTTCGCCGTTCAGGGCGAGCCAGGCCACGTACGCCGGGTAGGCCTGACAGCCCGGCTGCGGTTCGTACGTCGCCGCCTCGTCCCTGCTGACCGCGCAGGCGTCGAGCAGCGGGGTCAGCCGTTCTCTGGCGAGGCTCTCGCCGTCCGCGAGGGCGTCGAAGAAGGCGGCGGACTCCAGGTCCTTGGACTCGGCGGCCCGCCGCGCCAGGTGCTGGAAGGAGCGGCGGTCGGCGGGGATGACGTGCCGCTGTTCGAGGCCGAGGACGGCGATCGTCCGTACCTGCGCCCGCCCTTCGGCGATGCGCGGGACGAGCGGGTTCGCGGCCGGGTCGGGGGCGAGGCGGGTCGCCGTGGTCCGCAGGAGTTCTTGTGCCGTCGGCGTCATCGCGCGCACCTTCCGCTGGGCGGGAACTTCTCGGCCCGACTGCTAGTTTCTACTCTGCTGTAGAAATTGGCGGGGGGCCGTGCCTGCGCGCAGCGTACCGGGCTCCTCGTCCAACACCCCTGATACATCGACACGTTTATGGAGTACCCCATGGCCCTGTGGGACCGCGTCAAGGAATCCGCATCGACGATGCAGACCCAGCTGATGGCGAAGAAGAACGACCTGAAGAGCGGCGCCTTCCGCGACGCCAGCATGGCGATGTGCGCCCTGGTCGCCGCCGCGGACGGCTCCGTCGACGCCTCCGAGCGGCAGCGCGTGGCCCAGCTCATCGGCACGAACGAAGTGCTGCAGAACTTCGCCGCGGACGATCTGCAGCGCCGCTTCAACGAGTACGTGGACAAGCTGACCGCCGACTTCGCGTTCGGCAAGGTCAGCGTCCTCCAGGAGGTCGCCAAGGCGAAGAAGAAGCCGGCGGAGGCCCGCGCGGTCATCCAGATCGGCATCGTCATCGGCGGCGCCGACGGCGACTTCGACAAGGACGAGCAGGGCGTGGTGCGCGAGGCGTGCTTCGCGCTCGACCTGCCGCCGCACGAGTTCGACCTCTAAGGGCCGTCAAGGGCCTCCCAGGACGCCCGACGGACCGGTCCCCCTCGGGCGGGCCGGTCCGTGCACGGCGCCCCGGGCACCGGGAGTGCCTGACGGGACGCGCCTACAGGGGCGTGGCCGCACGCAGGATGAGGACCATCGTGACGGCGGAGTTCGCCGAGGACATCGCGGACACGGCGGTGCCGAACGCGGCGGACCACAGAGCAAGCCCCACGCCCGTGAACACGGAGGGGCTGGTGCGGACGGCCGGTTCCGGCGCGAGCAGTGCGGCGACACGGCGCGGCACCGGCCCCGGCGCGGCGAGCCCCGCGAAGGTCGGCGTGGGCACGCCCCGGGAGACCAGGGCGGCTTTGCCGATCGCGCGGGCGACCACACGTCGGTCGCGCACCGCGCGGGCCGCCGCCTCGTCGGCCCACCGCTCGGCGGCATAGGCGACGGAGGTGCGCAGCGGCCGCAGGAACGGATTGGCGCGGGCCGCGAGCTGCGTGACGATGAGATGCCGGTGGTGGCGTGCGGAGAGATGGGCCCGTTCGTGGGCGAACAGCGCACGGCGCTCCGGGGCGGCGAGCCGGGACAGCATGCCGGTGGTGACGACGACGCGCCCGCCGGCCCGTGACGGCAGGGCATAGGCGTACGACGCCTCGTCGTCGAGGACGGCGACGGAGTTGCCGGGCAGCCCTTCCAGGGCGCGGCGCCCCCGGTGCCGTACGCGCGCGTGCCGCCACAGCGTGCGGGCGCAGGCCACGCACACGGCGAGCAGAGCGGGGATCGCGGCCTTCCCCGCGACCTCGTCGTAGGGGACGGCCGCGCGGACCTCGGGGTCGGACCAGCCGTCCGGCAGGGGGTTGCCCGGCAGCTGGGCGGTGCCGACCACCATCAGGAGGGCCAGGCACAGCGTGCTGCACAGGGCCATCACCCCGGCGACGGCGGTGACCAGGCGGGTCGCGGTGCGCGGGTGGAGGTGCTGCTCGGCGAGGCGCGCGATCGGCCACGCGGTCAGCGGCAGTACGAGGGGCAGGAAGACAAAGACGCCCATCAGCGAAGAACCCCCATCGGGCGTCAGTCGTCGGCCTCTGCGCCCGCCTGTCCGAGCAGCCCTCTCAGGAGCTGCTCGTCGTCGGGCGTGAGGGTCGTGACGAAGCTGGCGAGCACGGCCTCGCGATCGCTCTCGCCGTCGAGCACCTTGCGCATGCGGAAAGCGGCGAGCCCGGCCTCGTCCGAGGCGGGCAGCCACGCGAACGACCGGCCCGCGCGCTCGCGTGTGACCGCGTCCTTGGCGAGGAGGCGGGTCAGGATCGTCATCACGGTCGTGTACGCGAGATCGCCGCCGATCCGCTCCTGCACCCACGCCGCGCTGACAGGTCCGCGCGCGGCGTGCAGCGCGGCGAGCACCTGCGACTCCAGCTCGCCCTGTGCGCGGCGGCGCAGCCTCGGCTGCCGCTCGTCGCGCCCGTCGTCCTGCGTCATGCCCGCAAACCCTCCAGCCTCTGTGTGCCCCACGGCGGACGGGGAGCGCCCTATCGTAACGGGACACCACCGCACGACCGACTTCTACAGTCCTGTAGATTTCGGGGAGCCAGAATCCACCAACCAGAACTCTGAACCTCAGGAGGACATCGTGGGAGTTTCCCTGGCCAAGGGCGGCAACGTCTCGCTCAGCAAGGAGGCCCCGGGTCTCACCGCCGTGCTGGTCGGCCTCGGCTGGGATGTGCGCACCACGACCGGCACGGACTACGACCTGGACGCCAGCGCGCTGCTCTGCGACGACTCGGGCAAGGTCGTCTCCGACCAGCACTTCGTCTTCTACAACAACCTCACGAGCCCCGACGGCTCCGTCGAGCACACCGGTGACAACCTCACCGGTGAGGGCGAGGGCGACGACGAGGCCGTGAAGGTGAACCTCGCGCAGGTGCCCGCCGAGATCTCGAAGATCGTCTTCCCGGTGTCGATCCACGACGCCGAGAACCGCGGCCAGAGCTTCGGCCAGGTCCGCAACGCGTTCATCCGCGTGGTCAACCAGGCGGACAACGCGGAGATCGCCCGCTACGACCTCTCCGAGGACGCCTCGACGGAGACCGCCATGGTCTTCGGCGAGCTCTACCGCCACGGCGCGGAGTGGAAATTCCGCGCGGTGGGCCAGGGTTATGCCAGTGGGCTGCGCGGCATCGCGTCGGACTTCGGCGTGAACGTCTGAGCGCACGGCCCTGACGGCATCCGGCCGCGACCCTCGAGGAGGCAGGTCATGTACGGCGACCAGGAAACGGTGCGCAAGATCCTGACGGAGCTCGGCGACACCTGGGCCGTCGTGGGCCTGTCCAACAATCGCGACCGGGCGGCCTACAACGTCGCGGCCGTGCTGCAGCGCTTCGGCAAGCGCGTGGTGCCGGTCCACCCCAAGGCGGAGACGGTCCACGGCGAACAGGGATATCCGTCCCTGTCCGCCGTGCCGTTCCAGATCGACGTGGTGGACGTGTTCGTCAACAGCGCGCTGGCGGGTCAGGTCGCCGACGAAGCGGTCGCGGCGGGGGCGCAGGCCGTGTGGTTCCAGCTCGGTGTGCTCGACGAGCAGGCGTACGACAGGACCCGCGCGGCGGGCCTCGAGATGGTCATGGACCGCTGCCCCGCCATCGAGATCCCGAAGCTCGGCTGACCGGGCCGGGCCGGCCGACCGGCCTCAGCCTCCCGTGACGTGCGCCCGCACGGCATCGATGATGTCGGGCCAGAGTGCGCGGGGCCGGTCGTGCCCCATGTCGGGGACCAGGAGGAGCTTCGCGCCGGGCACGAGCTCCGCGGTGCGCTCCCCGCCGCTCGGGGTGATCAGCGTGTCGTCCAGACCGTGGATCACCAGGGTCGGCACCTGGAGCGTGCGGAGCCCGTCGGCGCGCGAGCCGTCGAGGATCATCGCACCGAGCTGCCGTCCGACCCCGGCCGGGCAGTACGCGCGGTCGTAGCTGTCGGCGGCCAGCTCACGAAGGAGCGCGGCATCGCCGTGGCGCCGGGAGGCCCACACCAGTTCACGGTCCGCCGCCGCGACGTATCCCGCGCGGTCCGCCGGCCTCGCGGCGAGCAGCACGGCCTGAGCCTCGGGCCGGGCCTGCCCGTACTCGGGTTCGCCGGTCGAGGACATCATCGAGGTCAGGGTCAGTACCCGGTCCGGCCGGGCGAGGGCCATCCTCTGAGCGATCATTCCGCCCATCGAGGACCCGACCACGTGAGCCCGTTCGATGCCCAGCGCGGTGAGCAGGTCAAGGCCGTCACCCGCCATGTCCTTCAAGGTGTACGGCACCATCGCCAGGGCGGATTCGATGTCCCCTGCACTCACGGCCGCGACGAACCGCCCCATGTCGACGGGGTCCTCGTCGAACTTCGTGGACAGCCCGCAGTCGCGGTTGTCGTAGCGGATGACGTAGTGGCCTCGGTCGGCCAGCGCGCGGCAGAAGTCCTCGTGCCAGGCGATCAGCTGGGAGCCGAATCCCATCACCAGCAGCACGGGCGGGTCACCGGGATCGCCGAACGTCTCGTACGTGAGGGAGATTCCGGGCGAGACTTCGACGAGCGGCATGCGTGGATCTTCGCAGCAACCGCCGTCGGAGCGCATCCGCGATATTGGCCGCCGGAGGCCTCAGAAGGGCTGGTCGGGCCAGTCGAGGAGCCGCGCCCCGATGACCGCGGTCTGCAGGGTGTAGCGGTGCACGGGGTCGGCCGGGTTGGCGCCGGTCAGCTGGTGGATGCGGTCCAGGCGGTACGTCAGGGCCCGCACGCTCAGCGACAGCCGGCGGGCCGCCTCCGCCGCGACGCAGCCCGCGTCGAAGAAGGCGGTGAGCGTGTCGATCAAGGGCTGCGCACCGCCGCGGGCCTGCCGCAACGGGCCGAGCGTGTGGACGACCAGGTCGGCCATGGCCTGCCGGTCACGGGTGAGCACGGGGTAGACGAGCAGATCGGCGGCGCGCAGCACCGGCCCCTCCAGCTCCAGGCGCGCGGCCAGGTCGAGCGCGTCGAGTGCTTCCTCGTACGACTGGACGACACCGCCGGGGCCGGGCTGCGGGCGGCCGATGACGACGCGGCCGCCGTCGGTGGCGGCGTACGCGTGCTTGGCGAAGAACGCGAGCACCTCACCCTGGTCGCCGGGTGCCACGCACACCAGCCGGCCGTCCTTCGTGGTGAGCAGGATGTTGCGGTCGCCGAACCGGGCGACCAGGGCGCGTTCGACGTCCCGGGGCACCGCGTCCCCGTCCTCGTAACCGCTGGGGCCCTGGGCGACGGCGACCGCGTGTTCGTAGGAGAGGCGCAGTCCGAAGCGGGCCGCGCGTTCGGCGAGCAGCCCGAGGTCGCTGCGCCCGTGGAGCAGGTCGTCGATGAACTCCCGCCGCGCGGTCTCCTCCCGGCGGACCGCGAGGCGCTGGGCGCGTTCGTACCCCTCGGCGAGAGCGTCGACGGCCTGCTCCGCGACGGCCAGCACGCTGTCCGCGGCGGCCGTCCGCGCGTCGGGCCAGTGCGCACGGGTCGCCGCCAGGTGGGCGCCCACCAGGGCCCGCAGCCCGAACCCCGCTTCGGCCGCCCGCTCCCCCAGCGCGCGCCGCGAGTCCAGCTCGTCGCGGGTCAGGCGGCGGCCGGTCGCCGCCGCGGCGGACAGGATGCGGGCATAGCCCTCGAGATACTCCTCGGGTATGCCGTGCCCCGTCATGTCCGCCCCCCGTACTGGTGATCCGCTGTCACCTGCGCCCATTGAATTGAGGCCTTTCTAACGCATAAGGGGTTCACACGTACCGACCGGGTCGCACCTCTGGACACATCCGGAACAATCCGTCACCGGACGGGAACAATCCGCGATCGCGCGGCGTTGGACAGGGCATGCCTCTGACTGGTGAATACAAGCCCGGTACGTGGGACTGGGCAAGCAAGCAGACCGAGCTGTACGAGAGCTCCGGCGGACAGGAGGGGACGACCCTCCAGGGCAAGCCGGTGATCGTGCTGACATCGGTCGGCGCCAAGAGCGGAAACCTCCGCAAGAACCCCTTGATGCGCGTCGAGCACGCCGGGGAGTACGCCGTGGTCGCGTCGAAGGGCGGCGACCCGGCGAACCCGTCCTGGTACCACAACCTGATCACGAACCCTCATGTGGAACTGCAGGACGGCCCGGTGAAGAAGGACTACCGCGCGCGGGTCGCCTCGGGCGAGGAGCGGGCGCTCTGGTGGGAGCGTGCGGTCGCGGTCTGGCCGGACTACGCCGAGTACCAGAAGAAGACGACCAGGGAGATCCCCCTCTTCGTCCTCACCCCGTTCGAGGCCTGACTCCGTTCGGGCGTGACTCCGTTCGGGGCGTGACCTCGTTCAGGGCGTGACCTCGTTCCGCCGCCCAGGGCCTACCGCTCCCGCTGCCGGGCGCGGTAGGCCCGCAGGTTCGCCGCGTTGCCACAGGTCTTGACGTCGTGCCAGACGCCGCTGTTGTTGCGGGAGCGGTCGTAGAAGGCGACACGGCAGAGCGGGTTGCGGCAGCACTTCAGACGGCGCCCGGTGTCGGCCCACTGTCCTTCGTACAGCTCCGCGAGGACCAACGCGACAAGCTGACGTCCGCCGGCCGCCGCGGGTTCAAGGCGTACGACACCGTCCTCGCCGAGTCGCAGCGCGACGGCGGCCGTGCGCTGCGGGACCGGCGAGGAATCACCGGCGCCGTCCCGCGTCGCCCGCGCGAAGGCTTCCAACAGGCCTTCGCGGAGGGCCCGGAGCTCGCGCGGCCCGTCGGCGTCCAGCGGCACGGGCGGCGCGGTGCGTCCGGTGACGGCCGCCCACTCGGTCGCGGCCCGGTCCGCCCAGCTCTGCGCGTCCGCCGGACCGGCGAGCAGGTCGGGGTGCGGGGGCGTGCCCGCGGGGACGGTGTTGAGCAGGTCCTGGACGAGCCCGAGGCCGCCGGGCGCGGGCTCCAGGCGGTACCGCTCGGTCGCCGACCAGCTCATGGTGGATCACTCTCCGGGGGTTCTCGCGGGGCGCCCCACTCTTTCACGCCGGTCGGCGCCCCTCCCCCGCCGGCCAGGGTCACACCAGGTCGCTCAGGAGCGCGGCGTCGTAGGGCACCGCCTCGTCGAGGCGGCCGGTGAGGGCCTTCCTCGGCCACTCGGGGTCGGCGACGACGGCGCGGGCGACGGCGACGAGGTCGAACTCGTCGCGCTCGAGGCGGTCGAGGAGCGGGGCGATGCCGGTGACGCCGGACCGCTGTGTACGTCCCGGCGCGCCCGCGAACTGCTGGGACAGGCCGACCGAGCCGACGGTGACCGAGGGCTTGCCGGTGAGCTTCTTCGCCCAGCCCGCGAGGTTGAGGTCGCTGCCATCGAACTCCGGGAGCCAGTAGCGCCGCGTCGAGGCGTGGAAGGCGTCCGCTCCCGCCTCGGCCAGCGGGCCGAGCAGCGCCTCCAGTTCCCGCGGCCCGTGCGCGATCCGCGCGTCGTAGTGGTCGGTCTTCCACTGCGAGAGGCGGAACAGAACCGGGAATCCGGGCGAGACCGCGGCCCGTACGGCGGCGACGATCTCGGCGGCGAACCGGGCGCGCGATGCGGGGTCGCCGCCGTAGACGTCGGTGCGGGTGTTCGTGCCGTGCCACAGGAAGCTGTCGATCAAGTAGCCGTGGGCACCGTGCAGTTCGACGCCGTCGAAGCCGATGCGCTCGGCGGCGGCCGCGGCCTCTGCGAAGGCGTGGACGACCGCGTCGATGTCGTCCAAGGTCATGGCCCTGCCGTGCGAACGCCCGTCGAGGTCGATGCCGGACGGGCCTTCCGCGGGGACGCCGGGCGGGCCGCCGGCGCCGGTCCGCAGCACGCCCGTGTGCCACAGCTGCGGCATGATCCTGCCGCCCGCCGCGTGGACCCGCTCGACCACGGCCGCCCAGCCCGCCAGGGCCCGCTCGCCATGGAAGTGCGGCACGCCGTCGTAGGCGGCGGCCGCGTCGCGCCGCACGTAGGTGCCCTCCGTGACGATCAGGCCCGCACCGCCCGCCGCCCGCCGTGCGTAGTACGCCGCGACGTCCTCGCCGGGCACGCCGTCCGGCGAGAAGCGGCGGGTCACCGCGGCCATCGCGATGCGGTTGCGCAGCGTCAGGCCGCCGAGGGTCAGGGGCCTGCCCAACAGGCGTGCCGCACGCGCCGCGCCCTCGTCGCCCGCCACAGCCTCCGCGGCCTTCGCCGCCTCCGTGGTCTCCATGCCAGGTCCCTCCGCCTTCGCCGGTCCCGAGTACGGGAATACGAAAGAAGCGTAACCCTTTTACCTCTGTCGCCTCAGGTGGCCTGCCTCACACCGTCGATGTCTCGTGCACCAGCTCGACGGCCCGCCCCAGCGTGGTCAGCCGCGCGTCGAGCGTGTCGCCCGCCGGATAGAGGCGGACCGTGTCGACTCCCGCGGCACGCCAGACACGCAGCCGCTCGCGCACCATCTCCTCCGTGCCGATCAGCGTGGTCGCGAGCACCATCTCGTCGCTCACGAGAGCCGCCGCGCCGTCCCGGTCCCCGCCCTGCCACCGCTCGCGGACCGCGGCGGCGACCTCGGCCCAGCCCTGCCTGCTGTAGGCGCCGTTGTAGAAGTTGGTCGTGGCGGAGCCCATCCCGCCGAGGCTGAAGGCGAGTTCCTTCTTGCGTCCGGCGACCATGGCACTCAGGGCGTCCTCGTCGTCGGCGAACGCCACTTCGGCGCCCTGGCAGATGTCGAGGTCGGCGCGGGTGCGGCCGGCCGCGGAGAGCCCCGCGTCCAAATGGTCGAAGTACGCCTCCTTGGCACCTTCCGGCACGAAGCTGGTGCCGAGCCAGCCGTCCGCGACCTCGCCCGTCAGGTGGAGCATCTTCGGTGAGAGGGTGGCGAGGTAGATCGGCAGGTCGTGCTCGGGGCGCAGGGACAGGCGCATGGGCCTGCCCTCGCCCCCGGGCAGCGGAATGGTGAACTCCCGCCCCTCGTGGACGATCTTCTCGCCCGCCGCCGCCCGCCGGACGATCTCCACGGTCTCCCGCATCCGGGCGAGCGGACGCGCGAACGGCACGCCGTGCAGCCCCTCGATGACCTGCGGCCCCGACGGGCCGAGCCCCAGCAGGAAGCGCCCCTCGGAGATCTGCGCGAGGGTGAGTGCCGCCCGGGCGATGGCGACGGGCGAGCGGGTGGCGAGCTGGATGATCCCGGAGCCGAGCAGCATGCGTTCGGTGCGGGCCGCCAAGTAGCCGAGCGGGGACGGCGCTTCGGACCCCCAGGCCTCCGCGACCCAGCAGATGTCCATGCCCAGCTTCTCGGCCTCGGTGACGAAGTCGACCGTCTCCCGCCAGTTCGCGCCGGACGCCTCGATCGTGGTCGACGTACGCATCACACACGCACCCCTTCCACGGTCGACGTGCCCTCGGCCAGTGTCTTGATCGCCTCGACCGTGGCCGTCATGCTCCGCTCGAACTCCCGCAGCCGCACGAACACGATCTTCTGCTCCTTGTCCGGCATCCGCTCGATCGCGAGGGAGAGGCCCGAACGGCCGGGCCCCATCCGCATCCACTGCGTCAGGAGCGTCCCGCCGTCGTCCCGCGCCGCGAGCGCGAACCGCCACAGCGCACTGGGCTCCTCCGGGTCGCTCACCGCCCAGGAGAACTCCCGCGGGGCCTCGCAGGCGACGACGTACGAGGTGGTCTCCCACTCCCCCAGCGAGTCGTGCCGGCTGCGCCCGGTGAAGCGCGCGCCGGGCTCGGGCCCGGTCGCCCCGTCCAGCCACGCGACCGACTGCAGTTCCCCGCTCAGCGCGGGCATCAGTCCGATGTCGGAGACCAGCTCCCACACCCGCCGCGGTGGCGCGGCGATCCGCCCGCACACCTCGACCGTCGGCCCGTCTGCATAGCGCGCACCCGTCCACTCCATCGAAGACTGCCCTCCATGTCGTCTGTGAGCTTGAGAGTTGCGTAGATAGACTCACTCGTCAAGGGTCAGGAACCGTCGGTCGGGAAGAGCCGCGGGCGCCCGGGGCCGGGCGCCTTCAGCGGCTGAAGCGCGCCTTCACGTCCGCGCGTTCGGCGAGGCGGGGCGGGTAGCCGGGGCCGAGGCGCGGGGTCGTGTTCGCGGCCGTCATCGGCTCCTTGCAGTCGGCGCAGACGACTTCGGCCCGGCTCTCGTGACCGCAGCGGTCGTGGTGGAAGACGACCGGGGCGCCCTCCTCCCCGCTCAGCCAGCGGTCGCCCCAGCTGTTCATGGCGGCGAGGACGCCGAAGAAGTCGCGGCCCTTCTCCGTGAGGACGTAGTCGTGGCGCACCGGGTCGCGCTGGTAGGCCTGCTTCTCCAGGAGGCCTTCGTCGACGAGACGGCGCAGCCGGTCGGTGAGGGTGTTGCGGGCGATGCCGAGCTCCCGCTGGAAGGCGTCGAAGCGCTTGATGCCGTAGAACGCCTCGCGCAGGACGAGCGGTGTCCACCAGTCGCCGAGCAGATCCATCGTGCGGGCGATGGAACACGGCCAGTTCGCAAAGGAAGTCCGCCTCATGGCGCCAGCATACGAAGGTCTCACGATGAAACCCACTCGCCGTGGCGCCCGCAGCGCGCGGCCCGCTCGGCGTGATGTTCGACGCAAACGGCCCGCGTCCGTTGTGGGCGGCGGCCTGCGGCTGATCGGGTACGGGTGCCGGGCACGAAGCGAGGCGGCGTGCGCACCAGGAGAGCAGGAGAGACACCCATGACGACCGGGTACTTCACGTCCGTCGACGACGTCGCGGCCCGGCTGGCCACGACCGGCTATCTGGCCTCGCCCTCCGTCGCCACCACCGTCTTCCTCGCGGACCGGCTCGGCAAGCCCCTGCTGGTGGAGGGCCCGGCCGGGGTGGGCAAGACGGAGCTGGCCAAGGCCGTCGCCGAGGTCGCGGGCGCACGGCTCGTACGGCTGCAGTGCTACGAGGGCGTCGACGAGTCGCGCGCGCTGTACGAGTGGAACCACGCCAAGCAGTTGCTGCGCATCACCGCGGGCCGCGACGAGTCGTGGGACGAGACGCGCACCGACATCTTCGGCGAGGAGTTCCTGCTCTCCCGGCCGCTGCTCACCGCGATCCGCGGCGGCGAGCCGAAGGTCCTGCTGATCGACGAGACGGACAAGGCCGACGTCGAGGTCGAGGGCCTGCTCCTGGAGGTCCTCAGCGACTTCCAGGTCACGGTGCCCGAGCTCGGCACGATCAGCGCGGAGCGCCGCCCGTTCGTCGTGCTCACCTCCAACGCGAGCCGTGAGCTGTCCGAAGCCCTGCGCCGTCGCTGTCTCTTCCTCCACATCGGCTACCCCGAGGAGGAGTTGGAGCGGCGCATCGTCCGCATGAAGGTGCCCGGTCTCGACGAGGCGCTCGCCACGTCGGTGGTGCGGGTGATCGGCGCGCTGCGCGCCATGGACCTGCGCAAGGCCCCTTCGGTCGCGGAGACCGTCGACTGGGCGCGTACGCTCCTCGCGCTCGGCGCGGACACGCTGGACGAGAGCGTCGTGCGCGACAGTCTCGGCGTCGTCCTCAAGCACCAGGACGACGTCCTGAAGGCCGCCGCCAAGCTTGATGTGGACGCCGTGTGACGGCGCCGCCTCAGCGCCCCTCCGGGGTCCCCGCCGACGGACTGACCGGGCGTCTGACCGGTCTGGTGCACGCCCTGCGTTCGCACGGACTGCGCATCGGCCCGGGCGAGAGCGCCGACGCCGCGGCCGCCCTGACGGTGCTCGGCCTCGCCGACCGGGAGCGGGTCAGGGAGGGACTGGCCGCCGCGCTCCTCCACGCGCAGAGCCAGCGCGCGGTCTTCGACCCGGTCTTCGAGCTGTACTTTCCGCTGGGCGTCGGCGCGCCGGACGGCAGCGACCGCGCCCACCAGGACGGGAGCGACGCCGACCGGGACGCGCTGCGCGAACGGCTCGTCGCCGCCCTCGCCGCGGGCGACCAGGCGCTCCTCGGCCGACTGGCGGGCGAGGCGGTGGACGGCTTCGGCGGGTACGGCTCGTCCTCGGCGGGCTCCGACGGCTGGTCGTCGCTCCAGACGCTGAGCCGGCTGCGGCCCGAAACCCTGCTCACCCGCGTCCTGGCGGCCCTCCGCGCCGGGTCCACCGGACAGCGGACCGGTGCGGCCGCGTTCACGGACCGCCTGGAAGCCGACGAGATGCGGCGCAGGATCGAAGGGTTCCGCGAACTCGTCCGCACCGAGGCGCGCCGCCGGGTCGCCGAGCGGCGCGGCACGCGGGAGATCGCCGAGCGCGCCGTGGCGACCACCGCGGACCGCGTCGACTTCCTCGTCGCCGGCCGCGCCCACTTGGACGAACTCCGCAGGGCCGTCCACCCGTTGGCCCGCAAGCTCGCGACCCGCCTCGCCGCCCGGCGCCGACGGAACGCGCGCGGCACCATCGACCTGCGCCGCACCCTGCGCGGCTCACTGTCGACCGGCGGCGTGCCGATGCGCCCGGTGCTGCGGCGCCGCAGACCCGCGCGCCCCGAACTGGTGCTGCTGTGCGACGTGTCCGGCTCGGTGGCGGGATTCGCCAACTTCACGATGCTGCTCGTGCAGGCCCTGCACGACCAGTTCAGCAAGGTCCGCGTGTTCGCCTTCGTCAACCGTGTCGACGAGGTGACGGGCCTGCTCACCCACGGCGCCGCCGACCCGGCGGGCCTCGTCGGCAAGATCCTCGGGCAGGCCACGGTCACGGGCCGGCACGGCAGCAGCGACTACGGCATCTCGCTCGGCGAGTTCGCCGAGCGGTACCTCGACGCGGTCGGACCGCGCGCCACGGTCTTCGTCCTCGGCGACGCCCGGACGAACATGAGCGATCCGAACCTCCCCGCGCTGCGGCACATCGCCGAGCGGGCCCGGCGGGTCTACTGGCTCAACCCGGAGCAGCGCGCACAGTGGTCGACCGGCGACTCGGCTGCGCACGCGTACGCCGAAATCGTGGAGATGCACGAGTGCCGCGACGCGCGCCGGCTGAGCGGACTGATCGCGCGGCTGCTGCCGGTCTGACGCCTCCCTTCCGTGCCGCCGCTACGCCGCCGGCCCCGGCACCGGTCCCGGCCCGCAGACCAGCGGGGCCGGAGTGGGGCCGGGGGTCCCGGTGCGGGCGAACGCGGTCCAGGACGCGCGCAAGGCCCTGCCGAGACGGTCGACGTCCTGCCACGGGGTGTCCCCCAGCATCGGGGAGTCGCGCCAGGCGTCGCGGGTGCCGAAGAGCAGGGGCAGCTCCAGGCAGTGGGTGGCACCGAACGGGGATCCCCCCGGACGCCAGTCGAGGCGGTACGCGTGCACCTGGGCGCCCGCGCGGGCCAGCCGCTCCCCCAGCCGGACGAGCGGCACCTCGTACACCTCACGGGTGCGTTCCACCGGGTCCTCGCCCGGTCCGGTCAGGGCGGTCATGTCGTCGGCGTTCCAGCCGTACAGGACGTCGAGGCCGCGAACGTTCTCCTCGAAGGCGGTGTCCGTCGCGGGAAAGGGCGCGATCTCCTCCACCGGGATGAACGCGGGCTCCATCGGCCGGCCCGCCTCGCGCAGGTGGGCCTGGGCCGTCCCGCCCTGGGCCGCGAGGATCGCGGGGACGCCTGCCGTGCGCGGGTCCGTGCCGAGCAGGTCGGCGAAGAGCCGGCCGAGGGCGAGGGACTCCTTGTGCGGACGGGCGGTGATCTCCAGGGGAGCGCTCTGCAGGACCGCCCGGCGAAAGAGGCCGCGCGCCTCGGGCAACTCCAGCAGGAGCCGGATGGAGATGGCCCCTGCCGACTGCCCCACCACCGTGACGTTCGCGGGGTCGCCGCCGTACCCGGCGATGTGTTCCCGCACCCACCGCAACGCCTCCACCTGGTCGTACAGGCCGAGGTTCCCTTCGCTCACCCCGTCGAGGCAGAGGTAACCGAGCGCCCCCACACGGTAGTTGACACTGACGACCACCACATCGCCCTCGTCCGCGAGGACCCCGCCGTCGTACCAGCCCATGAGCCCGGCGCCGCTGCTGAACGCGCCGCCGTGCAGCCAGACGAGCACCGGCCTCGCGCCCGCGTCCCGGGCCGGCGTGGCGATCGACAGGTTGAGGCAGTCCTCGCCCTGGGGGTGGGTGTCCCGGGGGCGGCCCATCACCGCGTCGAGCCTGGACGGCGGCTGCGGACATATCTCACCGCTGGACGGGCGCGGGTCGCCCGCCGGTACCGGCCGGGGCCGGGCGAAGCGCTCCGCGGTGGCGTAGCGGATCGGTCCGGTGCGGATCACTTGTGTACGGGACGGGGTCGTGTCGGTCATGGCGGTGCACCTTCCGTGGCGAGTGCGGCTCAGCGGCTCGATCTGGCGAAGTCTCCGTCACCAGGCAGAACGACGCCACCGGTTCGCCACCGGTGATCCTCCCGGGCCCCCTCGCCGGCTCACCGGCTCGCCGACTCGCCGACTCGCCGCCTCACCGTCGGAAGTGGATCCGCACCTCCGCCCCGTCGTCGCCGAGCCGCTCGGTGACCAGATCGCTCAACTGCCGTACGACCCACAGGCCGTGGCCCGTGGTCGCCTGCGGGTCGGGCGGCACGTGCCCCAGGTAGCCCGTCTCCCGCAGCGAGGCCGCGGGACGGCCGCCGCCCACGTCGACGACCTCGCACACCACCCAGTCGGAGTCGCTCCACAGCCTCAGCACGCCGCGGCCGCCGCCGAAGCGCACGGCGTTCAGCACCGCCTCGTGGACGGCGGCCGCCATGTCGCGTGCGCGGTCGTCGGCGATTCGGCAGCGCCGCGCGTACTCGGCGACCGCCAGCCGCGCCGCCACCGACTCGCCCCGGACGAAGGACACTTCGCGGGGCCGCACGGCGGGCCGGGGATCTTCCGGAGAGGTACGGGCGAGTTCGTCGCACTCGGCGTAGAAGTCGGCCGGGTCGGCGTAGTGCCCCTGTGCCGTCCGCCCGGCGGAGGAGGTCACTTCCGGGTGGGTCCGCCGGGCACTGGCGATCACTCCGTCGGGCAGCAGCCGGGCGTCGTAGGGGCACACGATCCAGTGACCCGAGTCGGCGAACGCCACGTTGATCAGCGATTCGTAGCGCATCCACTCCCGGGTCTCGACGGGCGTGCGGCCGCTCCACACCGGTTCGCCGATGACGCGGACGCGTCGGGTACCGCCCTCGTCGTGCTCGGCGCAGTAGGCGTTGTAGCGGCCCAGCGTGCGGGACGGGAAGTGGTACCAGTCCAGGGCGTCGACGAAGTCGACCTCCCGGGCGGCGCCGCCGAGGGCGTCCCGCAGCAGTGCGATGTTGTCCCCTCGCACGACGACGAGCACCGCCTCCCCGGCGGCGAGTCCGTCCCTGACGAAGCCGGCCGTGCCGGACAGGAACTCCGCGTCCGAGGCGTAGCACAGCGCCTGATGGTCGAAGCCGGTGCGCTTCATGACTGCTCGTGGCCCTTTCCCATGTCCAGGCCGGGGATACGGTCCCAGCCGGTCACCTGCATGACCCTCCGCACGTGCGGCGCGACCCCGTCCAGGATCAGTCCGCCGCCCAGCGCGTAGAGGCCGAGGCCCGTGAAGACGAGCAGCCGCAGCGCGCAGACGTCGATGAAGGTGAGTTCGCGCAGGTCGAGCCGCGTGCGGTGCGGATCGTCCGCCCGACCGGTGGCCCGCTCGACCTCGGCGCGCAGGGCGCGGGCCATCGCGGTGACGTTGCTGTCGTCCACCTCCCCGCACAGGGCGAGGCCGGGCGGCGTGAACGTCCGGGTGATGCGCAGCAGTTCGTCCTGCCACACGTCGTCGGCGACCACCCTGCCGTGGTGCAGGGCGTCGAGCGCGGCCAGCTCGCTCGGGGCGAAGCGGCGGCGGTCGTACTGGCAGAGGCCAAGGACGGGAAGCGTCGCGAAGAGGGGGGCGAGGAGACGCTCGGCGTCGCAGAGCCCCTGGGGCGGTTCGACGCCCGGTCGGGGAGCCACTTCCAGGGCGACCCGCAGGCCGATGAAGCCGTCGGCCGCCGCGGCATCGGCCTCGCGGCGCACCAGGCCGTCGAGGTCACGCAGACCCGCAGCCGTCAGCCCGGAGTTGGTGCGCAGTCTGCCTGCGGCCAGCGCCCCCGCCACATCGCAGCCCTCGCGCCGAAGGAAGCCGAGCAGGGTGGCGGGCTGCTCGTCGACCGAGGTCAGGAGCAGCCCGCGCTGGCCGCTGGCCAGGGCGTCCAGGAGGAACGCGGCGAGTACCGCCTCGCGTTCCTCCTCCGCGTGGTAGCCGAGGAACAGATGATCCCCAGGCCGCATCTGCCCCACTGCTCGCAGGGCAGGAGCGGTGTCCATCCTCACGCACCCCCTCCGCACAGCGCCCGCCGCACCGCTACCCGATGTGGCTGAACGATTACACGGTACGCATCCGCGGTGCCCGCCGGAACGGACTACGGCGATCCGGTGATCTGCCCGCAGCGGAGCGGGAGTTCACCACCGGTCAGGTCAGCACGCCGGCCCGCGACGGCGCCCCGCCCGGGACGTCGTGGTGGATCGGCGTCCGTGCGCCGGTCAGCGGCCGGCCCGTGCCGCCCTGCCGCACCGCGACGATCTCCGCCGCGATGGACAGGGCGGTCTCCTCGGGCGTACGGGCCCCGAGGTCGAGGCCGATCGGCGAGCGGAGGAGGGCCAGTTCGTCCTCGGTGACGCCCACCTCGCGCAGCCTGCGGTTGCGGTCCTCGTGCGTGCGGCGCGAACCCATCGCGCCGACGAACGCGACGGGCAGCCGCAGCGCCGCCGCGAGGAGCGGCACGTCGAACTTCGCGTCGTGGGTGAGCACACACAGGACGGTACGGCTGTCCGTGCCGGTGCGGCGGAGGTAGCGGTGCGGCCATTCGACGACGATGTCGTCGGCCTCCGGGAAGCGCGCCGGGGTGGCGAACACCGGGCGGGCGTCGCACACCGTGACGTGGTAGCCGAGGAACTTGCCCGTGCGGACCAGGGCCGCCGCGAAGTCGACGGCCCCGAACACGATCATGCGGGGTGGCGGCACGCTCGACTCGACGAGGACCGTCACCTCGCTGCCGCAGTGCGCGCCGCTCTCGGAGACGACGAACTCCCCGGTGCGGCCCGCCGCCAGCAGGGCGCGGCTCTCCCCCACCGCGGTGCGGTCGAGGTCCGGATGCCCGCCCAGTGTCCCGTCCGACGACCCGCCGGACCGCTCTTCGCCCGCTCCCGCCGGAAGCACCAGGAGCGGCCTGCCGAGCAGTGCGGCCGGGCCGCGGAACACCCGGGCCAGGGCCGCCGTGCCGCCGCCCGCGGCGGCCGAGAGCGCGGCGGCGTACACCGCCCGGTCCGGCGCGTCCGCGGCCACCGGGGTGACCAGGACCTCGATGACACCGCCGCAGGTCAGACCGACCGCGAAGGCGTCCTCGTCGCTGTAGCCGAACCGCTCGACGGTGGCCTCGCCGTCCTGGAGGGCCTGGACGCACAGGTCGTAGACCGCCCCCTCCACACAGCCGCCGGAGACCGAGCCGATGACCGCTCCCTCGCCGTCGACGGCGAGGGCTGCGCCGGGACCGCGCGGCGCGCTGCCGCCGGTGGTGACGACGGTGGCGACGGCGAAGTCCCGGCCCTCCTGGACCCAGCGGTTCAGGTCCTCGGCGATGTCAAGCACGGGCGCCTTCCCCGAGTCCCGCCTCCGTGGTGCCGGGCGTGGTCCCCGCGAGCAGGACGCGGTCGGGGCGGATCGGCAGGGACCGGTGGCGGACGCCCGTCGCGTGCCAGACCGCGTTGGCGACCGCCGCCGCCGCGCCCACGATGCCGATCTCACCGATGCCCTTGATGCCGACCGGGTCGTCCGCGTCGAGGTCGGGCACCCAGTCCGCCTCGATGCGCGGCACGTCGGCATTGGCCGCGATGTGGTAGCCGGCGAGGTCGGGGCCGACGAGACCGCCGGACACCCGGTCCCGGACCGCCTCCTCGTGGAGGGCCATGGACAGGCCCCAGGTCATGCCGCCGATGAACTGGCTGCGGGCGGTCAGCGGGTTGACGATCCGGCCCGCGGCGAAGATGCCGAGCATCCGGCGCACGCGTACCTCGCCGCTGGTGACATCGACCGCGACCTCGGCGAACTGGGCGCCGAAGGAGTGACGTTCCTTCTCCCCGAGCGTGCCGATGACGTCGCTGGTGTCCGACCGTGCCGTGATGCCCTCGGGCGGAATCTCCCCGCCGGGCACCAGCTTCTCGCGCAGCTCGCGCGCAGCGATCGTGACCGCCCAGCCCCAGGAGCGGGTGCCCATGGAGCCGCCCGCGATCATCGCGGGCCCGAAGTCGCTGTCGGCGATGCGGACATGGACCCGGTCCGGTGCCACCTCCAGCGCGTCGGCGGCGATCAGCGTGAGCGCGGTCCGCGCGCCGGTGCCGACGTCCGCGGCGGTGATCCGCACGGTGAAGGTGTCGTCGGCCTCCGCCGTCACGGCCGCCGTGCTCGGGGCGACGAGCACGGGGAAGGTCGCCGCGGCCGTGCCGGTGCCGAGCAGCCAGCGCCCTTCGCGGCGCACCGCGGGGCGCGGGTCGCGGTCCGCCCAGCCGAACCTGCGGGCGCCCTCGTCGAAGCACGCGAGGAGGTTGCGGCTGCTGAAGGGCAGGCCGGAGACCGGGCCCACGTCCGGTTCGTTGCGGACCCGCAGCGCGATGGGGTCGATGCCGCACTTCTCGGCGAGCTCGTCCATCGCGGACTCCACCGCGAACGACCCCGGTGCCTCGCCGGGCGCACGCACGTAGGTCGGCGTCGGCACGTCGAGCCGTACGACACGGTTGACGGTGTGGTGCGCGTCGGCCGCGTACATGGGACGTGCGAACCCGGCACTCGTCTCGACGAACTCGTGGACGGTCGAGGACAGGCTCTGCCCCTGGTGGTCGAAGGCGAGCAGCCTTCCGTCCGGCTCGGCGCCGAGCCGGACGCGCTGGGTGGTGGGGCTGCGGTAGCCGACCAGCGAGAACATCTGGCGGCGCGTCATCACGACGCGCACGGGCCGGTCCAGGGTGGTCGCCGCCATCACGGCGAGGACCTGGTGGATCCGCAGGCCCTTGGACCCGAAGGCGCCGCCGACGTGCTCGGACAGCACGCGCACCGAGGCCGGGTCGAGGGAGAACAGCTTCGCCAGTTCGTCGGCCACCCAGGTACTGCCCTGGTTGGAGTCGACGACTTCGAGGCGGCCGTCGTCCCAGCGCGCCGTCGCGGCGTGCGGCTCCATCGAGGTGTGGTGCTCCTCAGGGGTGGTGTACTGCGCGTCCACGACGTGGGTGGCCGCGGCGAGCCGGGATTCCAGATCGCCCTTCTCCTTCCGCATCCCGTCGGCGTCCGGTGTGTACGTCCCGGGGCGTCCGGCGGAGAACGCGACGTCGTGCGGCTCCTGGTCGTAGTGGACGACCAGCGCCTCGGCGGCCTCCCTGGCCTGTTCGGACGTCTCGGCGACGACGAGCGCCACCGGCCAGCCCACGAAGGGCACCCGGTCGTTCTGGAAGGCCTCGACGATCGGGTCGGGGCGCCCGAGCATGCCCACGTAGTCCGCGTCGACCCGCGGCGCGTTCCCGTGGTGCAGCACGGCCAGGACGCCCGGCATCTCCAGGACGGGGGCCGCGTCGACCTCGCGGACGCGGCCGCGGGCGATCGTGGACAGCGCGAGCCAGCCGTGGGCGAGGTCGGCGAAGGGGATCTCGCCGGCGTAGCGGGCCGCGCCTGTGACCTTCTCGACGCCCTCGATGCGGGTGTGCGCGGTGCCGACGGCGCCGGTCACCGCGGTGGTCACGGTGGTCGTGGTCATCGGGCGGCCTCCTCGGTGAGTTCGGTCAGCAGGGCCACGACGAGGTTGCGCGTGAGCGTCACCTTGTAGCCGTTGTCGGGCAGCGCGCGGGCGGCGGCCAGTTCGGCGTCGGCCGCGGCGGCGAAGGCGGTGGCGGTCGCCGGGCCGCCGATCAGCGCGCGCTCCGCCGCGCGGGCCCGCCACGGCCGGGACGCGACCGCGCCGAGGCCGATGCGTACGTCCCGGACGATCCCGTCCCGTACGTCCAGGGCGGCGGCGATCGAGCCGATGGCGAACGCGTAGGACGCGCGCTCGCGCACCTTGCGGTAGCGGGATACGGCGGCGACCGGGGCGGGCGGCAGGGTGACGCCGGTGATGAGCGCGCCGGGGGGCAGCGCGGTCTCCAGGTGCGGGGTGTCGCCGACCGGCAGGTAGAAGTCGGCGATCGGCAGCGCGCCGGGGCCGTCCGCCGTCTCGTAGTGGACGATCGCGTCGAAGGCGGTCAGGGCCACGCCCATGTCGGAGGGGTGCACGGCCACGCAGTGCTCGGTGGCGCCGAGGATCGCGTGGTTGTGGTGCTCGCCCTCGACGGCGGAGCAGCCGGTGCCAGGGGCGCGCTTGTTGCAGGGCTTGCTCAGGTCGGTGAAGTAGCCGCAGCGGGTGCGCTGGAGGAGGTTCCCGCCGACCGTCGCCATGTTGCGCAGCTGGCCCGAGGCTCCCGCGAGGACGGCCTGTGTCAGTGCCGGGTAGCGGCCGCGCACGTCGTGGTGGGCCGCGAGGTCGCTGTTGGTGACGGTCGCGCCGATGCGCAGCCCGCCGTCGTCAGTGGTCTCGATCTGGTCCAGGGGCAGTTCGCGTACGTCGACGAGGAGCGTGGGCCGCTCGACGCCGGTCTTCATCAGGTCGACGAGGTTGGTGCCCCCGCCGAGGTAACGGGCGTCGGGGTCGGCGCCGAGCACGGCGACCGCGCCGGGCACGTCGTGGACCCGCCGGTAGTCGAAGTCCCTCATACCGCTTCCTCCTCGGCGCGCGCCGCCTTGGCGACGGCCTCCACGATCGACACGTACGCGCCGCAGCGGCACAGGTTGCCGCTCATCCGCTCGCGGATCTCCTCGGCGGTGAGCTCGGGCACCCCCGCCTCGGGCCGCACGTCGCTGGTGGCAGCGCTCGGCCAGCCGGCGGCGTGCTCCTCGATGGCACCGAGGGCGGAACAGATCTGGCCGGGTGTGCAGTAGCCGCACTGGAACCCGTCGAACTCGAGGAAGGCCTGCTGGACCGGGTGCAGCCGGTCGCCGTCCGCGACCCCCTCGATGGTGGTTATCACTCTGTCTTCCGCGGCGACCGCGAGCTGCAGGCAGGAGACGGCTCGACGGCCGTCGATCAGTACCGTGCAGGCCCCGCACTGTCCCTGGTCGCAGCCCTTCTTGGTGCCGGTCAGGTCGAGCCGCTCGCGCAGCGCGTCGAGCAGGGTGGTGCGGTGGTCGACGGACAGTGTGTGCTTCTCGCCGTTGATGTTCAGGGTGACGGCACTGGACGTCGATGGAGCCATGAGCGGCCTTCTTTCGCGAATCGCGTCGAACGAGGCGGTCCCGAGGTGAGGTTCGGGACGAAAATGGCGCTGTACAGGAGAAGGGGGGGGCCGTCGTCCGGGAAGCAGGGGTCCCCAGTGGGCGCGGCGGCAGGTATAGTGACCCTAAGTGGACAGGTGTCCACTAACGGATGAAGTTACCGGACAGCTGTCCGGTAATCAAGGCACAACCAGGCCGTAATGCGTACCGCGCGGAATGGAGAGCGAATGGGCAGGCACCAGAACCCGCCCCTGCGCTCGGACGCCCAGCGCAACCGCGAGCGGATCCTCGAGGTGGCCCTGGCGGAGCTGACCCGTGCGAGCGACGCGCCGCTCAGCGTGATCGCGAAGAAGGCGGGCGTCGGGCAGGGCACCTTCTACCGCAACTTCCCCAACCGCGAGTCGCTCGTCCTCGAGGTGTACCGCTACGAGGTCCAGCAAGTCTCCGACGCGGCCTGCCAGTTGCTGGAGACCCGCCCGCCCGACCGGGCCCTGCGGGAGTGGATGGACCGCCTCGTCCGGTACGCGATGGCCAAGGCGGGGCTCGCCGACGCCATACGCAAGGCCACGAGCACGCTCGGCAGCCTCGCCGGGGTGGGGCCGGGACCGTTGACCGAGGCCATCGCGCACCTGCTGCGGGCGAACGAGGAGGCGGGCACCATCCGGCCCGGCGTCAGCCCCGACGACTTCCTCCTCGCCATCGCCGGCCTCTGGCACATCGACCCGCACGGCGACTGGGAGGCACGGGCCGGCCGCCTGATGGACCTGGTCATGGACGGACTGCGGGCGGGCGCACCCGGACGCTGAGCAGTTCCAGGAGGTGGACCGCCGCGTCGCGCGCCGCGGGCGGGGCGTCCGTGCGGTGGCGCAGCCGAATCGCCGTGCCCCCCAGTGACTCCCTCGTACGGGCCGATCCGATGCGCTCCACGCCGGGCGCGAGTTCCCCGACGAGATCCCCGACGTCCCGCCAGGCTCCGGCCCCCACGAGCGCGGACAGCAACTCCGCGGCGAACAGGCCGCGGTAGGAGGGCCCGCCGGGGGCGGTGGCGGCGCGGTGCAGGAGGGGGACGGCGCGTTCCCAGTGGCGCAGTCTGGCCAGAACCCATCCCTGGTGACCGAGGAGTTCCGTCTCGTCGATCCACCACGCCCAGCCGGGATCGCTGGCGGACACGCCGTCCAGGAAGCGGCCGTGAGCCCGGCGGATCAGGTCGACAGGGGTGCGGTCCTCGCCCAGCAGGGCGATCGCGTGGGCCTGCCGGATCAGGACGAGCGCGGCGACCCGGGCCGGGAGCGGGCGCGGCCCCGGTACGCGCGACACGGTCTCCAGGGCGGCTCTCGGGCACCCCGCGTGGGTCTGGAGCATGCCGTGGTTCAACAGGACGAGTCGGGCCGTCCAGCGGTCGCCGCAGAGGTCCGCCAGGGCCAGCGCCCGCACGTTCGCCCGGTGGGCCCGGCGGTGGAACCCCGCGTCGAACAGGATCCACCCCATGACCTCGCACAACTCGGCGACGGCGGAGAGCAGTTCACTGCCCGCCGCGTACAGGCGCGCGGGCCCGGCGGTCAGCTCGGGGACCTGGCGCAGGGCCGCGTCGATCGCGGGCACGGCGGCACTCGCCCCGCGCTCGGCGTCCAGGGCCAGCAGCCGCCGCGTGGCGCGTACGACATCGGGGACCGAGGAGGTGCGCGCGGCGCTCGGACCGCCCACCCGGCGCCTCACGGCCGGCCCCGCACCGCTCCGGCTCGCCGGACGCCCCCTCCGCGCATGGTCCCCGCTCCCCCGTTCGGCCCGTCACGTCGGCCCCGGCCGAGTCGCTTCAGTCTGCCCCAGCGGCCCGCCGACTGTGCCACCAGCCCCCCGGACCACCAGGGGTATCGGATTTCCGATACCTCCTATTACTTTCATCATTGGATCCCTATGCCTGAGCGGTTTACCGTCGAGGACATCGCCGTACTGACGATCTGGCTGCAGAACGTCAGAGTGCCCGGAACGTCAGTGCGCGCCCGACCGTCCACCGGCCCCGCACCGGGCCCGCCCCTCGGAGAGCACCGCATGTCGAAGATCCTGTTCGTAGTCACCGGCGTCGACCACTGGACGCTGGCCGACGGCACCCGGCACCCGACCGGTTTCTGGGCCGAGGAGGCCGTCGCCCCGTACGAGGCGTTCAAGGCCGCGGGACACGAGGTCGTCGTCGCCACCCCGGGCGGCGTCGTGCCGACCGTCGACGGCGGCTCCCTGACCCCGGAGGTCAACGGCGGCCAGGAAGGGGCCCAGCAGGTCGCCGCCTCGCTCGCCGCGTTCACGGAGCTCCAGCAGCCGATCGCGCTGGCGGACGTGGACTTCGACGACTACGCCGCCGTTTTCTACCCCGGCGGTCACGGCCCCATGGAGGACCTGGCCGTCGACGCCCTCTCCGGCAGCCTGCTCACGCTCGCGCTGGAGACCGGCAAGCCGCTCGGCATCGTCTGCCACGCGCCCGCCGCACTCCTGGCGGCCGTCTCCCCCGACGGCTCCCCGTCCTTCGCGGGCTACCGCCTGACCGGGTTCACGAACGCCGAGGAGACCCAGGCGGGCCTCGCCGACCGGGCCAAGTGGCTGCTCCAGGACCGTCTGGTGCAGGGCGGCGCCGACTTCCGGGAGGGCGAGCCCTGGGCCCCGCACGTGGTCGTCGACCGCAACCTGGTGACCGGCCAGAACCCGGCGTCCTCCGCCCCGCTCGCGGCCGCCCTCCTCGAACAGCTGGCCTGAGCCATGGCCACCGACCGGCTCGACGAGGTCCTCGACGCCGCCTACGACTGCCTGACGCGGTACGGCGTGCGACGCACCACGATGGACGACATCGCCTCCACGATGGGCGTGTCCCGGTCCGCGGTCTACCAGTACGTACGCGGCAAGGACGACGCCTTCCGCAGGCTCGCCGGACGCCTCCACGAGCAGGCGCTCGGACGGGCCCGCGCGGCGGCCGCCACCGACACTCCGTACGAGGAGCGGCTGCACGGCGTCCTGGCCGCCAAGCTCGACCTGGTGCTCCAGCTGGCCGGCGACTCCCCGCACGCCGCCGAGCTGCTCGACGCGAAGACCCGTGTCTTCCGCGACATCTGCGCGTCGTTCACCTCGGATCTGCGCGGGCTGCTCGTCGGCCTGTTCACCGAGGCGGGTACGGCCCCGGGCGTCACCCCCGCACAGGCCGCCGACATCTGCGTCGCGCAGGTCGTGGGCCTGGAGACGGCGCCCGCCCCCCGCGACCTGCTGCCCACGGCGACCCGCGCGCTCGCGTCCGGACTGCTCCGCGCCGACGCCCCTTCCCACCTCCCCACCACCCCGCACCCCCAGAGCCACGGCTCTGCGCACAGCACCCCCTGAGGAACCCCCCATGACCGACGTCATCTCCACCGAAGAAACCGCCGCGGCCGCAACACCCGCGGCCGTGGTCGCACGCCTGCGCGCCGCCTACGCCACCGGCCGCACCCGGCCCCTCGCCTGGCGCCAGGAGCAGCTGACCCGGCTGCGCGCGCTGCTCACCGAGAACCGCGACGCCATCGCCGACGCGCTCCACAGCGATCTGCGCAAACCGCGCCCCGAGGCGAACGCCGCCGAGATCGACCTGCCCGTGCTCGAGATCGACCACACGCTGGAGCATCTGGCCCAGTGGCTGGAGCCGCAGCGGCTCGACCCCGCCGCACTCGCCGGTCTGCCGGAGGGCTCCACGGCCGGTACGCAGTACGAGCCGCTGGGCACCGTGCTGGTCATCGCGCCCTGGAACTATCCGGTGCAGCTCTCCCTCGTACCGGTGGCGGGCGCGCTCGCCGCGGGCAACACCGTGCTCCTCAAGCCGAGCGAACTCGCCCCGGCCACCTCCGAGCTGCTGGCCCGCCTCGTCCCGCGCCACCTGGACCCGGAGGCGGTCGCCGTCGTCGAGGGCGGTGTGCCGGAGACCACCGCGCTCCTCGCCGAGCGATTCGACCACATCTTCTACACGGGCAACGGCACGGTCGGCCGCATCGTGATGCGCGCCGCCGCCGAGCACCTCACTCCCGTCACCCTCGAACTGGGCGGCAAGTCCCCGGCGTTCGTGGACCGTGACACGGACGTCGCGGCGGTGGCGGCGCGCCTGGCCGACGCCAAGTTCCGCAACGCCGGGCAGACCTGCGTGGCCCCCGACTACGTCCTGACCGACCCGGCCACCGCCCGCGCCCTCGAAGTCGCCCTCGCCGAGGCCGTGGAGCGCCTCTTCGGCGACGATCCGCAGTCCTCCCCCGCGTACGGCCGCATGGTGAACCAGCGGCACTTCGACCGGGTCAGCGGCCTTCTCGGTTCCGGTACGACGGCGTTCGGCGGGCGCACCGACCGGGACGACGTCTACATCGCGCCGACCGTCCTGACCGGTGTGACGGGCGACGACCCCGTCATGCGTGAGGAGATCTTCGGCCCGGTGCTGCCCATCGTCGAGGTGGCGGACCTGGACGAGGCCATCGCCTTCATCAACGACCGGGACAAGCCGCTCGCCCTGTACGGCTTCACGGAGAACGAGACGACCCGGCGCCGCCTCGCCGCCGAGACCTCGTCCGGCGGGCTCGGCTTCGGGCTGCCGATGGCTCATCTGCGCGTCCCCGACCTGCCGTTCGGCGGTGTCGGCGAGAGCGGCCTCGGCAACTACCACGGCCCGCACTCCATCGCCACGTTCAGCCACCGCCGCGCCCGCCTGGACGTGCCGCTCGGCCGGTCCTAGGTCCTCTGCGGAGGGCAGAGCGCGGCGGTGACGACCGCGCGGAAGTCCCGCTCGCCCTCGGCGGTGCCCGGCACCTGGTTGAGGGCGAGCGAGACGCCCCGGCCGCCGGGGCCGACCGCGCCCAGCGCCCGGTGGCCGCCGGGCACCGTCCCGCTGTGACCCCACCACACCCCGCCGCACTCCAGCGGGGTGGAGATCAGGCCGAGGCCGTAGCGGGCGCCGGGCCAGAGCCGGTCCGGGTCGGCGGGCACGGTCCGCTGCATCTCGGCGAGCCACCGCGCGGGCAGCAGCCTGCCGCCGAACAGCGCGCGGAAGAAGCGGTCGACGTCGGCGGGGCTGGAGACCAGGGCGCCGCCCGCGCCACCGAAGGTCTCGTTCCACTCGGTGCCGTCGAAGAGCTCCTGCGGCGCACCGGGCGTGGCGGAATCCAGGTAGTAACTGCGGGAGTGCGGGCCCCGGATGCGCGTCTCGTCACCCGGCCAGTAGGTGTCGCGCAGTCCGAGCGGCGCGATGATCCGCCGCCTCACTTCGTCCTCGACGCCGTGTCCGGTGACCTTCTCGACGATGAGTCCCGCCACGACGTAGTTGGTCGTCGAGTAGGTCCACTTCTTCTCCGGGTGGGGCATCCGCAGCGCCTTGGCGACGAGCTCGCGCGGCTCGAAGTGGCGGTAGCGCCACTCGTCCACGGGCTCGGCGGCGACCGACTGGACATGGTCGGGCAGCCCGCTGGTGTGCTGGAGAAGCTGCCGCACGGTGATCGTGCGGCCGTCGTAGCCGTGCCCCCGGATCAGTCCCGGCAGATAGCGCTCGACGGGTGCGTCGAGCCCGATCCTGCCCTCGGCGGCGAGCCGCAGGACGACCGTGGCGGTGAAGGTCTTGCTGACGCTGCCGATCCGCAGCCGGTCCCGGGCGTTCATCGGGCGGCCGGTGTCCAGGTCGGCCACGCCCCGGGCGGAACGCCACGTACCGCACCGGCCGTCGGTGACGGCGGCGGCCGCGCCCGGCACACCGTGGCGGCGGGTCAGTGTGGCGAGCGCGTCGCCGACCGCACCGCGCGCCGCGTCGCATCCGGACGACGCGACGGAGTGGTCCGCGCGGACGGCCGCGGGCGCCGCGCCGGCCGCGGGGACGGTGAGCGCGAGGGTGGCCGCGGCGACGGCGAGCACGGCGAAGGAGCGGCCAAGTCGACGTGTTTCCGGGCGTGTTGATAGCTTGCTCCCGCTCTGGCGGCGGGATGTCATGCGGTGCCGTCGGTGAGTCATGCGGCTAGACGCTAGCGCCAAATCCGTCCATGATCACCGCTGTTGCACCGCCGCACATTTCACGATTGAGGGCCCCTCTCCTGGGCAGGGAAGGTCACCGCTCCGTAGTGGGCCGTCGTGGCGCCGGCCGTGAGGGCCCAGTAGCGGTCGCCGTAGGACCAGTGCCACCACTCGGTCGGACAGTTCACGAGTCCGGCCGTGGCCAGGGCCGCGGCGAGCGTACGACGGTTGCGCCGGGCCTCTGCGGAGATCTCGCCGGAGTCCGTGCAGCAGGCTCCGTCGCACTCCTCGGGGCCCGCGTTGACCGGTGTGCCCAGGTCGAGTTCGGTGCCGGTCGTGGTGCACAGGGTGATGTCGACGGCGGCGCCCGCCACGTGCGGGGCCACCTCGGGCGGCGCCGGGGAGCGGCTCGTCCGGCGGCGCGGGTGGTCGCCCGGCCGCCCCGGGTTGGCCCGTCCGGGTCCGGCGGCGCAGGCCTCGAAGTACTCGGTCCGCGGGCCGGCAGGGCGGTAGCCCTCGGTGACCAGCAGGCGGAGCCCGTCGGGGAGCAGCCTGGCGGCGCGGGCGAGCCGCCAGGCCACGCCCTCGCGCAACTGGGCGTAGGCGCCGTCCGGGTCGGCGAGGCGGTCGTCGACGTCGACGAAGGGCAGGTGGCGCAGGTCGACGAGGGCTTCGCCGCAGTCGCGGACGGGGATCGCGGCGACTCGGGGATCGTTCATGAGAATGATCGGCGGCATCCGCGGCCCCTCCGTGACGGACGTCTGCACGGCACACGCAGCTCCGGGGGCGGGCTCTGCCGCCCGCCCCCGGAGTCCCCCGGTCTCACAGTGTCTCCACGCGGCGTACGGCCCATACGGCCGACTGTCCCGGTCGTATGGGCCATAGGCGCAACAGTGGATTCTCCCCCGTCCGATCCCCCGTCGCCGTCGGCCTCACTGCGCTGCCGACACGTAGAGCGTGCCGGACGGCGCTGCAATTTCTCTGCAAAACCGCGCCAAACGGTCCCGCGGCCGAGTACGCCCCCGAACGGACCTGTTCAGCTGCCCGGCTCGTGCCGCTCGCGCGCCTCGTACGCGGTGAAGACGCGCCGCGCCTCGGTGCGCAGGGCGAGCGCCTGGTCCGGATCGCCCGCGGCATCCCGCGCCGTCGCGAGGTCGCGCAGGGTGCGCGCGCGGGCCAGCGGCAGGTCCAGGGCCTGCCAGAGGTCGGCCGCCGCCGTGAGCCGGCGCTCGGCGGCGTCGACGCGGCCCTCGGCGAGCTCGCATTCGCCCAGGGTGCGCAGGGCGAGCGCCTCCCCGAAGCGGTCGCGATGCGCGCGGCAGGTGTCGAGTACGCCCCGCAGCTCGGCGGCGGCCTCCCGCGAGCGCCCCATCCGCATGCGGCACTTGGCCCGGGCCTGCACGGCGTACGCCGTCATGAGCCGGTCACCGAGGGCGGCGAGTTGGGTGACCGCCAGGTCGGCGAGCCGCTCGGCCTCTGCGTAGGCGCCGAGCGCGCGGTGCACGAGGCTCAGCGAGCGCAGCGTGAGCGCTTCGCCGCGGCGGCCGCCGAGTCTGCGGTAGGCCTGCAGCGACTCGTCCAGAAGGGTGAACGCCGCTTCGTGCGCGCCCAGTTCGAGATGCACGGTGCCCGCGAAGCGGCAGGAGAGGCCGAGTCCCGGGTCGTCGCGGAGCGCGCGGAAACCGTCGACGGCCCTGCCGAGGACGTCCAGCGCGGCCCGCAGCCTCCCGGCCTCGCGCAGGGCGCTGCCAAGACCGGCGAGGGCGGCGGCCCGGCCTCGCTCGTCACCGAGATCCGCGCAGAGTCCCGCCGCCTGCCGGAAGTAGAGCTGGGAATCGGCGAACCGGTCCTGTTCATAGCGGAGTTGCCCGAGCCCGATGAGCAGCAGGGCCTCGCCGGAGCGGTCCTCGGCGCGCCGGGCGGCGGCCAGGGCGGCGTCGTGGCTGCGCCACCAGGCCTCGAAGCGGTTGCCGACGGCGTACGCGGACGAGCACAGGGCGGCCGCGGCCTCACAGGCCAGGGTGTGCAGGTCATAGGCGGCGGCGCGCTCCACCGCGGCGGCGAACGCGTCGGCCTCGGCCTCGAACCAGGCTGCTGGGTCGGCCAGCGCCCGGCGCGTCGCGGCGGGTCCGACGGGCCGCACCAGGTGATGCCGGGCGCGCGGCGCCGCGTCGACGGGGCCGGCCGAGTCCAGGAAACCGCGGTGCAGTTCGACCGCGCCGGACGGCGTGGCGGACGCGACGCGGCCGGTGAGCCAGAGACCGGCGCCGAGCGCCCGGCCGACGGCGGCGGAGCGTTCGGCGGGACCGTCCTCGGCGTCGGCGCGCTCGGCCGCGTAGACCCGGACGAGGTCGTGCGGCCGGTAGCGGGGCTGTCCGGCGCGGTCCACGAAGGTGCAGTGCAGCAGTTGGGCGTCGATGAGCTGTTCCACGACGCGTTCCGCCGCGGCCTCGGGCACGTCGAGCAGTGCGGCGACCACCCAGGACGCGACGTCGGGCGCGGCCAGCAGTCCGAGGCGGCGCAGGGCGGTGCGGGCGGGGGCGTCCAGGGCGCGGTAGCTCAGGCCGAGGCCCGCCCGGACCTCCAGGTCGCCGACGGAGAGCTCGTCGAGCCGGTGGCGCTCGTCGGCGAGCCGGTCGGCGAGGGTGCGCGCCGACCAGTGGCTGCGGGTGGCGAGCCGGGCGCCGGCGATGCGCAGGGCCAGCGGGAGGCCCCCGCAGAGCTCCACGATGCGGCGGGCGGCCTCGGGGTCCTCGCGCACCCGCCGCTCCCCGGCGACCCGGGCGAGCAGGTCGGTGCCCGGCTCCGCGTCGAACACGTCGAGGTCGGTGCGGTGCGTGCAGGGCAGCGCGCCGAGGCGGGCACGGGCGGTGATCAGCACCCCGCAGGTGGCGCTGCCCGGCAGGAGCGGACGTACCTGGGCCTCGCTGCCCGCGTCGTCGAGGACGAGCAGGACGCGGCGCCCCGCGACGAGGCTGCGGAAGAGGTCCCTGCGCTCGGCGTCCCCCTCCGGCGGGTCGGCGCCCAGCGCGCGCAGCAGGCGGCCGAGCACCTCACAGGGCGCCACGGGGTCGGTGGCGCCCCGCAGTTCGGCGTAGAGCTGGCCGTCGGGGTAGGCCTCGGCGACCCGGTGCGCGGCGGTGACGCCGAGGACGGACTTGCCGATGCCGCCGGGTCCCGAGATGACGACGACGGGCACGGCCTGGCGCGGCCCCGGCCCCGTGAGCGCGGCTCGCACGTCGTCCAGCTGCGCCGCGCGCCCGGTGAAGTCACCGATGGCGGGCGGCAGGAGGGCGGGCGGGGGCCGGGGCGCCGACGGTGCCATGTCGTGGTCCCGGGCGGCCGGGTCCTCGAAGGCGCCACCGCCGACGCCGCCGCTCCCGACGTCCGTGCCGGCCGGGCCCTCCTCCGGCGCGGGCAGCAGCGCCGGGTCCGCCCGCAGGATCGCCTCCTGCATCGACCGGAGCCAGGGGCCCGGATCGAGCCCGAGCTCCTCCGCGAGGACGTCGCGCCCCTCCGCGTAGAGGGCGAGCGCGTCCGCCTGACGGCCCAACCGGTAGAGCGCGAGCATCAGTTGGCCGCGCAGGCGCTCACGCGTGGGGTGCGTGGCGACCAGCGCGGTGAGTTCGCCGACCAGTTCCCTCTCGTGGCCCGACCGTGCGAGGTCGGCGGCGATCCGCTCCTCCAGGGCCGCCTGCCGGGCCTCCTCCAGCTGATCGGCCACGGCCCGCAGCGTCTCGCCGATCCCGCCGAGAGCGGGCCCCCGCCACAGCGAGAGGGCCTCGCCGAGCAGCCTGGCCGCCGAGGCGTGGTCTCCATCGGCCGCCGCCCGCCGCGCCTGTGCCGTGAGCCGGTCGAACGCGGCGCGGTCGACGAGGTCGGCGTCCGCGTGGATCAGATAGCCGGGCGGCTGTGTCTCGATGACGTCGGCGGACAGCGCGCGGCGGAGCGCGGAGACGTACGACTGGATCAGGGATCTCGCCGTGTCGGGCGGACTCTCGCCCCAGATCACGTCGATCAACGCCTCGGCGGAGACCACCCGGCCCGGCTCCAGGAGAAGCGCCGCGAGCAGGGCCCGGGGCTTGGGACCGCCCAGGGTGAGGCGACGACCCGCGCGCCACGCCTCGACCGGGCCGAGTAAGCGGTAGTGCATGTCCCTGTTCACGCCCAGCTCCATGGGTCCTTGCCCCGCACCGCCCCCGTTCTCCGACCCCGGCCGCGGCCCGACCCCCCGAACCGCATGTCCCGAGCGACTCGTCATGTTACGTCGGAGCGCCCCCAACTCGCCTTCGTACACAAGGAATCAGGCCAGTTGTACTCTGTGAATCCGAGGCCACGGGCGGGGCCGACGGAGCGTTCCCCGGGCGGCTCGGACAGGGTGAACGCGTACCGGAGTCGCACCTCACGCTCTTCGGCAGGAGGCAGGAGGCAGGAGGCAGGAGGCAGGCGGCAGCCGGGCGCGGGCCGCTGAGGTGTCTCCTCCTGGATCAGGATGCCGTACGAGGCGCTGGGGCTCGGTGAGCTCGCGGGCGCCCTCCGGCAGCATCACGCTGCCGCGCGATCACGTTGCCGCGCGTGGACGACTTCTTCCACACTGGCCAGGTCGTCGGCCTCGGCGCCATCCGGCACCTCGGCTGACGACCTGACACGGTGGCACGGGGGTCTTACGCGCCGCTGGCCTTGAGCATGTCCTCACGCTCGACGATCTTCACGCGCTCGCGGCCGTGCGGCTCGCCGAGCGCCTTCTCCGCGGTGTCGAGCCGGTACCAGCCGTCCCACGTGGTGAAACGGACGTTGCGCTCGCCGAGGAAGGCGTCCACGGCGTCGGGCTCGGGCGAGGCGGGCGTGTGAAGACGGCCGTTCTCGCGGTCGTCGAGGAGGCTGGCGACGGTCTCGTTCGCGTCGCCCTTGGTGTGGCCGATGAGGCCGACCGGGCCGCGCCGGATCCACCCGGTGACGTACGTCGACCGGAGGTGCTCGCCGCTCTCCTCGATGACCCGGCCCGCCTGGTCGGGCACCGTGCCGGAGGCGACGTCCCAGGGCAGCTTGGGCAGCTCGTCGGAGAGATAGCCGACGGCGCGGTAGACGGCGCCGAGGTCCCAGTCCTTGAACTCTCCGGTGCCCTTGACGTTGCCGGTGCCGTCGAGGGCGGTGCGCTCGGTGCGCAGGCCGACGACCTTGCCGTCCTCGCCGAGGATCTCGACGGGCGACTCGAAGAAGTGCAGGAAGAGCTTGTGCGGGCGGTCGCCGACGTCACGGATCGCCCAGTTCTCCAGGGTCTTGGCGACCATGTCGGCCTGCTTGTTGCCGCGCCGCGTCGCGATCGACCCGTCGTCGTAGTCGATGTCCTCGGGGTCGACGATGACCTCGATGTTCGGGGAGTGGTCCAGCTCCCGCAGCTCCATCGGGCTGAACTTGGCCTGCGCGGGGCCGCGACGCCCGAAGACGTGGACCTCCAGCGCCTTGTTGGCCTTCAGTCCCTCGTGCACGTTCGCCGGGATCTCGGTGGGCAGCAGCTCCTCGGCGGTCTTGGCGAGGATGCGGGCCACGTCGAGCGCGACGTTGCCGACACCGAGGACCGCGACCTTCTCGGCCTCCAGCGGCCAGGTCCGCGGCACGTCGGGGTGCCCGTCGTACCAGGAGACGAAGTCGGCGGCGCCGTACGAGCCGTCGAGGTCGATGCCCGGTATGCCGAGCGCGCGGTCGGCCGTGGCGCCCGTGGAGAAGATCACCCCGTCGTAGAACGTGCGCAGGTCGTCCAGGCTGATGTCGCGCGGGTAGTCGACGTTGCCGAAGAGGCGGATCTGGGGCTTGTCGAGCACCTGGTGCAGGGCCGTGATGATGCCCTTGATGCGCGGGTGGTCGGGGGCGACGCCGTAGCGGATCAGACCGAAGGGCGCCGGCATCCGCTCGAAGAGGTCGATCGACACACCCGGCTCGACCGCCACTGCGGATTTGAGCAGCGCGTCGGCGGCGTAGATCCCGGCGGGGCCGGCTCCGACAATGGCTACCCGCAGAGGGCGAGGCATGTTCAGGTTCCCTTCGAGCGGTGAATGGAGTGACTCGAGGGAAAGCCTAAACTAAGGCAAGCCTAAGTAAGTAGGCGGGTCGGCTTTATGACCCCATAAGGCTGCCTTATGAGTTTAGCCGCCCGCCCGACGGCGCGATCACGCGCCCTTGGCGGCACCCGGCGGCACCTGGCGACACCCGGCGGCACCTGGCCAAGGTGACCGCACGAGGACTGGTGCACGAGGACGCCCGCCCCGCGAGCGCACCCGACAGATCGGGGCGCAGCCGCTGCGGTCGGCGCGATGAGGACTCATTCTGCAGGCAGACCGGGGGTTCCGTCCGCGCAAGGTGAGTGCTGAAGCTCACTGCAAGCTGAATGGCGACCGGGCGGGTGCGTGCGCCGCCGCACACCTCGACGACCGGCTCGGGCCGTGGCCGCAGGGCATGGTCTGGCCGGACGATCGACATCGGCCGAAAGACGCCTCCTCCCCACCGGGGACACCCGGGCGGGGAGAAGTGAGGGGGCTGTGCCGGCCACGGCCGGCACAGCCCCCTCACCTTCGAACCTTCAGATCCCTCAGACCAGGTCGAACCGGTCCAGGTCCATGACCTTGGACCACGCCGCGACGAAGTCCTTCACGAACTTCTCCTTCGCGTCGTCGCTCGCGTACACCTCGGCGACAGCACGCAGCTCGGAGTTCGAGCCGAAGACCAGGTCCGCGCGCGTACCGGTCCACTTGACCGCGCCGGACGCGTCACGGCCCTCGAACTCGTCCTGGGCCTCGGACGTCGACTTCCACGTCGTGTCCAGGTCCAACAGGTTGACGAAGAAGTCGTTCGTCAGCGTGCCGGGCCGGTCGGTGAGGACGCCGTGCTTCGACTGTGCGTGGTTGGCGCCGAGCACGCGCAGACCGCCGACGAGGACCGTCAGCTCGGGCGCGCTCAGGGTCAGCAGGTTGGCCTTGTCGAGCAGCAGGTACTCGGCCGGCAGGCGGTTGCTCTTGCCGACGTAGTTGCGGAAGCCGTCGGCGGTCGGCTCGAGCGCGGCGAACGACTCGACGTCCGTCTGGTCCTGCGCGGCGTCGACGCGGCCCGGCGAGAAGGCCACCTCGACCTGGACACCGCCGTCCTTGGCTGCCTGCTCGACGGCCGCCGTGCCCGCGAGCACGATCAGGTCGGCGAGGGAGACCTGCTTGCCGCCCCGGGAGTTGAACGACTCCTGGATGCCCTCGAGGGTGCGCAGCACCGCCGCGAGGTCGTCCGGGTTGTTGACCTCCCAGCCGCGCTGCGGCTCGAGGCGGATGCGCGCGCCGTTGGCGCCGCCGCGCTTGTCACTGCCGCGGAAGGACGAGGCCGCCGCCCACGCGACCGAGACGAGCTGCGCGACCGTGAGGTCCGAGCCGAGGACCTGCTCCTTGAGCGCGGCGATGTCGGCGGCGCCGATCAGCTCGCCCGCACGCGCCGGCAGCGGGTCCTGCCACAGCAGCTCCTCGGAGGGAACCTCCGGGCCGAGGTAGCGGACGACGGGACCCATGTCACGGTGCGTCAGCTTGTACCAGGCGCGGGCGAAGGCGTCCGCGAACTCCTCGGGGTTCTCGTAGAAGCGGCGCGAGATCGGCTCGTAGATCGGGTCGAAGCGCAGCGACAGGTCGGTGGTGAGCATCGTCGGGAGGTGCTTCTTCGACGAGTCGAACGCGTCCGGGATGGTCGCCTCGGCGTTCTTGGCCACCCACTGGTGGGCGCCCGCCGGGCTCTTGGAGAGCTCGTAGTCGTACTCGAAGAGGTTCTTGAAGAACAGGTTGCTCCACCGCGTCGGCGTCTCGGTCCAGGTGACCTCGAGGCCGGACGTGATGGCGTCCTTGCCGACTCCCGTGTTGTACGTGCTGTGCCAGCCGAGGCCGAGCTGCTCCATGGGGGCGGCCTCGGGGTCGTCGCCGACGTGGTCCGCGGGGCCTGCGCCGTGGGTCTTGCCGAAGGTGTGGCCACCGGCGATCAGCGCGACGGTCTCCTCGTCGTTCATCGCCATGCGGAGGAACGTCTCACGGATGTCGCGGGCGGCGGCGATCGGGTCCGGGTTGCCGTTGGGGCCCTCCGGGTTGACGTAGATGAGGCCCATCTGGACGGCGCCGAGGGGGTTCTCCAGCTCGCGGTCGCCCGTGTAGCGCTCGTCGCCGAGCCACTGGGTCTCGGGACCCCAGTAGACGTCCTCCTCGGGCTCCCACACGTCCTCGCGGCCGCCGGCGAAGCCGAAGGTCTCGAAGCCCATCGTCTCCAGGGCGACGTTGCCGGTGAGGACCATGAGGTCGGCCCACGAGATGTTCTTGCCGTACTTCTTCTTGACCGGCCACAGCAGTCGGCGGGCCTTGTCCAGGCTCGCGTTGTCCGGCCAGCTGTTGAGCGGGGCGAAGCGCTGCTGGCCGGCACCGGCGCCGCCTCGGCCGTCGCTGATGCGGTACGTGCCCGCGCTGTGCCAGGCCATGCGGATCATCAGCGGGCCGTAGTTGCCGAAGTCGGCGGGCCACCAGTCCTGCGAGGTGGTGAGGACCTCGGCGATGTCGCGCTTGACGGCCGGGAGGTCGAGGGAGTTGAACGCCTCGGCGTAGTCGAACTCCTCGCCGAACGGGTTGGCCACGGCGGGGTTCTTCGCCAGGATCTTCAGGTTCAGCCGTTCCGGCCACCACTGGCGGTTGCCGCCGCCCTGCGTCGGGTGCGGCGCGCGCCCGTGCGCGACCGGGCAGCCTTCTGCCTCCGCCGGCTCGGGGTCGGTGACGATCGCGTCGTGGTTCTCAGTCATGGGAATCCTTCCGGAGGGGGCGGATCACGGTGCTCAAGAGCTGAGGGTGGTGGAACAGTCGAGGTTCGGGCCCTCGTGCGGCGGAACCGGGATGCGGGGTCGGCCGGACCCCCCTCCAGACGTCACGTGGTGTTCGCTCCATGTCACGCGTCGTTTCCTGCTGTTGCCCTGACCCTTGGCTGTCAGCCGGAACCGATCCTACGATGGACCTAGTCCAAGTCAATACGACAGACAGGCGCGCAGGGAATCAATCGTCGCAACGACGCACAGTGAGGGCTGGTGGTCATGAGTGACCTGCTGCAACGACTTCGCGTACGCGGCTGGCGGTTGACCGCCCAGCGTCGCGTGGTGGCCGAGGTGCTCGACGGCGAACACGTCCACCTCACCGCCGACGAGGTGCTCGCGCAGGCCACCGTCCGGCTGCCGGAGATCTCCCGCGCCACCGTCTACAACACCCTCGGCGAACTCGTCTCGCTCGGCGAGGTGAGCGAGGTGACCACCGACGGCCGCGCCATGCGCTACGACCCCAACGGGCACCGCCCCCACCAGCACTTGGTGTGCTCGGGGTGCGGCACCATCCGTGACGTGCGCCCCGACGGCGACCCGCTGGCCGACCTGCCGCCCGGCGAGCGGTACGGCTTCTCCGTCTCGGCCGCCGTCATGACGTACCGCGGCCTGTGCCCCGACTGCGCGGACGTCTGAGACCCGGTACGCCCGGGCCTCACGACACCTCCTCCCGACACCTGAGGCCCACGGTCGGCCTCCCGCGCCCGACGCCTTCCGGCGTCGGGCGCGCTTCTCTTTGGCACGCGCGCTCTTCGCGGCGACCGGCGCCCACAGGTACGTCGAGCGCATGATCGACGACCGCCACCGGCAGGCTCTGCGGGCTCTGGACGCCCTGCCCTTGACCACCGCCGACGCCACCACCGCCCTGCGCCACCGCGCCCACACGACCCCCAGGAGGAACTCATGACCGCCGGCCTCACCACCCACGAGTCCCTCGACCGGCGTCGGTCGCCGGGGCCCGCGCGTTCATCACCAGCGACCACATGTCCCGCGATTCGCCGATCCAGCACGTGCTCTGCACCACCTCGCCCGAGCAGTACTTCCGTTTCCGGGTCACCGACGTCGGCGTAAACTTCTGGATGAAGATGTCCTACCCGATCTACCGGAAACCGGAGTTCACCGAACACGCCAAGACGGGCCTCGCCGCCCGGATGACCACGCGAGGTCTGGCCATCGTCAACGACTTCTACTCCTACGACCGTGGCAACTTCGTCTGCGTGACCGGTGATCGCCGCGGCCAGGCCGCAGTGAACGACGTCAACGTACCCCTCCAGTGAGGAGGCGGTCATGGCCTCCGCATCGCCCCCGGCGGGCTCCCCCCTGCTCGGGCACGCCCTGCCCTGTGGGCGCCGTCCGCTGGGCACCGGCTGCCGACCGGGACGGATGGATTGATCAGCCCCCACGTCATCCACCGGATCCCCGGTCTCTTCGCGGAGCCGGAGGCGTTCGAGCCGAACCAGTGGCTGCCTGAGCATGAGCAGGACGTGGCCTGCGGTGCGTACCTGCCGTTCGGCGGTGGCAGCCGCAAGTGCATCTGAGACGTCTCGGGGATGACGAAGGCCACCCTGGCGCTGGCAGCCCTGGCCTCCCGCTGGGCGCTGCGCCGGTCCCCGGGAGCGAGGTGTGCGCAGGTCAGCATGAGCCTGGCGAGAGCGCCGCTGCGCATGATTCCCGAACCGGCCGGATTCCGGCCGCCGGCCCGCCGACGAACCGCTGTTGCCCGCCAGCCGCTCGCGAGTGGTGCGCCGCAAACCCCGGGTCGCCCGGGTCGCTCCACCCCTGCCCCATACAGAGGACTGCCCCCTCGCCCCGGGATCCGCATGATCCCGGTGCTCGCCCCGTTGCGCCGACTACCGTACGGGCCTGTCCGCGGACAGGCCAGATCTTTCGATCCGCTCCGCCTCGCCTGCGTCCAGCAGATCGAGCAGGCGGCGCGCGATCGTCTCACCTGTGCTCCACCCGAAGGCGTCCAAAGCCCTGTTGTCCGACGTCACCGAGCAATTCCTTGCTCGCTCGATGGCCTGCCAGACTGCGAGGGGTCCCTCGTGTACCCGTGCCGTCTCGATCAGGCCGGCCGCTGTCAGGTGCCGAATCCTGCCGGGGAAGGTCTTCGGGAAACCGCTCGCCGATGCCTCGTCCAGCAGCGCGACTGTGGCCACCTGGTTCCAGGCCAGATCACAGACAGTCGAGCCCATTGCGTCGTTAAGCACCACGTCGGCCGCCCGGTAGTACGTCTCGGGCTCCGAGGTGACCCCGGCCCAGATGACTGTCCCGCCGCGGCTGTCCGCGCCGTCGAAGGCCGGGACCGGCTCAGAAGGCCGGTCAGCCAACACCAGGAGTCGGGCGCCGCGCTCTCCGTACTCGCGCCAGGCTCCGATGGCAGCTGCCGCCATGCGTCTGCTCTCCGGCCGGGTGTTCATCCCGCCCAGGTTCAGAACCGCCACCTGGTCCCCCTCGTCGAGACCCAATCTGGCGCGGGCGACGCTGCGTTCAGCGGTGAAGGACTGCACGATCGGACCGGGGAAGCTGAGCGGCGCGGTAGTGCTGTACTCCTGCCGCCGACTCTGCGGAAAGTCGAGCACCATGACCTCGTCGGCCGTGTCGAAGAACCCGTCCGCATCCGGCATCCCATATTCCGTCCAGAGCGCGCAGAGCAGCATCACACAGGGCCGCTTCCAAATCGTGCGGGCGTACGGCAGAGCCCACATGATTTCGTCCGAGACCACCAGATCGGGGCGGGGCACCCTGGCCAGCGCCTTCCAGACGGCTTTCGCCGCGGCCTCACCGAAGCCCTCGTCGGGCAGCGTGAAGGGGGTGCACGACACTCCATGCATCTCGTAGTAGTCCAGGGCGCTGCCGTTGGCCATGACGCGAATCGAGATGCCTGGCCGCCGACGCAATTCCTCAATCACCCTCAAATCGCGGGCGGCGTGGCCGAATCCGTGGCCCCGCGTCAGGAAAAGGATCTCTGGCATGCTTCTCCTTTATCAGCCGCTCCGTGACGGTCGGGGGGGCGAGTACCGGCACGACAGGGTTGCCAGATGCCTGTCCGGTTCACTCAGTGTTCAGTGTGATGCAGCATGGCCTTGAGTTGCTCGACCGACAGCCAGCTGTCGTTGGAGTCCGAGCGGTAGGCGAACTCCTGCGGAACCGGCCGCCACTCGGGCATCGGTTCCTGATCTGCGGCTCGGATGACGGGCATGACCACGTAGCGGTCGCCGGACTCGAAGGTCCGATGGCTGTCCTCGCCGACGATCATCTCCTCATGCAGCTTCTCGCCCGGTCGAGCGCCGATCTCATAGGTAGTCGCCCCCGGCGCGATCGCCTCGGCCAAATCCATGATTCGCAGACTTGGTATGCGCGGCACGAAGAGCTCGCCACCGGACATGAGTTCGAACGAGTCCACCAGGAAGGTGACGGCGTGCTCGATAGTCATCCAGAACCGGGTCATTCGCTTGTCGGTGATCGGCAAGCTCTCGCCGGCGGCGGCCAGCTGCCGGAAGAAGGGCACCACCGAGCCCCTGCTGCCCATGAAGTTCCCGAAGCGCACCACGGAGAACTTGGTCTCCCCGGCAAGCGTCGCGCCAGCCGAGGTGAAGAGTCTGTCGGCCACCATCTTGGTGGCGCCGTAGACGTTGATCGGGCTGTTGGCCTTGTCGGTGGAGAGGGCAACAACACTCTTTACCCGATTCCCCAGAGCGGCATCGATGACATTGCGCGAACCGTCGATATTGGTCTTCACATACTCGGTCGGAAAACGTTCCGCGGTGTCCACGTGCTTGAGGGCCGCCGCATGCACAACGTAGTCCATGCCGCCCATCGCCTGGGATAGCCGCTGCTGGTCACGAATGTCACCGAGCACAAAACGTACCCGCCCATCGCAGGCCAGCGCGTTGCGCATTTCGTACTGCTTGAGCTCGTCCCGCGAGTAAATGACGATACAGCCCGGGTCTTTGGTCGCCAGCACATGATGGACGAATGCCTTACCGAAAGACCCGGAACCACCGGTCACCAGGATAGAAGCGCCCTGAAGCGCACTCATCTCAGCACCTTTCTATCTCAGAGCAACGACAGACCGCATCCATGTCTACTTTCGTCGCACCGTAGCAGACCGGATATACAGGATGGCTAGCCCAACAGGTCGCTGGAGAACGCCTGTACAAGTGCGGACTTGCACAGTTGTACACCCGTATTCGCAGCTCAGGATGAGCCTCCCTGAGGCGCCGGGCGGCCGACGGTTGACAGATCCTCGGACGCCCCTTTATCTGAGCGCTACGTTCAGCCACGGACTTGCCCGTTGCATCCGCACGCTATTGACAAACAGAGAGCATTCGGGTCTCCGGATGGTTCGCTTCTTTCTGCGTGCCGAAACACCGGAAATGGAATGTCGGTGCCCATGGTGGAAGATGACCGTCCGGACAGGGCGCCGACCGAGGCGCGGTCCGGGGTGGACGCCGACTCGGCTGCGGCCGCTCGCGGTCGGCTCCCGGCGACTACCCGATGCGGTCCCGCACCGTGCGAGGTGCTGAAGCTGAGGACGGACGCCGAACCCGACGGCGTCTTCCAAGCGCTGTGACCGGACGAATACTCCCCGCTCACCGAACTACGTCTGTCCCGGTTCTCTGGCGCGACAGCTCGTCTGTGACTACCACCGCCCGTCCGGGCCTCCCAAGGAGTTGATCGTCCTGCGCAGCGCCTCACGCACAGCCCGTCTCCTCGCCGACTGCACCGCCATGGCCTTCGATCCACAGGCGCAGAGCACCTGCTGGCCTTGGTGGAATTGGACCCGGCCCGACCACGAACGGGTGGTGGGGCTGCTGCGCGGTGAGTCGCGACTCGCCGACCCGCTGGCGGAGGTGGCACGTGCGCCACAAGACACGGCTGCACACCGGCGGTTGAACCTGGCGCTGGCCGAGGTGCTGGCAGAGCAGTCCTGGCTGGCCAGGGAGCTGACGGCCGCACTGGACGTGATCGAGCGGTCCACCCGGCTCGGCCTGCACCTGGGCGAGGAGCTGGCTTCCCAACCGGCCGTGGACGCCATGACAGTGGGGCAGATTCTGAGCGGGGTGGACGGATCCAGGACCGGGCCGGGAACCGCGCCCACCCGGATCACCGTGGTCATCCCGTTCCGCGCCGACGACCCGCGGGACGGCCGGGCCCGGAATTTGGCTGCCTGCCTGGCTGGTCTCGCCGACCAGGAGCTGCCGCGCGACCGGTACCGGATCGTGGTGGTGGAGAGCGCCGCCGCGCCGCGCTGGAAGACCGTCCTCGAGCCGCACGCGGACCGCTACCTCTTCGCCTTCAATCCCGGCCCGTTCAACAAATCTTGGGCTGTGAACTGTGGGGTGGTGCACGGCGGCGGTCCGGACGAGTTGGTGTGCATCCTGGACGGCGATGTCCTGCCGGACACGAACTTCCTCTCTCGGGGCGAGGGCCGGTTCACGCAGGACCTCACTCTGCAAGTGCACTGGCCCTACCGGGACATCATCTTCGCCGACCCGGAAAGCAGTGACCGCGCGGTCGCCCTCAGATGCGCCATGGGGCGCCCCGCGGTCGACCACGCGACGCTCCGCGGGGTCTTCATGCGTCGACCGCCCGGCGGATGCATTTGGGTGCGACGCAGGCTCTTCGACCAGCTCTCCGGTCTGGACGAGCGATTCGAAGGCTGGGGCGGCGAGGACAACGACTTCGCCTGGCGAGCCGACTTCCTCGGCGGTGTCGAGCGCTTCGGCGACACTCTGCTCCACCTTCACCATGCTCGTGCTCACGCCGATCCGAGCACCTCGCCCCCCGCTCGCGATCCCGGCCACCACTGGTGCACTTGGCGGCCCGTCAAACCGATCGGGAACCTCGCGAAGTACCGGGCTGACGTGCGGAATCAGCAGTAGCCCGTCACCAGCGAAGCGGCACCAAGGCGGTCGTCGCGAAGACCACCCGTGCCCCGGGCGGACTGCCGGCGGCCATGGGTTCCGCCGCGGAAGACCGGTCCAGCCAGCGCGCCGCGAACCTATCGACTCGATCTTCTCCAGCGTGAAACTGCGGACTAGGCCCACCTACTTGAGCAGACGGCCCCGCCTGCGCACCAGCCGTGCGTTTGAAGCGGGTGGAATCCGCCCAAGCCCGCCGGCTGGCCGGCACCGCTCCCCATCGTGTCGCCCTCGGCCTCCACGGTCCCCGCCTCAAGAGCTGCCATCTCGTCGAGGTCCGAAGGGGCTGGCCCTTCCACTCTCCGAAAATGTCTTGACTACTACTCCTCGCACAATTCAGAGTCGGTTAGAGGCGGATGAGGTCCGAGTGGGGGGAGTGGCCGCTGCGATGCGCGATGCTTCTGAGCACTTCAACCTGACCGGCATCGTGACCACCACCGCCGTGACCGCGGTCGACGCACACGGCTTTGACCCGCCGCCACGTCGTCCCCTCACTCCCCGACCGAGCCCCGGCAGGCGGAGTGTCGAGCGTTCGCTGCCCAGTGCTGGCCGACGGGCCGGCCGTGCCACTCGCGCCCAGGAACGTGGGCCAAGTCGACACCGCAATGTTCGGAAGGCGGCCCGAGCCGGCCAAACGCGTGGCGGCCGACGTATCCGAACGCGCCCACCAGTTGGAGTTCGCACACTGTCGCAGGGCTCGACAAGTGCTCGTGAAGGCGAGGACCGCAGACTTCCGTTTGCCGTTTCACCATTGTGCCCCTCGACCACATCGGAGCACCCCGCGGCGCCGATGGCAGGTCGTTGTCGCAACGCTTGACCGTCAGCTGGATTTTCGAGAGAGGACCCGGACGCCGATGCAGCAGTCACGCGAGGATCTGCTCCCGCCGCAGATCACTTCCCTCCCTGACTGTAGGAGGGCCCTGGAGCGCACAACGGGAAGCGACGCTCCCGGGATAGATGCCAGGGCCCACGCCGAACGCGAGGTGAGCCTTCGGAAGCTGTTCGATCGACACTACGTGTCCATGCTGCGTCTCGCATCACTGCTCGGCGCCGATGACCCCGAGAACATCGTGGCCGAGGCATACTTTCAACTGTTTCGCAAATGGCGTGGACTACGGGACACGCATTCCGCTGAGTCCTACCTTCGATCCGTTGTCTGCAATCTCACCAGAATGCGCATACGGCACTTGCAAGTCGTTCGGAAGCATGTGGAGTCACCAGTGAGTCCGGTGGCATCCGCCGAGTACAACGCCATGCTCAACGAGGATCGGCGATCTGTCATATCTGCACTGAAGAGGCTTCCCCCCAGGCAACGTGAGGCGCTCGTCCTGCGCCATTGGTTGGGACAGAAGGAAGCAGAAATTGCCGCAGCGATGGGAATATCATGTGGGTCGGTGAAAACTCACACATCCCGTGGAATGACCGCACTGACCCAGGCCATGAAGGGGCGAAGATGAACGGCGCCCCCAAGGCTGGTTGAGAACAGGACGCGTTGACCGCAGGCCGGTGACTGGGCCCAACTCCTTTGCCGAGGTCCGAAGGCGGCTGTTTCGCCGTCCGCGCCCACCCGCCCTGGGGCCGCCGGTATCCAGTCCGTTCATGCCCGCCATTCACCGCCGCCGAGCCCCGGTCAACCGCGCCCCATCCTGCTGCCGGTCCCAGCGTTTCGCCCCGCTGGGGCCCTGCGCACACTCCTCCTGCTCGACCGGTCTCCGCCCACGCCTCCTGCGCAAACCCCTTGTCGACCTGCCACCGCAAGGATCACGACCCGTCACCCCCGCCCGGACGCCAGGTGTTCAACCTGAGGGCAGCGGGATGGAAGGTACAGACCATGTCAACCACATCGGAGGGCAGGGCAACTCTCTTGCATGGTGGGAGTTACTTCTTCGCGGGGACGGGGTGACGGAGTGGTTTTGTCCGGTCAAGCATCATCAGAGAGGGCCGATAAGCGGAGGTCATCCGTAGGCCATAAAAACTCCTTCTTCTTGACGATCGAGCACTCTTTACGTGATTTTCACCCTGCTTCCGATCGCGATTCCCGACGTCGCACAGGACGCGTAAATTCCAGACGCTCCAGGCCCGGTGGTCGACAAGCAAGCGCCGCCCGTGGAATCAAAGCGCGTCGCCGCATCCGCTTCTTCTCCCGCCAAATCGGCGAGAGCGCGACTGGCGTTGCCAGCAGCGGGGAGGGGCGGATTCTCAGTGGTCTGTAACAACAGTCAACAGCGGTACAGCGGGAGGGGATGCAGCGTGGAAGAGGGCACGACATCGGCAGGCGCGTTGGCTCAGGTAGCAGGTGCCCGCGAGCGCAATTCCTGGACTGTCGAGGAAAGGTTTGGTGCTGAGTTCCCGTTGAGCCAGGGGTCGGGGTTTGGACCGGAGCTTCCCAAAGAGCGGCCCGATCTGGATGCGTTGCCCATCCACAGCCTCAGACTCACCTACGTGACCGTGGGACATTCCGCGTCACCGCGCTCACAAGGCGTGGACCTGGAGCATGTCCGAGGACTTGCGGAGTCTGGGACACAGACGCCGCCGATTCTTGTGCACCGGCCGACCATGCAGGTGATTGACGGCAGGCACCGGCTGCGCGCAGCGGAACTGCGCGGTGACGAGTACATCCAGGCGCGCTTCTTTGAGGGCAGTGAAGCCGATGCCTTCGTGCTGGCCGTGCGGCTCAACGTGGAGCACGGCCTGCCACTGAAGCACGGCGACCGGATGACCGCGGCCCGGCGCATCGTGCGCAGCCATCCGCAATGGTCCGATCGGCGTATCGCACAGGCCAGCGGGCTGGCCGCGCGGACCATCGCGGCGCTCCGACGCTCCACGGACAATGTCCCCGCGCTGCCCACCCGGGTGGGCAGCGACGGCCGGGTCCGACCGATGAGCGCTGCGGAAGGGCGCTCAAAGGCAGCCGAGTTGATACGGAGTGGTCGGCAGCTCTCCTTGCGGGAGATAGCCAGGGAGGTGGGAATCTCTCTTGGAACGGCCCGGGACGTCAGGCAGCGGGTCCTGTCCGGCCGGGACGTGATCCCCCAGGGGCGGCGCGGGGTGTCCGTCCCCGTCGAGCCGGTCCAGGCCGGGACTCGCAAAGTCGTGCCCGCGCAACGCAAGCAGATGCTTGCCCGGCTGACCCGCGACCCGTCACTGCGACTCACGGAGAAGGGACGGACGCTGTTGCGGATGCTCGCCGTGCACCCTTCTGGGTCGGAGGAATGGCAGCAGATCGTCGACAGCATCCCCCAACACAGCGTTGACGCACTGCTCAGCCTGGCGCAGGGCTACGCAGAGGACTGGCAGATCTTCGCCCGGCAGATCGAGGAGCGCGGCCGGCAGTCGGCGGACACGCAACGCGCGCCGACCGACGAGAGCTGAGAGGCGCGTCCGGCTGGAGCGGAACCAGCCCAGTCGGCTTGGGGCCGGGGCAGCAGGCCTGGCTCCATGCTGCGCCGGCCCGTCGGCAGTCACGTCACCGGGATGGCCGGGGCCCGCTGCCAACCCTGGAAGCGCGGCGTGCGACGCACAACCGTGATCATGTGCAGCCTATTTCTACTTGCCGCTGGTACCGGTCCGCTGCCGGAAGTGGATGAGCAAATACGACAGCCCGACCAGGCTTCCCGAGGAGACAGATCCCATGACCCACTCCTATGCCCTGAGCGCGTATCTCAGCCCGCCTGGGCCCAGAGCCTTTACTTGCCTTCGCCACGATCAGAGCGTGGCCCTGTGGAAGCAGGCAGGGGAGGAGATCACACTCGTCCGGTACTGGGAACTCGAGCGGCTCTCCGGCCACAAGCATCACGGAACGCCGCTTTGGGGCACCACTTCTCAAGATGACGTGATCGACTACCTGTTGGGGCTGGAAGGCCTCAAACGGGACGACCTGTCCACGGTGTGGGGTACCCCGGAGCTCACGGGCGCACAGCAGCTTCCCGAAATCGACCGACGAGGATTGCCCTGGCACAGCCTGGCGCACCTTTTTTCCGGATTCAGTGTTGCAGCGAATGAATTCCAAAAAGAGACCATCCTTGCTCTCGCCATTGACGGAGGGCCTGACTTCACTCTCGAAGATGACGTAACCAGTGATCACTGGTACGCAGGAGCGGTAGTCAAGGACGGGCAGATCGACTTGCAGCCCGTAGAGTCTCCGGGCCCCTTGTGGCATGCCGCTGAAGCACACTTCGCGATGGAACCCGGCACGCTGATGGCGCTCGCCGAGGCCACCCCCGCAGAGCTGCAAGTTGACCTCGACACACTGCTCGAGCACGAGTACTTGGGCGGGTTCTCACTGTTCGCCAGATGTCGGAAGATCGTCGGAGAACTGACGGCGCAGGCCGAGCGAGAACTCGACATCACATCGGCGGATTTCAGTGGCTTCGATCACCGTGAAGTGGTGGCGAGCGCCGTCATGAAGGTGCTCCAGAAAGCCTCGCTGGAAATCGTGCATCGCAACATCGAAGGACTGTTGCGATGCACTGACACCGCCGCGGAGGATATCCGCCTCTCCATAACAGGAGGATACGCTCTAAACTGTCCCACAAATTCGGCAATGATGGACAGGTTTGGCTTCCACTCGCTGCTGATTCCGCCTTGTGCCAACGATTCCGGGCAGGCGCTCGGCATCGGATTTCTCGGATTCTTTGCGAACGGGCAGCTTGGAGATCGTCGGGTCGTGACGGGGCTTCCCTACGCAGGGGATTCAAATCTCCGGATGCCGGCCGCGAAATCACGCTGGCAGCACAGAATAATCGAAGAGACCGAGTTTGACGAGGAGGTATTTGTCGCAGACCTTCGGGCGCATCCCGTGGCATGGGTCGACGGCAGGGCAGAGGTGGGGCCGCGCGCTTTGGGACACCGCAGTCTTCTGGGCGACCCGACACAACTGCGCACCAAGAAGGTACTCAACGAGATCAAACAGCGACAATGGTGGCGGCCGGTAGCCCCCATTGTGCTGGAGGAACACGCAGTTGACTGGTTCGAGCGGGCTCGCCGTTCACCCTTCATGCTGGAGACGTTCCAACTCACTGCCGGCTCCCGGGAACGCGTACCGGCCATCGCGCACCTGGATGGCAGCGCACGGATTCAGACACTGACCAGTCAGGACGACGCCTTCCTGTACGAGGCTATATCTGCTTTTCACAGGTCAACCGGCGTGCCGATTGTCTGCAACACTTCGCTGAACGATCGCGGTGAGCCGATTGTCAACTACGCCGCCGAGGCCATCAACTTCTGTGTCCGCAAGGGCGTGTCAGTGGCCTACATCGGTAGACGCCGGTTCGTACTGAATGTTGCGCCACTTCTGCCGGACGAGTTTGAAGGGCCCGAACCCAGACCACTGCAGGAAACGTACTCGGCTCAACCCTCGCGTCCCGAAATGCTCTACGGCCCGCGTGCCGACAGGGAGCTTCTCTACCTTCTCTACCTGCGTCCGGATCTCCATCGCCATCACAGGGCAACAGGTGGTGAGGAGCGGCTCCGCCGCGAGCTGGAGTTTGCCCGCCACAATGATGCCCACTTCGCCCAGAAAGCAGAACATTTCATGGCGATCTGGAAACGCACGCTGGGCCACGCAGCCGTCCTGAAGGCCATATGAACGGTTGCGGGGGAAGGGAGGGGGGGGGAGAAGGGACACCCAGCTCGTCGAGGGAGGAAAGAGAAATAGCTGATTGTGTGAGGTTTCCCCCAACCCTGCCTTCGGAGACACCGG
>NZ_JBVIXD010000001.1:573668-702269 GCF_055593965.1 Streptomyces sp. NPDC040622 | reverse complement strand
GGGGGGAGGGTTTCCTCGGAGAGTGGGGTTTTGCCGACAAAAGCGGTCCCACTTTACAAAAAAAGAGAGACCGTTCCGGGGGAGTCGGAAAACACCTGTGGGCCCCCGCAACCGTCTATTGGGCAGATACCTTCAACAGCTCGGCGTGCGACACCCTCAGGCCCATGCCCGATCGAGCTCCACACCCTCGGTGAAAGCCGCCGAGAAGTCCACATTCCGGGTAAAGCCACCCCACAGATCGAGCCCGCGCAACGCGGCTCGTGAGCAAGTGGACCCCCGCAGATCCGCATGCCGCATGTCCGTCCGACGCAACTCCGCCTCCGTGAGGTCTGCGCCGCTCAGACAGGCATTGAAGAAGCTGGCACCAGCAAGGCCCGCGCCAGTCAGCACGGCCCCTGTCAGGTCTGCCTTCTCCAGATCCGCGCCGGTCAAGTCGGCTTCTGACAAGTCGCACCGGCGCAGGCGCGCCCCTCGCAGATTCGCTCCCCGCAAGTGCGCCCCTCTCAGATCTGCACCGTCCCCGTGAGCGCGCAGCATGCTCCAGCCATCGACGATCCACCGCGCTCGCCCGGTACCGTCCGCCGACAACTGGGCGACCACGAGTGTGCGCAATTCCTTCCCTGTACGCGAAAGGTCCTCACAGGTCCGGTGGAGCGATCCGCTGTCCACAGCTCGCCGTACCGTGCCATCAGGTCCGTGCAGGCCGAGCTCCACCGCATCCGTGGGGACCAGCCAATGGTCGTCCACGGCTGGATCCGCACCACAGGCCCGTAGCGCTACCTCAATCAGTGTGCGACTGGCAGGTTGGTCCGCCACGCTTCCTCCTCAGAATCGATCGCTGTCGGTCGACCCGGGACCGGGTACGCCGGCGTTCCGGGGTCTGGGATCACGGTGAAGAAGAAGTTGTGGGTGAGCCTGGCGGTCTCGGGGCTGTCCCCGCATCCGCCGAGTGGCGCGTGGTACAACTCGCATCCCCTGAAGAGCACCAGCCGGTTGTAGACCGGCCCGACCTGCCCGACCAGCTCCCATTTGGACAGGTCCGCCTTGTCACGACTCGCGACGCGGGCGTCGAACTCAGCCGCGTCACAGAAGCCGAGCGTGCGGGCTTGACGATCCGTCGGAGGCGCCACAAGGCCTGTCTCCTTGTGCCGGTAGAAGCCCGTTCCGGCACTCATCGGCGCATCCGGAGTGAGGTAGACCATGCCCGCCCAGTCAATAGCCGTAATATCCGCGTGCGCCTTGGCGTTGACACCTGATTCTGCAGTGATGTATCGGAAGCCACCCCAGGTCAATCTGGCTTTGTCCACATAGACCTCACCGCCGACGAGCTCCGAAAAACGGCGGCGCAGGGAGCTCGCATCAATGGCCAGTCGGCTTGCGTATCCGGGATAATCGACCGGATTGAGGTCCCCGAACTTCGACAGGAGGGCTCGCTCCCTGATCGCATCCGGGTTCGAGTAGAAATCATCGACCACGATCACTTTGCTACGCATGACGCTCCTCCAACCGTATGGGGTCCGCCGTCAGATGCAGCCACTGGGTAAGCCTTGCCGTCTCCGGACCCGCACCGAAACCGGGTCCGTCCAGGTGTGGCCCGCTCCCCGCGGCAAAGATCACCGCACGGTTGAACTTCGCCTCGATGAATGCGGTCTGTTGCATCGCGGCACCTTCCTTGCCCTCGCGGCGGAAGGAGAGTCCACCACAGCAGTCCTCCGGAAGGTTCAACCACACCAGTACCGTCCAAGCGGCACCGGTGGGGCTGGCAATGCTCTCGGCAGGTGCCTCAACCGGCAACAAGGCGAAGTACGTCTCCACAGCTGCCCCTGCAGTGGCCGGATCTCCCGTCGTCACCAATCCGCGGATCCGGTCGACGGCCTCGCTGTCGGCAACAGACGCCTGCCACGCCCCGGCAGGCAGGCGAGACTCGCCCCCCGGGGCCGTCCACGTGCCGCACACGGCGCGCTCTCGCACGGCCACCGGATCCCTGTAGAAGTCATCCACTACCTCAAATGTCTTGCGCAACTCGATTCTCCATTCGGCATCGGGCCGGAAGAAAGGCCCCGGAAATCCGCGGAGCTGGTGCAACGTGCCCTGCAGAGACTGCGCGGACATCGACAACGTGTTTAACACATGTCGAACCAGGCCAACAAGGAGCAGGTGTTCAACTGAATATATGCACCAGTTGAACACCTCGCCGCCACAGACAGCAACGCCTGCTCTCGGAAGGGTTGATTCCGCAGTGCGTTCTTTTGTGCCTCCATTGACGAGCTCTCCGACGCATAGTTCACTGAGGAACCGTTCGGCTGCGGGTTGATCGGCTCTCTCTTCTCGGGAATTAATCGGTCCTGGGCCGATTTCGCCGGCCAGTCCGCATCCTTTCTTCGTCCCAAAAGGAGGATGAGTTGCCGGTAAATGTAGAAGAAGACGAGAGTCTGGATCTGGAACTGTCAGAGGAGGAGAGCACGGACTGGGAACTGCTCGTCGACGGTGTCTACGAGCAGGGTGGTGCCTTCATGATCTGCGGCCCGCCCCCGTGCGCCAGTGGCGTATCCGGCTGCTGATTCCACGTTGCCGAGGCTTTGCCGACCTGGTTGATGGGTCGGCAAAGGCTCGCTGACATGGCAGGTCCCAACTGATTCATCGGGCGAGCCCGCTCGGGCTCGCCCGTCCAACTCAGCGCGTTCACAAGGACAGGAGATATGGCCATCACCTCTGGCAACAGCCCGGTCGGTCTCGCGGAAGAACGCTTCCGCGAGTCTCCTCTGGCGACGCTGGTCTCCCCTGTCGGGCTCGTCTCCGCGACCCGCCCCGTGCCCGGACTCCGCGGGCTGAACCGCTTGGCCATGGCAATAGCGAGCGTGGGAAGCGGGACGCCGGGGGTGACCGCGAAGGGCTCGTTCGGTGCCTCGGGCGCCGGTCGGGTCCTCGACGACGAGTACCTTTCTTACGTGGTCGCCACCGCCGAGGCCGCCGAGCGCTACGCGAGCCGATTGGTGCACGAACAGCCGCGGCTGGCCACGTTGGACGAACTCGAGGGCCCAGCGCTCGACATGACACGCGTGCCCCGGTGCTCTGACCGCGAGTACTCCCATCCGCGCTGCCGGGTTCGTCCCTACGATCCCGCCACCCCGATCCACTGGACCCCCGGCGTCGACCTGATGACCGGCCGGGACATCTGGGTTCCCACCGTGATGGCCTGCTACGGCTTCCAGGTTGAAGCCGCCGAGAGATTCGTCTATCAGATCTCGACTGGACAATCGGTCCACACCGACCCCTACGAGGCGGTGCTCAACGGTTTGATGGAGGTGTTCGAGCGAGACTCGATCGCCCTCACCTGGCTGCAGAAGCTACCGCTGCCACCCGTGGATCCCGCCGTTCTCTCCTCCAGCGTCCACGAGCTGCTGGACTGGTGCGAGCGGCGGTTCCTGCCAACCCAGCTCTTCGACGCCACCACGGACCTGGGGGTGCCCGTGGTCTACGCGTTGCAGGTCTCCCCCCATGACGACAGCATTCGGCAGATGGTCGCGGCGGGCGCCGGCCGAAGCCTCGGTGAGGCTGCCGAGCGCTGCCTGATGGAGCTGCTCACGCTCCGCGACTGCTATCGGCCCGACGAGGAACTCCCCACCGATTACGGCGACTTCACGTTCCTGGAAGGCGCGCAGATGATGTGCCGACCGGAGTATGCCGATGCCTTCGCCTTCCTGACGGACGGCCTGGCCGACCGCCACCCCTCCGCCGGCGCCCCCGCACTCCCCGTGGACCCCAAGGCTGCGTTGGAGGAGTTGCTGGAGCGCCTGGCCGACGCCGACATGCAAGCGGTGGTGGTGGACCGCACCTGCCGGGAGTTGCGGGCAGCGGGGTTGACGGCGGTCGCCGTCGTCGTCCCAGAGCTGCAACCCATGTCGCTGGAGCCGCTGGCGCAGTTTCGGGCCCATCCGCGGCTGACGGAGGCACCGCTGCGCATGGGCTTCGCTTCGCTTCCCGAGGAGGAACAGAACCAATGGCCACAACCGTTCGCGTAAGAGGCGTGGACCCAGGTGGAGCGCAGCAGTGATCACCTGGTGCCTGGCCACGGGGACCAGCATGCGGTCGGCGGACGAGGAACCGGACTGCGCCCTGCTGCTGACCACTCCGGACGGTCGGTCCAGGACACTGCGCCCGTCCGCTCCGGTCGCCGAGGCGCTGCTCTCGCTGGCCACCGAGGTGCGGAGCGACGCGGAGCTGGCCCATCTGGCATCCCAGGACGGCGAGTCTCTGCAGCGGGAGTTGGCGACGCTGCTGAGGCAGGGAGTGCTGAACCTGCGATGCGCCGATGGTGAGCGGGAGCTGCTGCGGGTCACTGGCACCAGTGAGCTTTCCACCATCACGCGAGTCCCGCAGCGGCCCGTTCAGCGCATACAGCTCTCCCGATTCGCTTGCCTGCGCCGTCTGAACGACGAGCTCGTGGTCGAATCGCTGACCGCACACACACGCCTGGTCATCGCCGACCCGGAGTCCGCTGCGATGCTGGTGCGTCTGGCCGAGCCGCGGTCCATCGGCGAGCTGTGCGCCAGGGCCCAACTGCCCGGCACGGTGGCTCTGGAGCTGCTCGAACTACTCGTCGCCACCGGGGTGACCTGTCCGGTGGATGAAGACGGCAGGCTGGAGGAGGACGTCGACCCGGTACCGGCCCAGCGGGAGTTCCACGACGTCCTGCTTCACTGGCACAGCCGCGGAGGGCTGTCGGACGCAGCTGTCGGGGCGCTCTACCCGTTCCGCGACCGCTTCCAGCCGCTCCCCGCGGTGAAGCAGGTCCGAGGGCCGCTGATCGAGCTGCCACGGCCGGACCTGAACCTGCTGCGTAAGTCCGATCCGTCATTCGCCGAGGTGGCGGAGGACCGGCACTCGGTGCGGCGCTTCAGAACCGACTGGCTGACACAGGAGCAGCTCGGCGAGTTCCTGTATCGCGTCGCCCGGGCGCGTGCCCAGGGGCCGGCCGAGGAGGCCACGCCCTACGCCCGTACGGATCGGCCTGTCCCATCGGCCGGGGCCAGCCACGACTTGGAGCTCTACCTGTCGGTCACCCGATGCCGGGGGCTCCCGCCCGGCGTGTATCACTACGAGCCGGTAGCGCACGGGCTGACGCTGGTCACGCCCGACCGTGAGGCGGTGCTGGAACTGGTCGCCAACGCTTGCAAGGGCATCGGAGCGACGTCGGTCCCCCAGGTCGTGGTCACCCTTGCCTCGCGCTTCAACCGGCTGTCCTGGAAGTACCGCGGCCTGAGCTACGCAGCCACCTTGAAGAACGTCGGTGTGTTCTACCAGGCCATGTATCTGGCAGCGACCGCGATGGGACTGGGCGGCTGTGCGGTCGGCGCCGGTGACTCGGCGGCGTTCGCCCGGATCACCGAGCTCAGCCCCCTTGAGGAGTCGTCCGTCGGGGAGTTCGTGTTGGGCATCCCGCTCGATCGGTGAACGCCGAGCGGCGTCCAGTGGATTCAAAGGAGGAAGCAGACCCATGGCTCAAGGCATACAGCCGGACCGTATCGGTGTGGCCGGCGTCGGAGACTTCGGAGAGGCGGTGCGCGAACGCTTCTGCAGCGAACTCGGCGCCGTGCCTCTGGCCACCGAGGTGCTCAGGGCCGACCAGCCACTGCCCGACCCGCCCGATGTCGTGGTGGTGGCGCTCTGGCGGCCGCTGGATGAGATCTCCGAGCGCGTCGACGAGGCCGCCTTCGCCGTCGGCCGACCGTGGCTGCCGGTGGTGTTCGAGCACCCTTGGGTGGTGGTCGGTCCGTGGCTGGAGCCGCCCGAGGGGCCGTGTCACCAGTGCTACCTGGCCCGCCGGGCGCAACACCGGGAGACCTCCGACACCGTCCAGATGATGACCGAGGCGTACGCCACCGACCCGGAGCTCGGCGTCGCGGGACACTTGCCTCACCACGTCCGGCTGGCGGTCGGCCTTGCACAGCAGGCCCTCCGCCTCCGCGAGCCCGGACTGGTGCTGTCCGCCAATATCGTCGGGAACCGGATCGCCAGACACCGGACCCTGGGCTGCCACGGCTGTCCACGGTGCGGACAACAGGACCGGATGGGCGCCGACGGAACGGTCCTGAACGTGGCACGGTCACTTCAAGTGCCGGCCCTCACCGGCGCCGGGACCGGACGATGAGCGCGCCGGCGGCCACCGGGGCGGGTCTCGGCGTCGAGCGCCGTGCCCGATTGGTCCGCGGCCTCGCAGTGGTCCAGCGCGCGGACCGGCTGGTGGTCGAGGGAGTGGCCAAACGCCAGGTCTTCACCGGCGTGGCAGCCACCAAGCTCCTGCCGCAGCTGTTTGCGAGACTGGACGGCGAGCACGACATCGACGCTCTGGCCACAGCCACCGGAGCTCGCTCGCCCGAGGTTGCCCGGGCTCTTCGGCTGCTGGACCAGGGCGGACTGGTCGAGTGGATCACGCCGGACGGAACCGACCCGGCAATCACCCCCGCGGCAGACGCGTATCTCTCCCGCAGCCTCTCGCTGACCAAGCGCCATCGCGAGACTCGTGCGGTCGCCGCGGTGCTTGCGCACGCCCAGGTCACCGTGGTGGGGTCCGTCCCGCTCGCCGAGGCGGTGCTCTCCTGCTTGCGGGAGAGCGGCGTGACCGGTGCCGTGGGGGCGACCACTCCCCCGGTCGGGCCGCAGCAAGTGGTCGTGCTCTGTGAGCGGGAGCCCGCGGAGTTCGCCGCGCTGGCGACCGAGCTGTGGCGACGGGGCACGCCGGTGCTCCGTTTCTCCGGAGACAGCGAACGGCTGGAGCTCGGCCCCTTCTTCCACCCACGCTGGACCCCCTGCCCGGGCTGCTGGTCGTCGGCCTCGGAGCCCGCAGGACGGGGGGAGCTGCCCACTCATGCCGTGGAACTGGCCGCCGGGCTGATCTGTGCGGAGGTGCTGGCGCTGCTGAGCATGATCACACCGCCGGTCACCGTCAGCAGGGTGGTGCGCGTGACATTGGCCGATCTGCGCGAGGAGACACTGGTACTCGGTCCGGATCCGGGCTGTGCGGAATGCTTCCCGGAGGTTCCCGAGACGGACGGTCGAGTCGCCGCTCACTATGAATGGGCCACGGCCTGGTCGCCCTGGGCCGTGCTGCCGGGCGGCGCTAGAAGGACGACTTCCCGGATCGCAGCCCAGTACGAGGCCTCGCCGAAGCTCTCCCTGGATCGACTGCCACAGTACCTGCGGTCGTTGCTGACCGAGCCGACGCCCACCGAGGAGGTGGACGTCTACGTCCTGGGTGTACCGGGGACGGACCTCCCGGTACACCTCTATGACCCGGATTCCGGTCAGCTGGTGGCCACCCGGGCGAGCGCCACGCCAGTACCACTCGGCCTGCCGGGAGAACCGGATGCAGTGGTGGTGCTTGTTGCCGCGCCGGTGCGGCGCTTCCCGGACCGAGGCGCTGAGGTCCACCGGCTCGCCCACTTGGAGACCGGAGTGGCCCTGGCTCAGTTGCAAGAGGCAGCCGTGGGCTGCCGGCTTCACGTGACCACGCAGTGTGATCCCGCCCTGCGCGAGCTGCTGGAGCTGAGGGCGGATCAGGAGGTGCCGGCCGCCGTGGTCGGCGTGTACAAGGAGGTTGAGCATGCCCCTGGCGACTGAAGCGGATCTCTACTACTCGGCACTGCGGCTCGGTCCCCCGCCACTCGGGACAACCGAGCCCGGGCCAGCAGAGGTTTCCGAACCTGGTGAACTCTCCCGGCAGGAGCTACGAGAAGCCCTGGACGCGTGTGGGCGGTGGGCGAACGAGCAATTCGGGCCACGCCTCCGGGTGCTGATCGGTGTTCTGCACGACGAGGCCATGCTCCCCGGGCTCTACGTACCGGGCGAAGACGCCCCGCTCCCCGACTCGGCCACACAGCTGGACGGGTTCCGCACGGCACAGATCTCCGTGGCACTGCTCTGGTTCGGTGATGTGGCTGCGGCCGGGGCTGAATTCGGGGCACTGCTGATGCAGGTCGGCCGGGGTGCGCAGATGGTCCGCACGGCGCTCGGCGAGGCCGGGTACCAGACGGTCCTCGACACCAGGGCAGGCCTGGTGCGAACACCGGATGCCGTCGGCCGGCACCTGGGCAGCGTGCTGGTCGGGCGCCCCGCACCACGCGTCCGATGAGCGGCTATGACGCGATCGTGGTCGGCGCTCGCTGTGCCGGCGCCACCACCGCCATGCTGCTCGCCCGGCAGGGACGACGCGTGCTGCTCCTGGAACGGGCGGCCTTTCCGAAGGACACCCTGTCCACCTCGCACATTCAGCTGCCCGGTGTGGCGATGCTCGCCGATTGGGGGCTGCTGGACCGGCTGCGCGCCACCGGCTGCCCGGCATCGGCGCGAACGGTGTACCGGGTCGGCGGGATCACGGTGTCCGGGGCGAGCCGTCCGGTACGCGGCCAGCAATGGAACTACGCGCCACGTCGCCACCTGCTGGACCAGCTGTTGGTGGAGGCCGCAGTGGCGGACGGAGTGGAGTTTCGGGACTCCACGGCGGTCAGCGAAGTCCTGTTCGCCGAGGGACGGGCGAACGGCGTTCGCTGCCGCACCGCCAGCGGCAACTGGGTGAGTGAGCGGGCCCCACTGATAGTCGGCGCGGACGGAATGCACTCACAGGTCGCGCGCCAGGTCCGAGCCGAAACGCTGGCCAGTGCCGCTTCCAAGACCTGTGTCTACTACACTTTCTGGGATCTGCCGACCGATAACCTGCTGGCACTGACCAAGGCAGACGGTGCGTTGATCGGCTCGATCGGAACCAACGACGCCACACTGGTTGCTTGCTATTTGCGCCAGGCGGAGTTTGCCCGGGCCCGCCAACAGCCGTTGGAGGTCTACCTGGACACCATTCGCGAGCACCACGGCGAGCTCTACGAACGGCTGCACTCCGCCGAGATGACCGAACGCATCTATGGCACGGGCGACCAGCGGAATTTCATTCGGCAAGCCTCGGGCCCGGGCTGGGCGCTGGTGGGCGACGCCGCGGTGCACAAGGATTCGGTCACGGCTTGGGGCATCACGGACGCGTTCCGACAGGCCCAGCTACTCGCCGATCACCTCGCCTCGGCCGGCCCCCCGGATCAGACGCTGACTGAATACGCCGACACGCTGGTGACCCGTGCACAGCCCGGCTATCACGATGCCCTGATCGTCGCCGATCTGGAACTCAGCGATACCGAACTGCCCTTCGTAAGCCTGCTGGCCGACTCTCCGGAGCTCGCCGACCTCTACTTCTCCCTGGCTTCCGAGGCGATCACACCCCAGGAGTTCAGCGCCGCGTTCCAGGCCGCTCACCCCACGCCCGTGGCCCCCGGCTGAGCCGCAGTGAGCCAGATCTGTTGTCATACCTGAAGTTCCGAGGAGTGTGGGCACCATGCGAGCGAGTGACAGCGGCCGGACAGAGTCTCGCCCGAAGGCCCTGCGGACGAAGCGGATGCTGCTCATTGCGACCGGATCAATCAGTGCGGCATATCTGCCGAGCCACCTGATCTGGCTCGGGTCCTGGTACCCGGATCTGGATATCAAAGTGGTGGTCACCCGGTCGGCCAGTCAGTTTGTCAGTACCGAAGCGGTCGGCGCCCTTTCGGGCAGGGAAATCCACCACGACGTATGGGGAGGAGGCGAAGATGCGGCACAGGCCAAGCATGTCGAGTGGTGGATGTGGGCGGACTCGGTTCTCGTTTATCCAGCCACGATGAATTTCATCGCCCGGCTGGCACTCGGCGTGGCTGACACCCCGGCGCTTCTGGCTCTGCATTGCACAACGTCCCCCATCGTCGTCGCACCTGCATTGCCCCCTGGCGGGTGGGAGAGCGACGTGATGATGCGGCATGTCAATGCTCTGCGCGAGAGATCCAACATCGCAGTCGTGCCTCCGGTGAAAGGCGTGAGCATCGCCACGGGGGAACGTAACGGATGGCTGGCAGCTCCACTTAATGTAGTTCTGCAGGAACTTTCTGTCGGCAGGGATACGGGCGAGGAGGATCCCAACACACGCGGGTAGCAACCGTCGACTGCGCCTGTCGGCGCTCCCTGCCGTCATCCCAATACCCCTCCGTTTCGGGCTCACGAGGTAGGGAGACTTCACGGCCACGCGCAGGGCGATCGGGATCACCCCAGGAAACTCAGCCGGACCTGACGGTTCGGGTTGTCGACGTTGGTGTCGACCAGGCACACCGACTGCCACGTGCCCAGCTCCAGGCTGCCGCCGACGACCGGCAGGGTCGCGTGCGGCGGGACCAGGGCGGGCAGGACGTGGTCGCGGCCGTGTCCCGGGCTGCCGTGGCGGTGCTGCCAGCGGTCGTCCGCGGGGAGCAGGGTGTGCAGCGCGGCGAGCAGGTCGTCGTCGCTGCCCGCCCCCGTCTCCAGGACGGCGATGCCCGCCGTGGCGTGCGGGACGAAGACGTTGAGGAGGCCGTCACGGCCGCTCGCCGCTTCACGCAGGAAGGCCTCGCAGTCGGAGGTGAGGTCGACGACCGCCTCGGTCGAACCGGTGGCGATCCGCAGGACTCGGGTGGTGAACGCATCGGACATACCCCCATCCTCCCCCACTCCGTCGCCCAATCCTTGATACCGGCAGTCCGCCTTTCGAGACGCCATTGACCGTGCGTGGACGACCTGGCTACGTTCAGCGGCATGTTGCGTTCAGCTCTGCTCACCACGCGCGGTCACATCGACCTGCTGCGGGTGGCCTCTTCCGCGTGTCGCCGCGGCTGCTGACGCCCTTTCACCCGCTTCAGGTTCTCCCTCTCTCCCGGTACGGCCGGTATGGCCGGTAGCCGCCCGGTGCCGTTCCCGCGTATCCGCAGGCGCACGCACTCCTGATCGGCAGGCCTGACCAGCGGGCCTGTGCACAGGTTCGATGCGTGTGTCCGCCCGCACTCACGCCCGAGCGTCACCCGGCCCGCCCGCCCTCACCGGCGCCCCTCGCCTCTCCCGCCCCTCCCGCCATGGAGCGCCATGAGCATCAGCCATGCCCCACCGCACACCTCGTCACCCGACATATCGGGTATCTCCACATCTGGGTCCGAGCAGTCCGGCGTAGGACCGGAGCCAGGAACCGGGCCCGAACTCGTCGCTCTCGTCCCCTCCTCCAGCCGGCGCGCACGCGTCCCCCGCTGGCTGCGGCGCACCTCGGGACCCCTCGCGCTGCTCGCGCTCTGGCAGATCCTCAGCGCCACCGGCGTACTGACCAGTGACGTGCTGGCCTCCCCCGGCACCATCGCCCGCGTCGCCGGTGATCTCATCGGGGACGGCTCCCTGCAGAACGCCATGGGCGTCTCGCTGCAGCGCGTCGCGCTCGGGCTGCTGTTCGGGACCGTGGTCGGCACGGGTCTCGCGCTCGTCTCCGGGCTCTTCCGCATCGGCGAGGACCTCGTGGACGCGAGTGTCCAGATGCTCAGGACCGTGCCGTTCGTCGGCCTGATCCCGCTGTTCATCATCTGGTTCGGCATCGGCGAGGCCCCGAAGATCGCCATCATCACGCTCGGCGTCTCCTTCCCGCTCTACCTGAACGTGTACGCCGGAATCCGGGGCGTCGACGCCCAGTTGATCGAGGCCGGCGAGTCGCTCGGCCTGTCGCGGTGGGGGCTCGTGCGGCACGTCATCCTGCCCGGCGCGCTGCCCGGAGCGATGACGGGACTGCGCTACTCGCTGGGCATCTCCTGGCTCGCCCTCGTCTTCGCCGAGCAGGTCAACGCCGACTCCGGCATCGGCTTCCTCATGGTCCAGGCCCGCGACTTCCTGCGCACCGACGTGATCGTCGTCTGCCTGGTCGTCTACGCCTTCCTCGGTCTGACCGCCGACTTCGTCGTCCGTACCCTCGAAAGGCTGCTGCTGCAATGGCGACCGACGTTCACCGGCCGGTGACCCCGACCGCGCCCCCCGCCGGGGCCACCGCGCCGGCCGCCGTCCGGGTCGACGGACTGACCCGCAGCTTCGACGGACGGGCCGTCATCGACAACCTCCACCTGGACGTGCGTCCGGGCGAGTTCGTGGCGCTCCTGGGCCGCAGCGGCTGCGGCAAGTCGACGCTGCTGCGCATCCTCGCCGGCCTCGACCGCGACATCGAGGGCACGGTCCTCGTGCCGCGCCGCAAGGCCGTCGCGTTCCAGGCCCCCCGTCTCATGCCGTGGAAGCGGGTGTGGCGCAATGTGCTCCTCGGCCTGCCGGGCAAGCCCGACCGGGACGTCGCGGAGCAGGCGCTGACCGAGGTGGGCCTGAAGCACCGCACCAACGCGTGGCCCAAGACGCTCTCCGGCGGCGAGGCCCAGCGCGCATCGCTGGCCCGCGCCCTGGTGCGCGAGCCCGATCTGCTGCTGCTCGACGAGCCGTTCGGCGCTCTCGACGCGCTCACCCGCATCAAGGCGCAGCGGCTCGTGGACGAGCTCTGGCAGCGGCGCGGCTGCGCGGTCCTCCTCGTGACACACGACGTCGAGGAGGCGGTCCTCCTCGCCGACCGGGTGCTCGTCATGGACGACGGCGTCATCGCGTACGAGACGGAGATCGACCTGGAGCGTCCGCGCGGCATCTCCGACCCGCGCTTCGGCGAGATCCGCGCGGAGCTCCTCCAGCGGCTCGGCGTCGACGCATCCGCCGAAGCCTCCGCCGCCTGAACAACCGTCCCCGGCCCCGCACTCCACCTCACCTCACCCACCGCTCGACCCGATCGAACCGAACGGAACCGTCATGCGACGACCACGCCTCACGCCCGCCGTCCTGTTGCTCCCCCTGGCCCTGGCCCTCGCCGCCTGCTCCGGCACCTCCTCCGCCGGTACCTCGATCGGGGGCGGCGGCGGTACCGACGGCAAGGGGTCGCTGACCCTCAACGTCGGGGACCAGAAGGGCGGTTCGGAGGCCGTGCTGCGCGCGGCCGGTGAGCTCGACGACCTCGACTACAAGATCCGCTGGTCGACCTTCACCTCCGGCCCCCCGCTCCTGGAGGCCATCAACGCCAAGGCCGTCGACGTCGGCGGCATCGGCAACACCCCGCCCGTCTTCGCGGCAGGGGCGGGCTCGAAGATCTCCGTGGTCGCCGCGACCCACGGGACGGCGGACGGCGAGGCGATCCTCGTGCCCGAGGACTCGCCCCTGAAGAGGCCCGAGCAGCTCAAGGGCAAGTCCGTCGCCGTGGCGCAGGGCTCGTCGGCGCACTTCCAGCTGATCGCGTCGCTGAAGAAGGCCGGGCTCGGCTTCAAGGACGTCAAGGTCAAGTACCTCCAGCCGGCCGACGCGCTCGCCGCGTTCACCAGCGGCAAGGTGGACGCCTGGGCCGTCTGGGACCCGTACACCTCGCAGGTCCTGCGCGGCAAGAAGGGCCGCGTCCTGACCGACGGCGACGGAGTGGTGAACGGCCTCGCCTTCCAGGCGGCGGCGCCCGGCGCGCTGAAGGACAAGAAGAAGGCCGCCGCGATCTCCGACTATCTGGAGCGGCTGCGCAGGGCGCAGGACTGGGTCTTCAAGCACCCCGAGGCCTGGGCGAAGGTCTGGGCGAAGGACACGGGGCTGCCGTACGAGGTCGCACTCGACGCGGTCAAGCGCACCAACGGCACCCGGGTTCCGGTGGCCGTGGACAAGAACGTGATCGCCTCCGAGCAGGAGATCGCGGACACCTTCACCGACTTGAAGCTCATCCCGCGCCGCATCGACTTCGGCGACTTCGTCGACACCCGCTTCAACGGCGATCTGCCGCCCTCCTCCACCAAGCCCCGCACGTACCGCAAGGAGTCCTGACCATGACCGTCCACCTGCACTGGTTCCTGCCGACCGGCGGCGACGGCCGCACCCTCGTCGACCGGCACGCCTACACCGACGGCGGCATCACCCGCTCGCGGGTCACCCCGGTGAGCGGCGTGCGCGCCCCCGACATCGAGTACCTGGCCCAGATCGCCAAGGCCGCCGAGCAGTTGGGCTTCGAGGCAGTCCTCACGCCGACCGGGACGTGGTGCGAGGACGCCTGGCTGACGACGGTCGCGCTCGCCCAGCACACCGAGCGCCTGAAGTTCCTCGTCGCCTTCCGTCCCGGCGTCATCTCCCCGGTGCTCGCCGCGCAGATGGCGGCGACGTACCAGCGCATCACCCGCGGCCGGCTGCTGCTCAACGTGGTGACGGGCGGCGACTCGACCGAGCAGCGCCGCTTCGGCGACCACCTGGACCACGACCGCCGCTACGCGCGCACCGACGAATTCCTCTCGGTCGTACGAGGGGTGTGGGGCGGCAAGCCGTACGACTTCGACGGCGAGCACTTCCAGGTCGAGGGCGGGCTGACGGCGCTCCCGCCGGACCCGCTGCCGGAGATCTTCTTCGGGGGCTCGTCCCCTGCGGCGGGCCCGGTCGCGGCGCGGCACTCGGATGTGTATCTGACGTGGGGCGAACCGCCGGAGCAGGTCAAGCAGAAGATCGACTGGATACGCGGACTCGCGGAGAAGGAGGGTCGCACGGTCCGGTTCGGCATCCGGCTGCACACCATCTCCCGCGACTCGGCCGCCGAGGCGTGGACGACGGCGAACCGGCTGCTCGACGACCTCGATCCGGACACCATCGCCGCCGCCCAGGAGGCTCTCGGGCGCAGCGAGTCGGTGGGCCAGCAGCGGATGCTCGCGCTGCACGGCGGCTCCCGCGACAAGCTGGAGATCTCACCGAACCTGTGGGCCGGCGTCGGCCTCGTGCGGGGTGGCGCGGGCACGGCCCTGGTCGGCAGCCATGCCGATGTCGCCGACCGGATCGAGGAGTATCACGCGCTCGGCGTCGAGCACTTCGTGCTGTCCGGCTATCCGCACCTGGAGGAGGCGTACTGGTTCGGCGAGGGCGTCATCCCCGATCTGGCCGCGCGCGGGCTGCTGCCGAGGATCCCCGCGTCGCCGGTATCCGGTGTGCCCGCGGCGAACGGCCGGCCGGCCTCCGCGCCGGGCGGCGCTCCGCTGCTGGTGGGCGGCGGGCGCTGACGACCCGCGATTCCGGGCAGGTCCGCCTGCCCGGCTCGGGAAGATCTCCAGCCCTGACACGGTTGGTAGAAACGTGAACGACATCGGGGTACGAGACGCGGCCGCCACAGCGGCGGTGCAGGACGTGGACGTGGTCGTCATCGGCGCGGGGCAGGCAGGCCTGTCCAGCGCCTACCACCTGCGGCGGACCGGCTCGGAGCCGGGCCGGGACTTCGTGGTCCTCGACCACGCGCCCCGGCCCGGCGGCGCGTGGCAGTTCCGCTGGCCCTCCCTGACGTACGGCAAGGTCCACGGCATGCACGCGCTCCCCGGGATGGAGCTGACGGGCGCGGACCCGGCCCGCCCGTCGTCGGAGGTCGTCGCGGAGTACTTCGAGGAGTACGAGCACCGCTTCGACCTGCGCGTACGGCGGCCCGTCGACGTGCACGAGGTCCGCGAGGGCGACGGCGGACGACTGCTCGTCGAGACGTCGGCGGGCACCTGGTCATCGCGGGCTCTGATCAATGCGACGGGCACCTGGGACCGGCCGTTCTGGCCGCGCTACCCGGGCCAGGAGACGTTCCGGGGACGGCAGTTGCACACGGCGATCTACCCGGGTCCCGAGGCGTTCGCGGGGCAGCGGGTCGTCGTCGTGGGCGGCGGCGCCTCCGGCACGCAGCACCTCATGGAGATCGCCCCGTACGCGGCCGCGACCACCTGGGTCACCCGGCGGCCGCCGGTGTTCCGCGAGGGTCCGTTCGACGAGGACTGGGGGCGCGCCGCGGTCGCCATGGTCGAGGACCGCGTGCGCCAGGGACTCCCGCCGCAGAGCGTGGTCTCCGTGACGGGCCTGCCTGTGAACGACGCGATCCGCCGGGCGCGGGCCGACGGCGTCCTCGACCGGCTGCCGATGTTCGACCGGATCACACCGTCCGGCGTCGAGTGGGACGACGGCCGCGGCGTCGACGCCGACGTCATCCTCTGGGCGACGGGATTCCGCCCGGCGATCGAACACCTGGCACCGCTGCGGCTGCGTGAGACGGGCGGTGGCATCCGCATCGAAGGCACCCGGGCCGCCGCGGACCCGCGCGTCCACCTGGTGGGGTACGGGCCTTCGGCCAGCACGATCGGCGCCAACCGCGCGGGCCGCGCGGCGGTGCGCGACATCCGACGGCTCCTCGCGGGGGCGCCGGTCTCGGTGTGACCCGCCCCCGGCGCCCCGGCCGGCGTCAGGGCAGGTACAGGGTGTAGAGCAGCCGGTCGGGTGCGACCGGCGGGGTGCCTTGCAGGACGCCCGTGGTGGCGTTGTCGACGAGGGCCCGCTTGACCTGGGCCGGGGTGTCCGCGGGACGGAAACCGAGGTGCAGGGCGGCGGCACCGGCCGCGTGCCCGGTGGCCATCGACGTGCCGCTGAGCGTGGCCGTCGCGGTGTCACTGTCCTTCCAGGCCGAGGGGATCTGCACGCCGGGCGCGAAGAGGGACACACAGGTCCCGTGGTTGGAGGAGGACGCCCGCCGGTCGCTCCGGTCGCTCGCACCGACACCGATCGTCTCGGCGACCCGCGAGGGAGAGGTCGTGCAGGCGCCGCCCGCCTGGCCGGAGCTGCCCGCCGAGACGGTGTAGGTGACGCCGGAGCGGATGGAGCGCCGCACCGCGTTGTCGAGGACCTCGCTGGCGGCGCCGCCGAGGCTCATGTTGGCGACCGCGGGCTTCGCCGCCTTCGCGGTGACCCAGTCGACGCCCGCGACGACCCCCGAGGTGGTGCCCGAGCCCTGGCAGTCGAGGACGCGCACGGCCACCAGGCGCGCCTGCTTGGCCACCCCGTACGTCTTGCCCGCGGCGATGCCGCCCACGTGGGTGCCGTGGCCGTTGCAGTCGTTGCCGTTCTGTCCGTCGCCGACGGTGTCGGTCCCGACGGAGGCACGGCCGCCGAACTCGGTGTGCGTGGTCCGCAGCCCGGTGTCGATGACGTACACGCTCACACCCGGGGCGGTGGTGCGGTACGTGTACGTGGTGGACAGCGGAAGGCGCCGCTGGTCGATGCGGTCGAGTCCCCAGGGCGCGCCGGGCTGGGTCTGGTCACGCGGCGCGGCGCCGACGGTACCGGCCCGGGCAGCGGTCTCCCGCGGGGCCTCGATCCGGACCCGGGTGTCCTGCCGCACGTACGCGACGCGGGGGTCGGCGGCCAGCCTGGCCGCCTGCGCACGGTTCATCCGTGCGGAGAAGCCGTGCAGCGCCGCCCGGTACACATGCCCGAGCCGCGCGCCGTCGGCCCGGCCGACGAGCTCGCGCGCCACGCCCGGCACGCTGTCGGAGGAGGCGGCTCCCGACCCGGAACCCGCCTCCTTCAGCACGATGATCCAGCCGTCGGGCACGGCGGTTTCGGAGCCGCTCGCCGGCCGCAGTTTCGCGGTGGGTCCGCCCGATGCCGCATGGGTGGCGGACGTGCCGCCGAGGAGTCCGGTGGCCGTCAGTACGGCGGACAGCAGCACCGCTGCGTGCCGCCGACGGGAGCGCATTCTCATTCCCGGTGCACCTGAACCTTTCGTTGACCAGGGGTGGGCTCGGGTCATGTGCGGTGCGCGGTGCTGTCGTTGCCGGTGGTGCGGCGCTGAGCGCAGGACAGCCTCTCGTGCCGCTCTGCGCGGCACAAGAGGCCGGGACTCCCGGCCGGCGGCTTCAGACTTCCGTGGGGGGGGCGCTCCTCAGGGCGCGGCGACGTTCACCAGGCTCTTGTACGGGACGTAGCGCGGCACGCTGGGGCTGGTGGGGGCCGGGGTGACACCTTCCAGGGCGTCGATCATCAGGCCGAGTTCCACGGTGCCGCCGCCCTCGGTGAAGCGTCGCCAGGCCGACATGTCGCTCCACTCCGCGTGGTTGAGCACCCGGCGGCCGTCCTTGCTGGTGTGGAAGTGGGCCGCGAGCAGCCCCGGTGGCCGGATCCGCTCCAGGATGTCCACGACGCCGTCGACGAAGGCGCGCTGGTTCTCCGGCCCCTCGGTCTCGAACGTGGGGGTGACCAGCGTGCCGGGGGCGCGGTCCACCCGCTCCGCGGACTCGTAGCTGCGGTAGAGGGCGTAACGCACCTCGCCGGGGCGCTCGATGCCCAGGACCATCCGGTCGACCCTGCTCATGGCCTCGGAACTGCGTGCCGCACTGCGCCACGCACGGTGGGCGTCGTCGTCCGTCCACTGCGCGTAGTTGAGGACTTCGCGGCCGTTCTCGCTGAGGAAGGTCGTGAGCGAGAGCATGCCGGCCGGGCGTCCCTGCTGTTCCCACTCCTCGATCATGAGGTCCGCGGCCTGCTTCTGGACGCCTGGGACCGGCAGCGTCCAGGAACTGACGAGGATCGTCCCGGCGTCGGCACGGCGGACGTCGGGAAAGGCGCACGATATCGGTGCGGGCATGATCGGCCCCTCCTGCACACTGATCGGTACGGTCAGAGGAAAGCGTTGTACCTGAACCACGGTTGAGGTCAAGGAGAAGCCGACCCGGCGAGCGAGAGAACACCCCCCTGGGCCCCCTTGCTACTTCCCCTTGTTGAACTCCCCTACGTTCTTCTGGTGTTCCTCAAAGTTAGCCGTGAAACGTGTGTCTCCCGGCTTGACCGTCACGAAATACAGCCAGTTTCCGGGAGTCGGGTTGATCGCCGCACGCATGGCCGCCTCGCCGGGGTTGCCGATTGGCGTGGGCGGCAGGCCCATGCGCGCATAGGTGTTGTACGGACTGCTGATCTTCGTGTCGCGTTCGCTGGTGGCCAGCGTGGAGCGGTTGAGCGCGTAGTTGATGGTGGAGTCCATCTGCAGCGGCATGCCCTGGTCGAGGCGGTTGTAGATGACCCTGGCGACCTTGCCCATCTCCTCCTTGGAGCCCGCCTCCGCCTCGATCATGCTCGCGATCGTGACGGTCTGGTACACGTTCACGGCATTGCGGTCGGCACCTGCCGTGACTTTACCGCCGCCGAACTTCTTGGTCGCGGTGTTCACCATGTATGACAGGACGGATGCCGGAGTCGACTGGGAACTGATCGGATACGTCGCCGGGAACAGATACCCCTCGGGATTGCCGCCGGCGTCGCCGGGAAGTTTGAGTTCGGCCTTCGGGAGGGCCTTCTTCGTGGTGCCTGCGGGCACCCCGAGGGCCTGGTCCACGGCCGTGTACACCTGACCCGAGCGCCATCCCTCCGGGATGGTCAGCGATTCGGGTCGTGCGTCGTCGTCGGGAAGCAGCAGCGGCACCGTCACGGCGGTGGCCGCGGCGACGGCCCCGATCGCGATCAGGGCGATCCGGCCCCGCCGCGTCAGTCGGATCGTGCCCCTTCGCGGAGTCTTGGTCTGCATGCGGGCACGGTAACCCGCAAATGGTCATATTCCTGGCATATCTTCATGTCGTCGGCTCCAGTTGGGCGTCTCGGCGCACGAGAGCGGCGTAACGGCCGTCGTACGCCAACAGCTCCTCGTGGGTGCCGCGCTCCGCGGTACGGCCCTGGTCCAGGACCACGATCTGGTCGGCTCCCCGGACGGTGGAGAGCCGGTGGGCGATGGTCAGGGTGGTCCGGCCCGCGGACAGGGCGTCGATGGCTTCCTGCACGGCCCGCTCCGTTCGGGTGTCCAGGGCGCTGGTCGCCTCGTCGAGGATGAGCACCGGCGGGTCGCGCAGGATGGTGCGGGCGATGGCGAGGCGCTGCTTCTCGCCGCCGGAGAAGCGGTGGCCGCGCTCGCCGACGACCGTGTCGTAGCCGTCGGGGAGGGAGGCGATGTGGTCGTGGATCTGGGCGGCCCGGGCCGCGGTGACGAGCTCCTCCTCGGTGGCGTCGGGCTTGGCGAAGCGGAGGTTGTCCGCGACCGAGGCGTGGAAGAGGTACGTCTCCTGGGAGACCACGCCGACGGCGCGCGCGAGGGTGTCGAAGTCGAGGTCGCGCACGTCGACCCCGTCGAGGGTGACGCGGCCGCCCGTGACGTCGTAGAGCCGGGGCACCAGATGACTCAGGGTCGACTTGCCGGAGCCGGTGGGACCCACCACGGCGAGACTGCCGCCCGCCGGTATCGCGAGGTCGATGTCCTGGAGCGTGGGGCCCGACTTCTCGTCGTAGCGGAACTCGACGCCCTCGAAGCGGATCTCGCCCTTGACGGTGTCCAGGTGGACCGGCTTCGCGGGCTCGGTGATGTCGATGGGCAGGTCGAGGTACTCGAAGATGCGCTGGAAGAGCGCGAGGGAGGTCTGCATCTGCACGCCGGTGGAGAGCAGGCTCACGGTGGGCCGGAACAGGCCCTGCTGGAGCGAGACGAAGGCGACGAGCGTGCCGATCGAGACGGTCGGGCCGCCCGCCTGGAAGGCGATGCCCGCGGTCCAGTAGATGACGGCCGGCATGGCGGCCATGACGATCGTGATGACGGCCATGCGCCAGCGGCCCGCCATGTTCGACCGGATCTCCAGGTCGACCAGTTGCTCGGACTCGTCGGCGAACGACTTGGTGAGGGAGTCGGCTCGGCCCATCGTGCGGCCGAGGAGGATGCCGCTCACGGAGAGGGACTCGGTCACCGTCGCGGCCATCACGGCCATCTGCTTCTGGCGCTGCGTGGCGATCCGCTTGCGCTCGCGGCCGACTCGGCGGCTGATCCACACGAACACCGGGAGCAGCAGCAGGGAGACGACGGTGAGCCGCCAGTCCAGGGCGAGCATGGCGACGACGGTCGCGATGACGCTCGTGAGGTTGGAGACCAGGGAGGTGGCGGTGGAGGTGACCGTCGCCTGCATGCCGCCGATGTCGTTGGCGATGCGGGACTGGACCTCGCCCGTGCGGGTGCGGGTGAAGAAGGCCAGGGACATGCTCTGCAGCCGCCCGTACACGGCGGTGCGCAGGTCGTGCATGACGCGCTGGCCCACGGAGGTGCTGATCAGGGTCTGCAGGACACCGAAGACACTGGTGACGACCGCGCTGACGATCATGCCGAGCGCGAGCAGGCTCAGCAGGCCGGTGCGCCCCTGCGGCAGGGCGGTGTCGAGGATCTCCTTGAGCAGGAACGGGGTCGCGACCGAGACGAGCGAGGCGGCGCAGACCAGCAGGCCCACGATCGCGAGGCGGCCTCGGTAGGGGCGGAAGAGGCGGAGGATGCGGCGCATCTGGCGCGGCTGCGGCTCCTCGCCGGAGGCCGAGGGCTGCGGCGTCCAGGTGGGTTCGTCGTGGCGCATGGGCTCCTTCGGGATCTCGGACGACAATGACTCAGGGAGCATAGCTCACTGTTACCTATACTCACAATGCACAAGGTCCTGATAATGTTCCCGCATGGACACCCCGGACCCCGACGGCCTGCTCGCCGAACAGTTGCTGCGGCTGACCCGCAGGCTGCAGCGGATCCAGAAGCGGCACCTGGTGCCGATCGGCATCACACCCGCCCAGTCCCGCCTGCTGCGCACCCTCGCGCACTACGAGACCCCGCCGCGCATGGCCGACCTCGCCGACCGCCTCGAAGTCGTGCCCCGCGCCGTGACCACCCTGGTCGACGGCCTGGAGGCCGCGGATCTCGTGCGCCGCGTCCCCGACCCCACCAACCGCCGGGTGATCCGCATCGAGCTCACCGACGCCGGGCTGAAGGCCCTCGGTGAGCTGCGCGGCGCGCGCCGGACCGCCGCAGAGGACATCCTGGCTCCATTGGACGCCGAGCAGCGCGCACAGCTGGGCGTCCTGCTGAACGCGCTGTTCGACGTGCCGGACGTCCGCCGCTGCTGACGCCACCGGCCCGCCGGGCGCCGCCGACACCGCCGGTACCGCAACCGCCGCAACCGCCGAGGAGAGGTCATGCCACTGCTGGAGCCCGAGCCGGAGGCCCTGCGCCCCGGCCCCACCTCCCGCGCGAACGGCCCGTCGCCCGACCGCGTGCCGGACCGGCAGGCGGGCGGCACCCCGGAGCCGCTGCGCTCCGAACTGACCTCGCTGCTCGGCGCCGACAAGGTCCTGACGAAGATCTCGGACCTGGTGCGGTACGCGTCGGACGCCAGCCCCTACCGCTTCGTGCCGCAGGTGGTGGTCGTCCCCGAGGACATCGACGACGTGTCGGCCGTCCTGTCGTACGCGCACGGCAGGGGCCGCGAGGTCGTCTTCCGCGCGGCCGGCACCTCGCTGAACGGCCAGGCGCAGGGCGAGGACATCCTCGTCGACGTGCGCAAGCACTGGTCGGGCATCGAGGTCGTCGGCGACGGCGAGCGGGCCCGCATCGGACCCGGCACGACCGTCGTACGGGCCAACGTCTCGCTCGCCCGGTTCGGCCGGGTCCTCGGCCCCGACCCGGCGAGCGCCATCGCCTGCACGGTCGGCGGCGTCGTCGCGAACAACGCCTCGGGCATGACCGCGGGCACCACCCGTAATTCATACCGCACGGTCGCCTCGCTGACCTTCGTCCTCCCCTCCGGGACGGTCGTGGACACCGCGGAGCCGGACGCCGACGAGCAGCTGGCGCACGCGGAGCCGGACCTGTGCGAGGGCCTCCTGGCGATCAGGCGCGAGATCGAGACCGATCCGGAACTGGTGGCCCGCATCCGGGCCAAGTACGAGATCAAGAACACCAACGGCTACCGCCTCGACGCGTTCCTCGACGGCCAGACCCCGGTGGAGATCCTGCGCGGCCTGATGGTCGGGTCGGAGGGCACCTTCGGATTCATCTCGGAGATCGTCTTCGACACGCTTCCGCTGGACCGGCGCACGTCCACGGCCCTGTTGTTCTTCCCCTCGCTGCCCGCGGCGGCCGCCGCGGTGCCGCGGTTCAACGCCGCCGGCGCGCTCGCCGTCGAGCTCATGGACGGCAACACCCTGCGCGCGTCGGTCAGCGTCCAGGGGGTGCCCGCCGACTGGGCCGACCTGCCGAAGTCGACGGCCGCGCTCCTGGTGGAGTTCCGCGCTCCCGACGAGGCAGGTCAGGAGGCGTACGAGAGCGCCGCCGCCGAGGCCCTCGAAGGGCTCGACCTGGTCGCGCCCGTCCCGTCGGTGACCAACACCTTCACGCGCGACGCGAAGACCATCGGCGGCTACTGGAAGGCGCGCAAGGCGTTCGTCACCGCCGTCGGCGGCTCCCGTCCCTCGGGGACCACGCTGATCACCGAGGACTTCGCGGTCCCGCCGGGGCTGCTCGCCGAGGCGTGCGAGGCGCTTCTGGACCTCCAGACGCGCCATGGCTTCGACGCCGCCGTAGCCGGCCACGCGGCGCACGGCAACCTCCACTTCCTGCTGGCCTTCGACGCGGCCGTCCCCTCCGACGTGGCGCGGTACGCCGCCTTCATGGACGAGTTCTGCCGCCTGACCGTCGAGCGCTTCGACGGCTCCCTCAAGGCCGAGCACGCCACGGGCCGCAACATCGCCCCGTTCCTGGAGCTCGAATGGGGCCCCAAGGCGACCGCCCTGATGTGGCGCACGAAGCAGGTCATCGACCCCGACGGGGTGCTCGCGCCGCGCATCGTCCTCGACCGCGATCCCCAGGCGCACCTCCGCGGCCTCAAGACCATCCCCAAGGTGGAGCCGATCGCCGACCCGTGCATCGAGTGCGGGTTCTGCGAACCGACCTGCCCCAGCGAGGACCTGACCACGACCCCGCGCCAGCGCATCGTGCTGCGCCGCGAGATGATGCGCCAGTCCCCGGGCTCCCCGGTCGAGGACAACCTCGTCGACGCGTACGGGTACGACGCGGTGGACACCTGCGCGGGCGACTCGACCTGCAAGCTCGCCTGCCCGGTGGGCATCGACACCGGCGCCCTGATGAAGGACTTCCGCCACGCACGGCACTCGCCCCGCGAGGAGCGGACGGCCGCGCTCGCCGCGAAGAACTTCAAGGCCGTCGAGGCATCCGCGCGGCTCGCCGTGGCCGCCGCCGACCGGATCAGCGACCGGCTCCTGACCGCGGTGACCCGCACCGCCCGCAAGGCCGTGCGCCCCGACCTCGTCCCCGAATGGCTGCCCCGGATCCCGGGGGCCGCCGCGCGCAGACTGCCGCGCACCACACGTGCGGACGCCTCTGCGGTCTACTACCCGGCGTGCGTCAACCGCATCTTCGGCGGCCCCGGGGACCGTTCCCTGCCCCAGGCCGTGGTCGCCGTCTCCACGCGCGCGGGCAGGCCGGTGTGGATTCCGGACGACGTCGCGGGGACGTGCTGCGCGACGATCTGGCACTCCAAGGGGTACGACGCCGGTAACCGGGTCATGGCCAACCGCATCGTCGAGGCGGCCTGGGGATGGACGGCCGGCGGGCGCCTGCCGCTGGTCGTCGACGCCTCGTCCTGCACGCTGGGCATCGCGCACGAGGTCGTGCCCTATCTGACCGACGACAACCGGGAGCTCCACCGCGAGCTGACGATCGTCGACTCCATCGTCTGGGCGGCCGACGAGTTGCTCCCCCGTCTGACGGTGCACCGCACGATCGGCTCGGCCGTCCTGCACCCCACCTGTTCCATGCACCACCTGGGCGACGAGGCGCAGCTACGGGCGGTCGCCGAGGCCTGCGCGGACGAGGTGGTCGTCCCCGACGACGCCGGCTGCTGCGCCTTCGCGGGCGACCGCGGCATGCTCCACAAGGAGCTCACGGAGTCGGCCACGCGCAAGGAGGCGGCACAGGTCCTGTCTCGCCCCTACGACGCGCACCTCTCGGCCAACCGCATGTGCGAGGTCGGCATGGACCACACGACGGGCCGCGGCTACTACTCCGTACTCCTGGAGCTGGAGCGCGCGACGCGCCCTTGACGAGCCCTTGTCCTCCGCCCGGCCGCGAGAAGTCCAACTTCCTGACCACTTCGGTCCCTTGCGCCCCGGCCGTACCCCCATCAGGGTGACTTCCGCCCAGTGGTAGAGACCAGCCGACGGTCCCCCGTCGGCCGGCCGCCCTACAGCTACGGAGGTCCGATGCACGACGAGAACGCGACACCGACCCCTGACGGCACCACCCCCGGCGACATCGCCGAGGGAGCGAAGGGAGAGGGCCGCTCGCGGCGCACGGTGCTCCGCACGGCGGGCCTCGCCGGCGCGGGGCTCGGGGTCGGCGCCTTCGCGGGCGGCACGGCGCACGCCGACACCCCCGCCGGCACGGCCACCGGCGCCGCCGACACGGCCGCGGCCCCCGCCCGCAAGGGCAAGACCATGATCGGTGTGCCGTTCGACCGGCGCTCCACCGTCCGCGTCGGGATCATCGGGCTCGGCAACCGCGGCGGCAGCATGATCGACCTGTTCCTCGCGATACCCGGCGTGCGCGTCGTCGCGCTCTGCGACCCGGTCAAGGACAAGACCGCGGCCGCCGCCAAGAAGGTCACGGCCGCGGGCCAGCCCGCACCGGCGACGTACACCAAGGGCGAGCACGACTACGAGAACCTGTGCAAGCGCGGTGACATCGACTTCGTGTACGTGGCCTCGCCCTGGGACTTCCACTTCGCGATGGCCAAGTCGGCGATGCTGAACGGCAAGCACGTCGGCGTGGAGTGTCCCATCGCCCTGCGCCTCGACGAGCTGTGGGAGCTCGTGGACCTGTCCGAGCGCACCCGCAGGCACTGCATGCAGCTGGAGAACTGCTGTTACGGCAAGAACGAGATGCGCGTCCTGCGGATGGCGCACGCGGGCAAGTTCGGCGATCTGCTGCACGGTGCCGGCGCGTACAACCACGACCTGCGGGGCCTGATGTTCGACCCCGACTACTACGAGGGCCCGTGGCGCCGCCTGTGGCACACCCGGCTGCGCGGCGACCTCTACCCCAACCACGGCTTCGGCCCGGTCGCCAACTACATGGACGTCAACCGTGGTGACCGCGTCACGCACATCTCCAGCTTCGGTACGCCCTCCCTCGGTCTCGCCGCGTACCGCAAGGAACACATGCCGCCGGGCGACCCGAGCTGGAAGGAGACCTACATCGAGAGCGACCGCACGATCAGTCTCGTCCAGACCGCGAAGGGCCGGCTGATCCGTCTGGAGCACGACGTCTCCACGCCCCACCCCTACAGCCGCATCAACAGCCTCGGCGGCACCCGAGGCGTCTTCGAGGACTATCCGGAGCGCATCTACATCGAGCCGGACCACACCGATGACGAGTGGGGCGACTTCGCCAAGTACGCCGACTTCGACCACTGGCTGTGGAAGGAGCACGCCAACCCGCCCGGCGGGCACGGCGGCATGGACTACATCATGATCTTCCGCCTGATGCAGACCATGCGGCTCGGACTCGTGCCGGACTTCGACGTGTACGACGCCGCGACGTGGACGGCTCCCGTGCCGCTGAGTCATCTCTCGATCAAGGCGAAGGGCGCGCCGCAGGCGATCCCGGACTTCACTCGCGGGCTGTGGAAGAAGGAGCGGCCCGGCATGGATTCGGAGAAGCCCAAGGAGGCGTGAGGCGCGCGGGCTTGAGGCCTGTGGGTCTGCGGTCCTGAGCAGGGCCCGGGCGGGTTCGGTGGCGGCGCGCGCCGCGGCCGGGCCCGCCCGGGTGCCGGGGCTCAGCAGCGCCTGCGGTCCTCCGTCAGCGTGCCCTGGACGGTCGCCAGGGTGCGGTCGTGGCATCCCGTGTCGCCGGTCAGACGGTACCGCTCGCGCGAGGTGCCCACGGCGTGCCGCTGATCGCGCGGAACGTTGGCGGTGTACGTGGCGTCGCCTTCGTAATGGTCGTCCAGGAACGACCGGTTGACGCGCCGCGCGCCACTTCGGCCGCCCGGCGTCGTGACGCTCTCGGCGCGGCCACCAAGGGTGATCCTGGTCCGCAGCCGGTCGCCGGCGCCGAGGGCCGTGGTGCCGTCCATGGTGTACGTCCGGTCGGTGCGCACCGACCGGTGGCCGGTCGTGACCGTCTCCCGGTCGGTCCAGGTGGCCTTCAGCGCGTCCATCGCCTCGCCCTCGGTCCAGCGGTGGACGGAGGTGTTCGCGAGGGTGCGGGTCACGGTCGTCGTGACGCGGCCGTGCGAGGTGTTCACGTATCCCGCCACGCTGAGCCGGTGGCCGCCCTTGGTGTCCAGCCGGTGCGCCTCCTGGCCCGCGCCGGGCGTGTACGTCGCGTCGTTGACGAGGGCGCCCTCCTCGTGCCGGGTCAGCCCGCCCGTGACGTGGTCGCTCTTCTCGTCCTGCCAGACCAGGACGTTGACCGGAGTGTTCCAGCCGGTCTGCGCCTCGGGGACGCCGACCACGGAGACCTCCACCTGGTGCGGGCGGCCGTCGTTGAGGATGCCCGCGAAGGGGGTCAGGTCGTACTCGACGGGCTTGATGTCGAAGGCACGGGGCCCGGGAATCACGTACCAGAGGAAGGGGTTGGACCAGCCGCCGGTCCACACGGTCGGGAACGGGGCGGCGATGCCCGCCGGCCGGCCGTCCACCGTGACCTGCACCTCACGGTAGGGGCCGTGGTCCGCCTTGCAGGAGTACGGGGCGGCATCGGGCACCGTCAGGTACCAGTACTCCTCGCAGCCGCCACCGGAACCGGTGGCGTACACCTCGGCGACGATGCGTTCGCTGTTGCGCGGGGTGGTGAGGGTGGTGCTGTCGCCGAGGGGGATGACACGGTCGGGCGTCGCCTGCTCGGCGGCTGTCCGGTGCGACCGTCCGGTGTCCTCGCGCTCCCGCTGCCGCTCGGGCGCGTAGAACGTCAGCGTCGCCTTGACGTCGATGATCCCGGTGTAGGTGTCGTCGACGACGTTCCCGATCAGCATCTCGACCTGTCGGCCGCGCGAGAGGGTCTCGCGGTAGCGGGTGACGTCCTTCTCCACGGACCAGGTGATGCCGTCGACCGACGGCTCCGGAGTCGACGTACGGAAGACTTCGACGCCACCGACGCGGAGGTAGCCGAGGCGGTCGTACTGGCGCCCCTTGACCTTTCCTTCGAGGCGCAGGACCACCTTGCCCCAGCGCCCCGCCCGGCCACACGCGTCCGGAGGGGTGTAGGTGCCCTGGTAGGGCGTGAAGTCCTTGAACTGCGCCTCGGCGACCGTCACTTCGCAGGACTTGGTGTGCGGTTTCGGAACGGGGGGCGCGGCAGTGACCGGGTCGTGCCAGTCGTCGCCGAACTCCGGTGGGGGCGTGGCGGCCGCCGCCGGCCCCGCGCCGAGGAGGGTGCTCGCCACGAGGGTCGCTCCGGCGAGCATGGACATGACGCGTCTTCTCATGGGGGATTTCTAAGGGCAGTTGCCGATCACCGCAATGGTGCGACGGTGCTGCCCGACGGGCCGCGTCCGGGCCGCTGCCTGACTCACGCCCGAAGATTCGCCCTGTCCCCCATCACCACCACCGGGTGCTGCTTCGGGTCCAGCGTGCGCAGCAGCTGCTCCATGCCCGCCTTGGACAGGCTTACGCATCCCGACGTACCGCTGCCGTGGTCCATGTGCAGCCAGATGCTGCCGCCCTTGGCCTGACCCTGCGGACGCGTCGGGTCGTTCGGCGGGGTGCCCTTGGCCCGGTTGTAGTCGATGGCGATGACGTAGTCGAAGTCATGCCAGTGCGTCTTGGGCCAGTAGTGCGGCGCCTGGATGGACGTCGACTTCGTGTAGGGGAGCTTGGCGCCCGGGTCCGCGAGGACGCCGCCCGCGTCGGTCAGCGTGAACACGCCTACCGGGCTGCGCTTGTCGTTCTCGTGGTGGTCGGTGGTCCAGCCCTTCTTGCCGTTGTGCGCGGGCCAGCTACGAGACTTCTCCCAGGTGGTGTCCTTCTCCCCCGACTTCGTGTAAAGCACCACGGTCGACTTCGCCGAGTCCCGGCCGTCTCCGTAGACGGCGACGACCTGGCGAGAGTTCTCCGGGATCTTGGACTGCAGACGGTCACCCACGTCCGGGACGCGTCGGGGGTCGTCGGACTCGGCGTGGGCGCCCTTGCCGCTCCCCGCGCTCCCGCCGTGATCGGAGTCGCCCTTGCTCGATGTGCCCCCGCTCCCGCAGGACGTCAGAAGGACACCGCAGGCCGCCGCCGCGACCACCGTTCGCACCGCACCGGCTATACGCATCCGTCCATGGTCGCACCCGGCCCGCGCTGCCCCCGCCCTGCCTCACCGCCCGCACCGGACCGGGGCCGATTCTTTACCTCAGGGCGGAAAACCGTTTGCCTCGGACCACCGCGCGAGGCGAACCTTTCACGGTTTGTCATCGCCGTCCGCTCCCCCGGTCATCCCGCCGGAGCGACGACCACCGCACCGAGCCTGGGACATCATGCAGATTCGCGACCTTCCGTTCACCGACCCCGGTGTCCCCGATGTCCGGTCGGGGCCGCGCTTCCTGCTGTGGCTGGGCCGCAACCAGCTCGGCGGACAGCTCAAGTCCCTCGCCTGGGGCGTGCTCCACTTCGGCTCCATCGCGGGCCTGCCCTACATGGTGGGCATCGCCGTCGAGGCCGTGCTCGACCGGTCAGGCGGCCGGCTCGCCCTCGCCGGTGTCCTGATCGGGCTCCTCGGCATCGCCATCGCGCTGGGCGACACGATGCTGCACCGCACCGCGGTCACCAACTGGATCACCGCCGCGGCCCGCGTCCAGCAGCTGCTCGCCCGCAGGACCGCCGCACTCGGCTCCGCGCTCACCCGGCGCGTGGCCGCCGGCGAGGTCGTGGCCGTCTCGACCGGCGACGTCGAGAAGATCGGCTGGTTCGTGGAGGCGCTGTCGCGGTTCGCGGCGGCCGCCCTCACGGTCGTCCTGGTCTGCGTCGGCCTCCTCGTCTACCAGCCCGCACTCGGGATCGTCGTCGCCATCGGCATCCCGGTGCTCGCACTCGCCGTGCTCCCGCTGCTGCCCCGCGCGACCCGCCGGGCGGACTTCCAGCGCGAGAAGGCGGGGCGCGCCACCGAGCTGGCGTCGGACACCGTCGCGGGCCTGCGGGTGCTGCGCGGCATCGGCGGCGAGGAACTCTTCCTGGACCGCTACCGCCGCGCGTCGCAGGAGGTCCGCACCGCCGCGGTGCGCAGCGCCCGGATGTGGGCCGTCATCTCGGGAATCCAGATCCTGATGCCGGGCCTCCTGCTGATCGCGGTCGTCTGGCACGGCGTGCACCTGGCCCGTGAGGGCCGGATCACGGTGGGCGAGCTCGTCACGGTCTACAGCGCGATCATGATGCTCAACTACCCGCTGCGGCACTTCGAGGAGATCGCCATGGCGTACTCCTTCTCACGTCCCTCCGCGAAACGGGCCGCCCGTGTCCTCTCCCTTGAGCGGACCACGGAGGCCGTGGACTCCGGGGCCGTGAGGGGGGAGGCAGTGAGGTCAGGAGCCGTGGGTCCGGCGGCTGTGAGCTCGGCGGCTATGAGTTCGGGGGCAGTGAGTTCGGGGGCTCCGAACTCGGAACCCGCTCATTCGAAGTCTGCGAGCTCGGACGGCGCGGGCCCAGCAGTCGACGACGGCGAACCCTCCGGGGATCTGTACGACCCGGCCACCGGGCTCCTCGCACCCGCGGGGCGGCTCACGGCCGTGGTGTGCGGTGACCCGGACGAGGCGGGGCGACTGGCCGAGCGGCTCGGCGGACACCCCGCGTTCGACGAGGCCGCGCACCTGCCGTCCGTGCGCCTGGGTGGCGTCCCGCTCGACGACCTGCCCCTGGACGCGGCCCGCACGGCCGTCCTGGTCCAGGACAAGGACCCCGTCCTGCTCTCCGGCACGCTCAGCACCCTCCTCGACGTACCGGCGTCAGGAGCCGTCAGCGCCGAGGAAGCCCTGGCCGCGGCCCACTGCGCCGACGTCCTCGACGCGCTCACGCAGGCCTCCGTGGACGACGACCCCATGGCCGCCCACCTCACGGAACGTGGCCGCTCCCTCTCCGGGGGCCAGCGCCAACGCCTCGCCCTGGCGCGCTCACTGGTCACCGATCCCGAGGCCCTGGTGCTCGACGAGCCGACGTCCGCCGTCGACTCGCACACCGAGGCCCGGATCGCCGACGGCATCCGTGAGCTGCGCCGGGGACGGACCACCGTGGTGCTCACCTCGTCGCCGTTGCTCCTGGACCGCGCCGAACGCGTCGTCTTCCTCGCCGACGGCGAGGTCGCGGCGGTGGGCGCGCACCGCGAACTGGTGCACAGCGAGCCGCGATACCGCGCCGTCGTGACCCGCGAGACCGACACCGAACGCGTCGCCGCACAAGCCCTGACAGATGTCGACATCGAGGAGACGGCATGATCGGCCTGGCGCCCCCGGAGTACGATCCGGCGGCCCCCACGACGGCGGAGACCCTGCCGATCGGCGCGGCCTCGACCGTGCGCACCTACGTGCGTGAACTGTTCCAACGCCACCGCCGGTCCTTCCTGCTGCTCATCCTGGCGAACACCCTCGCCGTCGTCGCCTCGATGGTCGGCCCCTACCTGCTCGGCGATCTGGTCGAAAGCGTCTCGGACGGTGCCCGCGACCTCCATCTGGAGCTCACCATCGGGCTGTTCGCGGGTTCGCTCCTCGTGCAGGCCTTCTTCGTACGGGAAGTGCGGCTGCGCGGCGCGGTGCTCGGTGAGCGGATGCTCGCGGATCTGCGGGAGGACTTCCTCGTACGCTCCGTCGGGCTGCCGCCGGGCGTCCTGGAGCGGGCAGGCACCGGCGATCTGCTGTCGCGGATCACCACGGACATCGACCGGCTCGCCAACGCGATGCGCGAGGCGGTGCCGCAGCTCGCCATCGGCGTCGTGTGGGTGGTGCTGCTGCTCGGCGGGCTCGTCGTGACCGCTCCGCCGCTGGCCCCCGCGGTGCTCGTCGCGGTACCGCTGCTCGTCGTGGGCTGCCGCTGGTACTTCAAGCGGGCCCCCGCCGCCTACCGGTCGGAAGCCGCCGGATACGCCGCCGTGGCCGCCGCCCTGACCGAGACCGTCGACGCGGGCCGCACGGTGGAGGCCCACCGCCTCGGCCGCCGCCGCATCGAACTGTCGGAGCGCCGCATCAAGGAGTGGACGGCCTGGGAGCGCTACACCCTGTACCTCCGCTCGGTCCTCTTCCCGGTGGTCAACTTCACGCACACGACGGTGCTCTGCTCCACGCTCATGATCGGTGGTGTCTTCGTCCTCCAGGGCTGGATCGGCGTGGGCCAGCTGACCACGGGCGTACTGATCGCGCAGATGCTCGTCGACCCCCTGGGGATCATCCTGCGCTGGTACGACGAGTTGCAGGTCGCCCAGGTGTCGCTGGCCCGTCTGGTCGGCGTGCGCGACATCGAGCCGGCTGCCGGGGACCCTTCCGTGACCCCGGAGGGCCGCCATGTCCTCGCCGACGACGTGCACTTCGGCTACCGCGCGGGCGTCGACGTACTCCGTGAGGTGTCCCTGGCCGTCGAGCCCGGCTCGCGGGTCGCCCTGGTCGGTCCTTCGGGAGCGGGCAAGTCGACCCTGGGCAGGCTTCTGGCCGGGATCTACGGCCCCCGCACGGGACGCGTCACCCTTGGCGGCGCCGCGTTGTCCGCCATGCCCGCGGAGGAAGTGCGCGCGCACGTGGCCCTGGTCAACCAGGAACACCACGTCTTCGTGGGGTCCCTGCGCGACAACCTCCTCCTCGCCAGGACCGGGGCGCGGGACGCCGAACTGTGGGCGGCTCTCGGCGCTGTCGACGCGGCCGACTGGGCGCGCGGCCTCGACGAGGGCCTGGACACCGAGGTCGGGTCGGGCGGCTTCGCGCTGACGCCCGCACAGGCTCAGCAGATCGCCCTGGCCCGGCTGGTCCTCGCCGACCCCCACACGCTGGTCCTGGACGAGGCGACCTCGCTCCTCGACCCGCGTGCGGCCCGGCACTTGGAGCGCTCCCTCGCCCGCGTCCTGGACGGCCGCACGGTCGTCGCGATCGCCCACCGGCTGCACACCGCACACGACGCCGATGTCATCGCGGTGGTCGAGAGCGGCCGGATCAGCGAGCTGGGCAGCCATGACCAGTTGGTGGCGGCGGACGGTGCGTACGCGGCGCTGTGGCGGTCCTGGCACGGATAGGGAAGGCCGGGCGGCCGAAGGTGCCCGGCCGAGGACGTGGCTCCTGCCGGCCGGCCGGTCGTACGGGGACAGCCGGGCCGGGGGCCCGTGCCTTCCGGGCCGGGCAGACAGAAGCGGCCGAACCGGAAGCCGGTGTCTGCGCGGAAGCCGGTGTCTGCCCGAGAGCCGGTGTCTGCCCGAGAGCGTCGAGAGGCAGTACCTGCCAGGGCGCACTTGCCTGGTGGGCACAGGCCCGCCCCATTGCATCCGAGCCGGGTTGGCTAGGGTGCGCGTATGGCTGCATCGCCCACGGATCCCGGCATACCCGACCGGCGCGGGCCTGCCCGCTACCTCTGGTGGGTGACTGCCAGCCAGCGCCGACGCGTCGCTCTCGGCGCCCTGTTGGGCAGCGTCTGGATGATCTGCCTGACACTGCCCCCTTATGTCCTGTCGCGCGCCATCGACGACGGACTGCGACCGGGTGACCGGTCCGCCCTCGTGGGCTGGTGCGCGGCCCTGTTCGGCATCGGCGTCCTGAACGCCTGGCTGGCGATCATGCGTCATCGCACGATGACCCGGATCCGGCAGGACGCCTACTTCCGTACGGTGCGCGTCGTGGTCGACCACGCGACCCGGCTCGGCGCGGCCCTGCCCCGCCGCGTCTCGGCCGGCGAGGTCGTCACCATCGGCCACTCCGATGTGGGGGTGATCGGCCAGACCCTCACCGTGACCGGGCCGGGCGTGGGCGCGGTGGTCGCCTACTTCGTGGTGGCCACGCTGCTGCTCTCCGTCTCCGCACTGCTCGCTGTGGTGGTGCTGGTCGGCGTGCCGCTGCTCGCCGTGCTGATCGGACCTCTCCTCGACCGGCTGCAGGGTGCGGAGACGGCCTACCGGGAACGCCAGGGCGCACTCGCCGCGGAACTCGGCGACCTCGCCGGCGGTCTGCGCGTCCTCAACGGCCTGGGTGGCAAAGGCATGTTCGCCGCCCGCTACCGCGACGGCTCGCGCCAACTGCGGGACGAGGGGTACCGGGTCGGATCGAGCATGAGCTGGATCCAGGCCTTCGGCCTCGGCCTGCCCACCCTGTTCCTGGCCGCCGTGACCTGGCTCGCCGCACGCATGGCGGCCCAGGGCACCATCACCGTGGGCGAGTTGGTGGCCGTCTACGGCTACGTCGCCGTGCTCGTGGTGCCGGTTACCGCGTTCATCGAGGGCGGCTACGACATCAGCCGCGGCCTGGTCGCCGCCCGCCGGGTCGTGAACTTCCTCAACTTGGAGCCGGAGGGGCAGGAAGGACAGGAAGGACAGGAAGGACGGCAGGTTCCAGCGGGTACGGAGGCCCAGGACGGCCGGGGGGACTTGGCGGACCGGAGGGATGAGGCGGGCTGCCCGGTAGATCCGGTGCCCGGACCGGCCGTGCCGTCCGTGCTGCACGACCCCCTGTCCGGCGTGCGGGTCGCGCCCGGAATCCTCACCGCGCTCGTCAGCGACCGCGTGTCGGACTCTGTGCACGTCGTCGACCGTCTCGGCCGGTTCACTCCTTCCCCCGTCACCTGGGGCTCGGTCCGTCTCGACGAGGTCGCGCTCGACGAAGTACGGACCCGGATCCTGGTCGCGGACAACGAGGCCGACCTCTTCGCCGGCCCCTTGCGCACGGCGATCGCAGGCCGCTGGAGTCCCGACGAGGACGCCCTCGTCCGCGCGGTCGACGCAGCCGCGGCCGGTGACATCGTCCGCGGCCTGCCGGGTGGACTCGATGCTCCTCTCGACGCACACGGCCACAATCTCTCCGGCGGGCAACGCCAGCGCATTCGCCTGGCCCGTGCGCTCCTCGCCGACCCCGAAGTGCTCCTGGCGGTCGACCCCACCTCGGCGGTCGACGCCCACACGGAGGCCACCATGGCGGCCCGCCTGCGTGCGGCCCGCGACGGCCGCACGACACTCGTCACCACCACGTCGCCCCTCGTACTCGACCGGGCCGACACCGTGTATTACGTCGTCGACGGTCGTGTGGCCGCCACCGGCCACCACACCGAGCTGCTGGCCGGGAACCCTGCCTACCGGCGCCTGGTCTCGCGCGGCACGGAGTCCGAGGACGACACAGACCGCTCGGACCGCTCGGGCTACGCCGATGGCAAGGCCGCCGTGGACGACACGGTTGACACGGTTGACACAGCTAACGAGGACGACAGCGCCGACGAGGCCGAGCGGCAGCACGCACCGCACGATCGCACGAGACCCCGCCCCAGCTCCGAGCCCACTCATGAGGCCGTCCGGTGACGACGAACGACAAGAGCTCCTCCGCCGTGGCCGTGCCGGGACACCTGCCCGTGGCCGACCGCTCCCAGGTCCGCCGTGCCGCTGTCCGCCTCGTCCGACAGGACACGGGCGCCTTCGTCACGATGATCGTCTTCAATGCGCTCGCCGCGGCCGCCGGTCTGGTCGGCCCCTGGCTCCTGGGACGCATCATCAACACGGTCAAGGACGGCGGCGGCGTCGCAGCCGTAGACCGCCTCGCCCTCGGCATCCTCGCCGGTGCCGTCGCCCAGCTCCTCCTGGCGCGGCATGCCCGCTACCTCGCGCATCGCTTCGGCGAGCGCACCCTCGCCCGCATCCGTGAGCAGTTCGTCGACCGGGCGCTTGCCCTGCCCTCCTCGGTCGTGGAACGGGCCGGCGCCGGCGATCTGACGGCCCGCGGCACGACCGACGTGGCCACCGCAGGGCAGACACTGCGCGACACCGGACCCGATGTCTTCGTCGCGGCCGTGCAGGCACTCTTCATCCTCGGCGCGGTCCTCCTCCTCGACCCGTTGCTCGGCGCCTGTGGTGTGCTCTGCCTGGCCGGCATCTGGTTCGCCACCCGCTGGTACCTGCGCCGCGCGCACACCGCCTATCTCGAGCAGGGCAGGGTCCACTCCGCACTGGCCGAGGTCCTCGCCGCGACCGCGTCGGGGGCCCGCACCATTGAGGCGTTCGGCCTGCGCGAGCGCCGCGTCGCGGACAGTGAGGCGGAGATCGAACGGTGTGTCGCCGCCCGCGAGCGGACGCTGTTCCTGCGCAGCGTCCTCTTCCCCTCGATCGACATCTCGTACGCCGTACCAGTCGTCGCCGTGCTGCTCATCGGCGGCATCCTGCACGAACAGGGCAGCGCGAGCCTGGGAACGGTGGTCGCGTCGGCCCTGTACCTGCGGCAACTCTCCCAGCCGCTGGACACGATCCTGCAGCAGGTCGAACAGCTGCAGAGCAGTGGTGCCTCCTTTGCCCGGGTCGAGGGCCTGGCCGCCGCCCCGCAGGGTCCGGCTGAGTCCACCGCCCCCGGTATCGCTCCTGCCGTCCCGTCTCCCGTTGGCTCTCCGGAGGACGATCGCGTCGAGGTCGACAGGGTGCGCTTCGCCTACGGTGACGGCGCCGATGTACTGCGCGACGTCGACCTCTCGGTACGCCCCGGCGAACGTCTGGCGATCGTCGGACCCTCGGGGGCGGGCAAGAGCACCCTCAGCCGACTCCTGGCGGGCATCGACACCCCGACGACGGGGACGGTGACCGTCGGTGGCGTCCCCATCGCCGCTCTGTCTCCCGACCGGCTGCGCCGCCAGGTCGTCCTCGTCACCCAGGAGCACCACGTGTTCCTGGGCACCGTCCGGGACAATCTGCTCATCGCGGCGGAGTCCGCCACGGACACCGAGCTCCGTGCCGCCCTCGCCGCGGTCGGGGCTGACTGGTCGGACAGGCTGCCGGAGGGGCTCGACACCGCGCTGGGCCCCGGAGGCCATCAGTTGCACGGAGCTCAGGCCCAGCAATTGGCACTGGCCCGTGTCGTGCTCGCCGATCCGCACACGGTGATCCTCGACGAGGCCACCGCACTCCTCGACCCGACGACAGCACGCCACACGGAGCGAGCCCTGGCCGCCGTCCTGCGCGGGCGCACCGTCATCGCCATCGCCCACCGCCTGCAGACGGCCCACGACGCGGACCGCGTGGCCGTCATGGAGGGCGGTCGGGTGACCGAGCTCGGCACGCACGACGAGCTCGTGACGGCCGACGGCGCCTACGCGGAGCTCTGGCACTCGTGGCACGGCGAGCACCGGCCGACGCACTGAGCCGCAGCAGGCGGCGGCCATGTTCGGGCGAGAGCCCCGCCCCTCCGACAGGTACCGGCCTCCCAGGCGGGGATTACGCCACTGCGCCAGGTGGTCCCCCAGCCACGGCCGGTTCCGCAGTCCGGGCCGGTTCCGCGGCCATGGCTGGTTCCGCGGCCCGGGCCGGCGCCTCGGGCGTAGGGGTCTCCACGTGCGCAGGAGGCGCGTCAGATGAAGTTCAGCGCGGCCGCGCCGCCCACTCCCCCGAGCAGCATGAACATCGGCATCAACACCTTGAGCTCGATCCAGCTGCCGGCCCGGAACCGCATCATCTTCGGCGGCCCGATCGGGTACCAGCGCTTGCGGCCGATCGGGATGGGCCACAGGATCGGGCACCCGGAGACGGTCAGCGCGTCCCCGATGTCGTGCACCAGCGCGCCGAGCACGATCGGCAGACCCAGCCACACGTACTCCTGGCCGGGGCCGGTGAACAACCAGTCCGCTCCGTTCCCGGGCTTGTCCAGCACGCCGGCCAGAATCCAGGCGCTCGTCGCGGCGAGCAGCCACACCAGCACATCGCTGCTCGAACCGCGGGCGGCCCGCCACAGCAGACCTTCGATGGCGAGCACCATATGGGCGAAGAGGATCCCGAGCACCGCCCAGCGCCCGCCGAAGACCGCCAGCGCCGAGGCCCCCGCACCTATGAGCACCGCCCACAGCCAGGTGTGCGTGAGCGTGCGGTGCCCGCCCGATCGACGCGGGTCGCCCTGCTTGCGGGTCGCCTTGTAGACGGCGTACGAGAGCTTGTCGACGATCTCGCACAGACCCCGCGAGAGCGGTCCGAAGGCACGCGAGATGGTCGCCGACTTGTGGTCGAGGTCGGGCGCGAGCGCCGCTCCGGCGCAGATCAGAGCTCCGGCGAGGAGGACCGGCCAGGGCATCGTGTGGCCGGCGGCCGCCGCCGCTGCACCGACCCCCAGCCAGGCCGCCGCCCCCGACAGTGAGTGTGCCGGTCCCATCATTGGTGTTGCCCGCCCCATTTCCATTGTTCTGACGCCCCGTTGGCGACACAGCGTAGCGTTCGTGATCTTCGTGCGGACGTCCGGTTCCCTGATCGGGTGAGAAGGAAGGCAAGATGGGGGTGTGACCCTTATCGATCAGCTGCCGCCGGATGCCGACCCCGATGCCCTCTTCGAAGCCTTCTCGTCGTGGGCCGAGGACCAGGGCATCACTCTCTACCCGGCCCAGGAGGAGGCACTGATCGAGGTGGTCTCCGGGGCAAACGTGATCTTGTCCACGCCGACCGGCTCCGGCAAGAGCCTGGTCGCGGCCGGTGCGCACTTCACAGCACTCGCACAGGACAAGGTCACCTTCTACACGGCGCCCATCAAGGCACTGGTGTCGGAGAAGTTCTTCGACCTCTGCAAGCTCTTCGGCACCGAGAACGTCGGCATGCTGACCGGCGACGCCTCGGTCAACGCCGACGCTCCCGTCATCTGCTGCACGGCCGAAGTCCTCGCCTCGATCGCGCTGCGGGACGGCAAGCACGCCGACATCGGCCAGGTCGTCATGGACGAGTTCCACTTCTACGCCGAGCCGGACCGCGGCTGGGCCTGGCAGATCCCGCTGCTCGAACTGCCGCAGGCGCAGTTCATCCTCATGTCGGCGACGCTCGGCGACGTCTCCATGTTCGAGAAGGACCTGACGCGCCGCACGGGACGGCCCACCTCGGTGGTCCGTTCCGCGACCCGCCCGGTGCCCCTCTCCTACGAGTACCGTCTGACGCCGATCACCGAGACGATCACCGAGCTCCTGGAGACCAAGCAGGCGCCGATCTACATCGTGCACTTCACCCAGGCGCAGGCGGTCGAGCGCGCGCAGTCGCTGATGAGCATCAACATGTGCACGCGTGAGGAGAAGGACAAGATCGCCGAGCTGATCGGCAACTTCCGCTTCACCACCAAGTTCGGCCGCAACCTCTCGCGCTACGTGCGCCACGGAATCGGTGTGCACCACGCGGGCATGCTGCCCAAGTACCGCCGCCTGGTGGAGAAGCTCGCACAGGCAGGACTCCTCAAGGTCATCTGCGGCACGGACACCCTCGGCGTCGGCGTCAACGTCCCGATCCGTACGGTGCTGTTCACCGCCCTCACCAAGTACGACGGCACCCGGGTCCGCACACTGCGCGCACGAGAGTTCCACCAGATCGCCGGACGCGCCGGTCGGGCGGGCTTCGACACGGCGGGCTTCGTGGTCGCCCAGGCGCCCGAGCACGTCGTCGAGAACGAGAAGGCACTCGCCAAGGCCGGCGACGACGCGAAGAAGCGACGCAAGGTGGTCCGCAAGAAGGCACCGGAGGGCTTCGTCGCCTGGTCCGAGAGCACCTTCGAGAAGCTCATCGCCTCCGACCCGGAACCGCTGACGTCCCGCTTCCGGGTCACGCACACGATGCTGCTCTCGGTGATCGCCAGGCCGGGCAACGCCTTCGACGCGATGCGCCACCTCCTGGAGGACAACCACGAGCCGCGCAAGCAGCAGCTGCGGCACATCCGCCGGGCCATCGCGATCTACCGCTCCCTCCTCGACGGCGGCATCGTCGAGAAGCTCGACGAGCCGGACTCCACGGGCCGCATCGTGCGCCTGACCGTCGACCTTCAGCAGGACTTCGCCCTCAACCAGCCCCTGTCGACGTTCGCACTCGCCGCCTTCGAGGTGCTCGACCCCGAGTCCCCTTCGTACGCCCTGGACATGGTGTCCGTCGTCGAGTCCACCCTCGACGACCCGCGCCAGATCCTCGCCGCCCAGCAGAACAAGGCGCGGGGCGAGGCCGTCGCGCTGATGAAGGCGGACGGCGTCGAGTACGAGGACCGGATGGAGCGGCTCCAGGACATCACGTACCCCAAGCCGCTGGAGGAGCTCCTCTTCCACGCGTACAACACGTACCGCACCAGTCACCCGTGGGTCGGCGACCATCCGCTGTCTCCGAAGTCCGTCATCCGGGACATGTACGAACGGGCACTGTCCTTCACGGAATTCACGTCCTTCTACGAGCTCGCCCGCACCGAGGGCATCGTGCTGCGCTACCTCGCGGGCGCGTACAAGGCGCTGGAGCACACCATCCCGGACGACCTGAAGTCCGAGGACCTTGAGGACCTGATCGCCTGGCTCGGCGAGATGGTGCGCCAGGTCGACTCCAGCCTCCTCGACGAGTGGGAACAGCTCGCCAACCCCGAGGTCATGACGGCGGAGGAGGCACAGGAGAAGGCCGACCAGGTCAAGCCGGTCACGGCCAACGCCCGCGCCTTCCGCGTCCTGGTGCGCAACGCGCTGTTCCGCAGGGTCGAGCTGGCCGCCCTCGACCACGTCGAGGAGCTGGGCGAGCTGGACGCCGAGTCGGGCTGGGACGCGGACGCCTGGGGCGAGGCCATGGACAAGTACTGGGACGAGTACGAAGATCTCGGCACCGGTCCCGACGCCCGCGGTCCCAAGCTGCTGCTCATCGAGGAGGATCCCGAGCACGGTCTGTGGCGCGTCCGCCAGACGTTCGCCGACCCCAACGGCGACCATGACTGGGGCATCAGCGCGGAGGTCGATCTCGCGGCGTCCGACGAAGAGGGCCGTGCCGTGGTCCGGGTCACGGACGTCGGTCAGCTCTGAGCGCCCCGATGATCCGTGTGCCCCGGACAGGAGTCGAGGAACTGCCATGAACAATCCCGCCGACCGGCTGGTCGACCTGCTGGACCTTGAGCAGATCGAGGTCAACATCTTCCGCGGCCGCAGCCCGAACGAGTCGTTGCAACGGGTGTTCGGCGGGCAGGTCGCCGGGCAGGCCCTGGTGGCGGCGGGCCGCACCACCGAGGGTGACCGCCCGGTGCACTCGCTCCACGCGTACTTCCTGCGTCCCGGACGCCCGGGCGTGCCCATCGTGTACCAGGTCGAACGGGTCAGGGACGGTCGCTCCTTCACCACGCGCCGCGTCACCGCCGTCCAGCAGGGCCGCACCATCTTCAACCTCACCGCCTCCTTCCACCAGCCCGAACAGGGCGCCTTCGAACACCAGCTGCCGCCGCGCCTCGACGCCCCCGACCCGGAGTCGCTGCCGACGGTCGCCGAGGAGATCAAGGAACATCTCGGCGCGCTTCCTGAGCAGTTGGAGCGCATGGCCCGGCGCCAGCCCTTCGACATCCGCTATGTCGACCGGCTGCGCTGGACCACCGAGGAGATCAAGGACGCTGAGCCGCGCAGCGCGGTGTGGATGCGTGCCGTCGGCCCGCTGGGCGACGATCCTCTCGTCCACACCTGTGCGCTCACCTACGCGAGCGACATGACACTCCTCGACGCCGTCCGCATCCCCGTCGAACCGCTCTGGGGCCCGCGCGGCTTCGACATGGCGTCGCTCGACCACGCCATGTGGTTCCACCGTCCTTTCCGCGCCGACGAGTGGTTCCTCTACGACCAGGAGTCCCCCATCGTCACGGGAGGCCGCGGCCTGGCCCGCGGCCGTATCTACGACACCGACGGCCGCCTCCTGGTGTCGGTGGTGCAGGAAGGACTGTTCCGTCCTTACGGGGAGCGGCACATGGACAGTCCGACAGCAGGAACGTGACCCGTAAGAGGTCTGAGCAGGAGGCAGGGTGCGACGGATCGATGTGGCGGAGCGGCGGGCGAGGCTGGCGCTGCGCCACCGGCTGACGGCGGACACCAGGTCGGACGATCCGGTCGAGGTGGCGCGCTCGCTGCTGGCCCTGCACGGCACCGATCCGTCGTCGGTCTATGTGGGAGCCTGGGCCCGCATGCGGGACGGACACGTGGCGGACGTGGAACGTGCCCTGTACGAGGATCGGTCGCTGATCCGGCTGATGGGGATGCGGCGCACGGTCTTCGTGACGTCGCTGGAGGACGCTCCGGTGCTGCAGGCCGCCTGCTCGCGTGCGGTCGGGGCTCGCGAGCGCCGGCTCCTGCTGGGGATGCTGGCGGAGTCCGGCGTCGCCGACGACGCGGCCTCGGTGGAGGCGTGGCTCGCGCAGAGCGAGGAAGTAGCGCTGCGGGCCCTCAAGGCACGCGGCGAGGCGACCGCCGCCGAGCTCGCGACCGACGACCCACGGTTGAGCACGGAACTGGTCATGGCCCGCGGCAAGAGTTACGAGGGCCGGCAGAAGCTGGCCAGTCGGCTTCTTCTCCTGCTTGCCACCGAGGGCCACGTGGTGCGGGGAAGACCACGCGGCACGTGGACGTCTCATCAGTACCGCTGGGCACCGCTGACCGACTGGTGTCCTGGCGGCCTCACCCACTGGGATACCCGGGATGCCGAAACAGAGCTCGCCCGGCGGTGGCTGCGGACGTTCGGTCCGGCCACCGCGGATGATCTCCGCTGGTGGGCGGGATGGACCAAGACTCAGACGAAGCGGGCGCTGGCCGAACTGAATCCTATCGAGGTCGACTTGGAGGGAGCGGCCGGGCTGCTGCTCCCCGACGACATGGAGGAGACACCCCGCCCCGCGCCCTGGGCCGCTCTGCTGCCGGCACTCGACTCGACTCCGATGGGCTGGCAGCACCGCGGATGGTTCCTCGGGGACCACGGCCCGCGCCTCTTCGACCGGAACGGCAATATCGGCCCGTCCGTGTGGTGGAACGGTCGAATCGTCGGCGGTTGGGCCCAGGACCGCAGCGGCGAAATCGTGTGCCGGTTCCTCGAGGACGTCGGAACGGACGCGCAGGATGCGGTGCGGGCCGAGGCTGAGCGCCTTGCTCTGCCCCTTGGGGACGTACGACTCACCGCTCGTACGCGCGGACGTACGTGGCTCGAAGAGGAACTGGCCGCCTGATGATCGTGAGACGGCGGGCCCGCGGCGGGACTCCATGAGCATCGACGGCTCCGTTCGGACTGGATTTCGACTTCGGGACACGTAACACCGCCGACACGCTGGGCGCGGCTACGAAACCGTGACCAAGGGGGACGGGGGAATCGAGCGGGAAATCGGGCGTGGGCTGGGAGCGGCTGCTCGCGGAGGCCTTGGGTCGTCCCGCCAACGGGAGAACGCGAAGGACTTGCGCGCCACGCTGCAGCGGTACCGACGGCGTGGCGTGGCTCTCTACGCCTTCCTTCGGCGCAACCACTTCATCAGGCCGCGCGCATCAGACACGGAAGACTCGGCCGCGACACCGCTCGGCGTCTCCTGCTGCTCAGCGGGAGGAAGGGCCTGCTGCGGCAAACTCCTCGGCGCGGGGCGTGGCGCCGGGCGCTGCCCTCGAGCCTCGACGAGGCCGATCAGCAGGCTGGAGCGCAGCCATCGGATTTCGTCGGGATCGTCCGCAGTCGTGATCTTCTCCATGATCCGTGCCCCTGGCGAATCCGGTGCGCCGTAGGTGCGGGACACGGGCTTCAGCCTGCTGAGGTAGGCGCGTTCGTAGGGATCCCTGACGATCTCCGCGAGCTGCACCGGGTCGAGGAGCGAGGCCATGGCGGCCGCCCGCTCCCACGCGTCGTCGGATTGGCGCAGCAAGAAACCCGCGTACCGTCCCCGCCAGTTGCGGGCACGCAGATCCTGTCCCTCGTCGAGCCGCCCGCGCATCGTCTCCGGCATGCGTCCCGTGAGCAGCGAGGCGTTGATGTCGGACTCGGCGAAATGCCGTAGCTCTTCGGCCAGATAGAGCCAGACCACGGCCCGATATCGGTTGAGGTAGAACTTGACCGGCGTCAGAAGGCCCGCGCGGGCCAGGCGGGTGAAGCGGGACGTGGTGATGTGCATGAGCCCCGCGCCCTCCGTGGTGCCCACGGCTCTGACGCTCTCCCGCAACGTCTCGGGGAAGCCTTCGCCTGCGCGCAGGCGATCGATCTCCTCGCGGGCGACGCGGTAGGGGCCGCCCGGTACCTCTCCGACCGTACGAATGCGTCCCAGCATCACCGCCAGATCGAACTCCCCGCGTTTCAGATCGAGTTCCCTGGCCGCTCGACCCAGTGTGATCGACGGCGGCACGGCCGTTGCCGTGGCGGATTGCGTGATGGTGTCACCAGTCATGGTGGATCTCCCCCGTGAGATGTGATTGCTCTCGGGAAAAACCGTAGCCCGATCACCGCGATCCTCGCCGGGCCTGTGGATAACTCTTGACGTGGCAGTGTCAGTGCAGGTCAGAGGTCCACGGTAGGCGTACGTTCGGGCTGGCGGGCGTCGACGCCCAAGTGCTCTCCGACTCGGTTCACGAGCAGCGTCATCTCGTAGGCGACCTGGCCCATGTCGGCCTCTGCCGAGCTCAGGACGCAGAGGCAGCTTCCGTCGCCCGCGGCTGTGACGAAGAGGACCGCGTCGTCGAACTCGATCATCGTCTGGCGCACGTTCCCCGCGTGGAAGTGGCGCCCGGATCCCTTGGCGAGGCTGTGCAGGCCGGATGCGACCGCGGCGAGGTGCTCCGCGTCCTCCCGCTGCAAGTCCGTGCTCGCGCCGGTCACCAGGCCGTCGTTGGACAGCACCAGCGCATGCCGTACGTGCTCCATCCGCTGGGTCAGGTCGTCCAGCAGCCAGCCGAGCCCCATGCTCTGCGCCATGTTCCCGTCTCCCCGTGTCCGCTCCCCCCTCATGGGGGATCTGACCTGCCAGCCTTCACCACGACCGGCGCCCCGGCAAGCATGATGGGGACATGGCACAGAAGATGACCGATGACCAATGGCGTGCGTTCGTCTCACAGGGCACCCGCACCGGCAAGCTGTCGACCGTCAGGGCGGACGGCAGCCCGCACATCGCGCCGATCTGGTTCCTGCTCGACGGCGATGACCTGGTGTTCAACACCGGGAAGGAGACGGTGAAGGGACGGAACCTCGCGCGAGACGGGCGTGTGGCCCTGTGCGTCGACGACGACCATCCGCCGTTCGCCTTCGTCGTGCTGCAGGGCAGAGCGGAGCTGAGTGAGGACGTCGCCGAGGTCCAGCACTGGGCGGCCCGCCTCGGCGCGCGCTACATGGGTGAGGAGCGCGCCGAGGAGTTCGGCAAACGCAATGGCGTCCCGGGCGAACTCCTGGTCCGTGTGCGGATCGACAAGGTCCTCGCCCAAGCCGCCGTCGCCGACTGACGCCCCGCGGCGGACCGCCGACTGACGCCCCGCGGCAGACCTCTCCGAAGGCGCACGGCGAACTCGATCGCCGAGATCTGGCCGAAGTCTGGGTGAGGCCTGGCTGAGGTGTCAGCCGACGGAGTCGAGCAGCCGGGCGGTGTGGACCCGTCCGGCGTACTCGACCAGCCGAATCAGCACCTCCTTGCCTGAATCGCGGTCACGGGCGTCGCAGAGCACCACCGGTGTCCCGCGGTCCAGATCCAGCGCGCGGGACACGTCGTGCGCCCCGTACGTCCGCGAGTTCACGAAGCAGTTCACTGCCACCACGAACGGGATGCGGCGGTGCTCGAAGTAGTCCACGGCGGGGAAGCAGTCTTCGAGCCGTCGGGTGTCCGCGAGGACGACCGCGCCGAGGGCGCCCTGGGACAACTCGTCCCAGAGGAACCAGAACCGGTCCTGGCCCGGAGTGCCGAACAGGTACAGCGACAGCCCCGAACGGATCGTGATGCGGCCGAAGTCCATGGCCACCGTCGTCGTGGTCTTCCGGTCGACCCCTTCGGTGTCGTCCACCGACTGGCCCGCCTCGCTGAGCAGTTCCTCGGTACGCAGCGGGCGGATCTCGCTGACCGCGCCCACCAGGGTGGTCTTGCCCACCCCGAAGCCGCCCGCGACCAGAATCTTCAGTGCCATGGCCGTCTCTGCGCCCGCGGCGTCAGAGTGCTCGGAGCCCATCGATCACCTCTCGGAGGATCTTTTCGTCGGGAAGCTGTGCGGGCGGCACGGGTCGGCTGACCTTGACGCAGCCGATCTCCAGCAGGTCGCCGAGGAGCACCCTGACCACGCCCACGGGCAGATCGGCGCCGGCGGCGAGCTCCGCGACGGACTGTGTCTCGACGCGGCAGAGTTCGATGAGTGCCCGGTGTTCAGGTCCCAGCGCGGTGTCGTCGTCGGGCCCCGGAGCGCTGTCGTCGAGCGTCACCAGAGCGATCAGGTCGAAGCGGACACCGCGCGGACCCGGCCTGGTCCGCCCGCCCGTCATCGCGTAGGGCCGGACCAAGGGCCCGGCTTCGTTGTCGTACCACTGGCTTCCCGGTTGCTCCGGAAAGGCGCTCGTCTCCTCGGTCATGAGTACCGGCCGTCCTCGGTCATCCGGCAGTCGGTGGTTGCCCGGCGCATCGCGTCGGGGTGCGCAAGTGCTCCCCCACCCGCTTGACCATGCGGGCCATCTCGTACGCGACGAGTCCGATGTCGGCCGTGACGGAGGTGAGGACGGTCAGGCAGGAACCGTCGCCCGCGGCTGCCACGAAGAGGAAGGCATCGTCCATCTCGACCATGGTCTGACGCACGCCACCTGCCCCGAAGTGCCGACCCGCTCCTTTGGCGAGGCTGTGAAAGCCCGACGCGACGGCAGCGAGATGTTCGGCGTCCTCCCTGGTGAGGGCGGTCGAGGCGCCGACCGGCAGACCGTCGTTGGAGAGCACCACGGCGTGCCGCACCTCGCCTACGCGCAGCACCAAGTCGTCGAGCAGCCAGTCGAGGTCGCCGCTCCGCCCGGTGGGGATGCTCTGGTCCTGGATCATGCGGGATCTCCTTCGCTGCTGTCACTGCCCGGTACGGCCCGTGGAGGGGCTGTGGCCGAACCGCCGGCGCCCGGTAGCGCGCCGCCCCCGCGTGCCCATCCGTTGCGGTAGGCGGTCATGCGGTCGCGCACCAGCTCGGGGCTGCGCTCGTCCTCCTGCCCAGGGCCCGCCGTCGTGGCGCCCGGCGGGTTCTCGGCGGGTCGTTCGCGCAGTTGGGGGGCGAGGCTCGCCTGGCGTACACGGCGTGGCAGTTCGTCCAGCACGTCCTGCGCGTCGGCGTCGGCGTCGGCGACATCGAGCGAACCGTCGCCGCTGGGCCGGGCGTCCGTCGCGTCGTCGGCTTCGCGGCCCTGGTGCAGGCGCAGCGCGGTGACGCCGCGTGGGGGTGGCGCCTCGGCCGCTGCTGCCAGTGCGGGGCGCGACTCGGGGGCAGGAACGGAACTGCTGTTGCTGTGCTGTCGCGGTGTTCCCGGCACGCGCGCGTGCTCCTCGTTCAGGGCGGGCAGGGCGGGCCGGCGTGCCACCGAGTGGGCCTCTGCCGGATGGGCCTCCGCGCTCCCCGCCGTGTCGCTGTGCAGGAGTGCGGTGGGAAGCAGGACGACCGCGGTGGTACCTCCGTAGGGAGACGTGCGCAGGTGCACCTTGACGTCGTGCTGGGCCGCGAGCCTGCTGACCACGAAGAGGCCCAGTTGATCGCTGTCGAAGACATCGAGCGCCTCGGACTGCTCGATGCGACGGTTGGCTTCGGTGAGCGTCTCCATGCCCATGCCGAGCCCTCGGTCCTCGATCTCCAAGGCATAGCCGTTGCCCACGGGTTCGCCGCTGACTCGCACCTTGGTGTGGGGCGGCGAGAACTGCGCGGCGTTCTCGACGAGTTCGGCCAGGAGGTGGGTGAGGTCGGCGACCGCCGTGCCGAGTACCGATGCCGCGGGGAGTTGTCGTACCTCCACGCGCGCGTAGTCCTCGACTTCGGAGACCGCCGCGCGCACCACGTTCGTGAGGGAGACGGGCATCCGCCAGGCCCGCCCCGGTGCGGCGCCGGAGAGGATGATCAGGCTCTCCGCGTGACGCCTCATCCGGGTCGTCAGATGGTCGAGCCGGAACAGGTCGCTGAGTTCGCTCGGATCGTCCACCCTGCGCTCCATGCTGTCGAGGAGGGTGAGCTGCCGGTGCACCAGGACCTGGGTCCTGCGGGCCAGATTGACGAAGACTCCGGAGATGCCACTGGCGAGCTCCGCGCGCTCGATCGCCGCATGAAGGGCGGCCCGGTGGACGGTGCCGAGTGCTTCGGCTACCTGTCCGGTCTCGTCCTCCGCGGGTGGTCCGGGAGGTGCCTCTGCGCGGATGTCGATCTCTTCCCCGGCACGCAGTCGGCGCATGGCGTTCGGGAGTTTGCGGCGAGCGATCTCCAGGGCTCCGTTGCGGAGGCTGACGAGTTCGACGACGAGGCCGCGACCGATGCGTACGGAGATCACGAGTGACGCGGCGACGGCGACCAGTCCGAGCAGGACGGCCGCACCCGCCGGGGTGAGAACTCCGTGGGTGATCGGGTCGGCGCGGTCCGCGGCGCTGCGGTCCGCTCCCTCGTCGATCGCATGGAGCTCGTCCCGCACGGTCGCGTACGCCTTGTCCCAGCCGCCCTCCGGAGCCGCGGCGAGCGCCTTGCGGCCGGGCTCGGAGACGAGCACCTTGTCCTCGGCGGCGCGTACGTCCGCATACGCGGCGCTGTCCTCAAGTTCATGCCAGGCTGCCCGCTCGGACCCGCGCAGGTCCGTGACCGCCGTTTCGGTCAGGGATCTGCGGGTGTCGACGGCGCCGGTGAACAGCCGAAGCCGCTCCCCGTCCAAGGTTTTGGCCGTCCTCGCCGCGGCCAGCACGGTGTCCTCTCGGGCCAGCATTTCACCGGCTCTGGAGAATTCGAGCAGCACACGCGCGTGGGAGCCTTGCCCAGAGTCCTGCATGCCGGTGAGGGCGCCGCCCACGGTGAAGGCCTGCGAGATCGTCTTCGTGTACTGGCCGTACGCCGCGTCCCAACCCGTGCGCCGGTCCAGCACGTCGGCCCGAAGGGAGCGCAGCTCCTCGGCTCCGGCAACGAACGCCTCGAGCCGGTCGGCCACGCGTCCAGGAAGTCCCACTCCGTCCGCGACGGTCCGGTCGTCGCCCAGGCGCAGCTCGTCCACGGCGCGGTCGGTCCGGGCCGCCTGCCTGCGCAGTGCGGCATCGTGGTCGGCGCCGGGCTCGGCCGCGCAGCGTACGGCGGCGGCCCGCTCGGCCTGCAGGGCGGTGACGGCCGTCTCGACCGGGGTGCGTACAGCGGCGTCGACACGTTGGACCTGCCGCAGCCGCGCCACATCCTGCGCTGTGGTAACGGTCGCGTACCCCCACAGGGCGAGCAGCGAGACGACGGGCACCATCAGCAGACACACGATCTTGGCGCGTACGGTGCGCGGCCGCAGTCGCCACCATCCCGCGCGTGAGGGCGCCTTGTACGTCGAGGGTTCGGCGAACTGGTCCTCTCCGTCCGAGGGTTCGTCGGCGGGCGGGCCCGCGTGGGCACGGCGGCCGCGGGCCGGGACTTCCGGAGGCGCAGGCGCCGTGCCTGCGGTCGGCTCGGGAGTGCTTCGGTGGGTGTCCATGGCCTCCTCGCTCGGATGAGTTGCGTACGGGTCGCCCGCATGGCCCGGCGCGTCGCTAGGAGGTGACACCGTCGACCAGCCGCTGGGCCGACACGGAGGCCTTGCGCTCACCGGTCGTCGGGGACAGCGCGACGAAAGCGGAGGTCAGGAAGAGGTAGGAGCCGAGGCCGACGGCGAGAGGGAAGATGAACTGCATCGTCGTCGCCCCCGGCAGCGCCGCACCGGAGGGGGTGACCCGCACGCTCACGGCGAACATCCCGGTGTAGTGCATGCTCGTCACCGCTCCGCCCATCACCAATGACGCCACAGCGACCGCGATCGGGGACTTGATGTTGAGGCCGGCCCACAGGGCGGCGGTCGACGCGACGACCGCGATGACCACGGAGAGCCCGACCAGCATCGGGTCGTACCGCACGTCGCCGTGCAGGCGCAGCGCCGCCATGCCCATGTAGTGCATGCTCGCGACGCCCAGCCCCGTGGTGAGCCCGCCGATCGCGAGCGCCCGTCCTCGGTCGCGGCTGTACCCCACGGCGAACACACCGGCGCCCACGACGGCCATCGCGACGAGAAGGCTCAGGAAGGTCAGCGGCGCGTTGTAGCGGATCTCGGTGCCGGTGACCCCGAAGCCGAGCATGGCGACGAAGTGCATCGTCCAGATGCCGGTGCCGAGGGCGGATGCGGCAGTGATGAGCCAGTTCCGGCGTGAACGCCCCGAGGCGTCCAGCGCGCGGACGGTGCAGCACAGCCCGAGGGCGGCGCCGATGCAGGCCATCGCGTACGACAGCACAGGGGTAAGCCAGCCGAAGGTGGCGTGGTCCAGGTGTCCCATGGCCCCGGGACGCTAGTCCGCCCGGGAGCGCACTACGGGGGCGCATTTCGAAAGCTGATGGAAGATGACAGAGAGACGGCCCTGAACGATCGCGTCACGCTCGAACGAGTGCACCCAACGCGCGTGCGGTTCCTTGCGGGATCATGGGTCGCATGAGCGACGATCACACGAAGGTCCAGGAATTCTTCACCGCCCGCGCGGCCGGTTGGGATGCCCGTTTCCCCGATGACGGGCCCGCCTATCGGGCCGCCGTCGCCGAGCTCGCGCTGAGCCCGGGGTCCGTGGTGCTCGACGCCGGTTGCGGAACTGGGCGGGCGCTCCCGGCGCTCAGGGAGGCCGTAGGGCCCTCGGGGGTGGTGCTCGGCGCCGACCTGACGCCGGCCATGCTGGAGGCCGCGACACATGCGGGCAGGGGCCGGGACGGGCAGCTCCTGCTCGCCGACGTGGCGCGCCTGCCGCTGCGCGAGCAGTCGCTCGACGCCGTGTTCGGTGCCGGGCTGATCGCGCATCTGCCCGCCCCCGCGGAGAACCTCGAGGAGTTGCGGCGAGTCGTGCGCCCCGGAGGGCTGCTCGCTCTCTTCCATCCCATCGGCCGGGCGGCGCTCGCGGCGCGGCAGGGACGGCAGATCACCCCGGGCGATCTGCGGGCGGAAGCGAACCTCGGCCCGCTGCTCGCCGGCTCCGGCTGGAGCATGACGTCGTACGTCGACGAGGACGCCCGCTTCCTCGCCCTGGCGGTACGCCAGGGCTGAACTGGAGCCGGTCAGGGGCGCCCGACGACTGCGGTGACGAAGGCGTCGGCATTGTCGAACATGACGTTGTGCCCTGCTTCGGGCACGGTCACCACCCGTACGCCGGACGCCTCCAGTTCGTCGCGCCCGGTGAGTTCGCCACTCAGGGCGCCTTGCAAGTAGACGCGGTCCGCGCTCAGTTCCATGAGCATCCGGCGCATGCCGGGGCGTGTCCCCGCGACGAGCCCGGTCGCGGTCCGGTGCAGCGCCAAGGGATCCGCAAGGCGCATGGTGGCCGCCCAGGTGGCACCGACTTGTCGGAGCACGCGCGCGTAGCCGCCACCCCTGACGAAGTCCTCCTCCGTGTACGCGGCGATGCGGCTGCTGCCCGCCGTCGCGGGAGGGTTCGGGTCGAGATTGGCCTCCGTGAGAACCAGCGACGTCACCAGATCGGGGCGTCGGTGAGCCAGCACGATGGCCACGGAGCCCCCCATGCTGTGCGCGACGATCTCTGCCCCGGTGGCCCCAGCCTCGTCGAGTGCCGCGGCCAGTGCGTCCGCGTGGTCCTCCAACGTGTAACCGAAGTCGTCGGGACGATCGCTGAGACCGTGCCCGGGAAGGTCCACGAAGAGTGAGCGGCGGCCGGCCAGTTCGGGCCTGGCGGCGATGTGGGCATGGTAAGCGGCGGACGCCGCGCCCAGTCCGTGCACGTACACCCGCGCGGGTTCGGCCCCGTCCACCTCGGTCCACCGCACACGGCTTCCCCGCACATCGAACCGCGCCTCACGCATGACCGCTCCCCGTTCCCGTCGCCGTGTCGCCCGTCTCGCGCACCGCAAGCAGGCCTGACAAGGATACATCGATATCGATGTATAGCGTAGGCGTGGTACAGCGAGTGCGGAGACGAGTGCGGCACAATGCACGGCATGCTCGAACTGGCCATCCTCGGATTCCTCTACGACACCGCCCTGCACGGCTATGAGCTGCGCAAACGCATCACCGCACTGACCGGACACGTACGCCCTGTCGCCGAGAGCACGCTGTACCCCGCCATCAAGCGACTGGAGAGAGCGGGACTGCTCGCCCGCGAGACGCAGCCCGGTGCTGTCGCGGCACCGCGCCACGTCCTGAGCCTCACTCCCGAGGGCAGGCAGGAGCTGCGGAAACGACTCGCGGAGCCGGCGCGGGGTGACATCACCGACGAGAACCGCTGGTTCACCCTCCTGGCCTTCCTCCGCCACCTGGATGACGTGACGGCGCAGGCAACGGTGCTGCAGCGGCGACTTGCCTTCCTGGAGGAGCCCGCCAGCTTCTTCTACGACGGCGAGCGACCGCTGCGCGCGGAGGAGCTCGACGATCCCTTCCGCCGCGGCATCCTCACCATCGCCCGCGCGACGAGCCGGGCCGAACTCGCCTGGCTGCGAGACACCTTGGCGTCACTCGACGGGAGCGGTCGCTGAAGTGGCCTTGTGCGGCACCGGGCACCCGCGAACGCCGGGTACGGGAAACGAACCGAGCTCGGCGACCTCGTACCCGTCGCGGTAGCCCTTGATCTCCCGGTTCTGCCGCGCGTGATGCGGCGCGCTGCGTGTCGGCATGAGGCGCACCGCGCGCCCCCGCAGCCGCACCGCCCCGTTGACCACCGCACGCGTGGCCGCTCCCGGCTGCTCGTACCGGAACGCTCGCAGCAGAGGTTCGTCCAGCAGCGCGAGGGTCGCACGGCGAAGCAGCGGCGCCAGGGGACGCGGGTACCAGGAGGCCATCAGGTTCAGCGTCGCGTCCGACACTCCGCGCGCGCCCTCGTCCCAGCCGAAGTGAGCCTCTTCGTAGTCATCGAGGCACTGCTCGAACTCCCCGTAGGAACCTGGGATCTCCTTGATTCCCAGATGCTGACCGAGAGTGCGGTAGTACACGGCCGCCGCGGCTGTCTCGTGACGCGAGAGTCTGCGCCATCCGTAGGCATCGATCCATCGCTTCGGTACCACCACGAACGTGCACAGTACATAGCGCATGTCGTCATTGGTGATGTCGTAGCTGCGGTGCATCTGGTTGATGCGGCGGATGGCGGTGCGGCCCTTGTCGCTGCCGAAGCCGTGCTCCACCACCGCGTCGAGGAGGAGGGCTGTGTCGTCGTACCTCTTTTGCGTACGGTCCGTCAGCTCGGCTGTCTGCGCGAGCAGTCGACCGATACTGGGTACCGCGTAGGTGCGATAGAGCGCGAGTTCGAGTGCGCGCGTATAGTCCCACGGGAATTCATATGCCGCGCTGAGCCGGTAGATCTCAAGGAAGTCCCGCTCCGGGTCCAGGCGCCTGATCTGCTCGAGCCGCTCGAAACGCTTCACCGTGCGGTCCTCCTTCTGCCGCCGAAACGCCAACTCTACGATGGCAAAGGGTGGATGAGCGATCTGCGGCGGCATCCGCACGGGGGAAGGCAGCCCACATGTTTGACGGACTCCGCAAGTTCTGGCGTGCCGACAAACCGGCGCGGGACGAGGACGAGCGCGCACGCGGTGGTGACGGACGCAGGCGTCCGCACAATCTCTTCGAAGCGGCCGCCGTCTACGTGGCGGCGAGCACCGAGGACGATCAGGAGGAGATGGACAAGGCAGCCGGCTGGGTCTCCCCGGAGGCACTGTCGTTCGGCGTCAGCGAGCTCGCGTGCCGTGCCGTCATCGCCCTCGCTCGGGAACGCGACGAGTCGCCCGCACACGTGGCCCGTTCGCTCCTCGGCTTGCCCGCCGCCTGAGCCCACGTCCGAGCCCAAGCGCTCTCATCCGGCGGTCCGCCGACGATTTTCCTGGTCATCCACCCTCGACGATCTCTGGGGCGAGTGGTTAGGGTGCGCCGACGGATGAAGCGATGGGGAGGCTGGCATGGCCGGAACGGACGACGCTGTCGCCGCCGATGACGACGCGCTGTACGTGCTGACGGCAGTACTCCTGACACCCGCGAAGTTCCCGAGCGTGCTGGGTGACGACTATCCGGAGGCATGTGCGGCGCTCGGTCTCGCGCCGCTCGCAGCCGGGTACGGACTGGTACTCGGTCAGGACCATGAGGGTGCGCGCTGGACGGTCGTCGTCGACGACGTGTCTCTCGTGGCCGTGGCGATCGCCTCCTGGGACTGCGGCATGGAGTACGACCTGTCCCCCGACGAGCGCACGGTGGTCACGGCGCTGCCCGGCTGGCCTCTCGCGGTGGCTGTGGCCGCACCCGATGTGCCGGATCCGCACGACCCCGAACCGGGTGACGACGAGGGAGACCGCCTCCCGCTCACGCCGCCGGAGGCCGACACCTGGGGACCGGCTCAGCGCCGGCTGGGCGCCGACGAGATAGCGCTCCAGTGGGCCGCCTGGCGGGCGCAGGTCGATGACGGTGACTTCGCGACGGACGGATCCGAGGATGCCTCCCCTGCGGAGGGCGACGCGACGCCCGTGACCGGTGTCCGTCGCGTCCTGGCCGAAGCCCGTGCGTACGCGGACAGTCCTCCGCCCCTGGGCCGGGTACGGTCGTCCTTCGCGTCGGGGGACGCGCGTACCCTGCGCGCCGACGGGCTCGGCTGGTCCATGGTCGCCAGGACCGATGACATCGCGTTCGTCCTGTTGGACGAGGAGCCCGGTGAGGTGCTGCCGGTGGGCCGCGGGCCCGAGCTCCCGGCACTGCTTGAGGCCCTCGACAAAATCGCGGTCCGCCCCTCCTGAGCGCGGCCACGGCTTCACGCGCGCGTCCGGCCGATCTGCCGCATCAGGTAGGCGTGCGGGACGCCCACGGGTGAAGACTGCTCTCCTGGGTCACCCGCCAGTACCTCAGCGGCCTATCTCTTTGCGCGTGACGCGGCGCAGCCTTCGGCGCTGACCGGAGTCGAGCGTCAGATAGGCCGCCGCGGGAACTCCGAGCACGATCAGGAGCGCGGCCCACCACGGCAGCCAGATCAGCAGAATGAGCCCGGCCGCCACACCTCCTGCAGCGATCTTCGCGTTCTTCGACATGTGCGTCGCCTCCTTCGCGGCTTCTGCCGCCCTCTGTCTTGGAAACGGGATCGAGCCTCCCACGGTTCCTGACCACGCCCCTGAGAGAACCCTGAGGAGCGACCCCTACTGGTCGCTGACCTGCCGAGGCCCGGCTCACCGGCCCGTCCCGGTCCCCGTGCCGCCAGGTCACCGCGTTCCGGCCCCCTTGGCGTTTCGGCCTACTCGACGCGGAGGGGCTCACCGACCTCGTACATGTGGCGCAGCACCTGCCGGTAGGAGTCGAGGAATCCGGCCTCCGTGTAGCGCATGCCCACGGCGGCGCAGTGAGCGCGCACGACGGGTTGGGCCAGTCGTAGGTGCGGTCGGGGCATGCTGGGAAACAGGTGGTGTTCGATCTGGTAGTTCAGCCCGCCGAGGAACCAGTCGGTGACGAGACCGCCCCGGATGTTGCGCGACGTGAGCACCTGACGGCGCAGATGCCCCCACCGCTCGCCGTCCGGGTCGGGCATTTCCATGCCTTTGTGGTTGGGCGCGAAGGCCAGTCCGAGATGCAGCCCGAAGAGCGCCTGATGGATCGCGGCGAAGGCGATCGCGTGGCCGAGGGGCATGGCGGCGAGCAGCAGCGTCACATAGCCGACGAGGTGGGCGACCAGCAGAAGTCCTTCCGTCACGCGCTCGCGACGGTTTTGCCGTCGCAGGTCCTGGAAGCCGTAGATCTTCATGGCGACGCCCTGGAGGAGCGTCAGAGGGAAGAAGAGCCAGGCCTGATTGCGGGTGAGCCATCGCCTGAAGCCCATACGAACCCTGGCCTGCTTGCTGGTCCACACGAGGACGTCCGCTGCGACGTCGGGGTCCTTCTCGATGTGGTTGGGGTTGGCGTGATGCCTGTTGTGCTTGTCGTTCCACCACGCCGAGCTCATCCCGAGCAGGAGGTTGCCGTGCACGAGACCTATGGCACGGCTTGCGGAACGACTGCCGGTGATCTGCGAATGGCCCGCGTCATGTCCGATGAACGCCGTCCGGGCGCAGAAGACGGACAACACGGGCGCGAGCAGCAGCACCCACCACGTGGTGCCGAGGAGAAACATACCCACGCCAACTGCCGCCAGCGCGAGGGCATTGATCGCGATGGTTCTCGTGTACCACCCGATACGGCGCCCCAGGAGGCCCTGCTCCTTGACCGTGCGCAGGAGAGGGGCGAAATCGCTTCCGTCCCTCTGCCTGTGAGCGGCTGCTGGGGGGCGTTCCGCAACTGCGGCGGCCTGGGGCATGGTGGGTCTCCGGTCTTCGTGACGACGGGCTGACCTGACAGAACGTACGGATCAGTGACCTGCGGCGACCATGGCGGCACCACCCGTGTCCGCCCGGGGGACAGCCCCGCCCGACAGGGGGGTTGCCTACACCCCCCAGCGCGAAGTGTCGTGGATCACTGCCGGATGACCCCCGCGAATCCCCGTCGTGCTGTACTCTCGGCCGCTCCGGTCTCAGTAGTCAAATTTGAGGAATGCGTCATCGCTGTGCACAGGCCCTCTGTCGTGTCCCCCTCCGAGATCTCCGAACTGTCGCGCTGTTCCGTCGTCTTCGTTCCCGCCGACCCGCCGCGCAGTGGCCATGTCGCCTTTTGGCACGCCGACGGCTCGAAGCCGCCGGACGCTGCCGCCGGTACACCCGGAGATCTGACTCTCGCTCTGCCCGGGGACGACGGCGTCGAACTCACTACCGTGCCGGCGGTACTGCTACCCGTCCGCACCGCGCTCCCGGTCCTCACGCGCGCGCGTGCCGCGACGGGGACGCATCCGACGGCCGCCTTCTGGGGAACGGCAGGAGTCGTCGCCCTTCAACTGGCCGCTCGTGGATTGCTGTTGCCCGGCCTGACGTCTACCGATCACGACGCATGGCGTGCCGGCCCCTTGGGTGCCGACGATCTGGCGCGGCTGCGGGACCTGTCCGCAGCGATGCCGCCGGCCGCCCATGCATTGCCCTTGGACGACAGTGTGCCGTTGCGGCTGCCCGAGCCGGAGAACCTGCTGCGCCGGTTCCTTGACGCCGTGGCCGACACGCTCCCGCGCTCCCCTGCCGCACCCCTGGCCACAGGCGGAGCCGTCTTCGCCGCGTCCGAGCCCCACCGTGTTCCCGAGCAGCGCGCCTGGGCCTTGGACGTCGCGGCCGGACACGACGCCGGTGTGCGGATCTCCCTGCGCGTGGAGATCCCCGGGCTCGCCACGGTCACCGAGGACGGCGCCCTGTTGCCGTTCCGCGCCGTGCTGCAGGTGCACAGTGTCAGCGATCCCTCGCTCGTCGCGGACGCCGCCGAGGTGTGGGCCGGGTCCGGTCCCTCGGGGCAAGCCTTCGGACCGCGTTCCCGCATGGACGCCCTGTTGGCGCTGCGGCGCGCCACGCGCGCGTGGCCGCCCCTCGCCCCGCTGCTCTCAGCCACCGTGCCGGACGCGATCGAGCTGGCCGATGAGGACATCTCTTCGCTGCTGAGCGAAGGAGCCCGGATGCTGGCCGTCGCGGGCGTCGATGTGCACTGGCCCAAGGAACTGGCGCGCAGCCTCACCGCGCGCGCGGTCATCGGTCCTCCCGACGACGAGGGCGACGGCGAACGCAAGGGCCCGCACAAGCTCTCCTCGGACACTCCCTCCTTCCTCTCCCCCGACGCCCTGCTCGCCTTCAACTGGCGCTTCGCGCTGGGTGACCAACCGCTGACCCGGGCAGAGCTGGATCGCCTCGCAGAGGCCAATCGCCCGGTGGTGCGCCTGCGCGACCAGTGGGTGCTCGTCGACCCCGAGGAGGCTCGTCGGGCCCGCGACCGGCAGGACCGCAAGGTCAGTCCGATCGATGCCCTCAGCGCCGCGTTGACCGGCACGGCCGAGGTCGGGGGACAGCGTGTCGACGTGCAGCCGACGGGATGGCTCGCCACCCTCCGTGAGCGGCTCTCCGACCCCGAGGGCATGGAGCCCGTGGGGCAACCCGAGGCGCTCGCGGCCGAGTTGCGTGACTACCAGCTGCGCGGCCTGAACTGGCTCGCGCGGATGACCTCACTCGGGCTCGGCGCCTGCCTCGCCGACGACATGGGTCTCGGCAAGACGATCACATTGATCTCGTTGCATCTGCACCGGCAGACGCAGGAGGAGTCCGCGGGTCCCACGCTGGTGGTCTGCCCGACATCGCTGATGGGCAACTGGCAGCGCGAGATCGAGAAGTTCGCTCCTGGTACACGCGTTCGCAGATTCCACGGCGCCCAGCGCAATCTGGAGGACCTGGGGAACGGCGACTTCGTACTCACCACTTACGGCACGATGCGCCTCGACACGGAGAACCTCGCCCTGGCCCCCTGGGGCATGGTCGTCGCCGACGAGGCACAGCACGTCAAGAACCCCTACTCGGCCACAGCCAAACAACTGCGCACGATCGGGACACGCGCGCGTGTGGCCCTCACCGGCACCCCCGTGGAGAACAACCTCTCCGAGCTGTGGGCCATCCTCGACTGGACGACGCCGGGCCTGCTCGGCAAGCTCGGCGCCTTCCGCACGCGCTACGCCCAAGCCGTGGAGGGCGGCACGGACCCGACCGCCGCCGAGCGGCTCGGGCAGCTCGTACGTCCCTTCCTCCTGCGCCGCCGCAAATCGGACCCGGGAATCGCGCCCGAGCTCCCGCCGAAGACCGAGACCGACCGCGCCGTGTCCCTCAGCACCGAACAGACAGCTCTCTACGAAGCAGTGGTGCGGGAAACACTCGCGGAGATCTCCGGTTCCGACGGCATCGCCCGCAGGGGCCTGATCGTCAAGCTCCTCACCGGGCTCAAACAGATCTGCAACCACCCCGCGCAGTACCTCAAGGAGGACATGCCCCGGATCCCGGGCCGCTCCGGAAAGCTGGAACTGCTCGACGAGCTCCTCGACACGATCCTCTCCGAGGACGCGAGCGTGCTGGTCTTCACGCAGTACGTCCAGATGGCGCGCCTCATCGAACAGCACCTCGCGGCACGCGGAGTGCCCTCACAGTTCCTGCACGGCGGCACGCCGGTCACCGAACGCGAGGCGATGGTGCAGCGATTCCAGGACGGTGCCATCCCGGTCTTCCTGCTGTCCCTGAAGGCGGCGGGAACCGGCTTGAACCTGACGCGCGCCGAGCACGTCGTGCACTACGACCGATGGTGGAACCCGGCCGTCGAGGCGCAGGCCACCGACCGCGCGTACCGCATCGGTCAGACACAGCCGGTGCAGGTGCACCGGCTGATCGCGGAGGGAACGATCGAGGACCGCATCGCCGACATGCTGCTGCGCAAACAGGAGTTGGCGGATGCCGTCCTCGGGTCCGGCGAGGCCGCTCTCACCGAGCTGACCGACGCCGAGTTGTCGGATCTGGTGGAGCTGCGAGGGGGTACGCGATGAGTGACATCCATGACGAGACGTACGGTGCCGCGGACGACGACCGGCACAGGGGCACGCAAGCCGACGAGCGGACGTTCGCACCCCTGCCTCCACCTCACGGACGAGGCTTCGCACAGAGCTGGTGGGGCCAGGCCTGGCTGAAGGCGCTCGAAGACACAGCACTTGACCTGCAGCAGCTCAAGGCAGGGCGCCGGCTCGCGCGTGCGGGTGCCGTGGGCGCGGTCTCCGTGCGCCCCGGGCGGATCACGGCGGTCGTCAAGGACCGCGACGGCACGCCCCACCGTTCCGATGTTCTGCTGCAGGAGCTGGGCAGCGAGGAATGGGACCGCTTCCTGGGGATGGCCGTCGAGCGGGCGGGGCACATAGCGGCGCTCCTCGACCGCGAGATGCCACCACACCTGGTGGAGGATTCCGCGGCGGCAGGCGTCGAACTCCTGCCCGGCATCGGCGACCTGGAGCCGGAGTGCGACTGTGACGCGTGGGACCACTGCGGGCACACGGCCGCGCTCTGCTACCAGGTGGCGCGGCTGCTCGACGAGGATCCTTTCGTTCTCCTGCTGATGCGCGGAAGGGGGGAACGGATACTCCTCGACGCCTTGCAGGTCCGCAGCGCATCGCAGGCCGATGCACCGGAGCCGGAGGGCTCCCAGGATGCCGTCCCGGAAGGCGTCAGCGCCGCGGAGGCCTACGCGGACGGCGCGATCCTCCCGCCGCTGCCTGCCCTCCCTCCACTGCCCGCAGAGCCGGGTCTGCCGCCCTCGCTCGACACGGAGGCGGCTCCCGCGCCGGGCCTCGATGTGGCGTCGGTCGAGTTCCTGGCCGCGCAAGCAGCGGTCGAGGCACACCGAATGCTGGCCGACGCGCTGGCTCAGGGGCATGAACACCTGCCGGTGGACGACGAACTGACCAGCGGTGAGGACGCTGTGCGGCTGGCGGCGGGGCAGCCCGACATCGCGGTCGCGGAACGGCTCGCGGAGGCGTCCGGACGCGGGCGGGACGGCCTCGCGCTCGCCGTGCGGGCCTGGCGGTACGGCGGCCGGGCCGCGCTCCGCGTGCTCGAGGAGGAGTGGGCGCCGAAGGACGAGGCGCTGGCACGCGCGCGTGCCGCCCTCGACGCCGCGTGGGAGGAGGACGAACGGCCCCGCCTCCGTGCGGCCCGTAATCGCTGGACCGCGGTCGACTCGAACGCGCAGCTGCGCCACGGGCATGACGGCCGCTGGTGGCCCTACCGCAAGGAAGGCGAGCGTTGGGCCCCCGCAGGGCCTGCGGCCAACGACCCGGCGACAGCTCTGGCCGTGGCAACCGGGCGCGAGTGAGCCAGCGCTTGCCCCCGAGCAGGCGGGGAGGTCCGCCGACACCTCGGCACCGCGCTCCCACGCGGCGGATCAGAGTGGCTGGAAACGTTCGCGGCGGCCACCAGCGCGTGCACGACGTGAGTGCGTGCGCCGGGAACACCGGCGCACGCACTCCCCCTGACCAGCGATTGAGCGCGGCCATGTCATCCCCCAACGTGGATGACGTTGGTCCAGGGAGGTCTGACCGCATGAACCTCCCAGGCGCAACAGCGGGACATCGGGTTCGTCAGCGCTGTCCGTACGGCCTAACCGAAGGGGGTTGATCCGGGCACTGTGCCCCATGGGCACTGATCGGACCGGTGGTCGACGGCGGCGCCTCCCGCCCCTCGCGGGAGGCGCCGTCGGCACGTCTCCCGCCGTTCACCTGACGGCTCCCTCGCGTTCGTGACAGCGGCGAAGTCTGGCCGCTGTCACCGCACCCGTGCTCCAGGAGGCCCGATGTCCCCGCACGCCGTCCGTAAGGGCCGTGTACGCCGTTTCGCAGCGATCGGCACCCCGCTCGCCGTAGTCACCGCCCTCGCGGTGGCCGGCACAGCCACCGGCCAGCAGACGAACGGCGGCCACAAAGAGGCGCGCGTCACCAAGACCGCTGTCCTCGGGGACATTCCCCTCGGCGCCTTCAGCAACGCACTGCTCCCCGGAACCGTGAAGAACGACCGCGGTGTGGAGCTCGGCGGAATCGGCAGCGACCTTTACCCGGCGGGCCGCAAGGGTGAGTTCTGGACGGTGACCGACCGGGGGCCCAACGGCCAGATCAAGGTGAACGGCAAGAAGCGCCGCACCTTCCCGGTACCAGGCTTCGACCCGGCGATCGTGAAGATCCGGATTGCCGGGGAGAAGGTCAAGGTCGTCTCCGCGCTGCCGCTGACCACGACCTCCGGAAAGCCCGTCACGGGGCTGCCCAACCAAGAGGGGCGCGACGAGGCTCCGTACACGTACGACGCGAAGGATCCTGTCCCGTACAGCCCGAACGGACTCGACACGGAGGGCATCGTACGGGCGACGGACGGCAGCTTCTGGCTGGTCGACGAGTACGGACCCTCCCTGATCCACGTCTCCGCGCGCGGGAAGGTCATCAAGCGTTACGTTCCCCAAGGACTGAAGCTGCGCGGCGCCGACTACCCGGTGGTCGAGGCGTTGCCCGGAGTCCTGCTGCACCGCAAGACGAACCGCGGCTTCGAAGGGCTCGCCCAACTGCCCGGTGGGGACCTCGTCATGGCCGTGCAGAGCCCGTTGTCCCTGCCGGACCAGGACGCCGGTGACGGATCACGCACCGCGCGACTACTGCGCTTCTCACCGAAGAAGCACGCGGTCACCGCCGAGTACCCCTACCGGTTCGACCCCGTGGATGTCGTCGATCCCTCCGAGGACGACACCTCCGAGCTCAAGATCTCCTCCGTGGTCGCCGTCGGGCGCGACCGGCTGCTCGTCCAGGAGCGGACCGACAAGGCCGCGCGCATCCAGGCCGTCACCTTGGGCCGTCGGGCAGACATCCTGGGGAGCAAGTGGGACAAGGGCATGACACAGCCCTCCTTGGAGCAGCTCGACGACCCCGCCGCCTCCGGAGTACCCGTCCTCGACAAGCGTCTGGTGGTCGACCTGGGCACCGTCGACGGCGTGCCCGGCAAGATCGAAGGCATCGCCAGGGTGGACAGCCGCACCCTCGCCCTCATCAACGACAACGACTTCGGGATGAGCGACGGGCCTGAGGCGTTCGACCACGACGGTCGGCTGGTGGACAGCGGGGTGGAGACGTCGGTGACGTACGTACGGCTGCCTCGGAAGTACTGAAGAAGTACTGAGGAAGTACTGAGGAAGTACTGCCTTAGAAGAGGTCGGGTACCTACTGCGGAGGGACTGTTCCGTCAGGACAGTGGCTTGGTGAGCTTGTGCAGTCCCGCGCCGCTGTCCCCCGCCAGACTGCACGCCACATCGTCGATGCCCGCCTTGTAGCCCGAGGCATCCGGGTACTGCACCAGAGTGCCTCGCACGGTCCCGGAGGGCTGACTGCGTGCTTTGCGTGTCAGGGGTCCGTCGCACAGGTCGGCCGCTGCCTGCCTCAGGGACGCGTCGGTCGTGTAGGAACCGTTCAGTTCGGTGCGCTCGACGATCTCGGCGTCGTGCGGTTCGTTGCACGATCTCTTCACGTCCTGACCCGGCCTGGTGCTGTCGATGTCGAAGCAGTCGCCGACCTTCAACAGGTAGTACGGGACTTGGTCGTCCGCCGGCGAGGGCACGACCGAGTCCAGGCCACTAGGGAAACCGGTGGGCAGTGACGGACGGTCGGTCGGCAGCGAGGGGACGCCGCTCGGCAACCCGGTGGGCAGTTCGCTCGGGATTCCCGAGGGAATGCTCAGCGATGGCGTGGGTTCGGACGTCGTGCTCCGGCTGGCTTCGGCGGGACCCTCCTTGCCGTCGCCGTCGTCGCCGGTGACCACCAGTACCACCGCGACGACGACTCCCACGGCAACGATCACCGCGAGCAGGACGAACAACGCGTTCCGGCGCCCGGAAGGCCCTCCCGGCGGCGGGGCCGGCGGCCACCCTCCCCCTCCCGGCGGCGGGGCCGGCGGCCACCCTCCCCCTCCGGGTGGCGGCCCGAACCCGCCACCCGGAGCCGGGCCGTACCCACCCCCTGGAGGTGGCCCGTACCCGCCGCCGCCTGGCGGCGGGCCACTGGGCGGCGGCGGGGGCTGCGGCGGAACGGGCGGTATGGCCATACCATCAAGAGTCGCCTCGAACCGGTCATAAGGCGAGCCCTGTGCGGGAGTTGACGCAACGCGGACGAGGAAGGGCTCAGCCTCGCGCCGCCAGAAGATGATCCATGGCCAGCTGGTCGAGGTGCTCGAATGCCATGCCGCGCCCGGCGGCCTCATCGACGTCGAACGCCTCATAGGCACTTCGGTCGGCGAGCAGCCCGGCAAGCCCTTCATCGGCCGTGGGAACCGCCAGTTCGTCCAGGCGCGCGGCACGCAGCGCGTCCCGGACCTCGGGGTCGGCGCGGAAGGCAGCCGCGCGCTCGCGCAGGATCAGGTAGTTGCGCATGCACCCTGCAGCCGAAGCCCACACGCCTTCGGTGTCCTCCGTACGCGGCGGTTTGAAGTCGAAGTGCCTCGGGCCCTCGTAACCGCCCCGCTCCAAGAGATCCACCAGCCAGAAGGCGCTGCGCAGATCGCCGGCGCCGAAGCGCAGGTCCTGGTCGTACTTGATGCCGGTCTGGCCATTGAGGTCGATGTGGAACAGCTTGTCCGCCCACAGCGCCTGCGCGATGGAGTGCGGAAAGTTCAGGCCCGCCATCTGCTCATGACCCACTTCGGGATTGACTCCGAACAGTTCGGGCCGCTCCAGGCGCTCGATGAACGCCAGGGCATGACCGACGGTGGGCAACAGGATGTCGCCGCGCGGCTCGTTCGGCTTCGGCTCGATGGCGAAGCGCAGGTCGTAACCCTGGGTGGTCACATACTCGCCGAGCAGGTCGAAGGCCTCCTTCATACGATCGAGCGCGTTGCCGACGTCCTTCGCGGCGCCGGATTCCGCCCCTTCCCTGCCGCCCCACGCGACGTAGGTCCGCGCACCCAGTTCGGCCGCGAGATCAATGTTGCGGATCGTCTTGCGCAGCGCGTAGCGGCGCACGTCACGGTCGTTGGCGGTGAACCCGCCGTCCTTGAAGACGGGGTGGGTGAAGAGGTTCGTGGTGGCCATCGGCACGACAAGCCCCGTCGCGTCCAACGCCTGCCGGAACCGCTTGATGTGCCCCTCGCGCTCCGTCTCGGACGATCCGAACGGAATCAGGTCGTCGTCGTGGAACGTCACTCCGTAGGCCCCGAGTTCGGCGAGGTGGCGCACCGAGTCCGCCGGGTCGAGCGCGGCCCTGGTGGCGTCCCCGAACGGGTCCCTGCCCTGCCAGCCGACGGTCCACAGGCCGAAGCTGAACTTGTCCTCAGGAGTGGGCTGGTAGTTCATGTGCGGCTCCCTCACCTATTTCGTCATGGCGCTTTACAAATTAGTATCCGAGGGCGCCGCTGGGAAGGTCGTGGAAGAAACTCCGGGGCGGGCCCGGGGAGAGTCGCAGGAACGGAGAGCGTCATGTCATCAGCGCCCACAGTCCAGGGGCCGCTCGTCGTCGGCGTGGACAGTTCCACGCAGTCCACCAAGGCCCTGGTCGTCGACTCGGCGAGCGGCCGGGTCGTCGCGAGCGGACAGGCGCCGCACCGTGTCACCACGGGTGAGCACCGGGAGAGTGACCCCCAGGACTGGTGGGACGCCCTGTGCGCGGCCCTCCATCAGTGCGGGCCGGCTGCCCGGGAGGCCGCCGCGGTATCGATCGGCGGTCAGCAGCACGGCCTCGTCACACTCGACAAGAACGGCGGCCCGGTGCGCCCGGCCCTGCTCTGGAACGATCTGCGATCGGCCCCGCAGGCACGGAACCTCGTCGAGCGCCTCGGCGGGCCCAAAGTGTGGGCCGATCGGGTGGGCAGCGTTCCAGGGCCGTCGTTCACGGTGACGAAGTGGGCCTGGCTCGCGGAGAACGAGCCTGCCGCGGCCCGCGCCACCGCCGCCGTGCGCCTGCCCCACGACTACCTCACGGAACGCCTCACCGGCCTCGGCACGACCGACCGGGGTGACGTCTCCGGAACCGGCTGGTGGGCCTCGGGAGCGGAGCAGTACGACGAAGACGTTCTCGACATGGTCGCTCTCGATCCGGCACTGCTGCCCCGCGTCGCCCGACCCGGCGAGGTCGTCGGCACCGTCCGGGGCAGCGGCGAACTGCCCTTCTCCAAGGGCACGCTGGTCGCCCCCGGCACCGGCGACAACGCGGCCGCCGCCCTGGGGCTGGGGCTGCACGCCGGCACAGCCGTCCTGAGCCTCGGCACCTCCGGCACCGTCTACGCGGTCTCGGAACGCCGCCCGGCCGACCCGACCGGCACCGTGGCGGGTTTCGCCGACGCGCGCGGCGCCTGGCTGCCCCTGGCCTGCACCCTCAACTGCACGCTCGCCGTCGACCGGGTGGCGGCGCTGCTCAGCCTGGAACGCGACGCGGTGGAAGCGGGAGGTTCGGTCACCCTCCTGCCCTATCTGGACGGCGAACGCACGCCGAACCTGCCGCACTCCTCCGGTGTACTGCACGGCCTGCGGCACGACACGACACCAGGACAGCTGTTGCAGGCCGCGTACGACGGGGCCGTGCACTCCCTGCTCGGAGCGCTCGACCTGGTCCTGGACCCGGACGCCGACCGCTCGTCACCGCTGCTGCTCATCGGAGGCGGAGCACGCGGCACGGCCTGGCAGCACACCGTCCGTCGCCTCTCCGGACGCCCCGTTCAGGTCCCCAAGGCCCAGGAGTTGGTCGCGCTCGGTGCCGCGGCGCAGGCGGCCGGCGTCCTGACGGGCGAGGATCCCGGCGCGATCGCACGACGCTGGGGCACGGACCAGGGCCCCGTCCTCGACCCCGTCGAGCGGGACGAGGCGGCGCTGTCGCGGATCTCCGGGGTACTCTCCGACGCGGCGCCACTCCTGGAAAGGGCGCCCCATGGGGAGTGAGGACTGACCGAGGCATGACCGCACCGCTGCACGACGAACGCCGGAACAGGTCCGGTGCGCGGCTGCCCGACACCCAACAGGGGATGCGCCGCCGCAACCTCTCGCGGGTCATGCACGCCGTGGCCGCGCACGGCCCGCTGTCCCGCGCCGCCGTGGCCTCCCGGATCGGGCTGACACGCGCCGCTGTCTCCACGCTCGTGGACGAGTTGATCCGCTCGGGGCTTCTCGACGAACTGGGACCGGAACGTCCGGGACGGGTGGGCCGCCCCGGGTCCGCCCTCGCGGTGAGCGCGCGTGGCCCCGTCGGGATCGGCGCCGAGGTGGGGGTCGACCATCTCGCGGCATGCGCGGTGGACCTGCGGGGTGAGGTGCGAGCGCGCGCCGTGCTGCAGGCCAAGAATCGCGGGCGATCACCCGGACCGCTGCTGAAGCAACTGGCCGAACTGGTGGAACAGGTGAGCTCCGAGACGCGCCGGGCCGGCCTGGCACCCGCGGGCCTCGCAATCGCCGTTCCCGGCCTGGTCGCCCGCGACACCCGGACGGTCGTCCGCGCGCCCAACCTCGGCTGGCGCGACATCGACCTGGACCGGCACCTCACCACGGAGCTTCCGCTCACCGTGGACAACGAGGCCAATTTCGGTGCGCTCGCGGAGCTGTGGCTCGGCGAGGATTCCTCCGAGGACTTCCTGCACGTCTCGGCGGAGATCGGCATCGGTGCCGCCCTCGTCGTCGACGGGCGGCTGCTGCGAGGAACGCACGGATTCGCCGGCGAGCTGGGGCACGTTCCCGTGCGACCCGAGGGGCCGCCGTGCCCCTGCGGCGGACGCGGTTGCCTGGAGCAGTACGCGGGCGCGGAAGCGGTGCTCCGTGCCGTGGGCCTGGAACCCGGCGAAGGGCGGGGTGAACTCCTCGCGGAACGGGCCACCGCGGGCGACGAGACGGTGCGGCGCGCACTGCGCGACGCCGGAACGGCGCTGGGAATCGCGCTCACCGGCGCGGTCAATCTGCTGGATCCGCAGGCCGTGGTGCTCGGCGGCGCGCTGTCGCGCCTCGCCCCGTGGCTGCTGCCCGCCCTGGAACAGGAGTTGACGGAGCGGACCGCAGGACGGGCCTGCGGTCTGACGGTGTCCGGCCTGGGACCGGACGGGCCCCTGCTGGGCGCGGCGCACTCGGTTGCGCGGTCCGTGTTGGACGATCCTGTGGGGGTGGCCGGGACGGTGCGTGGGGCGTAAGCAGGGGTGCAGGGTGTCAGGTGGGTCAAGTGGGTCAGGGCTGTAGGAGGCGCTCGCCTCTCGCCACGCTCGCCTCTCGCCACGCTCATCGCTCTGGCCGTCTGGCCGTCTGGCCGTCTGGCCGTCTGGCCGTCTGGCCGAAGCATGGCCTGAACTCCCCCGGCTTCTCTCCCTCCCCTTTCCCCGCGATCAAGCCCCACCGTCTTTCCCCGTGACCAGGCCCCACCGCCCCGCCGGTCGCCGCGGTCGAGGCCTCAGCCTGCGCCACCACATCCCCCACTCGGGTGGCCGAGATTTCCACAATCACGCCCCTGCCCACAGATGCCGGCCGCGCCCTTCCGCCTCAACCAGCGAGCGCCGTAACGTAATTCACGCGAGGCAATGGCCGAGGCGACGGTGGTCACAGCGGCAGTGGCTGAGGCAGAACGCGGATCGGGGGTGTGCAAATGTCGAGATTCAGTCAAGGCTTACGTCCGTCCCGCGGACCGTCGAGCCCAACCACAGCGACCACACCATGCACACCTAGGGCATCAAGGACACCAGGCGGCCAGTACGGCCCACCCGGCCAGACAGAGGGCCTTCCGGCCAGAGTGGAGCACGGCACCGATGAGTGAGCCCCGGATCCTGAACGTGCGCCCCAAACCGGGTGAGTATGTCTGGACGTTCGGAGGCGCCGCACCCGTGGCGCGCATCGCGCCGGGCACGATCCTCGACCTGTTCACAGAGGACTGCTTCGCCGGCCATGTGCGCTCGGAGAAGGACCTGGTCTCCGAAGTCTGCGAGTTCCCCTTCCTGAATCCGCAGACCGGACCCTTCTACGTGGAGGGCGCGGAGCCGGGTGACACCGTCGCCGTGCACTTCGTGTCGATCGAACCGGCCCGCGACTGGGCGGCCTCCACCACGGTCCCGCTGTTCGGCGCCCTCACGTCCACGTCCGCCACGGCCTCGCTCCAGCCAGCCCTGCCCGAAACCGTGTGGATCTGGCAGCTCGACCGGGCCCGACGTACGGCACAGTTCACTGCTCGCGACGGCGACTTCACGATCGAGCTGCCCATGGACCCCATGCACGGCACGGTCGGTGTCGCGCCCGCCAATCTGGAGGTGCGCTCAGCGCTGGTGCCCGACGCACACGGCGGCAACATGGACACGCCCGAAATGCGCGCCGGGGTCACCTGCTACCTGGGCGTGAACGTCGACGGTGCGCTGTTGAGCCTGGGCGACGGACACGCTCGGCAAGGCGAGGGCGAGACATGCGGCGTGGCAGTCGAGTGCGCCATGAACACGGTGGTGATCGTCGAGCTTCTCAAGGGAGTGGCCACGCCATGGCCACGACTGGAGTCCGACACCCACATCATCTCGACCGGGTCCGCCCGTCCGCTCGAGGACGCCTTCCGAATATCCCAACTCGACCTGGTGCAATGGCTGGTGCGCGACTACGGCTTCAGCAAGCTCGACGCCTACCAGTTCGCAACGCAGACCGTCGAGTCCCCGCTCGCCAATGTCTGTGACACCAACTACACGTGCGTGGCGAAGATCCGCAAGGAGTGGCTCCCCGCGCGCGAGACACACCGTGGGCTGCACGCACAACTGCGCGAGACAGCGGCCGCCCTGCCCCGCGGACTGGACCATCCCCCCGCCTAGGACACACCCCCGCTGTTGACCTCTCAAGTGCAGCGCCACTCAGCCGTTCCCCCCACCGAGAGGCAGGCCAGACATGGACCGACCGAGACGCTTCCCCAGCAGGCGCCGGCTGCTGCAGGGTGCGGTAGCCGCCGCCGTGCCGACAGCGATCATCCCCACCACCCGCGCGACCGCTCAGGCCCGAGCCGTCGACTACCCCCTGGCCGAGTGGGTGCCGGCCAGCACCTCCAACTACACGGCCGCCAACCGCCCCAGCACCTATCCCGTCGACTATGTGGTCATCCACGTCACCCAGGAGACGTACGCGGACGCCCTCGCCATCTTCCAGAACCCGGCCAAGCAGGTCTCGGCCCACTACGTCGTGCGCTCCAAGGACGGCCACATCGCCCAGTGCGTCCGTGAGCGCAACGTCGGCTGGCACGCGGGGAACTGGGACTACAACACCCGCAGCATCGGTATCGAACACGAAGGGTGGGTCGACAAGCCCGAGTACTTCACCGACGCGATGTACGAGGAATCCGCCGCGCTGACGGCGGCCATCTGCGCGAAGTACGACATCCCCAAGGACCGTGAGCACATCATCGGCCACCACGAGGTTCCCGGCTCGGACCACACGGACCCCGGCCCGTACTGGGACTGGTCCCGCTATCTCCGCATGGTCAACTTCGCCTGAGGTCGCCGTCGGCGATTCAGCGACCCCCAGACCATCCTCCACGGCCCGGCGCCTCGCGGCGTCGGGACCCGGCCCGTACCGCGTTCTTGTCGGCTTGCGTCTCCGGGGCGACGATGGCAGCACCGCATTCACACCGCCGTCCCGGGAGGCCGAGTTGACCGATCCATGGGTGGCCCTGGAGCCGGGCTCGGACCCCGCCGAGCGGCTGAGGGTGTTGCGCCGGGCCCATGAACGGTTCACCGACGCGGGGACGATCTCCCGTCCGGTGCGTTCGGTGGTCGCCGATTCATGGCGCAGGTCGGCCAAGGCACAGGTGAGCCCGGAGAGCTACGGCGCGACGGTGGAGCTGACCGAGGGCGACCTCGGCGCCTACCGCGCGGAGCATCCGCTCGCTCGGGTGATGCCCCTGTTCCGCGAGCTGATGGGCACCTTCGCGGCGGACGGGGAGCATCTGCTCGCGGTGTGCGATGCGCAGGGCAGGCTGTTGTGGGTCGAGGGCCACGCGGCGACGCGGCGGTTGGCGGGGCGGATGAACTTCGTACCGGGCGCACGGTGGGCGGAGTCCGCCATGGGGACCAACGCGCCGGGAACGGCTGTAGCCGTGGACCGGCCGGTGCAGGTCTTCGCCACCGAGCACTTCATGCGGCGCGTCCAGCCGTGGACGTGCGCGGCGGCTCCCGTGCACGATCCGCGTACGGGGCGGCTGATCGGCGCGGTGGACATCACCGGCGGGGACGGGCTCGCGCATCCGCACAGTCTTGCGTTCGTGCAGGCCGTGGCGCGGGCCGCGGAGTCACAACTGGCCTTGCTGTCGCCGGCGGGAACCGAGGACGTCCTTGAGCTGACCGCTCTGGGCCGCGACGAGGCCTTGCTGATCGCGGGCGGACGGAAAGTGCGGCTCAGCCGTCGGCACAGTGAGATCGTCGTGCTGTTGGCCCGCCATCCGGAGGGACTGTCCGGGGACGAATTGCTCTGTGCGTTGTACGAGGACGATTCGGTGCCGCAGGTGACGTTGCGGGCCGAGATGGCGCGGCTGCGGCGGCTGCTCGGGGCGGAGCTGCTGCGGTCGCGGCCCTATCGGCTGGCGGCGCAGGTCGAGTGCGATGTCGACACGGTCGAGCGTCGCCTGGGAGCGGGGGCGGTCACGGCGGCCGCCGCGGCATACGCCGGACCGCTCCTGCCGCAGTCGCAGGCGCCCGCCCTGGCCCGGCTCCGGCGCAGGCTGGCCGATCAGCTGCGGGCGGCGCTCGTCGACCGCAACGACCCCGATCTGCTCGCGGACTGGGCACACGCTCCGTGGGGCGAGGACGACCTGGCGGTGTGGAGGGCGCTGGCCGCGTCGCGTCCGACGGCGCCCGTACTGGCCCGGCTCAGAGCGCTCGACGCCGAACAGGCCTCGTCCTCGTACGCCACCATCCCCTCCTCATCCCCCTCGTCCTCCTCACCCTTCTCGTCGCGCTCTCCCGCGCACGCCCCCTCCTCCCCACCGTCATCCTTGACCGCGCCCTCATCCCGTGCCGGGCGCACGTAAGCCTGCTCGGACTTCGCACCCGGGACAGGACCCGGAACCAGGTGCCGGGCGCTGCTGCGCGCAGCGCCGTCGTGGCCGCTCTCGCCCGCCGTCACTCCGTATCTCTCCGTACCTCTGCGTGTCCGTACCTCTGCGTGCTCCCTCCGTATCTCTGGCCCTTGTTCGTGGCCCCTATTCGCGAGCGAGCAGACCCTCGCGGAGGCGGGCCAAGGTTCGGGACAGGAGCCGGGACACGTGCATCTGTGAGATGCCCAGTGCGGCGCCGATCTCGTCCTGGGTCATTTCCTGGCCGAAGCGCATCTCGATGATGCGGCGGTCGCGTTCGTCGAGTTCCGCGAGGAGCGGCGCCAGCGAGTGGGCGTTCTCGAAGGCCTCGATGGCGGGGTCACTGCCGCCGAGGACGTCGGCGAGAGGGCGATTGTGCTTGGCCCAATCGCCCTCGGCCAAAGGGTTCGGAGCGTCCAGAGGGCGCGCCGAATACCCGTTGGCGGCCATGATTCCCTCCAGGACCTGCTCCTCGGACAGCTCCAGGTCACCGGCGAGCTCCCTGACCGTCGGTTCGCGGCCGAGTGTGGAGGCCAACCGCTCCTGGGACCTGGTCAGCGCGACCCGCAGTTCCTGCAGCCTGCGCGGTACGTGCACGGCCCAACTGGTGTCCCGGAAGTGGCGCTTGATCTCTCCGAGGATGCACGGGATCGCGTACGAGACGAACTCGAACCCGCGGTCCGTGTCGAAGCGGTCGATCGCCTTGATCAGGCCCAGGGTGCCGACCTGGACGATGTCCTCCAGCTGACCGTTGCCGCGGTTGCGGTAGCGGCCCGCCACGTAGTGGACCAGCGTGAGGTTCATTTCGATCAAGGTGTTGCGCGCGTAGTGGTAGTCGGAGGATCCCTCCTCAAGGGTCCGGATTCGGTCGAAGAAGAGCTTGGACAGCTCGCGCGCGTCCTTCGGGGCGACCTGATCGGTTTCCTCGATGCGCGGCAGCTCGACCGCTTCGTCCCACACCCGCTCCGTCGGCCCGGTGACGGCTCCGTCCGTGCCGGTCGCCCGCGGAAACATCGTCTGACTCTCCATGTTCTCGCGTCCCTGCACTGCTCAGTGGGCGACGATCGTGAAGGCGACCCCTTCGGGGTCTACCAGCACGGCTTCTCGCCTGAAACGGGTCCCTTGCGGTGGCGAGACGACCTGCCCACCCCACTGCGCCGCTGCTCCGGCTGCCGCGTCGACGTCGGCCACGCGGAAGCACGTGTGCCAGCGGTGGCGCTCTCCAGGCCCCGGAGCGGGGCCCTCCTGGAGGGTGGCGACCGTGTCCGTTCGTTCCCGCACCACGATCCGCTCGTCGTCGTACGCCACGTCGCAGCCGTCGCCATCAGCATTCGCCCAGCCGAGTGCGCCTCCGTAGAAAAGAGCCGCGGCGAAGACGTCCCGCGTGTACAGCTCGAGCCGGACGATCGGGCCGCGGCCCACTGCCCAGCGGCCGTCGGGGACCCGCTCGCGCAGACCGAACACCGCGCCCTGCGGGCCCGACACCACGGCGACCCGGCCGTCGGCACCGCCGGCCAGCGGTCCGACCGCCACGGTGGCGCCGCGTTCACGGAGCCGGCACACGGCGGAGTCCACGGCGTCGACGTAGAAGTACGGCATCCAGCCCGCGAAGGCGGCCAGGTCGCCGACGGTTCCGGTGATCGTCCCCACCGGCGCGCCGCCCTTCAGGGCCACGGAGCGCGCTCGCCCCGGCAGGCCGACCAACGGCACGTGGCACCAGCCCAGGACCTGACCGTAGAACTCTCTGGTGGCCGAGACGTCGCGTGAGGCCAGCCCCAGCCAGCAGGGTGCGCCCCACGCCTTCGTGAAGGAGTCCGGCGGCAGGCCCCCGCCGAGGCCTGGGAGCGGCCGTTCCTCTTGCGGATCACCGTGCGGATCGCGAGGCAGATCACCTTGGGGGTCGCCCTGCGGATCCCCTTGCGGGACGAGACGGAGACCACCGAGCCCCAGCCCCCACGCCCGCCGCGCGTCGCGAACCCGGAATCTCGTGCGGGGAAACGGTCCCTTGCGGGGAAACGGTCCCTCTCGCCTGACCTGCTCCCTTCGCCCCTCCTCCAGCGACCCCTTCTCCAGTCGGTCGTCGTGCGCCCCGAGGCCCCTTGGCATGGCCTGCCCTCTCGTCTTGCGGCTCCTGCGGTCCCGCGAGTCGTTCCTCACGGGGCGGCCCGCAAGCGGGACCTTCCTCACCGGCTACCGGGACCTAGGTCATCGCCTCGTCGGCCCCAAGGGCCCGGCGCCGCCAGAAACAGGGGCAGCCGGCCGAACGTCACACGGCGAGAGGACTTTGGTCACGGTAGGAAAGCACCGTGTGTCCGTCCACGGACGGGGGCTGGCACGTCCGCCATCGTCGTCGCGGGCCGGAGGAACCCACGGCCGGCCTCCTCATCGGCGCACCAGGCGCCTCTAGCCTCGACCACGGGCTGGGCGGGCGGGCAGGCAGGCAGCGGTCGTACCAGAACCCGCGCAGGTGTCCGGCCGAACCCGGCGGGCCCGGCCGGACACCTGGTCCGGTACCTCCGGTACCAGCCGCGCCGGTACCGGCTATGCGCGCTCAGTAGTCGCTACGCAGGAGTCACTACACAGGAGTCACTGCACAGAAGTCACTGCACAGGAGCAACTGCACGGGAGTCCCTACGCGGGGTCGATGCGGTAGACGCTGCCGCCGATGTCGAGCACGTACAGCTCGCCCTTGCCGCCCTGCACGAACGAGATGACCTCGCCGCCGTTGACTCCGAGGTCGCTCACGCCGGTCACCTTGCCGTCCTTCATCCGCAGGGAGCGGAGCGTGCCGTCGCAGTAGTCGCTGAACACGTACTGCCCCTTGAGGGCCGGGATCGTCTTGCCTCGGTACACGTATCCGCCGGTCACCGAGCAGCCGAGGCCGGTGCGGTCGTACTCGTGGACCGGCGGAACGTGGTTCGCGGGCTCCGTGCCTTCGCGGAAGGGGTGGGTGCCCTCCATCTGGGACCAGCCGTAGTTCTCTCCGCCCTTGCTCTTGGCCGGGACCCAGTCGATCTCCTCCCAGGCACTCTGGCCGACGTCGCCGATGAGCAGGTCGCCCGTGCCCGCGTCGAAGGAGAAGCGCCACGGGTTGCGCAGCCCGTACGCCCAGATCTCGTCCTTCGCGTTCGGGTCACCCACGAACGGGTTGTCCGCCGGGATCCCGTACGGCTTGCCGTCGTCGCCACCTCGGGGGTCGATCCGGAGCAGCTTGCCGAGCAGCGTGTCGAGGTTCTGCCCGTTGCCGTGCGGGTCGCCGCCCGAGCCGCCGTCGCCGAACGCGATGTAGAGGTAGCCGTCGCGGCCGAACTTGATGTCTCCGCCGTTGTGGTTCGCGTACGGCTGCGTCTGGGTGAGGACAGTGCGCCGCGTACCCGGCTGGATCTTGCCCTTCCGTACGGCGAACTCGTCCACGGTGCTGGTGCCTTCGAGGTTCGTGAACGAGATGTAGAGGTGTGCGTGGTTCTTGTCGAACGCGAGTCCCAGCAGGCCGCGTTCACCGTCGGTGGTCGTCTCGGCGGAGATGTCGAGGACGGGCTCGCTGAGGCCCTTGCCGCTGAGGACCCGCACGGTGCCCGCACGTTCGGCCAGCCAGACCGTGCCACCGGGCCCTGCGGCACCGGCGGTCGGATTCTTGGCGGTGGTCACCTTGGTGAGCGCGATCTTTGCCGCCTTGTGCGGGGCGGCGGGCTCGTCGGCGGACGCCGTGGTCAGGGCGAGGGAGGCGACGAGGCAGATGCTGCCGATGGTCGCCAAGCTTCTGGTGCGAACGTTCACCGTGATCCTCCTGGAGGCGGCGAAGGGGAGGTCACCCGGCTGCTGGGGCAGAGTTGGGGGCGCCCGCGCCAGCACGCAACCTGGGTGGGGGGATGGTGTGCTACTGGCCCGCATGAGGATACTGGGACTGGGATGGCTGGTATAGACCAAGGCGTTCCCCATCTCTCGCCGGGCCTCCCCGTATGGGTGGGGGTACGTGTCACGCGCCCCCACCCGTACGGGCGCACGCGTCTGCGCACGGATGTACGCACGCACCACAGCACCGCCCCCCGGTCGTGCAACGTCGGTGCAACCTCCGCGTGGCTAGCTTGGCTCGGGTCGCACCCGCCCTCCGAAGGAGGCCCCCATGACCCGCTACGCAGCCCCGAACACCGAAGGAAGCAACGTCAGTTACGACAGCAGGTACGACCACTTCATCGGCGGCGAGTACGTGGCGCCGGCCCGCGGCCAGTACTTCGAGAACCCGAGCCCGGTCAACGGCAAGCCCTTCACCGAGATCGCCCGGGGCACCGCGGAGGACGTCGAGCGCGCCCTGGACGCGGCGCACGCGGCGGCGCCCGCGTGGGGACGCACCTCCGTCACCGAACGCGCGGACGTGCTCAGGAAGATCGCCGACCGGATGGAGGCCAACCTCGAGCAGCTCGCGATCGCCGAGAGCTGGGAGAACGGCAAGCCGATCCGCGAGACGCTGGCCGCCGACATACCGCTCGCCATCGACCACTTCCGCTACTTCGCGGGGGTGATCCGCGCGCAGGAGGGCTCGCTCAGCGAGGTCGACGAGGACACCATCGCGTACCACTTCCATGAGCCGCTCGGCGTGGTCGCGCAGATCATCCCGTGGAACTTCCCCATCCTCATGGCCACTTGGAAGCTGGCTCCGGCGCTCGCCGCCGGCAACGCGGTCGTCCTCAAGCCCGCCGAGCAGACGCCCGCCTCCATCCACTACTGGATCAGCCTGGTCGCCGATCTGCTGCCAGCGGGGGTCATCAACATCGTCAACGGATTCGGCGTCGAGGCGGGCAAGCCGCTGGCCTCCAGTCCGCGCGTCGCCAAGATCGCCTTCACCGGTGAGACCACCACGGGGCGGCTGATCATGCAGTACGCCTCCGAGAACATCAAGCCGGTGACGTTGGAGCTGGGCGGCAAGTCGCCGAACATCTTCTTCGACGACGTCTGGGCGGCGAACGACGACTTCCGGGACAAGGCGCTCGAGGGCTTCACGATGTTCGCCCTCAACCAGGGCGAGGTGTGCACCTGTCCGTCGCGGGCCCTGGTGCAGCGCGGGAACTACAGCGAGTTCCTCGAAGCCGCCGTCGCGCGCACCGAGCAGATCAAGGCCGGGCATCCGCTCGACACCGACACCATGATCGGCGCGCAGGCCTCCAACGACCAGCTGGAGAAGATCCTCTCGTACTTGGACATCGGCCAGCAGGAAGGCGCGAAGGTCCTGACGGGTGGTCAGCGCATTGACTACGACGGTGAACTGGCCGGCGGCTACTACGTCCAGCCGACCATCTTCGAGGGCGACAATCGCATGCGGGTCTTCCAGGAGGAGATCTTCGGCCCGGTCGTCTCGGTAGCCTCGTTCAACGACTTCGACGACGCCATCAAGATCGCCAACGACACGCTCTACGGCCTCGGGGCCGGCGTGTGGACGCGGGACATCAACACGGCGTACCGGGCGGGGCGTTCGATCCAGGCGGGCCGTGTCTGGACGAACTGCTACCACGCGTACCCGGCCCATGCCGCGTTCGGCGGCTACAAGCAGTCCGGCATCGGACGCGAGACGCACAAGATGATGCTGGAGCACTACCAGCAGACGAAGAACGTTCTTTGTTCATACAGTCCGAAGAAACTTGGGTTCTTCTAGGCGGTGTCTTCAAATGATCACCACTCGTGGATCATGGTGTCGTGATACGTCGTCATGAACTGTCCGATGCCGGGTGGGAGTTCGTCCGGCCGTTGCTGCCCGCGTCGTTGCGGGGACGGAAACGGCTGGACGACCGCAGGGTCCTGAACGGGATCGTGTGGAATTTCCGGACCGGGACGGCCTGGCGGGCTGTGCCCGAGCGTTACGGTCCGTGGGCCACGCTGCATACGCGTTTTCGCAGGTGGGCGGCGGACGGGACGTTCGAGCGGATACTGCGGGCAGCCCAGGCGAAAGCGGACGCGGCGGGCGACATCGAGTGGCTGGTGTCCGTCGACTCCACGATCGTCCGGGCCCACCAGCATGCGGCGGGGCCCGAAAAGGGGGCTCCGCGACCCGGCCCTCGGCCGGTCCAGAGGCGGGCTGACCAGCAAGATTCACCTGGCCTGCGATGGACAGGGTCGGCCTCTCGCCTTCGTCGTCACGGGCGGCAACGCCAACGACTGCACCCGGTTCACCGCCGTGACGGAAGCGATCCGAGTGCCCAGGATCGCACCGGGACGCCCCCGCACCCGGCCCGATCACGTCCTGGGAGACAAGGGCTACAGCTCCAAGGCGATCCGCGCCTGGCTCCGCCGCCGGGGCATCCCGCACACGATTCCCGAGCGGGCCGACCAGGTCGGCCATCGGGCCCGGCGAGGCAGCCGCGGCGGCCGCCCGCCGGCCTTCGACCGCGAGGTCTGCAAGCACCGCAACGTCGTGGAACGTTGCTTCAACCGCCTGAAGCAGTGGCGCGGTATCGCCACCCGCTACGACAAAACAGCCCAGTCCTACGAAGCAGCCGTCGCTCTCGCATCACTCCTGATGTGGGCGTGACAATTGACGACAGAACCTAGGCCACCAGGGAACTCACCGGCGGCCTAGCGCTATCCCAGAACTGTGGGATGGCTGCGCGGGCGGTCCGATGCCACCCTCGTTCCGGAAACCGCAACGCACAGGAGGTACCGAGCCATGCCCCCCTCCATACTCACCGTCGGACTTGATCCCACACTGGTAGACGACGCTCCCTCGTCACGGGCGGCATTCCCCGAACTCGACGCCGAATTGATCAGCGCCGGCGTGGCCGCCGAGCGGGCCCGGCTCCAGGAGCTCGGCTTCACTGTCGACCTCTGCCTGCTCGACTACGGTCGCACGGCCGAGTCGGTCTACCGCACCGCGCTGTCCGCGAAGGACTACGACATCGTGGTGATCGGCGCCGGCATCCGGCTGGACCCAGTGCTGACCCCGCTTCTCGAGGTCTTGGTCGATGCCACGCGCGAACTGGCACCCCGCGCGAAGCTCTGTTTCAACGTGAGCCCCTCGACGACCGTCGCGGCCGTCCAGCGGTGGTGGCCCGAACGCAGGCCACTGGTCTAGCACGCCATCCGGACATACCCACCAGACCCTGGAACTCCAGAATCCCCAAAGTCCCCCGACTGCTTAGTCGAAAGGTCCGACCGTGACGTGGAGGGCCAACTTGCCGTCCTGCTTGTGGATCTGGGCGTCGAGGATGGAGGGCTCGGTGTAGCCGTCCTTGAGGTCGACGGCCAAGATGCAGCCGTATCTCTTGGTCATGCACGAGGCGTCTACGCCGGGCATCCCCACCGTTGAGACGCCCGGCACCGCCTGCAGCCATGACCCGATCACTCCTCTTTGGCCGAGGCTCGGCGCACCAGTAACGGGCCCTCCCACGTAGACGACTCGCGCCCGGCCACCGTCGACACGGGCTTTGGATTTCACGGTGAAGTCCGGCGGATGGCCCATCGCTTCAACTGCCCGGAGATTGTCCTGATACGCCCCATCCCCCCGATCGGGGATCAGTATCGCGGACGCCACCGAGACCAGCACCGCCGCCGCAGTCATCCACGCGACCCGACGGAATATCCGGCGGCGGGCCGCTACGGGCGTTGCGGCAGGCGCCGTGGGTCGACGCGCCGGATCTGCGGGCGGTATGGCGGGGGCCTGCGCGGGGGCCGTGGGCCAATGGGCCAAGGCTGCGGGCGGCGCGTTGAGAGGCGGCGGTGCGGCGGCCACCTGATCCAACTGGGCCTGTAGCTGCTGCACGGTCAGACGCCCGGCCGGTTCCTTGCGAAGCAGGCCCTCCAACGTTGGGGTGAGGGGCCCGGCCTGCACGGCAGGGGCAGGGGCCTCGGTCACGACGGCGACCAGCACGGCGCTCGGGGCCGTCCCCGCGAAAGGCGGGTGCCCTTCCACGGCGGTGTAGAGAGTGGCCCCCAGTGACCAGAGGTCGGACGCGGCGGTGGCCGGAAGGCCCCGTACCTGCTCCGGGGCCATGAACGCAGGTGTACCCATGATCATGCCGGTGGCCGTGAGGGTGGCGTCACCCTCCAGGGCCGCGATCCCGAAGTCGGTCAGGACGGCCCGCCCGTCCTCGAGCAGAATGTTGGCGGGCTTGATGTCCCGATGAGTGATTCCCCTCAGATGCGCGGCGCTCAGCGCGGCGGCCACCTGTCGCCCGATGTCGGCAACGTGCTGTGGGGACAGGGGACCCTGCCGGTGCAGCAGGTCGTCCAGTGACCCCCCGGTCACCAACTCCATGACGATCCACGGCCGCCCGTCTTCACCGGTAAGCCGGTCGTAGACGGTCACGATGCCTGGATGCTTCAGCCGCGCGGCCGCCCGCGCCTCGCGTTCCAGCCGGGCAATCCAATTGGCCCGCTCCTCAGCCCCCAGATGCTCAGGCAGGCGCAGCTCTTTCACCGCCACGTACCGGCCCAACTGCTCGTCGTAGGCACGCCAGACCGCGCCCATCCCGCCTTGACCAAGCAGGTCGGTCAACCGGTATCTAGCCGCGAGGAGTTGCCCGTGATCGTCGTCCACGGACGGAATATAGCCGGGCGGACCTCGCAGGGCGGGATACTGACCCAACCTCGTGAATCAGCCTTCGGCGTAGCTTCCTTGGTGGAGCAGCCTCACCGGCACGGACCATCGGATCCACAAGTGATTGTCGAGACCAGCCCCGTCCTACTGGTCCGCGTCGTCATCTCCGACGGTGAGTGCTGGGCCGGGTGCGCGGCCGTGTCCGAGCCCCGCTACTGCTCCGAGTACGTCGACGGAGGCCGGGACGTGCCCGGCGCACCGCGCTGACCTGCCGAATCGGCGGCCGAAGCCGAAGATCCGCCACCCGGCTGCCCATAACGTGGACGTTCTGCCCGCCTACTCCCGACCTGCGCAGCAGCCACCCCACCCTGATCGTCCAACGTGCCGTGCAGGTAAGAACTACGGGAGAGTCAAACGCACATGAGCAGGATTACGACCGTCATGCGTGGGCCGGCGCGGATCATGGCCGTCGCCGCGACCTTCTCGCTGCCGGCCGGATGCGGCGGCTCGGGCTCGGACGGGGACAAGCCGGAAGCAAGCCCCAAGGCCCCGACCCGGACACTCACCGCCGGACAGATCGCCACCGCCGCGGTCGACGGCAGCGGCGTACCGGATCACCAGGTGGGCAGCCGGTCAGCGGCCGATCGCTATGAAGAATCCGAGGTGAGCGCGGACCAGCCCGAGTGCGCAGTGCAGGCCCAGGTCGCGCTCGGCATGGCCGTGGGCGACCCGGTGTCCGTAGCGGACCGCACCGCGATGGGCAGGCCGTCCGGAGCGGAGGGCGCGGGGACGGACCTCGTCAAGACGACGGTGACCCTGGCGTCGTACAAAGGCGAGGGCAAGGCGAAGGGCGAGGAGAAAGCCCTGTTCGAACTGGGGACGGCCAGTACGGTGTGCCGGCAGGGCTTCACCATGACGGTCCGCAGCAAGAAGACCATGGTGCAGTCCCCCGCGCAGCAGCCCGATCCACGGGAGCTCGACTTCGCCGACGAATACACGTGGTTCACGCTCACCGGCCCACCCGGCATCGACTCCCTCACCCGCAAGGTGCGGGTCGTGCGCACGGGCCACACACTCGGCTTCTTCAGCCGTACGTATCCGGGCTACGCCGCGGACGCGTCGCATACGGCGATGCCCTTCCCCCTCGACGTGGCACGCGCCCAGTGGAAGAAGCTCGCCGCTCAGTAGTTCCTGTGGCAGGAACACGGCACGTCTTCCGCACAATCCCTGGGCTGCCGGAGAGGCCCAAAGACACGTCCGGGAGCAACTCGGCCCCTGGGGACTGCCCGTTCCGGAGATGACCACGGAGCTTGTGGTCAGCGAGCTGATCGGCAACGCGATTCGCCATGCGAACGGCCCCCTCAAGATGCGCCTCCTGCGTGGAACCTCCCTGATCTGCGAGGTGCACGACAGCAGTCCCACCACCCCGCGCATCCGGCGCGCGGCCTCCACCGACGAGGGCGGACGAGGTCTGCGTGGCGGCCGTGTCCCGGCGCTGGGGCACGCGCTTCCCGCCCGACGGCAAGTGCATCTGGTCCGAACAGCCGCTCCCGGTCTGACGGGGATTCACCTCCCGGCGCCGAATGCGAACTCCACCCAGTTGGAGAACTCGATGGCCAGGTGCCGGCGATGTTCGGAGAGGATGCGCGGGAGGGTCGTACGGGGAAACTCGACGCACAGGTGCGCGTGGAAGCCTCCCGGCACGTCCCGGAACTCGTGGCGCACGCCGCCGATGTGAAGGCCCCTTCCACTGATGGCGACGCCCTTCGCGTCGGCGTCAGCGGCGGGGTCGGAGTGCGTGGTGAGCGTGGAGAGGTCGGCGTAGTCGATGAGGAACCGGGTGGGCAGGGGGCTGCCGCCGGTGGTCTCGATCACTTCCTGCCGTCCGTCGGGCAGGGCCTGGATGAGGAAGTGGTCGGGATGCGCCGCGGTCATGGAGCGGGTGTAGTCCTCCCGGGAGGTGTCCTCGAACCACTGGACGAGCCCGGCCGCGCTGCCTCCAGCCACCTGGAGCTCGCACACGGACGTGGCACGCCCGCCGCGGGAGATCCGGGCGGTGGTGTTCGCCACGATCTCGGCGACGCGAAGGTCGCGCCGCAGGCGGCTCTTGATCTCGTCGGCTCCCAGTACGAGTTTGCTGTCGGCGAAGTCCGCGCGCTGCCGGGCGAGGTCCCCAGACGGCACCGGCAGGCCGATCTTCGAGGCCGCCGCGGGCAGGCGTTCGGCCTCCCACACCAGCACCTGGTCACGGCTGAACCGGCGGCCGCCGATGATCGCGTGCACGGTGGGCGATGCACTGCTCATGGTGTTGCTCCGTTCCTGTGAGGTGAGCTGAAGCGATGGTGCGTTGCCGTGCCGTATCAGTCGTCGGCCGTCGGTGACGCGGGACGGCCGGGCATCGATGCGGCCCGGATGCCCTGACGGCTGAGCGCGAGCTCGACGGAGCGGTCAACGAGGCGGTCGTCGAGCGGCCGGCCCGTGACGAGGAGCCGGAAGTACGTGGGTGCGGCGAGATCTTCGATCAGTTCATACGGGTCGGTGTCAGGGGCGAGTTCACCGCGCTCGACGGCACGGGCCACAATCGCGGCGGCGCCGGCGAACCGCGCCTCCCAGAAGGCGTCCTTGGCCGCCACCACTTCACCGTCGTCCGCCGCGAGGGACACGATGGTGAGGATCACCCGCCGGACCTCGGGTCGTTCGACGAGCGCGACGACCTGGCCGAGGAGTGCTTGCAGGTCCCCTTCGAGCGTGCCGGTATCCGGTATCGGGTTCCCAGTCCTCGCAAGCTCGGACAACGCGTCGGCGGCCAGGTGCGCCTTACTCGGCCAGCGACGGTAGACAGTGGTCTCCGCTACTTGGGCCGCGGCGGCCACACGCGCGACCGTGAGGTGCTCGTAACCTTCGTGGAGCAGCACCTCCGCGGTGGCGCGGAGGACGTTCTCACGGTTGCGGGCAGTGCGCCCGCCGGGACGACGCTGCACGGACTTCTCGGTCATAGATTCCTTCGCGCCACGGCCAATGGCCGACAGCCGAATGCCACCCCCGGGCTTCTTAGTGCAGTACTTCTTGCATTAGGGTAAGGCATGCAAGCTCACCCATCAGCAGGGCGACAGGCACGGAACTGACTCCTCCGCGCCGCGAAGCCCTTCCTGGCCGTGCAGTTGACGGCGGCGGGGGATCCGCAATTCGGCGAAGGCTCCGGTGGAGCCCATCGCCCCCTCGCACGTCACCGCCTGTCCCGGGCCGTCGCTCGACGGCCGACGATCCGCTCACCTCGCGCACACACCACGCCAGGGTGACCTGTCCCCACCCGGTGACAGCGCCACGTACGGATCCTCGACGCGGACGGAAAGCACAAGACGCCGCACCCGCACGTCGGCGGAGTGCGCGCACAGATCCTGCTGACCCGCACACGCCCCCGTACGCGTCGCTGACGGAGCACCGGTTCCCGCTCCCCCGCACGCGTCTCACACGCGTCTCACACCCGTCTCACCAGCAGCGTTGACGCCCCTGGACCACAGAGACCGACCTACGCATACGCATCCAAACTGGACCAGCTAGACCCCACGAGACGCCTTCGCCAACTTGTGTCATGTCGTACCGCAGGACTCGCACGCCAACACCACAGATCACGGACCAAGATCCGGACCAGGTGCGGACCAAGTCGGCTCAGCAGCAGACTCTTCCACCCATTGCCGCAGCTCAGAGGCGACGGTGAGCGTGTACCACCAGCAGACGAAGAACCTCCTGGTGTCGTACTCGGCGAAGAAGCTCGGCTTCTTCTGGAGGCTGACGCGGGCCCGCTCCAGCATGGGCCGCTCGATCAGGCGGTTGGCCTGCTCCCTGATGCCGTCCAGCAACCCTCCTGCTCGTCGAGCGGGTCGCGGTCGCGGTCGCGGCGCTGCCACAGTCCGCCGATGCCCTGACGATTTCAGAAGGGTGACGCAAGTGGGCGCAGCCCTGGAGAGTGGTGGACAGCGGTCACGACCGCGGAGAGTGGTGGACAGCGGCCACGACCGCCGGTCGGGTGATCCGAGTACCCGACTTCTGTGTGCCGTCTCAAGGGCGTTCTGCCCAGGGGCTACACCGGATGGATGCCCACACCTCGCCCTTCGCGTCGCACCTTCACGAAAACCGTCGCCGGTCTGGCCGCGGTCGGCGTACCGGCCGCGGCGTCGTCTCCCAGCCACGCCGCTGACACGAGCGGCAGTGCTCCCGCCGCCGCATCTCCAGCATCCGTGGACGCCGCTGCGGACGTGGCACGAGCCTTGCTGGTCCTGGACAGAAACGATCAGCCGCTCACCCCTGGCTACAAGAAGATCCTGCTGGGCGGCGGGCTGCCACGCGCCGGTCGGGGTCCCAAGAAGGTGTTGGTCGTCGGGGCGGGAGCGGCAGGGCTCACCGCGGCACACCTGCTCAACGAGGCCGGTCACGAGGTCACCGTGATCGAAGCGAACGGCAACCGGGCCGGTGGCCGCATCAAGACCTTCCGGACCGGGGGTCACGAGAAGGCCGAGCAGCCCTTCGCCGACCCGAAGCAGTACGCGGAAGCCGGTGCGATGCGCATCCCGGACGTCCACCCCCTGGTGACCGGCCTCATCGATCAACTCGGTCTGCAGCGGCGCCGCTTCCACCTGACGGATGTGGGCCGCGATTCCACGGGAGCCGGCCGGACCTGGCTGTATGTGAACGGCCTGCGGGTACGGCGTGCCGACTACGCGAAGAATCCCAAGGCGGTCAACCGGTCCTTCGGCGTCCCCCAGCACCTGTGGGACGTGCCCGCGTCCCACATCGTCGACTCGGCCCTCGACCCGGTCCGCGACGAGTTCTCCGTCGTGGGGCCGGACGGCCGGCGTGTCGACAAACCCCTGGCCGAGCTCCTGGCGGGCTGGACTCGTGTGGTGGAGCAGTTCGGCGAGTGGTCGATGTACCGGTTCCTGTCCGAGCACGCGGGTCTGGACCCCCGCACGATCGAGCTGGTGGGCACCCTGGAGAACCTCACCTCCCGGCTGCCGCTCTCCTTCCTGCACAGCTTCGTCGACGCCTCGCTCATTCATCCCCAGACGCGCTTCTTCGAGATCGAGGGGGGAACCGCCCGCCTGGCCGACGCCTTGCTGGCGCGGGTGCGGCACTTGGTCCGCTTCAACTGCCGGGCAACCCGCATCGCGCACGGCGCGGAGGCTCCGGCCGGCAAGGGAGTGTGGGTCGACACCGTCACCGAATCCGGCGACGGCCCCGTGCAGCACGAGGAGTTCACCGCCGACGTCGCGATCCTCACCGTGCCCTTCTCGGGGATGCGTCAGCTGCCCGTCTCTCCCTCGCTCTCCTACGGCAAGCGACGGGCCATCATCGAGATGCACTACGACGCCGCCACCAAGGTCCTCCTGGAGTTCTCCCGGCGCTGGTGGGAGTGGACCGAAGCGGAGTGGAAGCGCGAACTGGAGGCGTTCCGGCCCGGCCTGTACGCCGCTTACCGCGACGGCAAGGCACCCACCGACGGCTCCCTGCTGGGCGCCCACCCCTCAGTGCCCGGGGGATGGCTGAAGGACACGCAACGCGTGCAGTACGCCGCACGCCGATCCACCCTGCGCGACCAGCCCGAGGCGACGGCGACCGTGGGCGGCGGCTCCCTCTCGGACAACTCCAACCGCTTCATGTTCCATCCCTCCCACCCGGTCCCGGGAAGCGAGGGCGGCGTCATCCTCGCGTCCTACAGCTGGTCCGACGACGCCCTGCGCTGGGACTGCCTGGACGACGACGCCCGCTACCCGCACGCACTGCGCGGCCTGCAGGACGTGTACGGCCAGCGGGTCGAAGTGTTCTACACCGGTGCCGGACGCACCCAGAGCTGGGTACGGGATCCTTACGCGTACGGCGAGGCCTCCGTGCTCCTGCCCGGCCAGCACAAGGCGCTCCTGCCGCACCTGACCAACCCCGAGGGCCCTCTGCACTTCGCCGGGGACCACACCTCGCTCAAACCCGCCTGGATCGAGGGCGCGATCGAGTCCGCCGTGCGCACCGCCCTCGAGGTGCACCGCGCCTGAGCCCCGGCCCGTCGTCATCCTCGTGACGGGCCGCCCGCGTCGCAGCGCCGCCCGTCGAGGACGATCACCTTGTCACCGCCCGTCAGGGACAGCAGTGTCGCCTTGTCCGGGTTGACGACGATGCCGTAGTCCGGCCTGCGCTGGGCGTGGCGGGCGAGGCGGTAGCCGATGGCTATCTGGTCCCGGCGCAGGGCGGCTTCGACCACCGTGTAGAAGGCGACGGTGGCCTGCGGCTGTACGTACTCCTGGGCGGGCCGGAGCCTGATCTGACATCCCTCGGGATCGAAGAGTTCCTGGAAGAGCCGGTTCAGCTCGGGGTTCTCCGAGGTCTGGGCCATCCGCAGGCTGAGCAGGTTGTCGCTCAGGATGAAGTCGTCGGCGTGCGCGGCCTGGGCCAGTGTGCGGTTCCGGTCGTCGGCCATCTCGGTCACCACCGAGAAGCCGTGACCGTGCTGAACGGCCAGGTCGCGCAGGTGCAGCAGGGTCATGAGCGTGCGCGAATCCGTCGCGGACTTGTCGGCCCCTCCACCGTCGCCGACCACCATCACGTGCTGATAGGCAGCGAGGTCCACGTCTTCCAGGACGACACGGTTGGCGGGGTCGGCCGCGACAACACCCAGTTCCAGCTGCGGGATCCTGGCACGGAGCTCCTCCACCCGGTCGTGCAGGCCGGGGACGTCGGCGACGATGTCGAGCCGGGAGCCCTCGGGCGCCAGTTTCGCCAACTGGTTCACGGCCTCAGGCGTCCGGGTGTTCCAGCCCAGCAGCAGCACGCGCTCAGGGCGTGGATCCGACGCCTCGTCGGTGACGATCGCCTCGAAGGTGATGGTGGGTACCTCGTCGGTGGGGACGACGGTGTCGTCGTCCTGGGAGATGGCGACGATCTGGTCGGTGGCCAGGATGCCGGTGCCGGACGGGGGGTTGAGCAGGATCTGTCCGTCCAGGCGGCGCAGTCCGATCACGGTGGAGGTGCGGAAGGCGTACAGGGCCTCGCCGAACGTCTGCCCGGCCAGCTGGGGTTGCGCGGACATGTAGATCTCGTCGCCGTCGAACTCCAGGAGTCCCGTGTAGACGATGGACAGTCCGGACTGGAGGCTGGTCTGGACGAGCAGGCGGGCGATGAAGCACTGGGCGCTGACGACGTGGGTGTGCGCACCGCCGGCGATCAGGGCCGCCGGAAGATTGTGGTCGTCCGCGATGCTGGTCACCACGTGCGGCACCGGCCGCCCCTCGTGACCCGCCTCCGCGAGGGCTCCGCTGGTCACCGCGAGCAGGGACTTGATGACGGAGATGTCCGCGTCCTTCTGTTCCGGGGGCAGGACGAGGATCGACCGTGCCTTCCTGGGGCTGACCAGGCCGATGTCGGAGATGCGTGTCGGGTCGCCGGTACGGCAGACCACCCGCGTCCGTGCGGTGTCACCCACCCGTTCGCGTATCGCGTCCTCCATCTGCACCTTGTCCTTGGGGGCGAGCACGGTCACGCAGGCGTACTTCTGATTCCGGTTGGCCTCGACGAGCTCCGAGATGATCATGTGGACCTGCTCGGACCAGCCGAGGATGACGGTGTGGTCGCTCTCGACCACCACGGAGCGTCCCTTGCGCAGCTTGGAGAGCTTGCGCTGGATGCCGGCTCCGAGGACCGCGATGAGGGTGCTGAGCAGCAGGATTCCGATGATGGTGATGACCGTCGAGACGATCCGGTAGGCGACGCCGACGGGGGGATCCGAAGGGACGTAGTCGCGTTGCAACATGCCGGGAGGGTTGAGGACTCGCAGGGTGCTGCGCCACAGGACGGAGGCGCCGCCCTCCTTCCGTACGAGGTCGGGCGCGAGCACAAGGAGCGTGAGGGCGTTGAGGAGGGCGAGGGCCAGCATGGCGGCCGCGATGACGCCGATCATCGCGGGTGTTCCGCGCGCCATGGCGTTGTCGAACCGGTAACGAAGACGTCGCAGCATGGGCCACCTCCTGGGATACGGGGCACGTCGCGTGCCGGAACCGGGCGCCGTGCGGGCGGCTGGTCAGCCCTTCACGGCGCAGCTGACCGTCAGGGCCGTACGCTCCGGGCCTGACGGGGCCCTTGAGTGAGAGGGGAGGAGGGAGGGGACGTGTGGCTCCGAGGAGGGCACGTGGGTGCCTTCCACTGCCCCGGCCTCGACGAATACAGCTGCGGTGGCACCGAAGGGGACGATGAAGTCGTATCCGCCTCGGCGGTCCCACCCGTCGACGATCTCCTCACGCCGCTGCTCCGTCATAGGAGGTCATAGGAGAATCTCCTTTCTCCACCCGCACGGGCGTTGGTCGGTCGACGGTCCCTACTCTGCATTCACCTCGGCCCGTCCGCATGGTGACCGGGAGCCGGGCCATCACCCCGGTCGCAGAGAGCTTGGAGCAGCGAGTCAGAAGTGGCGGACGAACGGGGACGGATCGACGGCGAGCAGGCCACCGAAGGGGCTGTCCAGCTGGTAGATGAGCAGCGCCGTGAAGGCGATGAGGCCGGACAGCCCCATCGCCATCACGACGTGGGTGAAGCTGCGGCGGACACCGAACAGGAACATGAAGGAAATGGTGAGGACACCGCCGACGAGCAGGCCGAACCAGATCACCGGCGAAAGCCGCTCCCCCGCGTCGGACTCGCGGCCGCGTCTGGCCTCGTCCAAGGTGCTGAGCTGCGCCAGCGTCTCCTGTCCCGTGACCTGCTGGGCGGGCGTGGCGTGGTCGGGCAGCTGTGCCGACACGCGCACCTGCTCCAGCAGCCGCCAGCCCCGCGGATCCGGTGTCGCGTCTTCGACCATGGCCGGCCATTCGACGTCCGCGACGTGATGGACGTACTCCTCGACCTCCTGGCGCACTCGGTCGGTCTGCGGGGCGGGCAGACCCGCGGCCAGGAGGTGGATCTGGTGCGCCGCGCTGGCCTCCGCCGCGACGTGGTCCTCCGCACCGGAATGCGTGTCCCACACCGTGACCAGGGCCAGACCGAGGACGAGGGCGTACAGGACGCCGACCATCATCGAGATGTACTCGGCCACGTCTTCACGGGGCTCGTCCTCCGGCCCCATCGGACGGAAGCGGTGCTTGATGAGGACGACCATGGCGGCGAGCAGCGCGACACCAAGGACGATGGCAATGCTTTCGATCATCGGGAGCCCCGTCGTGGGTCGGTGGCATGATCAGCGTCTGCGCGAGCCGAGCAGGGCGGCCGCGAGAGCCGCGGGCAGCAGGATGAGGAAAAGAGCCGCACCCACACCGAGCCCGGTGGGGGTGTGGTCCGCGCGGACGAACCGGCTGAGCAGCGACTGCGGGCGCCGTTCGGCCGTCTTCGGCGGCTGCGGCTTCGGCTTCGGCGGCTGCGGTTTCGCCGGGCGCGGGTCCACCGGTGGGGGCGGTGCGACGGCGTTGGGCTGAGCCGCCGCTTCGCCGGGAACGGGGATGCCTGGTGCGGCAATGCCGGGCGGGGGCGGTGGTGGGGGTGGCGGGACCACTGGCGGCACGGCCTGAGGCAGGGCATCGGGAGGGGCGGTCTCGCGGGGTGGCCGGTCCGGCGGATGGGGGGTGCGGCCCGGCGGTCTCCGTTGTGGAGGGGTCCGGGCCGCCCGGCCCGGCAGCTCAAAGCGCGCCGACGCGTGTGCCGTCAGCCGGGGAGGCGGCAGCCACCCTCCCACGGAGTCGATGGTGCGCAGCCGATCGGTGCCCTCGACGCGGACTTGGCTGCGGTACGTGCCGGGAGGGCGCCGCACCTCGGCGGTACACGTCGCCGTCCCCAGCGGGGCGAGCGGTGGCACCTCGGAGCGGCCACCCCCGCAGTCAGTGCGGTCACGGCGCAGCAGCGGGTCCGTCAGACGGGCACCCCACACGGAGCGGTTTCCGGTGTTGGTGACGCTGTAGCGGATCCGCGCCCGGTCGGGTCCCGTGACCCGCACCTCCTCCCGCAGGGCCAGCGCGGCACCGACCCCGGCGTACCCGGCGTGCGCCGTCGCCACGACCCTGGCCCGCAGGTACGGCTGCCATCCGATGGCCCGCACCGCGCCGGCACGGGCTCCGGGCCGGGCGATCCCTGTCGCCGTGCACCGCACCGTACGCAGGCCCGTCAGCAGGGGAACCCTGTCGCGGCCGCCGGGACAGCGGACGCGGGCCCCCGCCATGCCGGGGTCCTGGATACGCAGGTCGTGCAGGTCGGCGCTACCGCGGTTGACCAGGCGGTACGACGCCAGCACCGGCGTCCCCGTACGGATGCCCGGATGCTGCGCCCCCAGCCCCGGACGGTTGTTGACCGTCACCGTGAGTGCGAGTCCGTCCGATGAGGGGCCGTCGGCGGCCGAGGGCCCGGTCGCCGACCAGCAGGCCGCTCCCAACAGGAGACTCGTCAACAGCCATCGCGTCGCCTTCCCCTTGCGCGGACCGATCATCACACCAGGATGCTGGTCGCGGGACGCACGGCCGGCCACCGCGACCGCGCACACCGTGCGATACACCCGAACGGCCCTCGCGCTCCTGCCGTCGGATGGTGTGCCGGTTGTACTGAGAGGGGCGGCGCCACCGAGCGGACCGGCCCTTGCATGCGCACACCTTCGAGCGAGGCGGGCACGATGACAGCCGACACAGCAGCCGAGGCAGCCGACCCGATACCCGTCGGCACTCGGCCGCCCCTCCCTGCCGACGCGCTGGTGGAGGCCTCGATCCTTCTGGCGGATGCCGCGCTGGCGGCACGCAGAGCCGGAGCGGAACTGACCGCGGCCTGCTCCAACTGGCGGTTCGGGATGCAGGCCGTGCGCCGACCGCTGTGGGGGCTCGGCGCGGCCCTGGCCGCAGGGCGTGCCGTGACGAACTCCGCGGGCCTCGGGTTCGCCGTCAACGGCGGCCCGGTCGGCGAGGTCGTCCGCTCCATGGGTACGGTCACGCGTCGCAGAGCGGCCTCCGTGACGATGGCGGTCGACGCGTTCGCCCTGCGCATCGAGGCGGTCGCCGCCGAGCATCCCAACCTGGCCGCACCGGCCGCCAAACGACTCACCGACGCGGCCGTGGCCGGCCGCAGGACGGCGGTACTGCGTGCGGCCAGGGAGCTGGTGAGGGTGCACGGCCTCACGCGCACCCTCACCACGATCAGTCCCGTGGTCATGGAACTGCTCGCGCTCCTCGCGCTCTTGGACCAGAACCCGACCAACGACAGCTTCGCGTGGGTGACGCTCGCCGGAGGCGTGCCCACCACCGAACCGGTGCTGGGACTGCCCCGGGCGTTCATCGAGCGTTTCAGCCAAGGCCCGGGACGGGCCGAGCGCGCCGAGAGCGACGCCCTCCTGGCGCGGGTCCTGTCCCGCTCCGGCAACGACATCGTCAGCTACATCGACGACATCTCCGCCCTCGGCAACCACGGCCTCACACTTCTGCGGCGGATCGCATGCGCCGACGGCGCCGAACGGTACGTCCTGCTGCTGCCGGGCACCAGCTTCGGCGGGCTCAAGAACAGCACCCCCCAGGACCTTGTCGGGGCCTTCGACAACCTGCTGCGCACCGACACCACCTACACCCGGTCCATCGTGTCTCTTCTGCTGCGCGCCGGGGTGCCCGAGGGCGCCGAGCTCATGATCGTCGGGCACAGTCTCGGTGGCATCGCCGCCATGAACCTGGCGTCCGACCTGTCCTTCGTGTCCCGCTACCGGCTCACCCATGTCGTCGGCGTCGGATCCCCCATCGACACCAAGCGCCCCGTCGACCCTGCCGTCCAAGTGATCAGCCTCGTCAACAAACACGACGTGGTCCCCGGCCTGGACGGGCGCGGCCCGGCTTCGGCCACCCGCCTGCCCAACGGCTGGGTGGAACTCTCCTGGCTGGACGAGACGTACGACTACCCGCTGTCGCACGCCCCGCAGACGTACGCCTCCACCTTGCGCGACAGCCAACCGCGGCACCGGGCACAAGTGAACGAACTCATCACCATGTACGACGGCGAGATCGTCGGCAACCAGCCCTATCTGCTCCTGGACAAGTGACCCGCCATGCCCAGAGAGCGCGACCGAGGAGACAGGCGATGAACGCCGGCGACACCACCACCGCACCGCGTCGGCCCGCCACGGCGTGGCCCCTGGAGAGTGCCCTGTTCAGTGCGGCCATGGCCGCCCAGCGCATCTCCTGGATCGATGCCCCGGCCCGGGCGCTGGGCCTCAAGATGTTCACCCGGCAGTATCTGACGCGCCAGGTCCTCGCCCAACTGCGGCGTACCGCGCGCCGCCGACCGCTGCTGCTCCACACCGCGTTCGGCACGTTCGTGACTCCGCTGAACACGGAGGACGCACGGAGCCTGATCGGCGAGGCGGAGGAGGCCGGTGCCCGCGGAACCGTCACCGGCGTGACCGCCCGCGGTCACCGCCTGCGTCTCACGCCGCACGCACCGTTGCCCGTCGCGCTTGCCGCCCTACAGTCACGGGCCCGGTCGGCCGCGGCCGAGGCGGCAGCGGAACTCCTCGCCCTGCGCGGTCCCGGCGCCCGTCCGGAGCACGGCGACTGGTCCGCCGTCGCCCGACGGGCCGCGCGGCGGATCGTCCTCGGTGACGAGGCCGCCGACGACACGCTCGTCAGCGACATCCTGGACCTGACGTCGCATGCCGCGGACGCCACCGAGCATGCCACTCGACTCGCCGCGTTGCGACGGCGCCTCGACCCGTACGTCCACGATCCGGCTGCGGAGTCACTCGTGGCCACGGTGCCGGACGACGGCACCCGTCAGGGTGTCGTCGAGCACGCCCTGGAGATCGTCACCCGCGCGCTGACGGACACGGTCTTCCAGGCCCTGGCGCTCGCCTCGGCCCTTCCGGTCGCTCCGGCCACCGACCGCGTCGAGCAGGCGGTGTCCTCCGCACTGCGCCACTACCCGCCGCTGTCCGCCACCGTGCACGAGGTGTCCGCTCCTTTCCGGTGGCGCGACATGGGCATCGCTTCCGGCACCGACATCCTGTGCGCGACCGCCTGGCTGCGCGACGTGGACCACGAGCACGGGCACGGTGATGACGGCCCTTCGGCATCGCTGTGTGCCGCACCGGTGCCGTGCGCCGCCGCCGAACTGGCCGTCCTGGCCGCGACGGAGGTCATCCGCGCCGTACTTCGACATGCCGAACCGGCGGTGCACGCCCCGCGGATCGGCCCCGGTGCCCTGCCCGCCGAACTCCACGCCGACTCCCTCGACCTCGCTCTCACGGACATCGGCTCGCGTGCCGGCGTCCTCGAAACGGGCACGGCCCCCTTCACCCCCGGCACGAGAGGCGGGATTTCTGCCCGTCACGCCGCACTCGCCCACGACAGTGCCCGCAGTCTCGACGAGCAGGCCCGGCAACTGGCGGACTGCGCGAGGCAACCCGACTGGAATCACGATGCGTTCGGAGAACAGTGCCGGATGACGCTGCTGGCCCATGCCGAACGCTGCGCCCGCGCAGCCGAGGACGTGCGCCGTGCCGCCCAGTGGCTGGAGAGGTAGCCCCGCCTTGAGCCGAGCCGGGCAGAGACCGGAGAGGTACCCCATCAGCCGAGCCGGGCAGAGGTCTCAGTAGCAGCCCATCAGCTGAACCGGACAAACGCCGTCACCAGAAGGCGGACGTCCGGCGGCGCACGTCGCGGTCGACCATCCCCTGCACGGTGAACCAGACCTCGTCGCACAACTGGCGCGTGGCGGCGGAGCGTTCGGCAAAAGAATCACCGGCGGCAGGGGCGGGAAGTGGTTCACCGACGGTGATCCGCCACTTCGCCGGGAGCGGCAGCAGCGTGGTGACGGGGAAATAGGGGAGGTCGAACCGGCGGGCCAGCGACGCGATGCTGCCCAGCTTGGGATAGGTCTCCTCGGCTCCCACGATCGACACCGGAATGACGGGCACCTGCGTCTGCATGGCGGTGACCGCGAATCCGGGGCTGAAAGGGCGCAGTCGGTAACGCTCGGAGAACGGCTTGCCGACCCCGTCGAGTCCCTCGGGGAAGATCCCGACGAGGTGCCCGTCGGCCAGTCGGTCGCTGCCCAGGGTGGGGTCGTCGGCGAAGGCGCCGTGCTGCCGTGCGTAGGCGGCCACCGGAGGCAGCCGGAAAACGATCGAGGAGGCGTGGAAGAACACGGGGCGCCGCAGTTCCCGGTGCAGCAGGTTGTGCAGCACGAACGCGTCCAGGCCCCAGGCACCTGAATGGTTGGCGATCAGCAGGGCGGGACCGCAATCCGGGATGTTGCCGAGTCCGGACACCTCGACCCGTAGATAGTCGTCGGCCAACCAGCCGAGCACTCTGCTCAAGGCGTCGGTGGTGATCCTGTCGAGCGGTCTTGGATTCGATTCCTCCATAAGATTTGACTCTCTACCGAATATGGGTGACCGCAATATCGGGAAAGCCAACCAGGTGGTCCCCTTGAGTATCGGCCCGCTCATGGGTCCATCGCTCAGGGAAGGCGCCATGAATTCTTCCGCTACACCGCCTCCGACCGAGACAGCACGATCCGCAGATCTCATCGCGGACCTGATCGTCGACATGTTCCAGGTCGACCGGGCCGCCATCAGGGCGGAGACTCCGATGACCGACCTGCTCGTCGATTCGCTGATGGTCGTGGAGATGGCCATCGCGCTCAAGGACGAGCTGGGCATCAGTGCCACGGAGGACGAGCTGCGCGAACTCACCTTCGCCGAGTTCACCGCACGCGCCGACCAGCGGCGTGCCCGGTGAGCCGAGGAACCGGCGTCATCGTGACCGGAATCGGCCTGGTCACAGCGGCGGGCAACGACGTGGAGTCCACCTGGAACGCCGTGTGCGAGGGCCGCGCCACGGCCCGCAGGGATCCGGAACTGCGGGATCTTCCGGTTTCCCTGAGCTGTCGCGCGGACCTCGCGGACTCGGTGCCGAAGCACAGCCCCACGCTGCGGCCCGATCCCTGCGCGCGCCTGGGCCTGACCGCTGTCGCCCAAGCCCTGGAGCGGGCCAAGCTCGATCCAGCCGACTGGGACCCGACCCGCGTGGCCGTCGTCACGGGCTGCTCTCTGGGCGGCATGCACTCCGCGCGCGTCGCCGCCGAGAGGTTCGCCGCCGGCGGCCCGACGAGCGTGTCGCCGTACTTCCTGACCGGCTATCTCATCAACATGGTGTCGGCCACCATCGCCCTGCACCTGGGCGTGCGGGGCCCCGTGCTCAACGTCGCGACCGCGTGCGCGTCCGGCGCCACCGCGCTGGGTACGGCCCGTGATCTGCTGGCCTCCGGCCAGTGCGACATCGCCGTGGTGTGCGGCGCCGACGCCGCTGTCACCCCGACCGTCGTCACCGGCTTCACGCAGCTGGGCGCGCTGTCCGACCAGGGCTCACGCCCGTTCGACACCGCTCGTGACGGATTCGTCATCGCCGAGGGCGCGGGAGCCCTCGTCCTCGAACGGGCCGACCATGCGGCCGCACGGTCCGCCCCGCACCTGGCGCGGTTCCTCGGTTTCGCGGCCACCACCGACGCCCACCATCTGGTCGCGCCGCATCCCGAAGGCCAGGGCGCCGAACGGGCGCTGCATGCCGCGCTCGTGGAAGCAGGCATCAGCCCCGGCGAGGTCGACCACGTCAACGCGCACGGTACCTCCACGCCTCGCGGCGACGCCGTTGAGGCAGCGCTGCTGGAACGCTTCTTTCCCCACTCCCCTTCCGTGACCTCCGCCAAGGGCACCCTGGGCCACTCGCTGGGCGCCGCGGGCGCGGTCGAGGCGGCCCTGACCGTGCTCGCGTTGCGTGCGGACATGGTCCCGCCTGTCGCCGGGCTGCGTGAGCCCGACCCGGCCTTCGGCATCGACCTCGTGACCGGGTCACCCCGTCAGCAGGAGGTCAACGTCGCGGTGAGCAATTCCTTCGGCTTCGGCGGGCACAACGCGGTCGTCGTCCTCGCGAAGGCGTGACACGTCGTTTGCCGGCGGCACCACCGGTTCGTCGCACCCGCGCCTGCGGCACTGCACATGACTTCGTGGAGAGACCCATGGAAACCGCTGGTGCCGACGGTCACGATACGAGGGCCTTCGGCCCTGGCGGCGTTCGGCGCGGGCATGTCGCCGGGGGCCGGTCCGGCGCTCCTCGTCGGCGTACCGTTCCTGCCCGCGGAAACGGCGCGTACGCAGGCCCCGGACCGGTGCCAGGCCGTACCAGTGGCAACGGGAGAAGAACCCGAACCTGAAGCAGGACGGCGTTCAGTCCGAGGCGGAGTCTGCTTCGTCCTCGTCCACGGCGTGGGAGCAGCGTCCAGGTACCGCGTACGGCGGCACACCGGACGAAACTGGGTGCTCCCGCCCAGGCCGGAGGGCCTGCTGGACACATAGCGCCAAGTCAGAACCTCCAGGGTGAACACTTCAGGAAGATCTCGCCGCTTGGCAGAGGCGCGCACTCCACGTCCGGACCTCCGCTGCGGGCAGCGGCCCCGCGGGCGGATGAGGTAAGAAGACACCGTGCCCGAACCGCCCGAGACCGTCACCCAACACGCCTTTGTCGCCCTCGCGCCGCCCGACGATGCGAAGGACGAGCTGGCGCACGCGCTGAGCCCGGCCTACGCCGCTTATCCCGACCTGCGCTGGAACCGCATCGAGGACTGGCACATCACCCTGGCCTTCCTGGGTGAGCTGCCGGTGCGGGACGTCCAGCGGCTGCGTTCACCCCTCGCCGGCCTGGCGGCCACCCGCCCCGCTGTCGAACTGGCGCTGATCGGATCCGGACACTTCGACGAGCGAGTGCTGTGGAGCGGCATCCAGGGTGACCTCGAGGGACTGCACGAGCTGGCCGAAGCGGTACGGGCGCGGCTCAGGGACTGCGACGTCGACTTCGCCGAACGTCCGCTGCGTCCCCACCTCACGCTGGCCCGCGCTCACCGCTACGACAACGCGTCCGTAGCGGCTGTGGCCGCCTGCCTCGACGGCTTCACCGGACGCCCGTGGCAAAGTGAACGCCTCCACCTGGTCGGCAGCACGGTCAGAGGCCACTCGGGCCCGCGGCGCTATCAGGACATCGACGCATGGAGCCTGGTCACTGATCACTGGTCAATAGCGTCTCGATCCGAAACCGCCACAGACTGCAGTGCCCAGGCACCAGGACGGTTCGGGCACCGCGATGATGCCGGCTCAGCTCATGCGCCCTGAACGGCCAGGCGATGACCCGCCGGTCAAGGAGTCGGGCCAACGCAATGGATCTCGCCGGAGCGTTCGACGACGGCCGTCGTAGCTGATCCCTCCTCTGCAGGGCCCACGCGCTCCCGCCGCACCTCGCCCGCCTCGTCGACGCTCACCTCCGACACTGCACGCCCCGTCACGGCGCCCCGGCCGGGCTCTTGAAAAGGCGTGGCCGCGGGGCAGTCGTGATGCGAAAATCCGTCCGCAATGTGATCGACATCCGCGTCCCGGAGGTCCGCATGGACATCGCCTCGCTGCTGCCGTTGACCACGTCCCGGTTGTCGCTGCGTCTGTTCACTCCCGGCGACGCCGACGACCTGTACGCCTACCAGAGCCTGCCGAGCGTGGCGCGCTACTTGTACCGGCCGGCGCACACGCGTGAGCGCAGCCAGCAAGTTGCCGCCGAGCGTGCGGAGCAGACGGCCTGGCGCGCCGACGGGGACAAACTGGCGCTCGCTGTCTGCCGATGCGATGAGCCCGGCGTCCTCGGAGAGGTGAGCCTCACCCTGGCCGATGTCCGCGCCGCCCAGGCCGAGATCGGCTGGACTCTCCACCCAGGTCACGAGGGACACGGCTACGCGACCGAGGCGGCCGCCGCATTGGCCGGGTTTGCCTTCGCCACGCTGGGCGTGCACCGTCTCTACGCACGGCTGGATGTGGAGAACACCGGGTCTGTGCGGGTCTGTGAGCGCCTCGGGATGCGCCGGGAGGCGCACCTGGTCGAGAACGACCTCGACGGGGATCGGTGGGGCAGCGAGTACATCTACGCGGCGCTGTCCGCGGATCTTGGCAGGCGATCAGGTGATTGAGTCCGACGCTGCCCGGCCGGCCCGCCTGGCCCTCATGGAACAACTCACCAAGCCGACCCGCTTCGTTGCCGACGCCCGCCGGGCCTCCCCCGGAGTGCGCCGCGTAACCCGCAACGGCGGCGGCGGCTGCTCCCTCGCATATCTCACCCCGCCGATTCCCTCTGAGCCGCCCTCCTCCAGACCATCACCAGCGTGAACGACGGGGACCGCGACGCACCAGGCGGCGACCGGCTCGGCCTCGCCCGACGTGGCGGCGGTGACCGTCAGACCTTGCGCCAGCGGGCGTTGGCCCAGGAGAAGACTCCGAAGGCCGCGAGGCCGACTGCGATGAGGACAAGGAGCCAGGGGCCCGCGGGAGTGTCGGTGAAGGAGCGCAAGGTGTCGTCCATGCCCTTGGCCTTGCCGGGCTTGTGCTTCAGGGCTGCAGCGATGGCGAAACCGCCGGCCACGGCAAAGACCGCGCCTCGGCAGCCGCCGCCGAACACCCCGAGGAACGTGACCGCTTTGCGTACCTTCAATGGCATCTGGGACATCTTCAGATGCTCCTTGAACTTGCGCATGATCGCCCTGCCGGCGATCCACACGCCGGCACCGGCCACCACTGCACCGCCGATCCCGACGATCCACTGCCCGCCGGGCCAGTCGAGGGCCTTCGCTGTGATGTCCTGGGACTCCTTGTCGGAGCTCCCGCTGCCACTGCCCTTCGCGCCGGCCGCGTAGGACAGCACGGAGTACGCGACGAATCCGTAGAAGACGCAGCGGCCTGCCGCCATCGCTCTCTTGCTCGCCTTCGTGCCGTCGGGACCTGCCTGCCCGAAGGCCGCCTCGGTCAGCCGCCACAGAGCCATCCCCACCAGCGCTACACCCAGCAGCCACAGCACGACGGTGCCGAAAGGCTTCTCGGCGATCTCAGCGATGGCGCCACCCCGGTCTGCCTGTTCACCGCCTCCGTCCGAGAAAGCGATCCTGAGCGAGAGCACACCGATGAGCAGATAGATGACCCCACGGGCCACGAAGCCCGCACGGGCCGCGCCCTCAACCGCTGTGCTGTCCGCCGCACGCCGGGCCTGTCTGCGACCGCGTGCCGCTGCTGATCCAGTTGCCATGCACGCCTTCTGCCCCCAGAGGGCTGTGCGATGCCTCCCAGTCGCACAGCAGTCGCCCTCTGCGGGCGCTCGTCCTGGCGGAGTCGCCGGGCGCACCAGCAGAGATGCGTGCGACCCGGTCTCCGGCCACTTGGCTGAGGTGCCCGGCTCCGGGCCACGGCGGATGCGCTCGCTCTCGTGACCCTCGAGGGAGATCAGGCTGCCGCGATGGAGCGGGGTCTGTGCTCGTCGGCGTCCGTGGTGAGTTGGGCGTGGAGTTCTGCGAGCCCTTCGGCCAGTGCCCGCCGGCCGGTCTGGGGCAAGGCGTTGATGGCGTGGTGCAGCATGTTCTCGCGGTGCTCACGGATGCCCTGCAAGTGCGCTTGTCCTGCGGGGGTCAGTTCCACGGTGACTTCCCGTCCGTTGTCGGGGCAGGGCAGACGCGTGAGGAAACCGATGGCTTGCAGGCGGTCGCACATGCGGGTGACGGAGGGCGGGGACGTGCCGAGCTGACTGCACAGGGTCCGCATGCGCATCCCCTCGCCTCGGTCGACGAGGTACATCAGGCGCAGTTGCGAGGTGGATGCGGGAGAGGCGACCGTCGTTTGTCTGGCGTGTTCCCACATCACGTCGAGGAGTTCGACGATGTCGCTGGCGGACTGAGCCGCCTCGCTCGTGAATCTGCGTGAGGTGGAGTCCGGTGCTGGCATGTGTGCCCCATCAGTGTGTCTGGCTCCCCTCCCGCGTTCCGGGGGCAGGGAAGTGGCCTCAGGTGGTGCCGTCGGGTCCGGTGGGGCGGGCCGATCTTGCTTCCCCGCTGTTGGTCATCGGGGATTCTGTCGTGCTGTCGAGGGCGGAGTCATCGGCGGAGCCGGGGGAGGCCGCCGTGAGGTGTTCGAGGATACCGGTGAGCCTGAGGAGCCGGTCCAGTCTTGCCGGGCGGTCCTCCAGGTGGAGACGGATACCGGCTTCGCTGGTCTTGCGGCGGATCATCAGGAGGATCGACAGACCCATGGAGTCGACGGCCTCGAGCCCGTCGCAGTGCAGATGAAGGTCGGCCATGCGCGGGTGTTCGGCGATCGTGGCGGTGACCGCGTCCAACAGGCTGTCAGCAGTGTCGTAGTCGAGATCGCCGTGGACCTCTATACGTGTGGTATCCGCGGTGTCGACCACGGTCAAGCGCAGATGGTCGGGTGGAATCGTGGTCATACGGGGTTCCCGGCGGTGGTGCGGTGGTGGGGGGTCAGTGCGTTGATGCCGCGCTCGAGCGTGCCGACAGCCCGGGGAAAGTCCTTGAGCTCGCGGGCCAGGATGTTCAACGTCGGCGGCAGGCTGTGGGCGGGGACGCCACGCGCGGTGAGGATCTGGGCGGTCCAGGTGATGAACCAGGTGAAGAGCTCTTCGTCGCCGAGGTAGAGGGATGTGGCCAGGAAGTCCACGATGTGCGCGAGGTCTTCGGCGGTGTGCTCACGCTGCAGTTCGCTGTAGGTGCGCATGGCCGGGAAGGCGTCCTCCAGGCCGGTGAAGACAGTGCGCACCAGGGCGGTTTCGCTGCGGACGACCATGGTGTATTCCTGGTCGTCCAGGTGGGGCAGGTCATCGATCGGCTGGTGATCCGGCTGCGGACGCGGCAGCGGCGTCCGGGCCAGACGGTCGGCCGCGGCACGGGCGTCAGGAGCCCAGGCGTCGGCGCCGAGCAGGTGGGCGTAGCGGCCGTCGGGTCCGAAGGCGGCTCCGCCGACCAGGACCGGGACGCCGGTGGCCTGGCACGCGGTGATCGCGGCATGCGCGGTGGGCAGCCGGGTGGCAATCGAGCTGGAGAGTGCGACGGCGTCGCAGTCGGTGCGGTGCAGGTGGGCGATGATGTGCGGGGCGGGCACCTGGGCGCCGAGGTAATCGACGTGCCAGCCGCGCAGTTTCAGCACCTCGGCCAGCAGCCGTGCGGGGAGGGCGTGCCATTCCCCGTCCACACAGGCCACCGTGACCCGGCCCCGCTGCGGGGCGGTGCGTGCGGCCGGATGCACGGAAACCGCCGCTACAGCCCGCTCGTTGATAGCGGTCGCGGCGTGTTCCTCGGCCACGCTGAGACGGTTGGCTGCCCACTCCCTGCCGACCTTGCCCTGCACCGGGGCGATCACGTCCAGCAGCACGCTCTCCGGGTCGATGCCGTCGTCCAGAGCGCGCAGCACCACAGTGGTGGCCGTGTACTCATCGCCCGAGGCGACGGCCTCCCACAGCTCGTCGGCCAGCTGCCGGACTGCCTCACCGGCGGGAAGGATGTGGGATGCAGGGGTGCTCATGCGGTGTATCTGCCCCGCGTGTGGCCGTTCACCGCACTGAGATGGTGCGTTCTGGGCGCGGAGATCACGACGATGGCCATGTCATCGTGCCGGCCCTTGCCAACCCACTGGGAAGCAAGCATCTGCACACGCTCCACGATGCTCTCCGACGGCATGCCCGCGCACTCCGCCAGGAGACGGCGGAGCCGCTTCTCACCGAACTCGTTGCCACCCAGCGGCCCGCCCTTGGCCTCGGTGATCCCGTCCGTATAGAGCACGCAGGACTCACCGGGCGCGAGCGTGACAGCAGCGGTGTAGGCCCGGGCTTCGGGCACGGCACCCACCAGGGTGCCGCGGGTCGGGACCTCTTCCACCACCCCATTGGCACGGACGATCAGCGGAGCGGGATGACCGGCGCTGGTCAGCCGCAGACTCACGTCACTGCCCTCTCGTACGGCAGAAGCCAGGACCAGGGTCGCGAACCGGGTGTGATGGGAATTGACCAGCGCGGTGTTGAGCAGGCTGATCATCCGCTGGTGGTCAGCGGCCAGGGGAAGCAGGGCATGCAGCGTGTTCCGGATCTTGCCGGTCAGCACGGCTGCCTCCAGCCCCTTGCCGCAGACGTCCCCGAGTGTGACCAGTGACGCTTCGCCCTCGACGGCGGCCGGGTGCACGTCGTAGAAGTCCCCGCCGATCCTTTCGTGGTCCTCCGATGGGCGGTAGCCGCCGGCGTAGTCCACCCCGGAGATCTGGTGCAGCGAGGGTGGAAGCAGCTCGCGCATCAGGATCTCGGTGATCGAGGTCTGCTCCGCGTACAGGCGTGCGGCCGACATGGCTGCTCCGGCGCGCGTGGCGAACAGCCGGGCGAAGACTTCCTCACCGTCGGTGAACGCCGCCCTGCCAGAACGGCGCAGCAGCACAAGCGCACCGGCCGGGACGCCGTGACCGGGCAGCGGGGTGATCACTATGGAGCCGACGGGTCCAAAGCCGTCGGGCACCATCCAACCGGGTGCCGCCGCGGGATCGATCCATCGCGAGGGAACCGGCGGGAAGCCTCGCAGCGCCTCGCTGAGGCCGGGCACGTCCGCCGGGTCCACCGACTCGTGAGCCCGCACGGGGCTTCCGCCGTTCAGACAGGCCACCACCGGCAGCCGCCGCCCGTGCGAGGGCGCGATGACCAGCGCCGCATCGGCGAGGTACTCCGAGGCCAGCTGGGCGGTCACATCCATGCAGCGCTCCAGGTTGAGCGAGGAGAGCAGCAGGTTGGAGGACCTGGACAGAAACTCGGTCTGCTCGCGCTCCATGCGCAAGGCTTCCCGCACCAGCTGGTGATCGGTGTCATCGACCAGCCACCACATCACGGTGCCGTCGCCCTGCACACTGGGGTGTGCCTCGAAGCTGCGCTCGCCGATCACACCCGACACCGCAGGGCCTGCCATCCGCTCGCTACGCTGGCCAGGACCCCTCAGCGCGTCATGCGCCGCTGAGAGCCACGCAGGCGCCACGTCAACCAGACACTCCCCGGCGCGGGCCCCGGACAGGAGCGCTCCGGCTGCATCGTTGCGCGACACCAGCACCCCCTCGCCGTCAGCGACAAGGACGGGGTAGGCAGCAGCACTCGACGGGACATCCCGCTCCCAGCCGGCGGCGTTCTGCACAGGGGTAGTTACCAAACATTGAGGATCCGCTAGGCGAATCCCTCACCTCATCAGCTCGGGGAATCCATTACCTTGAGGCAACCATCCCTCACACCGCACCCCTGTGGCAACCGGCCCGTGCAGCCCGAAGGCAGATGACTGCCTGGCAAGTCCGCACATATCCGGATGCCATTAGCCGTCAGCGCTCTCATCGCCCCAGGCCGGCCGGCAGTCCGTCACACAGGAGAGCGCATGCGATGTGCCACGCACCCTCCTCGCGGGTTTCGGTCAGGGGCCAAATATTGACGACGCCCATCAAATATTGACCGAACATTTACGAGTGCGGGCGGCCTCTCCTGAGATCTGGGGAGGAATGCGACCCCTACCAGATCAGAATTCAACGCACCGAACCATACGGAGAAGCATCCATGACCGACACGCAGGACACCCTCGCCGGCACCTCCGAAACGGCCGGACCTACCCGGCCGTCCCCCGCCCTCTCGCCGGCGGCACGGGAGGAGGACGAGAAGGCGATTCTTGACGAGCGGGCGCAGCGCGCAAGACGCCGACTGGAGCGGCTCATAGGGGTTGCGGCCACTGAAGGTAACGCGCTGGTCCCGTTGCGCAACGGCGACGAGATCTTCAAGGCGATGCTGGAGGGGATTCGCTCCGCGCGGCACACCGTGGACATGATGACGTTCGTATACTGGAAGGGCGAGATCGCCCAGCGGTTCGCGGACGCACTGGCCGAGCGGGCACGCCAGGGGGTACGCGTACGCCTCATGCTGGACGGTTTTGGCAGTCGCCTCATTGAGAAGGATCAACTGCAGGCGATGGAGCGGGCCGGTGTGCAGGTGGCCTGGTTCCGCAAACCGCTCTACCTTTCACCGCTGAAGCAAAACCATCGCTGCCATCGCAAGGTCCTCGTCGTCGACGAGGAGACCGCGTTCACCGGCGGTGTCGGAATAGCCGAAGAGTGGTGCGGCGATGCCCGGAATCCCGACGAGTGGCGCGACACCCACGTACAGGTCAGCGGGCCCGCGGTGGACGGGCTGGCCGCCGCCTTCGCCCAGAACTGGGCCGAGTGCCACGACGAACTCTTCGATGACCGCGACCGGTTCGTCAACCACACCCCGCAGGGCGACGCCGTCGTGCAGGTGGTGCGGGGCTCGGCCAGCTTCGGTTGGCAGGACATGCAGACACTGCTGCGCGTGGTGATCGAATCCGCGGAGGAGCGGATCCGCCTCACCACCGCCTACTTCGCCCCCGACGCCTATTTCATCGAGCTGCTGTGCGCCGCCGCCCGCCGCGGCGTCGAGGTCGAGATCCTGCTCCCGGGCCGGCACACCGACAAAAGGGTCTGCCGACTGGCCGGCCAGCGCTACTACGAGGACCTCACCGCCTGCGGCGTAAAGATCTTCCAGTACCAGCCGACGATGCTCCACACCAAGGTCATCACCATCGACAGAACCATGGCCCTGGTCGGCTCGACGAACTTCAACCGCCGCTCCCTCAACCACGACGAAGAGGTGATGCTCGCCGTCCTGGACCAGACGTTCACCGCCACACTCGACAGTCATTTCAACGAAGACCTCGAACGCGGCGAACTCATCAGGCCGGGACGCTGGAAGCGCCGCTCGCCCCTCCAGCGCGCCAGAGAAGCGGCTGTCGTGCCTATCCGGCGCTTCCTCTGACGCACGCCCCCCGGCATTCACGCGCTCACTGCCGACAGTGCGGCCCGCCGTCTCCCTCGGCAGCGCCCGTCACCTGCTGGGTCTTGGCCCGGGCCTTCTCGTTGGCGGTCACTTCCGCTCACGCTCACTGAGCTTCTTCGAGGTGGCCACCGATCAGGTGACGGTCCGCGAGCCGCAACGAGCGAGGCCCCCGGGCTGTTGACCGAGATGTCTGACGTCTCAATCACGCTGCTCGGGGGCCTCGTTGGTCATCTATCCTGCCGCACTCGACCTGCCCCATGCGCTCGTGGAGTGGGTCACGATGCTCATCGTCACCTGTGACGGGGACCGGTGCTGCAAGCTCCGCCCGTCTCAGCGCGCGATGGTGGCACTGGTGTACCTGCGCGAGCACGTCACCCTGGCGAAGATCGCTGCCGGGTTCGGGATCAGCGAGTCCACCGCCCACGCCTACACCCACGCGGTCATCCACCTGCTCGCCGAACGAGCACCGGGTCGGCTGAAGGTCCTGCGCGAGGCCGACCCTGACTTCGTCCTGCCGGACGGCACCCTCGCCGAGTGCGATCGGGTCGGCGACTCACGCGCGGACTACTCCCACAAGCACCGCCGACACGGTGTGAACGTGCAGGCGGTCACCGATCCGGGGGGGGGCCGACTGCTGTGGCTCTCGCCCACGCTGCCGGGCCGGGCTCACGACCTGACCGCCGCCCGCACTCACCGGATCATCCGCATCTGCGAGCGCCAAGGCGTCCCTATCCTGGCCGATCTCGCCTACCAGGGCGGCGGCCCCTGGCTGACCACGGGCATCAAACGCAGGCACCTGCAGGAACTCGCCCCCACCGAGAAGACCGTCAACCGAGCCCTGGCCGCCGCAAGGGCACCGGTCGAACGCGGCATCGCCCGCCTGAAGTCCTGGCGGATCTTCCGCAGATCCCGGTGCAGCCCCAACCGCATGACGTCAATCATCAAAGCCGTCCTCACCCTGGAGCGGCAACGCTGAAGAAGCTCACTGACGTCGACGGGCCCACTGCGTGTAGTGGCTGGAGAGGACGAAGAGGCCATACTCGCAGTCCTCCGCCATCACACCAGAGTCCTTTCTCACTCCGCCCGACCCCGAGCTGGCAAGAACAAGCCTTTCTGCAAGGCCGGCGGTCTACTGAGAGTGTATGGGCCCCTTAGAACAGGCGGCCCCTCCACGCTTTCACTGACGACGGAAGTGTCATATCGTTCCGGGCGGCCAGCCACCTCGTAGGTCAACCGTCGACCGGGAAAAACTACGCGGTACCACTCGTCTCCCCGCCCCGCGGTCGTGACGTTCACCTCGACACCGAACTTGCAGTCCTTATTCTTGGTGAAGAAGGAGAGGTCGAACGCCCTGGCGTCGAAATCTTCTCCCCCATCAAGATAAATGGCCTTGGCGAAAGCGTTCCCAGAGAGCTTGTACGCCTCCTCGGTAGGTACCCAGCCTTCGTTCTTCCACGGCCTTGGGCTGGGCTCCGTAAGGTCGAAGGCAACTGCTGCGGGAAGCGCCTCACCTCCGCTGTCCCCGAAGGCAGGGGGAACCACAGCAGTACCGGTGTAGCGCGTGGGCCGGCAAGAGAGGTTGGTGACCCGCATGTTCTGGATCACCACCGTGCCCCGGTGGATGGGAAAGATGGTGACGCGGACCGTGGCTTCATTGACGCGCATGCCCTTGTTCTTCGCGAACCAGGACCAGTATTCGTTCGACAGGAACCCGTCGCCTGGAAGACTCTCTTCATTCGTGGTGCGCTGAGCTAGCGCGAACCGGCGGCTGAACCGGAGGTTCGGCTCTCCAGCCGCGATGTCGATCGCAGGACCGATCGTGAGTCGTTCTTCCTTGGCGTCGTCTTGCTTCTCTTTATTCCGTTCTCGAGTCTCGGCCTGCTTCGCGACCTCGGAGCTTTCCAGGGCCGCAGGCAACCCCCAGATCGCGACGGCCGACGAGACAAGGACGCCTATGACGCCGATCACCGCGAAGCCCCGGAGAGTCCACTGCCAGACAGTGTTCGGCCGGGCGTTGCCGTCCCCATCCCCCTCACCGGACGCGGCGGTATCTGCGCGAGTCGACCCAGCGCCTCCAGATGTAGGCGGCCCGGCCGAACCTGCTCCACCCGCATGCCTCGCCCCAGGCGAGGACGGCTCGGTTGAAGGTGAACCGCTGCTCGGCGGCTCATTACCCGAGGGGGAGGCTGACGGAGGTGGAGCAGAAGACATGAAGTCCCCCTGAATGCCCTGGTGTCGACATACTTCATGAGCGCCCGCGCCCGACACTCTTCACTATCTGGCACATGCCTGATCGGGTCTACGCAGAGGTACCGAACAGCCGAACTCATCAGGCATGAACGGCATCAACGTAACAGCGCATGCCGACGGCCGGGAGTCCGCTTACACCTTCGGGTAAGAACAGTCGTGAAGTGTGACCATGTGATCATCGCGAGACGCTGAGCGTTTTCAGGGTGGCCACCGATGGGGTGACGGCGGCGAGAGCGCAACGCACGAGGCACCCGTGCCGTTGGAGGGAGGTGTTCGAAGTCTCAACTCATCAGCGCAGGTCCCTCGTTGGCCTCCTATCCTGCCGCAATCGACCTGCCTCATGCGCTGGTCGAGTGGGTCACCATGCTCATCGTCACCCGCGAGGGTGACCGGCGCTGCAAGCTCCCGCCGCACCAACGCGCGCTCGTCGCTCTGGTGTACTTGCGAAAGCACGACACCCTGGCCCAGACAGCCGCCGGCTTCGACATCTCGGTCGGCACCGCCCATGCCTACACCACCGCGGTGATCGACATCCTGGCCGCCCGGGCGCCGGGCCTGCTCAAGGTCCTGCGCGAACACGACCCGCAGTACGTACTGCTCGACGGGACATTCGCCGAGTGCGACCGGGTGGGTGACGGCCGGGCCGACTACTCGCACAAGCACCGTCGCCACGGCGTGAACGTACAGGTCGTGACCGACCCGACCGGGCAGGTGCTGTGGATCTCGCCGGCCTTGCCGGGCCGGTGCCACGACCTGACCCGGCCCGCACTCACCGGATCATCCGGATCTGTGAACGCCAAGGTGTCCCCGTCCTGGCCGACCGCGCCTACCAGGGCGCCGGCCTCTGGGTCACCACCGGGCGCAGACGACCGCCCGGCGGACAGCTTTCCCCAACACAGCAGACGGTCAACCGGGCACTGGCCACATCCCCGGCACCCGTCGAACGGGGCATGGCACTGCTGAAGTCCTGGCGAATCTTCCGAAGATCCCGGATCAGCCCCAACCGCATGACGTCAATCGCCAAGGCCGTACTCACCCTGGAGAGGCAACGCTGCAAATGCTCACTCAGCCCTGACATCGGTGAGCGGTGTCCCACCTCACGCTGAAGCGTGGTGAGGGACGAGACGGCCTCCACCACGCCGGTGGTTCGGTTGGTGCCGCAGCGGATCCTTCGCGGGAGGCGCCGACCCGTGGTGGCGGCCAGCCCGCTCGCCGAGGCAGCGGATGAGAACGGAGCGTCGGCGGCGATGCGGTCGATCGGCGAAAAGGTGCCGTCGAGGATGACGCGCGCCCTCGCCAGGAGCGTCTTCCTTTCCGCGTCCAGAGTCGGGGGGGGTGGACAAAGCCTCAACGGCTTTACGTATGGAGCGGTGCACGGTCGCGATGCCGATGCCGAATCCCCGGGACGGCACGGTGCGGCTGGACAGATCGATCGAGGACGGAGGGCGAGCACGTGAAGCTCCTGGCGACCCCGGTGATCTTGGTCGGAAACCCGTCTGCCAGGAGCTTCGTCGTTGCCCAGGACGGTCCATCTCGCAGCCGGGCACTGGCGGTTCGTAAGGGGCCCGGTAGGCAGGCCCCAATGAACCTGGTGCCGGAGGGTAATCACTCAGCGGCCATTCGGGGGAGATCCGCCAATCTCTCTGAATGGTCCGCGTCGTGGCGGCTTGCGGCGGCGCCCCCTTCGCACTGCTACTTGCAGCCAGCGCCCTGTCCATCGCCCGCAGCGACTCGGAGTGGAGACGGAAAAGTCCCCTACCGATCGCACGCTCCTGCGCACCCGTCGAAGAGTCCCGCATGCGAAGTTAAGGTCTCCATGCCCCGCCTGATGTATACCTCTCCGGCAGCAGCTGACGTCATCTCGAAGCTCCGGCCACCTCTCCATACCCTTCGTGGGCTTTCCACTCGGACATGCACACCACGAACGACATGGAATGCCCTAGTAGTCACTGTTCCAGCCGTACTGATGCTGGTTCTCGGTTACCGGCACCGCTGGGTCGGTGACGACGGAATGATCTATGTTCGTGCTGTGCGCCAGATCTTGGCGGGGAACGGCCCTGTTTACAACGTCGGTGAACGGGCGGAGACATCGACCGGAACATTGTGGCAATGGACTCTGGCGCTTTGCAGCTTCCTCTCCGGTAAGGACCCTGCGGTCATTTCAGTCGCTCTCGGGCTGCTCCTGACCACGGCAGGATTCCTGACGGCCGGATTTGCCGCACTCAGTCTTCACCGCCCCCAAGCGCAGCGTTCACCATTCATTCCACTTGGCGTTCTGGTATTGCTTCCTGTCCAGCCCGTATGGGACTACGCCACTTCCGGCTTGGAGACAGGACTTGGTACGTGCTGGGTCGCGAGCAGTTGGATTCTCCTCGTACACGCAGACGCTAAATCGAGCGGGCGGTTCCGTTTGGTGGCGGCTGTGACGATCGGGCTGGGACCCTTGGTCCGCCCGGAGCTCACGGTCGTATCCGTAGTCTTCCTCGCCGGGGCGATCGCACTGTTCCGGACGGCATGGCGTGCGTCCGGCAAGCTCCTGGCCTGGGCCGTCGCCCTGCCTGCGGCCTACGAAGTGTTCCGGGCCGGCTACTACGGCATCCTTGTCCCCCTGCCCGGGCTCGTCAAAGACCCCGGCGTGAGCTCATGGGGCCGCGGCCTCTACTACCTCGCCAACTTCGCTGTGCCGTACCGGCTTTGGGTACCCTTCTCCATCCTGTTGACCGCCCTACTGGCCTGGGCGATTCGCAGGAGGTTCAGCCGAAGCACCGATGCGCGTCAGAACAAACGTTTCTGGATCGTCTGCTCGGCGCCGATCCTGGCCGGCGGGGTGCTCTCGGTGTACGCCCTGAAGGTGGGCGGCGACTTCATGCACGGCCGCTTCTTCGTACTGCCCCTGTTTCTTCTCCTGCTGCCAGTCTGGGCTGTTCGGGCCTCCACCAAGACGGTGACCATCGCCATAGCGATTGGTTGCTGGACGGTCTCCTGCCTGGTTCTCTGGCGTGCCCCTCTACAGTCCCCGGCGCACGATATTTGGGATTCCCACCGTGGCTACCAGCAGGCCGCTCGACATCCCTATCCCATCAGCCAGAAGATCCATGCTGAGCGCCCGGTCGCATACGCGCCCCTCGTGCACGCCGCAGTCGACGGGCGGAGCAGCCAAGGCGCCAAACTCATCGTCACGCTCGAGTACAACAAGAGATATCTGACCCTGCCTCTGGCCAAGAGCCGTGCGGCGTCGGTGGCTGGGGCAGAGGATTTTCTGGGCTATAGCGGCATCGTGGTGCCCCTCGACGGTATTTCGGTCGATCCGCTGAGCCTCGCCTATCCCCTCGGCGCGCACAGCACTCGAACATCGGCACACCGTGCGGGACACGAAAAGCGCGTCGACCTGGCGTGGATCATCGCTGACTACACTGACCCGGGCTCGCACGTGCCGCACTGGGTGGACGCAGATCGGGTTGAGGCAGCTCGCAGGGCGCTCCGCTGTGGCCGCCTGGCCGAACTCCAGGACTCCGTGCGGGCCCCGATGAGTCCCTCTCGCTTCTGGCGGAACGTCGTCGGCTCGTGGGACCGGACCAGTCTTCGCTACCCTCACGACCCCGAAGCGGCCGAACGCGCCCTGTGCAGCACATAGTTCTCGGGCCTCCACCGAAGTTGCTCCGCCCAGGAGACTGACGTCGGACCAGACCCTGTCGCCGCAACGTACGTCCTGAATTGCACGTCGGCGGCACTGCGCCGGCATCGGGTTTCCCGGTCAACAGCGCGATCACGGAACGTAATCAGCGAGTAGTGCGATCGGCTGGACCCACCACGCTATCGGCCGTCACACCGGCCTGTGTTCCGGCTGCTCCCCTCCCCCAGGCCGCCCGTCCACCACTTCGCCGAGCGACGCGCCAACTCCCGCGCCAGCCCGCCCAACGGGCATCACTCAGTCGGCCTCGGAAACTCGGCAGGATTCAACACTTTCACCAAGTACGCGTCCAAAAAGCACACGTTCACCGGCCTCTCGGGAACTATTCCTGCACCCTGGAGGAATTGATGGAGCGGCAATCGAGGTGCGCGTTGACCGCGGCCCAGCCATCAGCAAGCAGCCCCTCATCACTCCGCGGACGAACCCGAAGGCGACCATATGCACCACAGCCTGCAGTTGAGCGACAGTCGACAGACGGACGAAGACATCAACCGCGTGACGTCCCGATTCTATGAGGTGTGCGCTGACAGGAAGTCCCACACTCTGGGATACCAATGGAGTCAGCAGATCGCCCTTCCGCCGGAGCTGGGAAAATTCCTCGGTGTGCACCTGGACAACATCGGCGACCCCTTCAGTTCCAGCCTCACCCCGTTGAGCACCAAGGGCATGGAGCGGGCCGTGCTCGACTACTTCTCCCGGCTGTGGCATGCGCAAGGGGATTTTGACAGTGCCGAACCAGATTCTCCCTGGGGATACATGCTCAGCATGGGGTCCACGGAGGGCAACCTGTTCGCACTGTGGAACGCGCGTGACTATCTGTCCGGGGCCGACCTTCTTCATGAAGGGAAGCAGGACGACACATCCCAAAAAAGCCCCGTACTGCTCTTCTCGGAAGATTCCCACTACTCCTTCGCCAAAGCAGCGCAGATGCTGGGACTGGACACACCGCGTACACTGGGAATGCGCTACTACCCGGGAAGTTGCACCTTCACGGAAGACGGCACGTGGCCCGACTCGATCCCAAGCGTCGGCGGCCCGTCCGGAACGGGCGTAATCGACAAAAGAAGGATGGCGGAAGCCGTCGAATTCTTTGCCTCCCAGGGGCATCCGCCCATCATCTGCCTCAATCTCGGATCCACGTTCAAGGGTGCTTTCGACGACCCGAAGGAGGTTTGGGCGGAGATCGAGGGAATCCTGAAAAGACATTCCATGACTGCCGATGACGGCGGCCGCCAGGGTTACTGGTTGCATATCGACGGTGCTCTTGGTGCCGGATACCTACCATTCCTGGAAGAGGGTTTCCGGGACGGCGTGTTCGAGAGTCCGGGGCCCGAGTTTGACTTCCGCCTTCCTTTTGTGTGTTCCATCGTGACCAGCGGGCACAAATGGTTCGGGGCGCCCTACCCATGCGGTATCTACATGTCGAAGGAAAAGTTCCGGACCACCCCGCCATCGAATCCCGCCTACGTCGGCTCACCCGACACCACGTTCTCCGGAGCACGCAACGGACTTTCCGGTCTGTTGCTCTGGCACTCGCTGGCCCGCACGAGCAAATCAGAACAGATCTCCACACTGAAGCACTGCCTGGAATTGGCAGACTACACCTACAGAGAAATCGAAAAGATCTCTCATGGCCTCCACGCTGCGCGATCCCGGTCATCGCTCTCGATTCGCTTCCTGCGCCCGTGCCAGGAGATCGTGAATAAATACGCCTTGGTGGGAGAGCAAGTACGGGAGGGAGGTTCAGTGCGTTCGTTCGTGCACGTCTACATCATGCCGCACGTGGAGAAGTCGGTTGTCGATGAGCTGATCCACGACTTGTCACATTGCAGGCTCGATGACTGCAACGGGCACGGAACTCCGCAAGATACATGCACCGGCCCGGGAAAGGAATGAGATGAAGGATCCCATGATCGATGAGATCGTCGAGAAAATCGACAGGAAAATCTCCGAGATACAACCGACGGCACACCCCCTTCTCAAGGCGCAGATCACCGGACTGCGCATGGCGCGTGACATAGTCCAAGGCGTCGACGTTTGTCATCTCGATCCAGCGGACCCTCCGGACTCATCACCAGCGCGACCGAAGGGGTGAATCGGTGACTGCGCATCCCAATGTACTCACCATTTTGGGCGGAGGCCTTGAAAATGCCGCTGCGCAGCATCTGAAACTGCTACGGAAGGAACTCGAGAGTCAGGGGGCTCGCGTCACCATGTCCGCAGGTCTCTCGACCGACAACCGTTCCGCATGGCGGTCCTCTTCCACAACGGCGGCGATCGTTGACAGTCGACTGCTGACCGACGGTGCCGTGCAGCATCATGATCAAGTTCTCACCCACACTCCCACCTTTCTCCTTCTGGGTGCGGGGAGAGTGGACGACGTTCCCTGGGAGGTCGTCCAGGCATCCTCCGGATGCATCGACCCGTTGGCCGGCGTGCCGGACCGGGATGCGGTGCGCATCCTGTCAGCCATTCAGGAGTGCACGGACGAGGAGCAGTTGCCGGAGTTCTTTCGCATATTACGGTCGTTCGGCACGCGGAATACGAGCTCCTGGCACTCACCGTCCCATTCGGGCGGGCTCGCCTTCACACGATCCGCGCCCGGCAGGGCCTTCCTGGACTACTGCCGAACGGAACTGCTGCGCACGGACGTCTCGGTGTCCGTCACGGAGCTCGGCTCCCTGCTGGAGCACAACGGTCCGATCGGCGGCGCGGAACGCAATGCTGCCAGAGTGTTCGGAGCCGACCGGACGTACTTCGTCCTCAACGGCACCTCCGGCGCCAACCGCACCGTCGGGCATTTCGCTCTCGCCGAGGGCGACGTCGCGTTGGTCGACCGCAACTGCCACAAGTCCGTGCTGCACGCGCTCGTCCTGAGCGGAGCACGCCCCCTGTACCTGGCCCCCACGCGCAACGGCCTCGGCATGATCGGCCCCGTGACTCCCGCCACGCTGCGCGACACCGGGGCGGGAGAGGACGAAGCAGCCCTCGCCGTTCTGACCAACTCGACCTACGACGGCCTGTGTTACGACGCGGTCCGCACCACCAAGGCGCTGGCCCGGCGCACTCCGCGCGTGCACTTCGACGAGGCGTGGTTCGGATACGCGCGGTTCCATCCGCTCTACCGCGGGCGATACGCCATGTCCGTCACGGAGCAGAGTCTGCCCGGAGATGACCGGCCCACCGTCTTCGCCACCCAGTCCACCCACAAGATGCTCGCCGCGCTGTCCCAGGCCGCGATGCTGCACGTGCGATCCGGTCCCCGTGCACCGGTGAATCCCAGCAGCCTCGACGAGACGTACACGATGCATGCCAGCACCTCACCGTCGTATCCCATGCTGGCTTCTCTCGATGTCGCCGCCACCATGATGGACGGGGAGCAAGGACGCACTCTCGTCGACGAGGCGATCCACCAGGCGATTGCCTTCCGGCAGGAAATGGTGCGGATCGCCCGGCGCCTGGCGACACAGGCCTGCCACACGCAGGAGTCCTGGTTCTTCGGGGTCTGGCAGCCCCCCGCGGTGCCCGGACCGGACGGCGGGCGACCGGTCGCGTTCGAGGAGGCACCCGCACACCACCTCGCGACGGCCCCCGCTGCCTGGGAGCTGGATCCGTCGGCCTCCTGGCACGGCTTCCGCGGCCTGGAGGACGGCTCCTGCCTTCTGGACCCGCTGAAGGTCACCCTCACCTGCCCCGGCGTCACCGCCCACGGCACGGTGGAGCCGTGGGGAGTCCCCGCTCCTGTGCTCAACGAATTCCTCACCGACCGGGGCATCATCATGGAGAAGACCGCCGACTACACCACTCTCGCGCTGTTCTCGCTGGGCACCACGCGCGCGAAGTGGGTCGAGTTGCTGAACGCCCTGTGCGACTTCAAGAAGCTCTTCGACGCGGACACTCCACTGCGACAGGCACTGCCCCGGCTGGTCCGTGAGTACCCACAGCGCTACGCGGCGATGACGCTGCGCGAACTCTGCGGGGACATGCACCAGCTCCTCCGAAGCAGCGACCGGCTCCGCCTGCTCGACCGGGCGTACACCGGACGACCGCTCGTGGGCGCGACCCCGCAGGAGTCCTACCGGCAGACCATCCGGCGTGGTCACGAGCGTCTCGCGGTACGTGACGCCGCCGGTCGCACCGCGGCGACCATGGTGGTCATCACACCGCCCGGGATTCCCCTCCTCATGCCGGGAGAGAACTACGGGCCAGTGGACGGGCCGTTCCTTCGTTACCTCGGCGCGCTGGAGGAACACGACCGCGCCTTCCCCGGGTTCCCGAGCGAGATCCACGGCGTCCACCGGGCCGGGCCGGAAGGCGAGTACCACGTCGACTGCCTGCCCCGGCCGTCCGTTCGCGCGTAACGCTGCCGACGGTCCCGGACCGCACCACCGCGTCAATACACCAACGCGTCGTAGGTGCGCACGATGCCTGACACCACTCGCCCCTCGGTCCAGCCCCTGCGGGTCCATGCACGGCCCGCCCGTCACCGGAAGTGCGGTGAGATCCCGGCTTCCGGCTCATGGCCTCGGTCGCGCCGCCGGTCAGGGTCCGGTCGGTCCCTCGTGCAGCTGGGCTTCGATGAGGAACGGGCCTCCCGCCTCATAACCTTCCTGGACCGCTTCGCTCAAGTGGGCGCCTGTGGTGATGCGCCGGCCGGGTACGCCCATGGACTCGGCGAGGGCGACGAAGTCGATGGCCGGCCGGGTGAGGTCCATTCCCACGAATGCCTCCGGTTCGGGCCCGCTCTGCTGCCAGTTGTCCTTCAGGACGCGGTATTCGCGATTGTTGGCCACCACGAAGGCGATGGGCAGACGCAGGTGTGCCGCTGTCCACAAGGCCTGGGGGCTGTACATGGCGGCTCCGTCCCCGACCGTGCACATGATCTGTCCGCGGTCGCGCGCCAGGCTCGCACCGATGGCCGCGGGCATGGCCCAGCCGAGCCCACCGGACACCCACTGATACTGGTTGGCCCGACGCAGTTGGAGGGCCGCTCGGATGTGGCGGGACGCCTGCGGGGCCTCGTCCACGACCAGGGCGTCCGAGGGCAGTGTCGTGGCGAGACTCGCACCGAAGGTCGGGAGGTCGAGCGGCCCGGTTCGGCCGCAGGGTGTCGGCGCACGCAGTTTCCAGGACGGGTGGTCCGCAGGGGCGAGACACTTGAGCAGTTCTTGCAGTGTGGGCTGCAACTGGCCGTGCAGGGCCTGATCGGCGGGCGTCTCGCGGCCGGGGTCGCCGGGGTCCGCGGTGATGTGCACGACGTGGGTCTTCTCGTTCAGCAGCGGGCCGGGGGCGTAGGGGAAGTAGCGCGCAAGGGCGCCCGCGCCGGCGATCAGGACCAGACTGTAGGGAGCCAGTGCCTCCTGGATACCGGCCGCGTTCGGGGGCAGGTAGCCCTGCCACAGCGGATGTGCGGTGGGGAACGGGTTCGTCGCCGGCCAGCCCGATCCCCAGACCGGCGCCCCCAGTTCCTCGGCGAGGGCCAGCCCCTCGTCGGGTGCGTGGCGGGCGAGTTCGTCGCAGAAGATCAGCGCGGTGTCCCCGGCGGGCGTCTCGTTGAGTTTCCTGGCCAGCGCGTCGACGGGCGCGGACGCGGCGAACTGCACGCGGGTGGGCTGGGGAGGCGGGGGGCCGGTCTCCTCCAGCAAATTCATCGGCAGGGAGAGGAAGACCGGACCGGTCGGCGGGGCCTGGGCCAGCCGGAAGGCCCGCAGCAGGGCCTCGCCGAGTTCTTCGCGGGTGGTGACCTCGTGCGCCCATTTCACGGTGGGGGCCGTCAGACCGGCGAGGTCGCCCGCGAGGACCGGGCCGTGGATGAGGTGCCGCTGGTCCTGCTGGCCGGCCGTGACCACCAGGGGCACTCCCGCGGCCGCCGCGTTGGTCAGCGCGCCGACTCCGTTTCCCAGACCCGCCGCGGCGTGGAGGTTGGCGAAAGCGGGACGACCGGAGACGCGGGCGTGCCCGTCCGCCATGGCCACGGCGGACGCTTCCTGGAGGGCGAGAACGTACTCGATGTCGTGCTGCGTGGCCAGTTGCTGCAGGAGAGACAGTTCGGTGGTGCCGGGATTGCCGAAGACGTACCGGACGCCCTCGTCCCGAAGGACGCGCAGCACCACTTCGGCGCCGGTGAGCTGTTGGACATCAGAGGTGGCAGTAGCCATGGAAGAGCTCCGAATCCGCGCTCCCGGGGAGCACATGAAGGTGAGACGTGGTGGCAGGCGGCCCTGCCGGGATGGGGTGACGCCCTGGTGGCCGGGACCCTGCGCCGACTCAGTGGGGTGCCGGCGCGGGGGCCGGAAAGGTGCCTGTCACGCGCACCCGGTCGCAGTACGCGCGCACGGCGCTCCAGGTGTGGACCATGTGCGGGTCGGTGGCATGGCCGCGGCAGTCCAGCCACAGCAGCCGTGAGTCTCCCCCGGTCGGCAGCGTGTGCAGGCCGAGGATGTCGGCGTGTGCCGTGGTCAGGCACTCCAGCACGTCGCTCAGGGACGTGCTCGACACGGTCAGGGCCAAGCTGGTGACATCGTTGCCGGTGGGCGGCGGAAGCGCATCGACACGGCGTACCAGGGCGAAACGCGTCACCGGTGGGCGAGAGGTGTCGAGGGAGGCGAGGATGTCGAGCCGGTAGTGTTCCGCGGCGCGCCGGGTGCAGATGACCGCCTGGTAGGCGGTGTCCGACCGCAGCAGTTCTTCCGCGGAGGCGGACGTGGACGCGGTGGTCGTCGTAGCCGCCCGGGGCAGCCGTGCCGCCAGCCACGGCTGGGCCTGCGCGAGCGCATGAGGATGGCTGGCCACCGTCTCCACCGTGGCCAGGGTGGTGCCCGGAGCGGCTGCCAACACCCAGTCGATGGGCACGTGGACACGTGCGACCGCGGCCAACTCGTCGGAGTCCGCCAAGGCCACCAGGGTGTCGTGGACCGGACCCGACACACTGTTCTCCAGCGGGACCACCGCTTCGTCCGCGGTTCCGTCAAGGAGCCCGCACATCACCTCGGGCAGTGTGCTCAGGGCGTGCAGCTCGGTGTCGTCCGGGCCGGGCATGAGCTCGGCCGCGTGGTGCGACACCGACGCCGTCGGGCCCAGAAAGACCCGCCGGACCGGGCCCGGGCCGGAGAGGACCGGCAGGATGGGGTCCTTGCCCCGGCACAGCCGCAGCAGGCTCAGGGCGATGTCACGCCCGGCCGGGCCCAGACCGTCGTGATACCGCCGGACGATGACGCCCTCGCGCTGTTGATCGGTGCGGCAGCCGCCCTCGGCGGTACGGGCCGACTGAACCAGCGCCGACAAGGACGACCGCTCTCGCAGGGACTTGATGATCTGCTGATCCAGGTGATCGAGGCGTTTCCTGGCCTCGGTGATTTCGCCGCTGTGGGCATCTGTGGTGTACGGCATTGCCTGCGTCCTCCGCTCTCTCGTGCCGCTGTCTGAAGCAGCCGCCCGCCCCCGCCGACGCGCTCGATCCCCCGATGCGCCGGTGCGTGGGGAGCGTCCGAAACCGACGCGGGGCCGTGTTCACTGAGGTGGCCCGGGAGTGGAAGACGTGAGGCTCGGCACACGTTCGGTGTCCGGCGTACACGGGACTCGCCCCACACGCCTGACCTCTCCATGAAGCATGTACTCACAGGTGCCCGTACGCCGAGGTGCATACCGTCGGCACTGTGCCCCAGGCGTTGAACACGTTGAACGGACCGTCAACGAGCAGTTCACCTTCCGGGTGCCGGATCGGGGAGCCGGACGCCGGTCGGCCTACGTCGCGCGGGAGAGGGCGACCACGGCGTTCTGGCCGCCGAATCCGGAGGAGTTGACCAGGGCAGCCTCACAGCTCAACTCCCGTGGTGCGCCCGCGACGACGTCCAGATCGATGTCCGGGTCCAGCACCTGGAGATTTGCGGTGGGCGGGACCACCTGGTGTTTCAGGGACAGGACGGCGCAGGCGGTCGCGATCGCTCCGGCCGCGCCGATGGAGTGCCCAATGGTGCCCTTCAGCGCGGTTACCGGAGGAGGCGTCGGGAACAGACGGCGCAGGGCGTGTGCCTCTGCCAGGTCTCCGGCGCGGGTCGAGGTGGCATGGGCGCTGACGAAGCCGATGTCGCTCGGCGTCAGGCCGGCGTCGGCGAGCGCAGTGCCGGCGGCCGACAGCAGTCCGTCGCCGCCGGGATGCGGGGCGACGGGGTGGAAGGCGTCGCTGGTGGCACCGGCACCGTCGAGGTAGGCGTGCATGGGCGCGCGTCGCGCCCGGGCGTCGCTCTCGCGCTCCAGGACCAGTAGCCCGGCGCCCTCGCCCAGCACGAACCCGTCCCGGTCGGCGTCGAACGGGCGGGAGGCGCGGGACGGTTGATCGTCGCGCCGCGAAAGGGCTCGCATCTGGGCGAAGCAAGCAGCCGGCATGGCCGCGCATACGCTCTCGCTTCCCCCGCTCACCGCGATGTCGCAGTCGCCGGCCAACAGCAGTCGCCGGGCCAGGGCGAGCGCGGTGGTGCCGGATGCGCAGGCCGTGCTCACCGTGAAGCTCGGTCCCGTCACCCCGAGGTCGAGACTCACTTCGCCCGCCACCAGATTGGGGATCGAGCGGGGCAGTGCGAGCGGAGAAACACGCTCGGGACGGTCCGAGTTGAGCCGCCCGAACTCGACGGGATACGTGGCGAGACTGTTGCAGCCGATCCCCAGGACCACGGCGACCCTCGCCGGCTCCCAGGCGCCGGCGAGACCGGCGTCCTCGACGGCCTGCCGGGCAGCGAGCACAGCCATCGCCGCGAAGGGATCGAGACGGCGGCTGTGCGTACGCCCGAGCAGCTTCTCGGCGTTCAGATCGTGCACCTTGCAGCTGAAGTCGACTGGCATGCCCTCGAGTTGCGAGTCGTGGGCGGCCGCCGACTGGCCCGCGCACACGCCGCGCCAGGTGCGTTCAACGCTCTGTCCGACCGGTGTGATGAGGCCGAGTCCGGTGATGGCGACGCGGGGGCCGGTCATCGCAGGGCCCTCTTCCGGTTGCCGCGGCGGTGATCTCGACGTACGGGATCCACCTCCCGCAGGCGGCTGCTGAGCTGCGTTCCGATGGCATGCAGCAACGCGTCTTTGGTCGCGCAGGAAAGGTCAGCGGGAGGGGCGGATGCTGAATCGTCGTTTCGGCTCGTATGGCTCGGCATGGGCAGTCCTTTCAGGCTTTGCGGGCATGCTCGGTCTTCGAGAGTCGTATCCGGAGCTGGCCTCAGGGCAGCCGCACCACCTGCGCGGCATAGGTCACGCCGGCACCGAAGCCGACGAACAGGGCCAGTTCGCCGGCGAGACGGGGGTGCTCGCGCAGCAGCTCTTCGGCGGCCATGGGAACGGAGGCTGCCGAGGTGTTGCCGCTGGTGACGACGGAGTGGGCGACCAACACGTCCGAGGGAAGGGAGAGTTCGGCGACGAGTGCCGCGGTCATGCGGTCGTTGGCCTGGTGTGGCACGAACGCCGCCAGGTCGTCCAGTTCGAGTCCGGCGCCGTGCACGGCTGCTCGCACCGTGTCGGGAACATGGGTGGTGACCCATCGATACAACTCGGGCCCCTCCATGGCGAGGTAGGCAGGTGGCCCGGACTCGGGAGCCTGGGCCGGCGGCTCGGCCGCGCGGGTCAGGAGTTGCCGTCCGGAGGTGTCGCTGCCCCAGACGACCGGTCCGATCTCCGGCTGCGGCGAGGCGAGCACCAGGCCGGCGCCCGCACCGTCGGCGAAGATCACGCTGGTCGTACGGTCGCGCGGGTCCACCACGTCAGTCATGCGCTCGACGCCGACCACGAGGACCCGCGCGAATTCGCCGCTGGTCACGAAGGTGCGCGCGAGTTCGACACCGACGCAGAACCCGGCGCAGGCCGCGGAGAGGTCTACCAGGTGCCGGGGGCCGCCACCGAGTTCCTCGCTGATCGCGCCGGAGAGCGAGGTCGCCGCGTCCAGGTGACTCATGGATGCGGCGATGACACAGTCCACGTCCGCGGGCTCGCACAATCCCGCGGTGGCCAGGGCGCGTTCGGCGGCCCGGGCACCCATGTAGGCCAGGGTCTCGGACGCGTGCGCGACGCCCCGGCACTGGATACCGGTGCGCCGACGGATCCACTGGTCGCTGGTGGGCAACGCGTGGGCCTGGATGAGTTCGTCATTGGACACGTCGTGAGCGGGGCGGTACGCGGCGAGTGAGACCAGTCGCGCGCCGCAGCTTTTCGATGCGGGGAAATTCAGCATGTTCCTTCGTCCTGCCCTTGCATTGTCCTGTTCTGCCGGAAGAGGGTATTCCGCAATTGTATTCGCGACGGGACGCACCCTCCGCCATCCATCAGGTATTACAGAAGCAACTCTTGCGCACTTCGCTTTCAATGGAGTGCGCCGTGTGCGCCGCAGCATGCGCCGGTGGCGCCCGCACCTGTGAACCCAAGGCCCCTGCGGCGAAATAACCTCAGAAACAGTCGAATACAGGCGTTTCACCTAGCTGATTCAGGGAACGACGCGATCGGCAATCACACGTGCGAGTGATAGTCGAGGAATTTTATTGCCTCAGCGGTGCCGTATCGCGTTACCTGTGCCACCTGGACAATTCCTTTCGCAAACACGCTTGAATGCACCCAGGTGAACGGGATCATGAAAGACACTGCTCCACGGAAACGCCATGGAATTCTCTCCGCAATGGCCCGTGCGACGTCAGCCAGACCGCGTACTGTGCTCATGGTCGCCGCGCTGCTGTCGCTGTTGTGTCTTCCCCTGGCGCAGGACGTGCACCGTGACCTTCGCAACGGTGGGACCACTTCGGCGGGCGTCGAGGCTGCTCGCGCGGAGCGGGAGCTCACCACCAGGTTCGGCGCGGGAACCCCCCAACTGGTCCTTCTGGCCAAGGCATCCGCCCCACTGGACTCCCCCGCGGTGGCCACCGCGGGACGCCGCCTGACGGCACGGCTTGCTGCGGCACCAGGAGTCGCCACCACCCGCTCGTACTGGACCACCTCGCCGCACGACGCGTCCATGCGCTCCCACGACGGGCGCGCGGCCCTGGTCGTCGCCCAGCTCACCGGCGAGGAGAGCGATCAACGCCACACAGCCGCCCGCGTCGTGGGGCAACTCGACGGCCACCAGGGCCCCTTGACGGTCTCCGCGACCGGCTCGGCCCAGATCGGCGTGGAAGTGGATGCGCGGAGCCGCGACGACCTGCTGCGGGCCGAGCTCATCGCCGCCCCGCCCATGCTCCTGGTACTGGTCGCCGTGATCGGCACCGTGGCAGGCGCCCTGTTGCCCGCCGTGCTCGCCGCCCTTGCGGTCCTCGTTTCCTTCGCCTCTCTGCGGATCATCGCGGCCCTCACACCGGTCTCCGTGTACGCCCTCAACATGACGACCGCGCTGACCCTGGCGCTGTCCGTCGACTACAGCCTCTTCCTGCTCGGCCGCTACCGCGAGGAGGTCGCTGCGGGCCACGACCGGCCGACCGCCGTGCGCACCGCGACACTCACGGCCGGACGGACCATCTTGTTCTCCGCCGTGGCCCTGTCCGCGGTACTGTCCGCGTTGCTCTTCTTCCCGCCCTACTTCCTCCGGTCGTTCGCCTACGCGGGAATGTGCGTCACTGTCGTCTCGGCGGTGGGCGCCGTAGTGGTCCTGCCCGCACTGCTCCTGCTGCTCGGGGACCGAGTGGAGTCGTGGCCGGTCGGGCTGCCGGGCGCCGCGCGCCGCCGCGGCTCACCGGCGCGCAACATGTGGACACGGCTGGCCGGACTGGTCTCCCGCCGTCCTTGGGCTGTCGCGCTGAGCGTGACGAGTCTTCTGTTGCTGCTCGCAGCGCCCTTCGTGCACGCCCAGTTCGGCCTGATGGACGATCGGGCACTGCCCCCGGACGCACCGTCCCATCGGGCCGCTCAGGAATTGCGCGACCGTTTCGACCCCGCTCCGCCGGTGACCGTCGCTCTGACCACGGCCCAGCGCTCCCCGGATCCCGGCCGACTCCGTTCCTATCGTGCAGAGTTGGCGGCCTTGCCCGGCGTCACGCGAGTCACCACCGCCACCGGCCCGCACGGCGCCCGGCTCGCCGTGCAATCGCCGGTCGAACCCTACTCGGACGCCGGCGCGGCACTGGTACGGCAGGTGCGTGCGGTCCTCGCGCCGGGCGAGCGCCTGGTCGGTGGCCCCGCCGCGCTCTTGGTCGACACCCGTGCGGAACTGGCCGGGCGGCTGCCCTGGGCGCTCGGCACGGTGGCCGTCGCGACCCTTCTCGTGCTCTTCCTCTTCACCGGCTCGGTCCTGCTGCCGCTCAAGGGACTGATCATCAACCTCCTCAGCCTCACGGCCGCCTTCGGCGCGATGGTCCACATCTTTCAGGAAGGCCATCTCAAATGGCTGGTCGGCGACTTCACCACGACCGGACAGCTCGACGTGGGCATCCCCACCCTCATCTTCTGCATCGGTTTCGGCCTGGCCATGGATTACGAGGTGTTCCTGCTGTCCCGGGTCCGCGAGCAGCACCTGGTGACCGGCGACACCACCGAAGCCGTCGTCACGGGCCTCGGGGCCTGCGGCCGCATCGTCACCTCCGCCGCGGTGATCCTCGTCGTCGTCTTCACCGCCTTCGCCACCTCACAGGTCTCCTTGGTCAAACTCTTCGGCGTCGGCCTCGCCCTCGCCGTGGCCCTCGACGCGACCCTCGTCCGCGGCCTCCTGGTACCCGCCTTCATGATCCTCGCCGGACGTGCCAACTGGTGGGCCCCCGCACCCCTGCGCGCCGTCCACCGCAAGTTCGGAATGCGCGAGGACGGGGCCGCACCGGGCGCCGCCGACACACCCCACCACCCCGTATCCAACGACAGGAGCGTCACCAACCCATGACCACCGTCCTCACAGGCGCCACCGGCTACCTCGGTTCGCACGCCCTTGCCCGCCTGCTCGCCCTCGGCGAGGACGTCACGGTTCTCGTCCGTGGCGGCACCGACCGTGCCCGCCGCCGGCTGCGGACAGCCCTGCGGGCCACGAACGAAGTGCTCCCTGACAACGCGCTGGATCACGTCACCATCGTCTCCGCCGACCTGACCCTGCCTCAACTGGGCCTGGACCCGGCCGATCACGCCGACCTCGCGGATCGCACCCGCCGCCTGTGGCACCTGGCGGGCTGCATCACCCTCACTGGCGAACCCGGCCTGCTGCGGCAAGTCAATGTCGAAGGCACACGCAGCGTCCTCGAACTGGCGGCCGCCGCGCGCCACTGCACACACGTCGTGCACACCAGTACCGCGTACGTCGCAGGCGGCCGGGCCCACGGTTCCGTCCACGAGGACGATCTCAACCCGGGCTGGGGCTTCCTCAACCCCTACGAGCGTTCCAAGCACGAAGGAGAGCAGATCGTAAGGGCCTGGTCCAGCGCGTACGAGGTGCCCGTCAGTGTTCTGCGCCCCAGCATCGTCGTCAGCGACCGGCCCACCCCGCCCGGCGCGCCGCGCCATCCGCACGCGGTGATCGAATCCCGCGCCGCGCTTCTGGACCGGGTGCCCGACTTCAGCGATCACCACGGCGGCCCGCGCCACATTCGTGTCCGTTGCAGTCCCGGCGCGGCCCTCAACATCGTTCCGACCGATTTCGCTCTGCGCGCGATGACCGCCGTCGCGGTCCGCGCCCCCACCGAGGCGCTCCGCACCTTTCACGTGGTGCACCCGGTCAACACCCCGGTGACCACCCTGCTGGAAAGCCTCAGCGACGCAGTGCCGCGGATCCGGCTCACTCCGGTGCCGGCCCTGCCGGAAAAGACCCCGCTGGAGGAAGCCGTGCACCACGGGTTGTCCGGCTACAGCTCCTACTTCGACCTTCAACGCCGCTACGACCACAAGCATCTGGACGCCGTTCTTGATGACTCCGTCCTGCGCCCGGCCCCTCTGGATGCCCCCTACCTGGGTGCCACGTTCACGACATTGCGAGCGAACACGAGGACGCTGCGATGACGACAACGACCCCTGCTGCCGGCCCGGCCCACATCAGGCTCGTCGCCCACCGACGTGGCGCACCGCCGGGCATCGGTGCCCTCAGCGACCTGGCACGTCATTGCCCGGCGCACCTCTACCGGGATGACAGCCCCCTGGCCATGCCCCCTGACGTGCACATCACCCAGCACATTCGTCACACACACGTGTCCGACGAGTCTGCCCTGAACGCGACACTGGCCCGCCTCACCCACGTCGCGTTGCCCGACTGGCCCTGGGAGCTGGTCGTCCTGCACGGATATCGCGACGACGCGCACACCCTCGCCCTCCGCACGGCCGCGGACCTGCGCACCGACGACGGCCTGCTTCCACTGCTGATGTTCCTGTGATGCTGGGCCGTCCGGGTCAGGACTTCGAGTCGTCCAGAGAGGCCATGCGAACGGGTCGGTGGGCTCTCGGCCCACAATCGCCTCGTACAGCTGTCGGCCGTCTCGTACGGCTATCCCTTTTTTCGCACCGGCGCGGGGTGCTGTCCGGTCAGCCACAGTGCGAGCGTGGCGGTCAGCGCGCAGCCGGTCATGCCGAGGAAGAGCGGCATGACGGTGTGGCTGCCCGCGATCCCCATCAGGGGAGCGACGGCCGCACCGAGAACGCTTTGCAGTGTGCCGAGCACGGCCGAGCCGGTGCCGGCCGCGTGCGGCACGCGTTCGAGGGCGAGTGCCGGGGCGGTGGCGAAGACCTGCCCGAGGCCGAGGAAGCCGACGCCGACCAGGCCCAGGGCCCACATCCGGTCGAGGTTTCCGGTGGCGGTGACGAGCAGGGCGGCGGCACTCGACGCCAGAAGCACGGACAGCCCGGTGCCCAGCAGGAGTCGAGGGCTGTAGCGGCTGACGAGGCGGGTGGCGGCGGCACTGGAGGCGGTGGCGGTGAGGGCGCCGACGGAGAAGGCCACGGATGACTCACCGACGCTGAGGCCCAGGACTTTCTGCAGCAGGAACGGGGAAGCCGCGATGTAGCAGAACAGGGTGGCACTGGCGAAGCAGAAGGCGAGGGTGTGGCCGAGGTAGAAACGGTCCGTCAGGACCGAGCCGGCGGCCTTGAGCGTGGTCATGATGCCGCCGGAGTGCCGGTGTTCAGCGGGCAGGCTCTCCGGTACGAGGAGCAGCGCGGCCAGGAACATGAGCGCGGTCGCGCCGGCCAGCAACCAGAAGACCGCGCGCCAACCGCCGGGACCGTTCACCACCGCCCCGCCGGCCAGCGGCGCCACGATGGGGGCGATACCGCCCAGGGCCATCAGCACGCCGAAGATCTTCGCCGCGGCCGTGCCTGACGCGAGGTCCGAGACGACGGCCCGGCCGACGACGACACCTGCGGCCCCGCTGAATCCCATGAGAAACCGCAGGCCGGTCAGGAATTCGAGCGAGGGCGCAACGGCGCACAGAGCGGTGACCAGTGTGCAGCTGCCGGTTCCTAGGAGGATCGGCTTTCGGCGGCCGTACCGGTCGGAGAGGGGACCGAGTACGAGCTGGCCGACGGCCAGCCCGAAGAGGAAGGCGGTGAGGGTGAGTTGGACCCCGGCGGCGTCCGTGGACAGGTCTCGCGCCATGGCCGGAAAGCCCGGGAGGTACATGTCCGTGGACAGCGGGATCACGAAGGACAGCAGTGCGAGGGTCGCGGTCAGGCGGCCCGGCGGGGACGAGGGCGTCGGCCTCGTCCCCACCGGCCTCGGCGCCGAGCGCGTCACCGAACGGTCGTCTTGAGCGCGGGCAGGGGAGGTCATGGTCGCTCCAGGGGTGGAGGGAAGGGAGCAGCAGGCCCGTTGACTATCAATATATAGCTATAGCAAAAGCTAGAGTGGGAGGGTGACCAAAGGCGATGACGCACCCCACGACCGTGCACTGCTGCGCGAAGCCGGGCAGCTGACCCCTGCGATCTACGCCCTCGCCCGCGTCCTGCGGCTGCGAGGGGTCGACGAGGCGGGGCTGTTGCCGCTGCCTCCGTCAGACATGGAGGTCCTGCGCTACGTGCTGGATTCCCCGGGCACGGGGACGAGCGCTCTCGCGCGCGAACTCGGGCTGCACGGGAGCAACGCCAGCACCACCGTGCGGGGCCTGGTCGCGCGGGGCCTGATCCGCCGCGAGACCGACCCTCAGGACCGCCGTGCCGTTCAGCTGTACCCGACGCTGGATGCCCAGCACGGAATGGCGCGAATCGAAAACGCCTGGGCCGCCCTGTTCGCCGACGCTCTCGCCGCGTTGCCCGCCGACGACCGTGCCGCACTCGCCGCCGCGACGCCGGCGCTGCGAGCACTCGGCTCCACCTTGCGCGATCGCCGCAACACCGCTCACGACTGACAGCGCCCCGCCGCCCACCCGGCGCACCGCGCCGCGGACGCCCCTGCGAAGGGTTGTCCCGCACACGATCCGGAGGCACGGCGCGAGGTGACAGTTCCTTGACACCTCGGCCGCGGTGTCAAGTTGTCGAGTGGTCAACTTCTGACCGAATACGGACAGCTGTGGTGGTTCCGCTCCGGGGCCGGGGAGGGAGCGGGATGATTCCCCGTGACTTCGCCGGTTGCCGGCTCTGCACGATCTCGGGCGGGGTGAGGCTGTTGCGGCCCGGTCCCTGCCGCGGCGGTGCGCGACGTGTGCGTCATGTCCCCGGTGGCGGTCGAGCCGCTGGTGGCGCGGTGCTCGATGTAGGGGGCCCTGGCGCCCGGCGGTTGAGTGGACCGCCGGTGGCGGGGCTTGTGCGACCGCGCCGCCGCCGGTTCTCGGGGTCCTCCGGATCTGCCGTCGGGGCGCGGAACCGATGAGGGGGGAATACCTTGAACTCTGCACCTTCCAGACCCCGCCGTTCCGTTGCACGCCGGGGGTCGCGCTGGGGGCGTCGACTGACCTCGCTCGTTGCCGGTGGCGCTCTGACACTGACGGGCGTGGCGACGCTCGCCGAGCCCGCCCACGCCGCCGCGGGGCCGAAGGCCTACGTCTCCAATTTCGGTGGCGACGCCGTCTCGGTGCTCGACACGGGCACCAACACCATCACCGGCAGTTTCAACGTCGGCAGCAATCCCACCGGCCTGGCGATCAGCCCGGCCGGCACCCAGGGGTACGTCACCAACTTCGACGACGGCACCGTCTCGGCGTTCGACACGGGGACCGACTCGGTGACCGCGACCATCTCCGTGGGCAGCAACCCCCTCAACGTGGCATTCGCCCCGTCCGGGACCCGTGCGTACGTCACGAACCTGTCCGACTCCACCGTCTCGGTCATCAACACCGCGACGAACACCGTGAGCGCCACCATCCCGGTCGGGACCTCCCCGAACGGGATGGCGGTGAACCCGTCGGGCACCACCGCCTACGTGACGAACAGCGGCGACGACACGGTGTCGGTCATCAGCACCGCGACCAACGCCGTCACCGACACCGTCCCGGTCGGGGACGGACCCTCCGGGGTCGCGGTCAGCCCTTCGGGGACCAGCGCGTACGTCACCAACAACGACGGGACCACGGTCTCGGCCATCAACACCGCGACGAACACGGTGAGCGCCACCGTCACCGTCGGGACCTCCCCGAACGGCGTCTCGTTCAACCCGTCCGGCACCAAGGCCTACGTCAGTGACACCGGCAGCGACGACGTCAAGGTGATCGACACCGCCACCAGCACCGTGACGTCGACCGTCCCGGTAGGCGACGGCCCGGCCAAGGTCGAGGTCAGTCCGTCCGGCGGGGCCGCCTACGCCACCAACCGGGGCGGCGACAGCGTCTCGGTGATCGACACCGCGACCGACGCGGTCACCGCCACGGTCAGCGGGTTCAACAGCCCCTACGGCATCGCCTTCGCTCCCGCGCCGGCACAGGGTCAGGCGGACATCGACGTCAACCTCACCGCCCGGCCGTACCTGAGCATCCTCGTGCCGTACCTGAGCTACACCCTCACCGCCCACAACACCGGTCCCGAGGCCGTCACTTCCGCGACCCTGACCGCGAAGCTGCCGGCGGGTGCCTCCGCCACGAACCTCTCCGCCGGATGCAGCGTCGCCTCCGCCAAGGTGACCTGCACCTACGGAGCCATCGCCGGCAACGCGAGCGTGAACAAGACCTTCCGCGTCCCGCTGAACCTGCTGACGCTCGGCCCGGTCAAGGTCACCGGCCTGCGCACCGCCTCCGCCCCCACCGACTCCAACGCCGCCAACGACAGCGCGGCCGTCACCTGCACCGCCGTCTCCATCATTCTCGTCACCTGCCCATGACACCGCGCTGACGCCACCCAGTACGCCGGACGGGGGGGGGGGGGGGGGGGGGGGGGGGGGGGGGGGGGGGTGGGGGGGCGGGGGGGGGGGGGGGGGGTGGGGGGGGGGGGGGGGAGGGGTGGGGGGGGGGGGGGGGGGGGGGGGGGGGGGTGGGGGGGGGGGGGGGGTGTGGGGGGGGGGGGGGGGGGGGGGGGGGGGGGGGGGGGGGGGGT
>NZ_JBVIXD010000001.1:157782-573660 GCF_055593965.1 Streptomyces sp. NPDC040622 | reverse complement strand
CCACCCCCATACCCCACCCGACCACGCCGGAGGGGGAGACCGCCTTTTTCCCCCCCCCCCCCCCCCGTCCGGCGTTTTCCGTTCGCCAGGGTTCGCTAGGGAAGGCTGTGCACCTTCGGGCCCACGGAGTTCGACCACGCGCTGCCCGCCGTCGCGTCCCAGTTCGTGGACCACGTCATGGCGCCGCGGAGTCCCGGGTAGGTCTTCGACGGCTTGAAGGAGCCGCAGCCGGTGCCGCGGGTGAGGCAGTCGAGGGCGTTGTTCACGACCGACGGGGCCACGTATCCGCTGCCCGCGGCACGCGTGGACGCCGGGACTCCGAGCCCGACCTGCGACGGGTCGAGGCCGCCCTCCAGCTGGATGCAGGCGAGCGCGGTCAGGAAGTCCACGCTGCCCTGGCTGTAGACCTTGCCGTCACAGCCCAGCATCGAACCGCTGTTGTAGTACTGCATGTTGACGACCGTGAGGATGTCCTTCACGTTCAGCGCCGTCTGGAAGTACCCGCCTGACGTGGACTGCATGTCGATGGTCTGCGGTGCCATCGTGAGCACCAGCTTCGAGCCCGCCTTCGCGGAGAGCTGGCGCAGCGCCTTCGTCATGTAGGTGGGGTTGAGGCCGTTCTCCAGGTCGATGTCGACGCCGTCGAACCCGTACTCCTGCATCAGCGCGTAGGCGCTGTTCGCGAACGCCGTCGCGGAGGCGTCGCTGTTGACCGAGATGGTGCCCTTCTCGCCACCGATCGAGAGGATCACGGACTTGCCCGCGGCGTGCTTCGCGGCGATGTCCGCCTTGAAGTCGGCGGCGGAGGAGTAGCCGACGGCCGGGTCCAGGTTGAAGGTGATCTGGCCGGGCGTGCTGGTGGCGTCGGCGAACGACACGGCGATGATGTCGTACTGCGACGACACGTCCCGCAGCTTCTGCACGGTCGCGCCGTTGTTGAAGTTCTGCCAGTAGCCGGTCAGCGCGTGCTTGGGCACGGTGCCGCCGTCTCCGCCGCCGCCCTTGGCGGTCCGCGCGGACACGGCCGTCGACTTCGCGGACTCGCCCGCCGCGTTCGAGGCGCTCACCTGGAAGCTGTAGGTGGTCTCCGGCGTGAGACCGGTGACGGTCGTGGAGGCGCCGCTGACCGAGGCGACCTTCGTGCCGTCGCGGTAGACGGTGTAGCCGGTGGCCGTGGACACGGGGGTCCAGGACAGGTCCACCGACGTGGACGTCGTCGTGCCCGCCGCGAGGCCCGCCGGGGTGGCCGGTATCTCCACCGGATCGGTGCCGCCGCCCCCGTCGGGGCCGAGGACGCTCACGTCGTCCACGTAGTACGCGCTCTGCCCGTACCAGCCGTGCGTGTACACCGTGACCGACGTGGTGTTCGCGCCGGTGGTGAAGCTGGTGGAGAGTTGCTGCCAGGACGCGGTGCCCGGCGTCCAGGTCGACACGTCGGTGGTACCGGTGCCGCGGGCACCGAGATAGGCGTAGCTGCCCTGCACCCAACTGCTCAGCTTGTACGTCGAGTTGGGCTTGACCGAGACGATCTGGGAACACTCGGCGGTGCCCTGGCCCGACGGGGTCGCCTTGAGCGCCTTCGCGCCGCCGTGCACGGGCGAGGTGACGGTGGCACCGCTGTTGGCGGCGCAGGTCCAGTTGCTCAGGTCCGCCTCGAACCCGGCGTTCTTGGCAACGTTGACGTCCGCCGCGCGGGCGTCCGGCGCCTTGGCGTCCGCCGACTGCGCGGGCGCGGCGAGCGCGGTGACGGCGAGTGCGGCGGCCGCACCCACGGCGATCGCCGCGCCGATTCTCCGTCGAACGCCGAGTCTGCCCTGACGTACACGGTCCACGAGTTCCCCCAAGGAGAGGTGAAGGACGAAAGTGAACGACGGTGGCCACCGCTGCTGTGCGCAAAGTTGGTCCAGACCAAAGGAGTTGTCAAGGCTTTGGGAACGGTGGACCCGCCGTGGACCACGCGACGGCGGTACGGGATTCCGTACCGTGCCGTTACGAGGAAGCCGTACGCGCCTTGGAGATCAACGTGCGACGGTGAGCGCTGTCACAGTGACGCGGGAACCCACGCGAGCGCCTCACGCCACCCTTCGCGATCACACGCCCAAGCAAACATCAGCTCGGCGACGGGCTGCGGGCCGATCATTTCGGGAGGCTTCGGGACGTGGGCCTGGTAGTGCTTGCCGGCGTCGCCTTCGCGGTACTCGACCTGGTAGCTCATGTCGTCGTTCAGATAGGCCTGCATGTAGTGCTGGTCCACCGGTTCGAGGTCGAGTCGCTCCAGGATCACGAAGCGATGGCGCAGGTTCATGTCTGCCAGGAAATCGTGAAGCTCCTCTTCGGTCGGATTGGCCACCGTCCGGCCGCCCGCCTCGATCGCCCGCAGCCAGGTATTCGCCATGAGCGCGACTGTATCGACCCACGGGTTCGCCCAGGCCAACGCCTCCGGCGGCCTCCCGCGCCCTCCCCTGGACTGGACTCGACAGAGGTCGAGGCCCGTCCAGGATCCGGCCTCATGAGCAGGCGTTCGTTGACGTCGGCGTGGCTGCCCGCCTGGGCGAGCAGGGTCGCCGGTGAACTGGTGGGGATGACGGACGACTTCGAGCGCAGGCACGGCTATCCGCCCGGCCTCAACCCGATCCGTCCGGCCGACGGCGGTGATCGGCATGACTGAGCTGCCGAGCAAGGCCGTCCCGGCCCCTGCCGTCCTTGACGCCTTCGGTGTGGAGGGGGCTGCCGTGCCCCTGGCCGGCGGGCAGGGACGCGGCGTTCTCGTCGGTGGGTTCGTGTTCAAGCCCGCCGAGGGTCCTGACGACGAGGTCGAGTGGGCAGCTTCCTTGTTCGAGAAGCTGGCGTCGGACAGCGGGTTCCGCGTTCCGCTGCCGCTGCGGGCCGCCGACGGGCGAAGCGTCGTGGACGGCTGGACCGCCGGTGAGTTCCCGGCCGGTCGGCCCGGTCCGCAGAGGCACCGGCACGGCGTGCTCAGCGCCGGTCGTGCCTTCCACGCCGCCCTGCGGCAGCAACAGCTGCCCGGCCCGACTTCCTTGAGCGGCGTGCGCATCCCTGGGCCGTGGCCGACCGGGTGGCGTGGGGCGAGCAGGAGGTCGACGTGATCGACGACCTCGCCGCGCCGTTCTCGAACCTGCTGGAGCTGAGGCGCCCGGTGGAGCAGGGTGCCGCCCAGCTCATCCACGGTGATCTCACGGGCAACGTGCTGTTCGCCGCGGGCCGGGCGCCTGCTGTGATCGACTTTTCTCCGTACTGGCGTCCCCCTCTGTTCGCCGAGGCCGTCGTGGTCGCTGACGGCCTGTTGTGGTTCGGCCTTCCGGCCGACCTCGTGACGGTCGGCGGCGATCACCCCGACTGGCCCCAACTACTCGTCCGCGCACTGATCTTCCGGCTCGTCACGCACCGCAAGAGTGCGGGGCCACGGGGACGGGCCGAGTTGGGTGAACCGGGACGGTACGCAAGGGCAGTTGCTGTTGCGATGAGAGAGTTCGCGACGCTGTAGGGTGCGTGCGGATGGCGGATCATGGCGACGCGGCCCACTGGGCGGCAGGCGTGGCAAAAGGGGTCACTACGGGGCCTCCCCGCTGTCGGCCTCCGCTTCCGCCTCCGCCTTCACGATGCGGTCGGCCAGCAGAGCGGAATGGCTGTCGATGCGCGTGCTCCGCCGCTCCGTCGGATCGTCCATCTGGTGCGCTATGCCGATGAAGGCGCCCTGACGGAAGATCAGAGACCGGTTGATGAGCAGCTCCGTCGGGTTGCTCCCGGTGTCCGTGCCGTCCTGGTCGAAGCCCTGGCTCTCCTCGCCCCTCGGTTCCAGGTCCACCTTGATCCACCTGCGGTCCGCCTCGTGGATGTCCTGCACGATGTCGACGTACGCACGGTGGGCGGCGGCTGCGTCCGGGAACGCCAGCACGAGGAACTCGGCCTTGTTCTCCCCTCCGTCCTCACTCCGTGCGAAGTCCACCGCTCCGGCCGCGGTGGCGTTCTTCTCGCACGCGGGTGCCGCCCGGCAGATGGAAAGCCCGGCCGCTGACGTCCTGAGTTCCGGGGTACCGGCCCAGGGATACTCCTTGGCGTCCATACTGCTGCGGTCCGGAAGGAGTCGGCGCACCGTCTCGGTCGTGGGCGGAAGAGCTGCGGCGCGGCCGCCGGAGCGCGTCGCGCCGGGTTCCGGCCGTGCGTGGCGCGGTGAGTCGTCGGCGTTGCCGAACAGCCGCGCGCCCCCATAGATACCCAGGATGACCATCAGCACCGCCAGGAGGATGCCCGACGCCAGGGACAGCCGCCCGGCACGTGTGTTGTTGACGGTCAGCGGGCCGAGTGCGATCTGGCTGCGTGTCACCTTGCTGCCGGTCATGACGACGCTGCCGGTGTACTGGTGCGAGGGCGCGTGGAGAAGCACCGCGAGCCGTCCGGCGAACTCGGCATCGCCGCTGATCTCTTCGGCCAGGACCGCTTGCACGCTGCCGCCGGCCCCGGGATCCGTTGGCGCGTCGGCCAGTTCGTCCAGGGCGGCCCGTCCACGTGCCGAACGACTGAGTCTGTCTCGTACGAGATCCGACACCGCCGTGCTCGCGGCGCCTGACGCCGCGGCGGACAGAGCTTGCGCGGCCATCGCCGCCAGATCGGGTGCGTCCATGCCGTTCCCCCGTGTCACCTCAGTCTCCCGCTCATTATGGTCATGGACGCGACAGCACGGGGGTTTTCGGGAGCCTCACAACAGGACGGGGCGTTCCGCGCCGGCAGCACGAGCCGGTGCGGAACGCCCTCCTGCGTCGGGGCTGAAGGGATCGGCGCGCCCCGCCGGGTCAGTGTCCGTGCTGCCCCTCCGGCGCCCGGCGCGGCAGCAGCCGCAGGACGGGCAGGCAGAGCACGGTCACCGTCAGGACCACGATCAGGGAGACGGTCATGGCGTGGGCCGGGGCGCCCGCGTGGAAGTAGACCGTGGTGACGAGCGCCGAGCCGATGCCGTTGGCCAGCTGCTGGATCGCGGTGAGGGAGCCGGACGCGCTGCCCGCCTCCTCGGCGGTGACGTCGCCGAGGGCGAACTCGAAGACCGTACCGAAGCAGCAACCCATGCCGAGGCCGGTGAGGAACACCGCAGGCGCCGTCGCCCACAGGGAGAGATCGGTGCCCTGCGCCACCACCAGGGCGAGCAGCCAGCCGCCGCCCGCGAGGGTGAGGAGCAGACCGAGCGTGACCACGCCCCGGCCGAGCTTCTTCGTCAGTCCGCCCATGGTGGCGAACGCGGCGGCGATGATGCCGAGGGTCAGCGGGAGCAGACCGAGCGCGGCGTCGGCGGGGGCGGCGCCCAGGCCCTGCTGCATGAAGAGCGAGATGACGTAGATCAGGCCGGACGTGGCCGCGAAGAAGAACAGGCCGAGGACGAGGGCCGACGTGAAGCCCTTGTTCTTGAGCAGGGACGGCTTGATCAGCGGTTCGGCGGCCGTCCGCTGGCGGCGGGCGAACAGGACGAGGAAGACGATGCCGACCGCGAGCGAACCGACGGCCAGGGCGTTCCAGCCCTCGGTGGAACCCTCGATCAGGCCGAACATCAGGCCGAACATGGTCACGGCGAGCAGCCCTGAACCGCGTCCGTCGACGGTGACCGAGCGGTCTCCTGTGTCGCGGGGCAGCAGCCGTGCGGCGGCGAGGACGCCGACCGTGCCGAGGATCAGGTTGATCAGGAAGATCGGCCGCCACGACAGGTTCGCGATGTCGGCGTCGATGAGGAACCCGGCGAGGATCGGGCCGCCCACGGAGGAGATTCCCAGTAGCGGTCCGAACAGGCCGAACGCCTTGCCCAGCTGCTCGCGCGAGAAGTTCCGCGTCATGATCGACATGCCCTGCGGGATCAGGAGCGCACCGAAGGCGCCCTGCAGGACGCGGGCCACGACCAGCAGCGCCGGGTCGGGGGAGAGTCCGCAGACGGCGGAGGCGAGCGTGAATCCGGTCATGCCGATCAGGAAGAGGCGGCGCTGGCCGTACTTGTCGCCGAGCCGGCCGCCGATCACGAGCAGCACGCCCATGGCCAGGGCGTAGGCGGAGCCGAGCCACTTGATCAGGGACTCGCCGCCGCCGATGTCGGCGACGATCGTCGGCGCCGCGATGTTGGTGACCGTCGAGTCGATCATGTCGAGCGCGTCGGCCAGCAGGACGAGCGTCAGGATCACCCAGAACGCCGCTTTGGAGAGGGTCGCGGCGGGGCCGGAGGCGCCGGAGGAACCGGCCTCCGTCCCGGTGGTGGTGGTTGTCGTCGGGGACGTCATGACGGGCTCCTTCCGGTGAGTGGGTGAGGGACTGGGGGCCGACCGTGTCTGCTCGGACCCATTTCCAGAAAACCATAGCGACTACGGAAATGCAATCGCTATGAGTTCGAAGCACCTATGAATGCATATTGACTATGTGCACGCAGTGACTATGGGTGCGTAGTGACTATGGCTATGTTCGGTATGCTGAAGGCATGACGCAGACGAAGCCGGAACCCGGACGCCGCGAACGCAAGAAGGCCGCCACCCGCAAGGCGCTCTCCGACGCGGCCCTGCGGCTCTTCCTGGAGCGCGGCTACGACGACGTCAAGGTAGCCGAGATCGCGGCCGCCGCCGACACCGCGCTGACCACGCTGTTCGCGCACTTTCCCGGCGGCAAGGAAGCGCTGATTCTCGGTGACAGCGAGGAGCGTGAGGCCTCGCTGACCGCGGCCGTGCGGGAGCGCGGGGACGGCGTCTCGGTCCTGGACGCGCTGCAGCACTTCCTCGCCGGGCGCGGCATGTTCTCCGACGACCTCGACAACGAGTTCCGGCGCAGGCTCGACCTCGTGGTCACCACCCCTGCCCTGCGCCGTTACGCCCGTACCCTCTGGGTGAGCTGCGAGCACACCCTCGCCCAGGTCATCGCCGAGGAGACGGACAAGGACGCCGACGACGTCGCGCTGCGCCTGCTGGCCCGCTACGTCCTGGAGCTGCCGGACCTCGTGGCCACCGACCCCGCGCCGCGCGACTCCCTCGCCGCCGCGTTCGAGCACTTCAAGGACGGCTGGCCGGACCTGGCGTAACGCCCCCGGGTGCCGGTGTGCCAGTCATGTCACCGGCACTCCACGACTCGCCGCCGACGAGGACGCGGCCGTCGACGACGCCGGACAGGCCTGCGTGAGCATCGGCCTGGGCCGGGCCGACGATGCGGTCAGACGCGATGCGGCGGACAGGTTCGGTGCGACGGACGACCAGGCGGGCCGCATCGTGGAGTCGATCAGGACCACGCTCTGCGGCGGACAGCGCGTACCCGCCGGAAATCCCCGGGCTCAGGTCACCAGGACCCGCCCCACTCCGTCACGCCGCGGACGCCTTGTCCGCGATGACCCTCTCCTCGCCCGCGGGGTGCGTCACCCGGTGCACGAGTGCCGCGATGACGCCGCCCACCAGCGGGGCCACGATGAACAGCCACAGCTGGGACAGCGCCGCTCCCCCGGCGAAGAGGGCCGGGCCCAGGCTCCGCGCGGGGTTGACCGAGGTGCCGGTCAGCGGGATGCCGACCAGGTGGATGACGGCCAGCGCGATGCCGATCGGCAGCCCGTCGAAGCCGGTCACCGCCACCCGGTGCGTGACGCCGAGGACCACGAAGACCAGCAGGAAAGTCAGGACCACTTCCGCCAGGAAGGCACCGCCCAGGTTGATGCCGACCTCGGACCGGTCGTCGTAGCCATTGCTGCCGAAGGCTCCGCTCGTCTTGAGGCCGGGCACCTGCTTGGCCAGCAGGAAGAGCAGGGCCGCGCCGGCGATGCCGCCGATGAACTGTGCGATCCAGTAGGTCACGGCGGTGCGGCCGTCGATGCGGCGCGCGCAGAGCATGCCCAGGGTCACCGCCGGGTTGACGTGACAGCCGGAGACCGGGCCGAGGGTGTACGCGAGGGCCAGCAGCGTGAATCCGAAGGCCAGCGCGATGCCCAGGGTGCCGATGTACTCGGCGCCGAGCACTGCCGATCCCACGGCGAAGAAGACGAGGAGCAACGTCCCGAGGAACTCCGATACCACCGCTCTGATCTGCACAGCAACCACCTCGCAGGCTCTGTTGGACTGTTTGGCCATCGTCTGCCGAGATGCGCGTCCGCGCCTGTTCTGCGTCGGTCGGGCTCCACCGCATACGCCCATTCGAGTGATGGGTGTACGTGGAGTGGCGTGCCGTGCCGTGAGCAGCGCCGACGCACCCCTGCGCGGTCAGGCTCCGGGTGATCGAAGGGGTTTCGGCCTCCTGACGGACCCGCCGTGCGCCTCCTCGGCCCCCAGGAACGACAGGACCTCGTCGACAGGCCCCCGTCGGACACAGCGACCGCTGTCGAACGCCGCCGCGTCGTCCGTCACCGCCCGCACCGCCGGCAGGTCGTGGCTCACGAAGAGCAGGGCTGTCGCGGCCGGGGCGAGAAGGCCCGGCAGTACGTGGAGGACCACTTCACGGGAAGCGGTGTCCAACGCCGATGTCACCTCGTCGCAGAGCAGCAGCGCCGGGTGTGCCGCGAGCGCGCGCACCAGGGCGCACCGCTGCAGTTGACCGCCGGACAACTGATCCGGAGTGCGGTTCAGTTGCGCGTCGTCGAGTCCCAGGGCTTCCGCCATCTCCGCCGCCTCGGCCGTCGCGTCCTCGCGCCGCAGCCCGCGCAGAAGACAGGCCGTGTCGGCGAGCTGACGAATGAGCGGGCGGTGCCTTTCGAACGAGTCCGCGCTGTTCTGGTGGACGTATTGGACGACGCGGCGCTGTGCGCCTGTGCGGCGGTCGATGCGGGCGGGGAGCAGCGTGCCGTCGACACGGATCTCGCCGGAGGTGGGCGTGGTGAGGCCGGCGAGTACCCGGGCGAACGTCGTCTTGCCCGAGCCCGAGGGGCCGAGCAGCGCGGTGCTGCTGCCGGGCGGGAAGGCCATCGACACGGGTCCGGTGAGGAGGTCGGCGGAGCGGCGGCGTACGACGATGTCCTGAGCCACGACTCCGCCGGTCTGCGGGGAGTTCGGTCTCCTCACGTCCGGTGACGTGCGCTGCGCCGCACGCGTGCGGTGTTCCGCCGCGAGCAGGTCCCGGGTGGTGCGATGGCGTGCCGCGACGGGCCGGCCGGTGGCCGGCCCGGGTGCGGGACCCCCGGTTTCGAGGACATCGCCCGTGGGTCCGTCGTCCACGACCCGGCCGTGCTCCAGCACGATGACCCGGTCCGCGGTGCGGCGCACCAGGGGCAGGTCGTGGCTGAGCAGCAGGACGCCGGCGCCTTCGTCCGCGAGGCGGCGGACGGTGCGGCCCAGGGCGTGCGCGAGTGCGGGGTCCAAGCCGCTGGTCGGCTCGTCGAGTACGAGGAGCCGTGCACCGGTGACCAGGGCGGATGCCAGCGCCAGGCGCTGTTGTTGGCCGCCGGAGAGCTGGTGCGGGAAGCTGCGGCGCGTGGCTTCCCAGGCGAGGCCGGCCGCGCCGAGCGCCCCTGCGGCGGCCGCCTTGCGCGCGGCCCGTCCGCGTATCCCTCCGAGAGCGGCCAGCTCCGTCAGCACTCCCCCGGCGCGACGGACCGGGTCGAGCACCGATTCGGGGTGCTGCGGCAGATGGGCGGCTCGGCCCGCCCGGGTCGACTGACGCCGGGCCGGGGCGAGGCCCAGCAGGTCCGTGCCCTCCAGCAGGACGCGCCCGGAGAGCCGCACCGCGCCGTGCGCGGCGCCGAGGGCGGCCAGGCCCAGGGTGGTCTTGCCGCTTCCCGACGGTCCGACGACGGCGATCACCGTGCCAGGCCGCACCGTCAGCCGGACGTCGTCCAGGAGCGGGCGCGGTGCTCCCTTTACGTACGCGGAGATCTCCGCCATCTGCAACAGCGGTACGGGGGCGGCGCCGGTCACGTTCTCCTCCTGCGGGCGAGGGTGCGGTCCACGAGCAGATTGCCGCCGACGCACAGCGCCGTCAGCAGGCCGGCCGGGACGAGGACGGCGGCGGGCTGGGTGAACAGGGCGTCGCTGTTGCGCTCGATGAGCACCGCCCAGTCCGGCGACGACGCGGGCAGGCCGAGGCCCAGGAAGTTGGCGGACGCCAGCAGGTACAGCACCACGGAGAACCGGCCGCCCGCGTCGGTGGCCAGCGGCGCGGCCACCTCCCGTGCCAGATGGCGGAGATGGATGTACGCCCAGCCGTGCCCCTGCATGCGCAGCGCCTCGACGACGGTCCTGGAACCCGGTGCGAGCGCGGCGCCGCGCACCAGGCGTGCCACGGCCGGGACCTGGAGCACTCCGGCGACCGTCACCAGCCAGAACCAGTCGCGGTGGCCCGTCGCCGCCAGCGTCATCAGGACCAGCAGGCCGGGGAAGGCGAGGAGCAGGTCCATGGTGCGCATGACCGTCTCGTCGAGGACCCGGCGCGGGCCCGCGGCCAGCAGTCCCAGCGGGATGCCGAGCGCCGTCCCGACGGCGAGCGCGGCGAGGGCGCTGCCCACGACCGAGGCACCGCCCTGGAGGACGAGGGAGAGCACGTCGCGGCCCAGGACGTCCGTGCCGAGCAGGTTTCCGGCGCCGGGCGGCTGTGCGGGCAGGGCATCCCGCCGGGGCGTGTCGTCGCCCGCGACCAGCGGCCCCAGCAGGGCCAGGAGCACGGGCACGCCCAGCAGGATCAGGGCGGTCCACGGGCGTCGGCGCCTGGACGCGGCGGCCCGGGATGCGGTCGCGGGTGGCTCACGAGGTGTGGGAGACACAGGAGGCACGGTCACGCCGTCACCTCTCGGCGGGGGGCGAGGCGGTGGGCGACCAGGTCTCCGGCCAGGTTCACGAAGACGGCCGTCCCGGCGAACAGCAGTGCGTACGCCTGCACTTGCGGCAGATCGCGGTTCTGGACCGCCTCGACGAAACCGTTGCCGAGCCCCCTGAATCCGAAGACCGCCTCCACCAGCACGGCGCCGCCGAGCAGTCCCTCCACGCAGCGGGCGTACTGCTGTGCCGCGGGGCCGAGCGCTCCCGGCAGGACGTGGCGCAGCACCACGGTGCGCTCGCGCAGGCCGAGGAGTCGCAGGTGCTCGGCGACGGGTCCGTGGCGCTGCGCCGCGACGCCCGCACGGATCTGCCGCGCCAGGTCGCACAGGTGCCGGGCCGTCAGCACGGTGACCGGGAGCACCAGGACGGCGGGCTCGGCGAGGAGCGCGGCGGTGTCCATGCCGACGGCGGTGGCGGGCAGCAGGCCTGCCGCCAGCGACACCGAGGCGATCAGGAGCAGCCCGAGTACGAACTCCGGCACGGCGTGCAGCACGACGGCGGCCGTGGTCAGGGCGCGATCGGCACGGCTCCCCTCACGCAGCCCCGACACGGTGCCCACGAGGGGCGCGAGGACCGTGACGAGCACCAGTGCCGGTACGCCCAGCAGGAGCGTCACGCCGAGGCGGCGGCCGATGTCGTCGCCGACGGGCAGTCCGGTGGTCAGGGAGGTGCCGGGGTCGCCGGTGAGCAGGCGGCCGAGCCAGTGCCAGAAGCGGCTCCAGGCCGGTTCGTCGAGGCCCAACTGCCAGCGCAGCGCGGCCACTTGTTCGGGGGTGCCGAGTTCGCCGCGCAGCACGTCGGCCGTGTCGCCGGGCAGCAGCGAGCCGACGGCGAACACGGCCACCAGCACCATCAGGCACTGGAGGAGGGCGAACAGGGAGCGTCTGAGGACGTAGGCGCGCACGACGTCAGCTGATGCGGACCCGGTCGAAGCGGGCCCAGTCGTGTGAGTTCGGTGGTGCCGAGCGCAGGCCGCCGACCGACCGTGCGACGGCGTCGTTGGCGTCGGAGAACGCCCACACGAGAAGCCCGGACTCGTCGCGGGCGATCTTCTGGGCGCGGGAGAGCAGCGCGAGGCGGTCCCGCTCGTCGCGGCTGGTGCGGGCCCGGTCCAGCAGGGCGTCGAACTTCTTCGAGGCGTACTGCGTCTGGTTGCGGGCCGCCCCGCCCCGGACGCGCTGCTGCAGGAAGTCGGATACGGGCAGGGTGGAGGTGGTGTTGAAGGCGGCGACGCCCTTGGTCTTGATCTCGCTGAAGTAGGTGCTGGACGCGCGGGTGTTGACGGTCAGCTTCAGGCCGACCTCGCGCAGCTGCCGTGCCATCAGGTCGGCGGCCGGCTCCCAGACGGCGTCGACGGAGCTGGTCTCCACGGTGATGCGCAGGCCGTCCGCACCGGCTTCCTTGACGAGTCGCCGCGCCTCGTCGACGTTCCGCTCCGGGGGTGCCAGATCCTTGGGATAGCCGCGCAGACCGAGTCCGAACAGGTCGTTGCCGACCTCGCCGTGCCCGGCGAGCGCGATCCGGACCAGCGCCTCCCGGTCGAGCCCGAGCCGCACGGCGGCTATCAGGCGGGGGTCGCCGAACGGCTCGCGTCCCGTGCGCAGGAGCAGTTGCTGCGCGGTCGCCCGCTTGGCGGTGAGCAGCCGGGTCGAGCCGTCCCTCTTGAGCCGCTCCACGGAGGGCCCTGCCATGTCGGCGCTGTAGTGCACCTGTCCGGACAGCAGGGCGTTGAGCCGCGCCGACTCCTCGTTCGCGGGGACGATCTCCAGCTCGGCGATGTGCGGGGCGCCGGCCCAGTGGTCCGTCCAGCTCCGGTAGCGGGCCGTACCGCCGGGCGTGAACGACACGTAGGTGAACGGGCCGGAGCCGATGGGCTTGCGGAAGTCGGTCGTACCGTCCGGGATGATCTCGGTGCCGGGCCCCGCGAAGACCGTGGGGAACTCGAAGTTCGGCGCCTTCAGCACGAACACGACGGACCGCCGTCCGTCGGCCCTGCTCGCGGCGGAGTCGATCGCGGAGAGCAACACCTGCGAGGGCGACCCTGTCCTGGGGTCGGCGGCGCGGCGGTAGCTGTACAGGACGTCCTTGGCGGTGACCGGCTTCCCGTCGTGGAATGCCGCATCGCGCAGGCGGACGCGCCACCGGGTGCCCGAGCCGTCGCTCTCCCACGACTGCGCGAGCCGCTCGCGCACCGACATGTCGTCCGCGTACGTGCCGAGCGTGTCGTAGAGCGCCTTGGCGCGGGCCTGGTCGACGAAGTTCGGCGCGACGTGCGGGTCGAGGGTCTCCTGGGAGCCGCCGGACGTGAACGCGGCCCGGAATCGATCGCCGCGTCCCCCGTCCCTGGTGTCGGCGCCGCAGCCGCTCAGCAGGCCGGCACCGGCGAGCGCCAGGGCCCCCGAGGCGGCCAGCACGCCTCGCCTGCCCGGCTCTGTTCGTCGCGCCGGCTCCGTCCGGGCATGCGTCGTCACATCGATCCTCTCCGGGGTGTCCTCGCCCCTGCCGTCGGACCGGCGACGGGTCAGTCTCCTGACTTCCGGATCGTCGCTCGCCTCCGCCTTCCCGTCCGCGTACCGCGGTCAGTGGCGTGCGGGAGGCTCGCTTCCCGGTCACAGTGGCGGGACCGCGCCGGAATCGCACCGGCTTCCTGGTCCCCGTCGCCCAGTGCGCTCATTGTGGCGCACGAGGCGACGAGCACCTCAACCCGGTGGGACGCTCCCGGTCTCCGGGCCGTGTGATCAGCTGTGGGGGAAGGCAAGCAGGGGAGGGGCGGCGGCACGGGTCGCCCAACTCCCGGAACCCGACAGACCATCTGGAAAGGGATATCTGCCCCGATGACAGCGACAGCACCCTCCGAGCGGCGGCACTGGGAACACTGGCAGAACAGCTGGGACCGCCAGCAGGAGTGGTACATGCCGGACCGGGAAGAGCGGTTCCGGGTCATGACCGACACGGTCGAGGCGCTGGCGGGCCGCTCGCCGCGCGTCCTCGACCTCGCCTGCGGCACCGGCAGCATCACGGACCGCCTGTTGCGCCGGCTGCCGGACGCCGAGGTCACCTGCGTGGACATCGATCCACTGCTTCTGACCATCGCCCGGGGCCACTTCGCCCGGGACGAACGCGTCTCCTTCGCCGAGGCCGACCTGACCGACGCGGACTGGACCGAGCGGCTCCCCCACACCTCCTACGACGCCGTGGTCACCGCCACCGCGCTGCACTGGCTGGACACCGGGCCCCTGAGCCGCCTGTACGGCACGCTGGCCGGGCTGCTGCGCGAGGGCGGCGTCTTCCTCAACGCCGACCACATGAAGGACGAGTCCGCGCCACGCATCAACGCCGCTCTGCACACCCTGCACACGGAACGGCAGGATCACCAGCGGGCGCGGGGCGCCTTGGACTGGGCCGACTGGTGGCGCGACGCGGCGCGCGATCCCCTCCTGTCCCGCGCGGCGGCCGAGCGCTTCGCACTGCTGGGTGATCCACGGCAGCCCCGCACCGGCACCGAGCCACGGGATCGCCCCACGGCCACCCACTGGCACATCGAGACGTTGCTGGAGCATGGGTTCAGCGAGGCGCGACAGGTGTGGTGCTCCGCGAGCGACGCGCTGGTGGCCGCGCTGCGCTGAGGCCACCGACGGCGACTCGCCCCCGCTCACGCCCACGGCCGGGGCCCGGGCCACCGCACCCGCACCCGCACCCGCACCCGCACCCGCACCCGCACCCGCACGAACGGTGGTTCGGCCCCGGAGGCCCCGGTAGCGAAGGGGGCCGCGCGCCCGGGTGATCGAGTGGACGATGACGCCGCCCCGCACCGCCCGCAAGCCCTACGCTGGCATCGTCACGCCGCTCGTCTCGACGGAGTGACTTCCCCACGGCGCCGGGCCCTGGCCCCTTGCCCGACGCCGAGGCACAGGCCGGACACCGTCGCGGCGTCTGCCCCTGGCCGGACCGAAAGGAAACAGCATGGTCTGGTCCCAGTTGGCGCCCGCTGCCCACATCGCCCTCAGCCACCACACCGACACCGGAGCCGCCACGCTGCACGTGGCCGGGGAACTCGACGTCGACTGCCTGCCCACCCTGGCGCGTGCGCTGGTCCGCCTGGAGAACACTCCCGGGCGGATCGCGCTCGACCTGAGCCGGGTCACGTTCTGCGCCCCCGCCGCCCTGGACCTCCTGGTGCAGGCCTCCCACCGCATCGGCGCCGTCGGCGGCGAGTTGGTGGTGGAGCGCGCCCACAGCCAGGTCCTGCGCACCCTTCAGCTGTGCGGCCCGCCCGCCGGACTGCGGATCGACCCCGCTCCCCTGGGCCTGCTCGCTCCCGACGAACGCCAGCGCCGCGAGACCCTGTTGCGCGAGACCCTCAGGCTGGCCTTGCGCATCATCGGCGCCCCCATGGGCAACGCCCAACTCCTCGACCCCGCCACCGGCGTGCTGCGGATCGTGACCCAGCGCGGCTTCCACCACCCCTTCCTCTCCTTCTTCGAATCCGTCGACGACCGCGAGAGCGCCTGTGGCGTCGCCGCCAGGGACCGTCGCTCCCTCTACGTCGAAGAGGTGGCCGCCTCGCCGATCTTCTTGGGCACGCCCGCCCTGGACGTCCTGGACACCGCCGGCGTCGGCGCCGTGGTCTCGCTGCCCGTCGCATCCGGTGAGGGCGCCCTGATCGGCGTCGTCTCCCTCCACCACTCGCGTCCCACCGCCTGGACGCCGGAACAGCGGACCACCCTGGACCGCCTGGCCCGCGCCGCCGGCCACATCCTCTGACCGCCGCACCCGGCTCGGACAGTCCCGCGCTCGGTGGGCGCCGGGCGCGGCCGCCATGCGTTCCAGGACGGCAGGCATGCCGGGGGGGCGATGCGCCGGAAGTCGCCTTCCCCGCGCGGGAAACGGGCCGGTTCCGTCGTCGCCCTCCGCCGGATGGGCAGCGGGCCGAGCCTCGCCTCCGCGAGGTGGTCGCACGCGTCGTGGGGGGGGCGAAAGCCCGGGATGTTGCCCGCCGCCCCACCGGTCAGTCGCCCTCGGTCTCGAACGTGCGCAGCAGGTCGGCGGCGACGCTCACGGCGATGGTCGCCGGTTCCTTGCCGGTGATGTCCGCGAGGCCGATCGGGGTCTTGATCCGGCCGATGGTGGCCTCGTCGTGGCCGCCCTCGGTGGCGAGGCGGTGGCGGAACCGTACCCACTTGGCGGCCGAGCCGATCAGCCCGATGGAGCCGAGGTGGGGGGTGCGCAGGGCGGCGTCGCACAGCGCCGCGTCCTCGGCGTGGTCATGCGTCATGATCAGGACGTGGGTGCCGCGCGGCAGCTCCGCGAGGACCTCCTCGGGCAGCAGCAGCGTGTGGTGCACGTGCACCTGCCCCACCGCGTCCGCCAGCACGTCGAGCCGTTCCTCGGTGAGGATGTCGGACCGGGTGTCGATCAGATGCAGGTCGAGGTCCTGGCGTGCCAGGATGCGCGCGAGTTCCAGGCCCACGTGTCCCACGCCGAAGATCGCCACCGCCCGTACCACCGCCAGCGGTTCGAGCAGCACCGAGACGGTGCCGCCGCAGCACTGCACGCCGTGCCGGTTGGTCACCTTGTCGTTCAGGGCGAAATCCATCAGTTCCGGCTCCGGCTTGGACGCGGCGATCATCTCGCGGGCCCGGTCGATGGCGACGGCCTCGACGTTGCCGCCGCCGATCGAACCCCACGTCTCGGTCTGCCCCACGACGAGCTTCGCGCCGGCGTCGCGCGGGGCGTGTCCCCGCACGGTCGCGACGGTCGCGAGCACGCCGGGCTCCCGGCGTGCTCGCAGCCGCGCGACCGCGGCGACCCAGGTCATGTCAGGCACCGCTCAGCGTTTTTGCGTCGTCCCGGGCCGTGGCGTCGGCCGCACGACCGCCTGCGACGGCGCCTTCGGGGACAGAACCGTTCGGGGCGGTCCCGTTCCGGGCGGCATCACTCCGGCGCGCCGACCGGATCGCCCAGTACACCGCCTCCGGCGTCGCGGGCGAGGCCAGTTCGACGCTGACGCCGTCCGGCCCGAACGCGGCCGCGGCCTGCCGCAGCGCCTCGCGCACCGAGAACGCCAGCATCAGCGGCGGCTCGCCCACCGCCTTGGACCCGTAGACCGCGCCCTCCTCGGTGGCGTTCTCAAGGAGCGTCACGTTGAGCTCCTCGGGCATCTCCGAGAAGCTCGGCAGCTTGTAGGTGCTCGCCGCCTGGGTGAGGAGACGGCCGCGGTTCGGCCCCTCCGTGGCGTCCCAGCGCATGTCCTCCAGGGTCAGCCAGCCCGCGCCCTGCACGAAGCCGCCCTCGACCTGACCGATGTCGATCATCGGGGAGAGGCTGTCGCCGACGTCGTGCACGATGTCGACCCGTCGGATGCGGTACGCGCCGGTGAAGCCGTCGACCTCCACCTCGGCCGCCGCGGCGCCGTGGGAGAAGTACTTGAACGGCGAGCCCCTGAACGTCTTCGCGTCCCAGTGCAGTCCCTCCGTCCGGTAGAAACCGGCGGCGGACAGCTGCACCCGCTGGAAGTACGCGGTGCGCACCAGATCGTCCCAGGCCAGCTCCTTGTCGCTGCCCAGCATGCGCGCGACACCTTCGACGATGCGTACGTCCGAGGCGTTCGACCCCAGGTGGGTGGCGGCCACCTGCAGCAGCCGCTCGCGCAACTGCTCGCAGGCGTTCTTCACCGCCGCGCCGTTGAGGTCCGCCCCGGCGCTCGCGGCGGTGGCGGACGTGTTGGGCACCTTGTCGGTGCGCGTCGGGGCGAGGCGCACCTTGTGCAGCGGGATGCCCAGCGTGGTGGCGGCCACCTGCAGCATCTTGGTGTGCAGGCCCTGGCCCATCTCGGTGCCGCCATGGTTGATCAGGACCGAGCCGTCCTTGTAGATCAGCACCAGCGCGCCGCCCTGGTTGAAGGCGGTGAGGTTGAACGAGATGCCGAACTTGACGCCCGTGACCGCGAGGGCCCGCTTGGTGTGCGGGTGTGCGGCGTTGAAGGCGGCGATCTCGCGCTTGCGGTCGGCGACGCCGCCGTTGTCCAGGGTCTTGTGCCAGACCGCGGAGATCCGTTCGTGCTGGAGGACCTGCTGCCCGTACGGCGTCGACTGCCCCTCCTGGTAGAAGTTGCGCTCCCGCAGCTCCATCGGGTCCAGGCCGAGCAGCGGCGCACACCGGCCCATGATGTCCTCGATCACCAGCATGCCCTGCGGTCCGCCGAAGCCGCGGAAGGCGGTGTTGGAGACCTTGTTGGTCCGGGCGATGCGGCCCGCGATACGGGCGTTGGGGATCCAGTACGTGTTGTCGATGTGGCACAGCGCGCGGGCCACCACCGGCTCGGAGAGGTCCAGGCTCCAGCCGCCGTCCGCGGTCAGAGTGGCGTCCAGGGCCCGGATGCGGCCGTCGGCGTCGAAGCCGATCTTCCAGGTGGCGTTGAAGCCGTGCCGCTTGCCCGACATGGTCAGGTCCTGCGTCCGGTTGAGCCGCAGCCGGACCGGCCTGCCGGTCAGCTTGGCGCCGAGCGCGGCGACCGCCGCGAACCCGTGCGGCTGCATCTCCTTGCCGCCGAAGCCGCCGCCCATCCGCAGACACTGCACGGTCACCTCGTGGCTGTGCAGCCCGAGGACGTGCGCGACGATCTCCTGGGTCTCCGAAGGGTGCTGGGTGCTGCTCTGGACGAACACCTGCTCGCCCTCGTCGATGTGGGCCAGCGCCGCGTGCGTCTCCAGGTAGAAGTGCTCCTGGTCGGAGAACTGGAACTCGCCGGTGAACACGTGCGCCGCGTCGGCGAAGCCCGCCTCGACGTCGCCCGTCAGCATCACGGGCCGGGCGCCGTGGAAGCTGTCGGCCTCGATGGCGTCCTGCAGCGTGACCACGGAGGGCAGTTCGTCGAGCTCCACCTCGACGGCCGCCGCGCCCAGCCTGGCGGCCTCCAGGCTCTCGCCGAGCACCCAGGCGACCGCGTGGCCGTAGAACATGACCTCGTCGGGGAACAGCGGTTCGTCGTGCTTCATCCCCGCGTCGTTGACGCCCGGCACATCGGCACCGGTGAGCACGCGGACCACGCCGGGGACGGCGAGCGCCGCCTCGGTGCGCAGCCCGGTGATCCTGCCGTGGGCCTTCATGACCTGGACCGGGTACGCGTGCAGCGCGTCCTTGGTGCGGTGGACCAGGTCGTCGGTGTACAGCGCGGCGCCGGTGACGTGCAGGACGGCGCTCTCGTGCGGCATGGAGACGCCGACGACCGGCTTCTCGGGACGCTCGGACAGATGACTCATGACGGCACCGCCTCGGTGGTCTGTGCGTGCAGCTTCGGCAGGCTCTGGCCGAGCATCGCGGAACGGTAGTCGGCGCTGGCACGGTGGTCGTCCATCGGCGTGCCCTCGCCCCGCAGCACCCGGGACGCGGTCTCGACGGTCTCCGCCGTCCACGGCCGGCCCTCGAGGGCCGCCTCGGTGGCGAGGGAGCGGATCGGGGTGGCGGCCACACCGCCCAGGCCGATCCGTGCCGTGCGGACGATCCCGTCCTCGATGTCGAGCGCGAAGGCCACGGCGACGCTGGAGATGTCGTCGAAGCGCCGCTTGGCGATCTTGTGGAAGGCCGTGACCGGGGAGAGCGGCAGCGGGACGCGCACCGCGCGGATCAGTTCGCCGGGCCGGCGCACGCTCTGCCGGTAGCCGGTGAAGTAGTCGGCCAGGGGGACCTCGCGCTCCCCGTCGGCGTCGGCGAGCACCAGCCTCGCCTCGAGGGCGAGCAGCACCGGCGGGCTGTCACCGATGGGCGAGCCGGTGCCCAGGTTGCCGCCGAGGGTCGCGCCGTTGCGGATCAGGCGGGACGCGAACTGCGGGAACAGCTCGGCGAGGAGCGGGACCCGGCCGTCGAGGCGGCGCTCGATCTCGGTGAGCGTCAGCGCCGCGCCGATCTCGATGTGGTCGGAAACGAAGCGCAGTTCCCGCAGTTCGGGCAGCCGGTCGATGGCGACCACGCAATCCGCGCGCCGGGAGCGGATGTTGACCTCGACGCCCCAGTCCGTGGATCCGGCGACCACCACCGCGTCGGGCCGCTCGCGCAGCAGCTCCAGCGTCTCGGCCAGGGTGCTCCTGCGCAGGAACGCGCTGCCGTCCCGGGTGTACTCGGTGGCGACCGGAGCGGGCGCGGACCGCTCACGGCGTCGCGCGAGCGGATCCTCGTCGGCGGGCATGCCGACGGCGAACGCGGCGTCGCGGATCGGGCGGTAGCCGGTGCAGCGGCAGAGGTTTCCGCTCAGCGCGTGCAGGTCGAAGCCGTTCGGGCCGTGCTCGGGGCCGGCGCCCTCAGCCACGTCAGCCACGTCAGCGCTATCGTCCGCGGCCGCGCGGGCGCACCGGTCCGGCCGGTAGTACTCCGCGGCCATGCTGCAGATGAACCCCGGTGTGCAGTAACCGCATTGGGAGCCGCCGCGGACCGCCATCTCCTCCTGCACCGGGTGCAGGGCGCGCGGCGCACCGGGCCCGTCGACGGTGGCGAGGCCTTCGGAGGTGATGATCTCCTGACCGTCGAGGGCCGCGGCCGGGACCAGGCAGGCGTTGACCGCCACCCAGTCGGTCGGCTTGTCCACTCCGGGACGGGCCACCAGGACCGAACAGGCGCCGCACTCACCCTCCGCGCAGCCCTCCTTGGTGCCGGTGAGCCCCCGCTCGCGCAGGAGATCCAGCGCTGTGGTGTGGCACGCGGCCGGTGCGATCGGAGTTTCTTTCCCGTTGACCGTGATCCGTGCCGCCGTCATGACAGGCCTTCGATTCGGTGCGCGATCGGTCGATTCATCATGTTCGCCAATGTTCGGGCAGCTTTCTGTGTTCAGACGCGCCGCGGGAGTGGGACGGCGCAGGACGGCACGCAGCAGTGACGTACCGCAAGGTGAGGAAGGAGAACCCGGAGACCCGGAAGTGGCCGCGGACGGGCGGGCACGGATGTGCCACGGACGGGCACGAAAGAACGGCGTGCTCAGGCGCCGTGCGCGATCCGCCCCGGAACCCAGACCGTGCGCTGGGCGAGGCGACCGAGATCAGAGCTGGTGTTCATCCGCTGGTCGCCTCCTTTCGGGAGTCATGGATCGGCGACTACCGGAAGCTAGTTGCTGGGACCGCGCACGTCAAGAGTCCGCATGCGCCACGGCCGGGCCCCGCCGCCCATCCCCTCCGTGCGGTCAGGGCGGAACGGGCCGCCCCCGACGCCGTCCCGCCGCCGAATGGACCAAGTGACCGATTTGATCACCCCGTGGTCGGGGTAGCAGGGCGACATGGTCACCGAAAGCAGCACTTCCCCGGACGGCTCCGGGCAGCCCGCCGTCGACGTCCAAGCCCTCGCCGAGCTGCTCGACGGCGAGTACGCCGAGGTCCGCGGCCTGGTCCGCACCAACCTCTCGACGTACGCCGGCGTCCTGGACGAGGCGGAACAGCTCGGCTTCGACGAGTTCCGCGAACGCGTGCGTGAGCTCGTCGTCGAGATGGCGGCCACGGGCCAGACCGGCATGGGTTTCCCCAAGAAGTACGGCGGAGGCGGCGACATCGGCGCGTCGATCGCCGCGTTCGAGACCCTCGCCTTCGGTGACCTCTCGGTCCTGGTGAAGGTCGGCGTGCAGTTCGGTCTCTTCGGCGGCGCGATCCTGCAGCTCGGCACGGAACGCCACCACGAGGCCTACTTGCCGCGAATGATCACCGGGGAGCTGATGGGCTGCTTCGCGATGACCGAGACCGGCCACGGCTCCAACGTCCAGGCGCTCGGCACCGTGGCCCGGTACGACGCCGACAGCCAGGAGTTCGTCATCACCACCGGCGACGACCAGGCGCGCAAGGACTACATCGGCAACGCGGCCCGGCATGCCGAACTGGCCGTCGTCTTCGCCCAGTTGGAGGTGGGCGGAGAGGGCAAGGGGGTGCACGCGTTCGTCGTGCCGGTCCGTGTCGACGGCGAGCCGGCCCCCGGTGTCCGGATCGAGGACGACGGCCGCAAGATGGGCCTCAACGGCGTGGACAACGGCCGGCTCTGGTTCGACGGCGTGCGCGTGCCCCGCGAGGCCCTGCTCGACCGGTTCGCCGCCGTCACTCCCGAGGGCGTCTACCAGAGCCCGATCGACAATCCGGACCGCCGCTTCTTCACCATGCTCGGCACGCTGGTGCAGGGGCGCGTCAGCGTCGCGGGCGGCGCCGTCAACGCCGCCAAGGTCGCCCTGACGATCGCCACCAAGTACGCCAACCGGCGCCGGCAGTTCGAGGCGGCATCGGACGGCGAGGAGCAGGTGCTCCTCGACTACGGCATGCACCAGCGCCGCCTGCTCCCGCTCATCGCGCGCACGTACGCGTTGCACTTCGCCCAGGACGTCACGCGCGCGCAGCTGCACGAGGTCTTCTCGGGGACCGAGGACTCCGAGCACGCGCGGCGGGAGCTGGAGGCTCGGGCCGCGGGTACCAAGGCGCTCGGCACCTGGCACGCGACGCGCACGATCCAGGAGTGCCGCGAGGCGTGCGGGGGTGCCGGCTATCTCGCCGTCAACCGGTTCGCCGCGCTGAAGGCCGACAGCGACGTCTTCGCGACGTTCGAGGGCGACAACCACGTGCTGCTGCAGATGGTGGCGAAGGGGCTGCTGACGCACTACGCGAGCGAGTTCGAGAACATGGATCAGCTCGGCATGGTCCGGTACGTCACGAACCTCGCCGTCGAGACGGTCATCGAGAAGACCTCCGCGCACAAGCTCCTCGAACGCGTACGCGATCTGCTGCCCGGCGGCGACGAGTGGGACCAGGAGGCGGGCCTCTTCGACGCGGAGTACCAGCTCGCCATGCTCCGCTACCGCGAGGAGCACATGCTCGCCGGTGTGGCGCGCCGGCTCAAGCGGGGGATGGACCAGAAGGCGCACCCCGGCGTCGTCTTCTCGCAGGTGCAGGACCACGTGATCGCCGTGGCCCACGCGCACGTCGAGCGGCTGGTGCTGGAGGCGTTCGTCGACAAGGTGCGCCAGGAGCCCGAGGGGGACAACAAGATCGCGCTGGGGCTGCTGTGCGACCTCTACGCCCTCTCCACCATTGAGGAGGACCGCGCCTGGTTCATGGAGCACGGCCGGCTGACGGTCCAGCGTGCCAAGGCGATCCGCCGCGAGGTGAACGACCTGTGCCGCAGGGTCCGGCCGCTGGCGGGCGACCTCGTCGACGCGTGGAACATCCCGCCGCGGCTGCTGCGCTCCCCCGACCTGGTGGGGTGAGCGCGGCTAGGCGGGGTGAGCGCCGCAGGCCGGTGGAGCGTGGCAGCCGCCGATCGCCCGCACGGCGTCAGCGCAGCCTCCACAGGTGGTCCGCCGTGCCGTTGTCGTCGAACTGCACGACCTGCGCGCTGTTGGCCGTCGACATGCCGTCCACCCCGAGCACCTTGCCGCTGTGCCGGTTGCGGAGCAGGAACCAGCCGTCCCCCTTGTCGGCCTTCTCCCAGCGCAGGTGCTCGGCTCCGTCGTCGGTGAACTGCACGGCCCTGGCCGAGTTCGCCGTCGACGCCCCCGCGATGCCGAGCACCTTGCCGCTGTGCCCGTTGCGTACCGTCCAGTGGCCGTCGCCGCGGTCGATGAGCTGCCACGCTTGGTCGCCCGTACCGGAGTTGTCGAACTGGACCACGCGTCCGCCGTCGTCCAGGGACATGCCGTCGACGGCGAGGACCTTGCCGCTGTGGCGGTTCTCGATCCGGCGGTAGGGCGGCTCGGGCGTCCAGGGACGGCCGTCGGGTGTCGCCGTGGGGAACACGGTCACGCGCAGGCGTGCCGCGCCCATCGGGATGAGGGTGACCTCTTCCTCGGCTCCGGCGGCCCGCGCCGGGCTCCGCTGAAGGGGCGCCACCACGTGCTCGTCGTCCGCGACCCATTCCTCCAGGCGCCGGGCGCGGGCGCGGATGCGTACCGGGACGCCCTCGTGGGTGAACGGGTCGCCGGTCAGCGGTCCTGGCTCCGCGGTGAAGGAGAGGCCGCCCTGCGGGTCGGGGGCGAGCGCGTAGTTCCACGGGGTGGTCGCGCGCACCGCCTGGTGCGGGAAGTCGTCCGTGCCCGCGTACCGCTCGTAGGACTCGCCGATGCGCAGGGAGTATGTGAGGGGGCCTCTGTCGACGCTGACCGCTCCGTTCTTCCAGGTGCGCACGGCGGTGCGCTGCGGCAGCCGCAGGGTGACGCGGTCCCCGTCGCGCCAGGTGCGCTCGACCGCGGCGAAGGCCGGTCCTGCCGGGGCCCGCAGCCGGGCGCCGTTGACGGAGAGCCGCGGGGTGTCGCACCAGCCGGGTATGCGCAGCCGGAGCGGGAAGCGCGCCGGTTTGGCCAGGCCGAGGGTGAGGGTGACGGTCTCTTTGAAGGGGTAGTCGGTGTCCTCGGTGATCGTGACGGAGGTGCCGGAGCCGACCCTCGCCGTGACCCGGCACGGTGCGTACATGGCTGCCGCCAGGCCGCGGTCGGGGGTGGCCAGCCACAGCTCCTCGGTGAAGTAGGGCCAGCCCATGCCGTAGTTGTGCGGGCAGCAGCGGTACTGGTCGACACCGGGCTGGAAGGCCTGCATCGCGAAGCGTCGCGCGCGACGACGCTGCCCACCGGGAGCTTCTGGAAGGCGGTGGGGGCCAGGGGCGCGGCGTTCGGTCCGTACAGGCCGCCGCGCGCCGGGGCCGCCGCCTGCGCGCCGGGGCCGGTGAGGGCGGTCCCGCCCGCCGCGCCGAAGGTGATCGCGCCGGAGCTCAGAAGGAAGTGGCGTCGGCCGAGGTGCGTCATGGCTACCGTCCCGATCGTTGTCCGTGGTCCGCTGGTGAGGGCCGTGCAGAGCGCTGTACAACGTTGGAAACTCGCGGCGTGCGATACGTCTGTGACGCGGGGAACGCCGGGTGCTACAGGGGCAGTTGGCATCCCAGCACCGGGCGACGCCCATGTCCAGAGGGTGGAAAGCGCGGGGTGACACGGCGTCCCCGCGATGTGCGGGCCGAGCCTCCGACATCGTTGTCGCAGGCTCGGCCCGCACGGATCACGGTTCTACGGGACGGGACAAGTCCCCGGGGAGGACCGCACGGTGAGGCGTGCGGTCGCCCTACGGCTTGTAGACGGCGTCACTGCCGTACAGCTCCCTGGTGAACGCGGAGACGTCCGCGCTGCGGTCGGAGCCGTCGAGGTTGTACGTCAGATAGACGCCGTACCCCTCGCTGACGGTGCGGCGGGCGAGACTGGCGACCGTGCTCTGCGAGGTCCGGCCGATCTCGACGGCCGCCGGCGACAGCTTCGACTTGGGCAGGCCGATGCCGGGGACCTGCCAGCTGCCGTAGTACGGGTTCCAGGCGTAGTCGAACTTGGACGAGACGTCGACGCCGCCGTAGGAGAGACGGGACGCGGCCGGGCCGATGTTGTAGAGGCTGATGATCTTGTTCGGCATGTTCGCGCGCAGCGCCGACACCAGGTGCACGAACGAACTGGCGTTGGGCTGGCCGGTGCCGTTGTTGCCGTACTCGGCGTACTCGTCGTCGAAGTCGATGCCGTCCAGGCCGTACTTGGTCACGGTGTCCGACATCTGCTTGGCGAACGCCGAAGCCGCCTGCTGGGACGGGAAGTTGGCAAAGCCCGCGCCCTGGTGGTTGCCGAGCACCGAGAGGACGACCTTGATGCCCTTCTGCTGCAACGGCCGTATCTGGGTGGCGGCGTTGTCGAGGACGCGCTGCACGTTCTCGTTGAAGTGCAGGTACGCCGCCTTCTTGCCGGTGTCGTAGTTGATGTTCGCCGCGAAGATCACGGCGACGTCGAAGGCGTTGCCGCCGCCGTTGGCGAGGGTGTACTTGCCGACGTTCAGCATGCTGTTGTTGTTCACCTCGACGTATGCCACCGAGGTCGGCCCCTGTTTCTTTGGAGCGGGTGCGGGGGCCGCCGCCGCGCCGGTCGCGGCGGTCGTGCCGAGGGTGAGGGCCGCGACGGCCGAGAGCGCGAGCGCTGCCGCCCGCGCTCTGCTCCGTACCAGAGTGAACATCGTTGATCGGTCTCCCATCGCATGGGTCGGCGCCCGACCTGTTCGGGAGCGCCGAGTGAGCCCTCCGAGTTTTCCGCTCCCGTGACCGAATCCCGAGAATCGCGTGCGGTTTCTTCACGACTCCTGCGCATCTCCCGTATCGCGCACGACACCCTTACGGTGAGGAAACGGGACAGAGCGCCGCTCGGCTCGCCTCGGCCCGACTCAGGTTGGCCCGGTCGGCCCGGGTCGGCCCGGGTCGGCCCGGGTCGGCCCGGGTCGGCTCAGCTCAGCCGGAAGGTCGTCAGCACGGCGCGGTGGTCCGACGGCCAGCCCTGACCGCCGCCGATCGTCCGGGACGCCACCGCCTTCGTGGCCCCGCCCTTGTGCAGGACGAAGTCGATCCGGTCCTGCGGCTCGGGGTAGTCGTCGTAGTCGGTGTTCCGCTTGTGCACGGTGGACCACGTGTCGCCTCGGTCCGCGGCCGGATCCGGGTGCACCTCGCGGAAGGAGTCCTCGAACCCGCTGTCGGCGAACGCCTTCGTCGCCGGCCACTCGACCACCGAGTCGCAGTGGCGGTCCTTCGTGTCCTCGGTCCAGTCCAGGTGGGAGGGCCCGTTGAAGTCCCCCGCCACGACCGCCGGGGAGGATCCCGTCCACCGCGCCACGGCCTCGGCCTGCGCCGCGCGGCCCTCCTCGTCCCCGTAGATGTCCTCGTAACTGTCCTCGTCGAAACAGGCGTTGTACGGGCCGTAGTCCTCGGGATCGAGGCGCACCGAGTACACCCACACCCCCTCCACCCGCACCGCGACCGCCTGCGCGCCGCTGTCGTCGTCGGTGAAGGAGTCCTGCTCCTGAACCGGCTTGCGGCTCAGCAGGTCGACGTCGGTGCCGCTGCCGGTGTGCTTCCAGCCGAGCCGCCCGGCGATCTCCGCCGTCAGCTCGCCCGACGACTCCTGCAAGGCCACCACATCCGCGCCCGACAGCCTGATCACCCGCGCCAAGGCCTCGGCGCCGTGCTCGACGTGTCCCCCGGCGTCCCAGGTGTTCAGCGTCATCACCCGCAGCTTCTTGTGCGCGGGCGCGGCCGCCGGCTTGTCCTTGTCCGTCCCGCCGCTCTGCGAGGACTCCCCCGACAGCAACGCGGCGGCCGTCGCGCCCGAGCCCACCAGGAGCAGAGCGGCCGCGCTCACGAGCACCCTGCGCATCCCGCGCCGCCGCCTGCGCTCCGGGGGCGGGGGCGGCGCCGTCCACACCTGGGTGCCCCCGTCACGGCCGGACGGCTCCCCGGCGGCCACCGACCGCAGGATCCGCGCCGCGTCCGCGGACGGGGGCCGCGCCTCCGGGTCCTTGCGCAGCAGGGCCTCCAGCAGGTCACGCAGCGGACCCGCGGCGGCCGGGAGGTCCGGTTCCTCGCTCACCACGGCGTGCAGGGTGGCGGCCGGCACGTCGCGCGCGAACGGCGAGTGCCCGCAGAGCAGCGCGGCCAGCGTGCAGCCCAGCGAGAACAGGTCGCTCGCCGCCCCGACGTCCTGCCCGCGCAACCGCTCCGGTGCGATGTACTCCACCGACCCCATGACCCCGCCGGGCACGGTGAGCGAATCCGCCCCGGCCAGCGTGGCGATCCCGAAGTCGCACAGCACCACCCGGCCGTCCGGCCGCACCAGCACGTTCGCGGGCTTCACGTCGCGGTGCAGGGCGCCGACCGCGTGCACCGCGTCGAGGGCGTCGAGCAGCTGCGCGCCGATCTCCGCCACGCGTGCGACGTCGAGCGGTCCCGCCTGCGCCAGGTGATCGGCGAGCGAGGGCCCGTCGACGTACTCCGTGACCATCCACAGCCGGTCGTCCTCGTGGACCAGGTCATAGACGCCGATCACGTGCGGGTGGGCGACGCGGGCCACGGCGAGCGCCTCGCGCCGGGCCCGCTCCCAGCGCTGCTCGCCCGCTTCGCCGGCCGGCTGGACGTGCATCTCCTTGACGGCCACGACCCGCTCGAGGAGCTGGTCGTCCGCACGCCAGACCGTCCCCATCCCGCCCCGGCCACGTGGCTCGACCAGGAGATACCTACCGGCCACCAGCCGCTGTCCACCCGTACTGCTCATCCGTCCAACCTACTGATCAGCCGGCGCGCGACCACAACCGGCCCGTTGACCCGATGACGAACGGCGCTCCCGGCCACCGATCCGCGCACGCGCCGGAAACGAATCACCAGTGAGCAGCCGGACGGGTCGGCTGCCCGCTCGCAGAGGCGCCGTCCCATGGTCATCCTGATGCTGATCGGCCTGCTCGGAGGCCTGATCACCGCCGTCTCGCCCTGCATCCTGCCGGTACTGCCCGTGGTTTTCCTCGCCGGAGGACCGGCGGCCGGCGGTCCGGGCACGTCCCCGTCCTCTCCGGCCGCTCCGTCCACGCCGTCCACGCCGTCCACGCCCTCCACCGTGCCGGTCGACGACCGGCCCCCGCAGCCCCGCAACCGGCGGCCGTACGCGGTCGTCGCCGGTCTCGTGCTGAGCTTCGGCTTCTTCACGCTGCTCGGCGTGGCCCTCGTGACCGCCCTCGGGCTGCCCGAGGACATCCTGCGTTACGTGGGGCTCGCTCTGCTGGTCCTCATCGGGCTGGGGCTGATCTTCCCACCCGTCGAACGGATCCTGGAGAAGCCCTTCTCCCGGATCCCGCAGCGCCAGGTCAACAAGGAAGGCAGCACCTTCGTCCTGGGGCTGGGCCTCGGGCTGCTCTACGTGCCCTGCGCGGGGCCGGTGCTCGCCGCCATCACCGTGGCGGGGGCGCAGGGCCGGCTGAGCGCGGACATCGTGGCGCTGACCCTTTCCTTCGCCGTTGGCACGGCCCTGCCGCTGCTCGTGTTCGCCCTCGCGGGCCGGCGCGTCCCGGAGCGCATCAGCGCCTTCCGCAAGCGGGCCAGGAAGCTCCGGATCGCCGCGGGCAGCCTCATGATCCTGCTGGCTCTCGGGCTGGCGCTCGACGTCACCGCCGCGATCCAGCGGGCCCTTCCCGACTACACGTCCGCCGCCCGGCGGAAGATCGAGGACAGCGAAGTCGCCCGCCGGCAGCTCTCCGGTCTCCACGACGGCTCCAACAAGGAGCTCTCCCGCTGCGAGGACGGCGTGAACGAACTGCGTTCCTGCGGACAGGCCCCGCCCATAGAGGGCATCGCCAAGTGGCTGAACACGCCGGGCGGCCGGGCGGTCGACCTCAAGAAGGAGCGCGGCAAGGTCGTCCTCGTCGACTTCTGGACGTACTCGTGCGTCAACTGCCGGCGCAGCCTGCCGCACATCAAGGCGTGGGAGCGGGCCTACCGGTCGGCGGGCCTGGACGTCATCGGGGTGCACTCCCCGGAGTTCGGCTTCGAGAAGAAGGCGTCGAACGTCGAGAGCCAGGCCAAGAAGCTCGGCGTGACCTATCCCGTCGCCCTCGACAACGAGCTCACGACCTGGAACAACTACCGCAACCGCTTCTGGCCCGCCGAATACCTCATCGGCTCCGACGGCACCGTCCGGTACTTCAAGTTCGGCGAGGGCCGGTACGCACAGACCGAAGACCTCATCCGCACCCTGCTGCGCCAGGCCGACCCCGCGGTGAAACTGCCGCCCAAGACCGACGGCGCCGACGTGCGGCTCACCGCGGACCGCACGCCCGAGACGTATCTGAGCAACCACCTCGTCGAGGGGTACGTGGGTGACCCGCTCCTCGACGACAAGGCCAAGACGTACCGCTTCCCCGCCGACATCCCCGTCAACAGGCTCTCCCTGGACGGGACTTGGACCGCCGGATACGACTTCTTCACCGCGGGGAGCGACGCCCGTCTGGCCCTCACCTACCAGGCCAGGAACGTCAACCTCGTCCTGGCGGGCGGGGGGCGGGTCACCGTCCTCCAGGACGGCAGGACGGTCAAGGAGCTCACGGTTGACGGCACACCCACCATGCACCGCCTCATCGACGACGAGTCGGCGCGGAAGTCGCGTCTGGAGGTCCGCCTGACGCCCGGCCTCCAGGCGTACGTCTTCACCTTCGGGTAACCGAGACGGGAGACTCCGGCCGGGTGGCTGCGGCGCCTCTGTGGAAACGTAGAGACACGCCTGTTCTCGTTTCTGTTCTCGCTTCTGTTCTCACCATTCTGTTCTCACCGGGAGTCGTCGATGAGTGTTCGCCGTGTCGTGCCCAACATCCAGTCGGAGGCCGTCCAGGAGAGCAGGGAGTTCTACGGCCTGCTGGGCTTCGAGGAGGTCATGAACCACGGCTGGATCATGACACTCGCCTCGCCGTCGGCCCCGGGGGCACAGATCAGCGTCATGACCGTCGACAAGACCGCGCCGGTCACCCCCGACATGAGCATCGAGGTGGACGACGTGGACGCGGCTTACGCGGTCGTTCTGGAGAGCGGCGCGGAGATCCTGCACCCCTTGCAGGACGAGGAGTGGGGCGTACGGCGGTTCTTCGTCCGCGATCCCGGTGGACGGGTGGTCAACGTACTGGGCCACCGCTGACGGCCACCAGTGCCGACCGCGGTTGGGCCCCGCGCGCCTCAGGCGTCGAAGCGGTCGCGTGCGCCCTCGATGTGACCGAGGTGCTCCTGGGTCCAGCCGCAGATCGCGTCGACCGTCGACCGCAGGGCCCGGCCCGGTTCGGTGAGGGTGTACTCGACCTTCGGCGGCACGGTGGGGTGCACCTTGCGGTCGGCCAGGCCGTTGCGCTCCAGCATGCGCAGGTTCTGGGTGAGCATCTTGTGGCTGATGCCCTCGACCTCGTTCCGCAGTTCACTGAAGCGCAGGGTGCGTACGCCGAGCGCCTCGATGATCAGGAGCGCCCACTTGTTGGCGACGTCGGAGAAGATCTCCCGTGCGAGGGAGTCCGCGCGCCGCAGATCGGCGTCCTCGGGCAGGCCCGCGAGCTGTTGCTTGGTCCCCATCAGGTTCCCCAGTCACCGAGAAGTGTGTTCTGCCAGGTCAGGTCTTACTCTCTCAAGAGTCCCACGGTGCCCGTGCCGTCCCTGAGTTCGGAGTCCAGGCAGTGCTATTCGACGTCACCCGCGGCGAACTCGCCGCCCTCTTCGGCGAGGGCCGGCTCGTCACCGTGCCCGCCACCGCTTTTCCGCCCTCGGCCGCGGACACCGAGGGCGCCCGTCTCCTGCGGTCGGTCGGCGTCCCCACCGGGACGCTCCACCTGCGTGGCACCGACGCGGCCGACGAGGACCCCGTCCGTCTGCCGCTCCTCCATGACGTCGTCGACCCCGAGGACTTCGAGGACGTACCGGCGGGCGCGGGCGCGTGGCCCGTCATCGGCTGGCTGCTCAACGCCCACCTCGCCCTCGACCCCGCCTCCGGCACGGTGTACGCCTTCGATCCCGACGAGGAGACCGTCCAGGCGCTCCACACGGACGTCTCCTCCCTGGTCCAGGTCACCGTCCGGTTCCAGCGCCTGCTCGAGGAGTTCACCTTCGGCGGCGCCGACGCCGACGAGGAGGCCGGTTACGAACGTCTGGACCGCGAGGTCGAACGCATCTGCCAGGAAGTGAGCGCCGTGGACCCCCTCCCCTTCCAGGACGACGAGACCGCCTGGTCGGTGATCGGCGAGGAGATCGCGATGGGCCAGCGCTTCATGGGCGACAGCCCGGGCGCCCGTGCGTTCCAGGACTCCGCCCGTCCGTTCCAGGACTCGCCGTGATCGATGCGCGTAACCCGGTCATGAGCGGCCCGACGCTGATCAGGGCCCCGAGGCCGAGCGCGAGCCAGTAGACGCGCCCGTGACCGGACCGCTTCGGCGCAGCAGCAGGAACAGGAACAGGGTGCCGCCGCAGAGGGTGCCCTGCCGCCCTCTCCGGGACCGTGAACGACGCCATGGCGCCCGAAGGGCACTCATTGATGCCCCGGTTGCTGCCCGCTCTGCCCAAACGGGCAGCAACCGGGGCACAGGCGACCGTTGACACCGTGAACAACCCGGGCCAATGATTGTGGCTGGTCAGACCCCCGACCCTGTGACCAGGCCCGATGATGGCCCGCGATTCATCCACGCCGCCCACGTTCGCGCAACAGAACCTGTCCCCCACGAGAGACCAGTGACGCGTCGGCGTCCGGAGCCTCCGCCCGGCGCCCGCGTTCCGCCGCCCAGGCATTTTCCGCTCCGCCCGCCCCGCGGCGACGACCCCGCGACCGGCTCTCGTCGGCATCGATCGTTCACCTCACGGCAGAAGGACCGCTCCTTGACGGCCATACACACTCCCCGCGACATCGTTTCCCTCGCATCGGAATCCGGTACTCCGCCGATCTCCTCCTTCGGCCAGCAGCGCCTGTGGGCACTGGAGCAGGCAGAGGGTTCCCACGCGGCGTACAACGAGCAGATGGCCTACCGCATCGAGGGCCCGCTCGACCGGGCGCTGCTCGAGCGGGCCCTCGACGCCGTGGCCGCGCGGCACGACTCGCTGCGCACCCGCTTCGTCGCGGTGGAGGGCGAGGCGCGGCAGGAGATCGCGCCGCCCGGGACCGGCTTCGCGCTGCGCTCGGAGGATCTGTCCGGGCGCCCTGACACCGCCGCACTCCTCGTCGCCCGGCAGCGCGAAGAGTGCGAGACCCCCTTCGACCTCGGCGCCGGGCCGCTCGCCCGGGGGCAGCTCCTCACGCTCGCGCCGGACCGCCATGCCCTGCTCCTGACGGTCCATCACTCCGTGTTCGACGGACGGTCGATGGAGATCATGCTGTCGGAGGTGAGCGACGAGTACGCCGCGCTGCTGCACGGCGAGCCGGACCCGTTGCCGCCGCTGCCCGCACAGTTCGCCGATCACGCGGCGCGGCAGCACGCGTGGATCGACGGCCCGGAGGCCGTCGCGCAAACCGCTTACTGGCGGGAGCAGTTGGCGGGTGCTCCGGCGCTTCTCGCGCTGCCGACCGACCGGCCGCGGCCACTGATCCAGGACCACGCGGGCGGCCGGGTCCCGGTCCGGCTGTCCCCCGCGCTCACCGACGCGCTGCGCAAGGCGGCCCGTGCGGAGCGCGGCACGCTGTTCACCGCCGTCCTCACCGGCTGGCACATCCTCCTCGGCCTGCTCTCCGGCGAAGCTGACAGCGTTGTCGGGATTCCGGTGGCGGGCCGGCGCCGGCCGGAGGACGCCCGGCTGATCGGCTTCTTCGTCAACTCCCTCGCCCTGCGCACCGATCTGTCCGGCGACCCGACCGGGGCCGAGGCGCTCGGCCGGGTCCGCGCGGCGCTGCGCGGGGCACTCGACCACCAGGACCTGCCCTTCGAGCGGGTGGTGGCCGCGGTGAACCCGCGCCGCGACCTCTCCCACACCCCGCTGTTCCAGACGATGCTCGCGTGGGGCTCCACCCGCCACGGTCGGCTCACGCTCCCCGGAGCCCTGGTCGAGCCCCTCGACATCCCGTACGCCCCCGCGAAGTTCGACCTCACGCTGTCGCTGTGCGAGGAGGACGGCGGAGTCGCGGGGCACCTCGACTACGCCCGCGCGCTCTTCGACCACGAGACAGCCGAGCGGTTCGGCCGCTGTCTCACGCGCGTCCTGGAGCAGTTGGCCCGGCACCCCGAGCGGGAGATCACCGGGTACGCGCTGCTCGACGCGGACGAGCGCGCCGAACTGCTGGCGGAGGGGCAGGGGCGCATCACCTCGGTGCCCTTCGTCGGGCCCGTGGAGCGCTTCGCCGAGCAGGTGCGGCTGCGGCCCGACGAACCGGCACTGGTCGCCGGCGGCACCCGGCTGAGCTACGCCGAACTGGACCGGCGGGCCAACCGGCTCGCGCACGCCCTGCGCTCCCGGGGTGTGCGCCCGGGCCAGGTCGTCGGCCTGCACTGCGGCCGTACGGCCGAGTTGGCCGTCGGGATCTGGGGCGTGCTGAAGGCCGGTGCCGCCTATCTGCCGCTGGACCCCGGCCAGCCCCACGGGCGGCTCCGGGCCATCGTGGAGGAGGCCGCGCCCGCCCTGGTGCTCGGCGATGTCGCGGACCCGCCGGAACCGTGGCTCGGGCTGACCGAGGTGGAGGCGGAGGCGGACCGCGACGACGCGCCCGGGGAGACACCGTCGCCCTCGCAACTCGCCTACGTCATCTACACCTCGGGCTCGACCGGACGTCCCAAGGGCGTGGCCGCGACGCACGGCAACATCGCCAACCTGCTGGAGAACTGGCTCGCCGCCTACGGCGCCCTGCCCGGTGAGGCGTCCTCGGCGTGGGCCAGCATCGGCTTCGACGCGTCCGTGCACGAACTGTTCCTCCCACCGACCACCGGCGGCGTGCTGCACCTCGTGCCCGACGAACCGCGTGGCGACCCCGAGGCGCTGCTCGCCTGGATGCGGGAGCACCGGATCGCGCACGCGTGGCTGCCCGCCTCGTACATCTCCTGGATCGACGAGGACCCGCACACCCGCCTCGCGGGGCTGTCACTGCGCCAACTGGCCACAGGCGCCGAACCGTTGCCCGAGCAGGCACTGTGGCGACTGTGCGCGGCCCTGCCGGGGCTGCGCGTCTGCTACGTCTACGGGCCGACCGAGACCACCGTCTACAGCATCACCCACAACACGCCGCGGAACCTGGACCGGCGCTCCCCGATCGGACGGCCGGTCGACAACACCCGTATCTACCTGCTCGACCGGCGGCGCGAACCGGTACCGCCGGGTGTAGTCGGCGAGGTGTACATCGGCGGAGCCGGCGTCACACGGGGCTATCTCAACCGGCCCGACCTGACCGAGGAACGCTTTCCCGCCGACCCGTTCGTGCCGGGTGAGCGCGTATACCGCACGGGCGACCTGGCCCGCCGACTCCCCGACGGGAACTACGAGTTCGTCGGCCGCGCCGACGACCAGGTCAAGCTGCGCGGGTTCCGCATCGAGCCCGGCGAGGTCGCCGCCGCCCTGCGGGAGCTGCCCGGCGTCCAGGAGGCCGCGGTCCTCTCCGACCGGGACGAGGCAGGAGAGCTGCACCTGGTCGCGGGCATCGGCCGGGGCGAGGCACCGGACTCCACACCCGCGCAGTGGCGCGCGGCCCTCGCCGAACGGCTGCCGGACTACATGATCCCGACGCTCTTCGCCGAGTTCCCGCGGCTCCCGCTGAACCGCAGCGGGAAGCTGGACCGCGAGGAAGTCCTCGACCGCGCCCGCGCGTCGCGTTCCGACCGGGTGAACACCCTCGCGCCCCGCGACCGGGTCGAGATGGCGCTGTACCGCATATGGCGCCAGGTGCTGGTGCACCGTGACATCGGCATCACCGACGACTTCTTCGAGGTGGGCGGCACCTCGCTGTCGGCCATCAAGGTGGCACACCTGATCCGGGAGGAGTTCGGCCGGACGCTGCCGACCCGCGACGTGCTGCAGTACCCCACCGTGGAACGCCTCGCCGCGCGACTGCGCGACAAGGCGCCGGTGGCGCCCGACAACGGCCTCCTCGAACTGCGGGCCGGTGCCGACGGGCGCCGGGTCGTCTGCGTCCACCCGGCGGGCGGCACCGCCTTCTGCTACCTGCCGCTGGCCGGCGCCCTGCCCGGCGGCATCCACGTCCAGGGGATCCAGGCGCCGGGCATCGACCCGGGCGAGCAGCCGCTGCACTCGGTGGAGGCGATGGCGGAGCACTACCTGACGGTGCTGCGGACCGAGCCCGACGAATCCCTGGTGATCTGCGGTCTCTCCTTCGGCGGGCTCGTCGCGCACGAGATGGGGCGGCGGCTCGCGGCGGCCGGACACCGCGGGGTGTCCGTGGTGCTCCTCGACACGCACGGGACCGACGACCCGGTGGAGCGGGAGCGGTTCGCGCCGGTCGACGCCGCCGAGTTCCGCGACAAGCTGGTCCGCTTCAACGGCATGTACCCCGGGATCGACGACGCGCAGATCGACCGGTACTTCCGGATCTACAACCACAACCGGACGGCCGCCCGCGACTACGTGCCGCAGCCGTCGGACGCCCCGCTGCTCCTCGTGCAGGCCGCGGAGGCGGACGTCGCCGAAGGCGGCGACCCCGTGGCGGCGGGCGAGGCCCTGCGCAAGTTCTGGCAGTCCCGCGCCGGTGCGGGACTCACCGTGGAGATGGTCGACGGCGGCCACTGGGACGTCCTGGAAGGCGAGCGGATCCCCCGGATCGCCGGCCTGATCGCTGAGCGGCTCGCCCGGCCGGACACGCCGCTCGCCCGGCCCGACGACACCCCGCCCGTCACGGTCGACGTATCCATCACGGCCACCACGACTGTCACCAACGCCACGACCGAGGACTGATGAGCACCTCATCCCGTACCGCCGGCCTGGCCCGCGCGGTGCACGAACAGAGCCTGCGGACCCCCCACGCCCCTGCCGTCAGCGACGGTGGCACGACCTTGAGCCATGCCGAGCTCGACGCGTCGGCCGCCACCGTCGCGGCCGGGCTGCGCGCACGCGGGATCGGACCCGGCGACGCGGTCGCCGTGGGCCTCGCCCGGTCGTGGCGGCTGGTCGGCGTGATGCTGGGCGTGCTCCGGCTCGGTGCCCGGGTCGTCCCCGCCGACCGGCTGAGCCCCGCCGACCGCCTCGGCCACATCCTCGACGACTCCGGCGCCCGGCTCCTGGTGCACGACGGCACCTGCCCGTCCGGCCTGCCCGAGGGGGTCGTCCCGCTTCCGGCGGACGCGCTGATCGCCGCACCGGTCCGCACGGCCGACGGGCCGCCGCCCGCCGAACCCGCGCCGGTCTCCTTCGTCTTCTACACCTCGGGCACCACCGGACGCCCCAAGGGCGTGGAGGTGCGCGACGCGGGCATCCTGCGCCTGGCCGACCCGGAGTTCCTCCCGGACTCCCAGGGCGCCCGCTTCGCGTGTCTGTCCAACCCCGCCTTCGACGCGCTGAGCTTCGAGGTGTGGGTACCGCTGCTGACCGGCGGATGCTGCGTCATCCTCGCCGACGAGGACGTGCAGTCCCCGGAACGGCTGGCCGCGGTGCTGCGCGGGGAACGGGTCCATTCCGCCTTCGTCACCACCGCGCTGTTCAACGCCGTGGTCGACACGGAGCCCGGCTGCTTCTCGGGCCTCGGCGAGCTGCTGGTCGGCGGCGAGCAGCTCAACGCGCCGCTCGTCCGGCGCTGGTACCGCCACAACGCGAGCAGCCGCACCCGGGTCCACAACGTCTACGGCCCCACCGAGTGCACGACGTTCGCGCTGCACCACCCGATCCCGCGGGACTTCGACGCCCCCGTCGTGCCCCTGGGACGCCTGCTGCCCGGGACCGGCATGACCCTGGTCGCGCCGGACACCACCCGGCCGGCCACGCCCGGCGAGGACGCGGAACTCCTCCTGTCCGGCGCGGGCCTCGCGGCCGGCTACCGCAACCTGCCCGAGGAGACCGCCCGCCGCTTCGTGACCCTGACCGGCGACGACGGCACGGCCACCGCGTACTACCGCACCGGCGACCTGGTGCGAAGCTCTGCCGACGGCGACCTCACCTACGTCGGCCGCGCCGACCGGCAGGTCAAGGTCCGCGGCTTCCGCATCGAGCCCGGCGAGGTGGAGCGGCACATCGCCGAGCACCCCGCCGTGCGACAGGTGCACGTCTGCACCCGCCGGGACGGGCAGGGCGGCCCGGCGGAGCTCCTCGCGTACCTCGTCGCAGATCCCGCCCTGCCCTGGGCGGATTTCGAGGAACACCTGGCGGCCGGAGTGCCGGGCTACATGCGCCCGCACCACCTCTACCGCGTTCCCGCGCTGCCGCGCACCGCCAACGGGAAGGTCGACGAGGCGGCGCTGCGCGCGAGCAACGCCGCGCCGTGGCGGCCCGACACCGTGAGCCGCCCGGCGTCCGCCGCGCCGCAGCCCGTGGACGAGGCGCTGCGGGTGGTCCTCGACCTCGCGGGCGAGGTCCTTGGCGTACCGGAACTCCGGGCCGAGGACCGCTGGATCGCGTGCGGCGGCGACTCGCTGAAGGCACTGCGCCTGCGCTACGGGATCCGTCGCCGCCTGCGCTGCGAGGTGCCCGCGCACCGCGTGCTGCACGGCGACCTCGCCGAGGTCGCGGAGGCCGTGCGCGAAGCCCGCCGCGACGACACGCCCGCCCTGCCGGAAGCAGTCGCCGGCGGGGCCCTTTCCGGCCCCGCGACCGGCGAGCAGGAACGCCTGTGGTTCCTGCAGCAGCGCTCCCCGGACTCCCGGGCGTACGACGTCCGGCTCGCCTTCGCCCTGACCGGCCCGGTGTCGGAGCAGGCCCTCAGGTCGGCGCTCGCCGCACTGGTCGCACGGCACCCGGCGCTGCGGACGGGCTTCGCGCCGGCCGCCGACGGGCTGCGGCAGCGGGTGGCGGAGCCCTACGACCCGTGGACCGAGCCCGAGCCCGAGCCCGGATCCGTGCGCGCGCCGGTGGACGGGTCCGGTGGGCACGATCCGTACGACGCCTTCTTCGCCGTGCCGTTCGACCTGTCCCTGCCCAGGATGCTGCGGGCGTGCTGGCTGCCGACGCGGGACGGCGGCACGCTGCTGCTGCACCTGCACCACGTCGCCGTGGACGGCTGGTCGGTCAACGTGCTGCTGCGCGACCTGTCGGACGCGTACGCCGCGGCCGTCGCCGGCCAGGCGGCACCGACCCCGGCTCCGGCCCCGCCCCCGGCCGCCGGGACGCCCACGCCGCTCGACTTCGCCGACTGGCAGCGCCGTTGGCACGCGAGCCCCGCGTACGCGGGACAGCGCGACGAGCTGTCGGCCCTGTACGCCGCCGAGTCCGCGAGCACCGCGGAGGCACAGCCCCTGCCGCCCCGCCCCGGCCGCGATGCCGAGGGACGGCTGCTGTGCGACGCGCTCGGCACCACCGACCGCGCCACCCTCGACCGGCTCTGCGGCGAGCTCGGGCTGACGCGCTTCGAGGTGCTGGCGGGCGTCTACGCCTGGGCACTGTACGGCGTCACCGGCCACACCCGGCTCCGCGTCGCGGCGCCGGTCGCCCACCGGCCCGTGCGGGAGTTCGCGGACAGCGTCGGCATGTTCGCCAACACCGTGCTCCTGCCGCTGTCCGTGGACCCGCGAGCGAGCGTGCGGGAGGAGGTGACGCGGACCGCCTCCGTCGTACGCGACGTGATGCGACGTCAAGATGTGGCCCTGGCCGATGTGCTGGCCGCGCGCTCGCACCATGCCGCGGACGACTCGCCGTTCGACTTCCTCCTCGTACTGGAGAACACCGACTACGACTCCCTCGCCCTGCCGGGATGCAGCGCACAACCGCGGTGGCCTGTGCCCGCGCAGGCCAAGTGCCCCGTGACGCTGACGGTGGTCGACCGCCCGCAGGGCCTGGAGTGCCTCTGGGAGTACGCCGACGACCGCATCGACGCCGATCAGGCCGCCGCCCTGGCAGACCTCTTCCGGCAGGGTCTGACCGCGCTGGCCGGGAACCCGGAGGCCACCCCGGCCCAGCTCGCCGCGCCCTACCGCACCGCGCTCCCCGAGCCGGGCAGGGCCGCGCCCGGCGAGCTGCCCTGGACCACGGTCACCGAGGGCTTCGCCCGCCAGGCGGCCCGCACCCCGCAGGCCCCGGCGCTGCGGACCGGGACGGGCACCGTCACCTACGCGGCGCTCGACGCGTACGCCGCCGCGCTCGCGGCGGAACTGGCCGCGACGCTGCGGCTGCCGGACGCCGACGAGCAGAGCCACGTCGCGCTGTTCCTCCAGCCGTCCGTCGAGCACGTGGTGGCGCTGCTCGCGCTGGCCCGGCTGAACCTGACGGCGGTGCCGCTCGATCCGTCCTACCCGCCCGCGCTGCTGCGGCAAGTCCTGGAGCAGACCGACCCGTTGTGCGTGCTGCTCCCGCCCGGCGACGCCACGTCGTTCGACGAGGTCGACCCCGGCGACGTGTGCCGCCTGCCCGTCACCCTGTCCGAGACGGGTACCGGCGGCCGTGCCGCCGACGACGGTCCGACGCTCCCGGCCCACGCGGGCACCCGGCCGCTGTACACCCTCTTCACCTCGGGCTCGACGGGCCGGCCCAAGGGCGTACGGGTCTTCGACCGCACCCTGTGCAACCTGCTGCACTGGCAGGCGGGGCCCGGCGCTCTGGGCGCGCCCGTGCTGACACAGCAGTTCGCCATGCTCTCCTTCGACGTCTCCTTCCAGGAGATCTTCGGAACCCTGTGCACCGGCGGCTGTCTGCGGCTGATCGATCCCGCCCTGCGGCGGGACGTCCCCGCACTCCTGGACCGTCTCGAATCGGACGGCATCGAACGGCTGCATCTGCCGTACGTGGCACTGCAGTTGCTGGCCGAACACGCCGTGCACCTGGACCGCTACCCCTCCCGGCTGCGCGAAGTGGTGACCGCCGGCGAGCAACTGGTCTGCACCGACGCCATTCGCAGGTGGTTCGCCGGGCTGCCCGGCTCACGCCTGTTCAACCACTACGGCCCGACCGAGACGCACGTCGTCAGCGCCCTGTGCCTGGACGGCGATCCGGCCGACTGGCCGGACCGGCCGGCCATCGGGCACCCGGTGGCGGGCGCGGTGCTGCGCGTCGTCGACGAGGCGGATCTCCCGGTGCCGCCCGGCTGCACCGGCGAACTCCTCATCGGGGGTGTGCCGCACGAGCCCTGCTACCTGGGGGACACCCCGCTGAACCAGGAGCGGTTCGTCCACCTCCCCGGCGACGGCCTGTTCTACCGGAGCGGTGACCGGGCGCGCTTTGACCACGACGGTCTGCTGCACTGCCTCGGCCGCGCGGACGACCAGGTCAAACTCAGCGGCCACCGCCTCGAACTGGGCCAGGTCGAGACCGCGCTGCTGCGGCACGACGCCGTCCTCGGGGCCGTCGTCGCCGTCGACGGGTCCTCACTGGTCGCCTGCCTCCAGTGCCGGGGCGACGCGCCGACGCCCACGGAGCTGCGGGAGCACCTCGCCGGGCTGCTCCCCGGGCACGTCCGCGTCGAACGCTTCCGGCTGCTCGAACGGCTGCCTCGTACCCCGAGCGGCAAGCTCGACCGGGGCGCCGCGCTGCGTGCCGAAGGCCGGGACCTCGCAGGCACTCCCGCCCGGGACAGCGCGCCACCACCGTCGGCGCGGGGGTCCGCCCGGGCGTCCGCGCTGGAGACCCGACTCGCCGCCGTCTTCGAGGAGGTGACCGGCGCTCCCATCGCGCCGGAACAGACCTACTTCGCGGCGGGCGCCACCAGCCTCGGCCTGATGCGTTTCCATCTGCGCTGCACCGCGGGGCTCGGACTCCGCTTCACCGTCGCCGACCTCTTCGAGCACGTCACGCCCAGGGAGCTGGCGGGCTTCCTCCGGCACACGCAAGCAGCGACGGACGCGGACGCGGCCCACTCCCCCGCCCCGGCGCACTCGCCCGCCCCGGCGGCGGACGACCGCGTCGCCGTCGTGGGGATGGCCGTCCGCGCGCCCGGCGCACCGGACCTCGCGGCCTTCTGGGACCTGATGGTCTCCGGCCGGAGCGGCATCGAGTACTTCGAGGCGGCGGACGGCCTGGTCGGCGCGCGCAGCCAGCTCGACGGGATGCTCGCCTTCGACCCCGCACGGTTCGGCATCAGCCGTCAGGAAGCCCGTCTGATGGACCCGCAGCAGCGCCAGCTGCTGATGACCTGCGTCGAGGCGCTCGCCCACGCGGGCATCGCCGATCCCGGCGCGCTGCGGACCGGCCTCGTCGCGGGCGCGGGCGAGAACACCTACTTCCGGGCGATGCTCCGCGACGCCGATCCCGACGCGCTGCCGGACGAGTTCCAGCTGGCCCTCCACCACGAGAAGGACTTCCTCGCCACCAAGCCCGCCTTCCATCTCGGGCTCACCGGGCCGACGTTCACCAGCCAGACGGCGTGCTCCAGTTCGCTCGTGGCCGTGCACCTGGCGGCGGCACTGCTGCGCCAGGGCGACGCCGACGTGATGCTCGCGGGCGGCGTCCTGGTCGACCCGGAGCTGACCGGCGGATACCGCTACCGCCCACAGCACATCTTCTCCTCCGACGGCCGCTGCCGGCCCTTCAGCGACGACGCGGACGGCACGGTCGGGGGCAGCGGTGCCGGGGTCCTCGTGCTCAAGTCGCTCGGCCGGGCGCGCCGCGACGGCGACACCGTGTACGCGGTGCTCAGCGGCTCGGCGGTGAACAACGACGGCGCGGCCAAGCTCAGTTACAGCGCTCCGTCCCTCGCGGGTCAGCGCGAGGTGATCCGTGACGCGCTGGCCCGCAGCGGCCGCACGGGCGCCGACGTGGCGTACGTCGAGGCGCACGGCACCGGCACCCGGCTCGGCGACCCGGTGGAGGCAGCCGCGCTGCGCCAGGCCCTCGGGGTGGACGCGCCGGACCACTGCGCCCTCAGCTCGGTGAAGAGCCAGATCGGCCACCTGGGCGCGGCCGCCGGCGCCGTGGGCCTCATCAGGGCCGTGCTCGCGGTCCACCACGGCCGGATTCCGCCCACCCGTGGCTTCCGTGCGCTCAACCCCGAGATCGACCCGACGCCCTTCTACATACCGACGCGGGCGCTCGACTGGCCGGCGGGCCGGGACCGGGTCGCCTCGGTCAGCAGCTTCGGCATCGGCGGCACCAACGCGCACGTGGTCCTGGAGGCGGCCGCTCCCCCGGAAGAGACCCCCGGCTCCGACACAACGCCGCTCACCGTGCCGCTCGTCGTGCTCTCGGGCATCAGCGAGGCCCAACTCGCCGAGGACGCCGCACGCGTCGCCGAACACCTGACCCGGCATCCGCAGCACTACGCCCGCACCCTGCGCCACCTTCAGGCGGGCCGGCCGCAGGGCCCGCTGCGGGCGGCCGCCGTCTGTCAGGACGCGGCGGCCGCCGTCGACTGGCTGCGCACGGCGGCCACTTCCGCCGCACGGCCCGACCCCGTTCCCGGGCCCGCCCTGGAGACCCGGGGGCGTGCGTCGGCGGACCTGGCCGAGGCCTGGCTCGCGGGCCGCACCCTCGCCTGGCCGGAGGGTCCGGCGCAGCCGCCCTGGAACTTCCCCGCCCCGGCCTTCGACCTCGCCGACCACGACCTCCCGCACAAGGCGTCCGCCCGGCCCGCGGAGCCGCAGCCGGCCGGCGCCGAGGCCGCGCCCGACGTCGTGCCGGTGCCCGAACGCGTGCCGGAGACGGACTGGCTGCATCAGCCGCAGTGGGTCCGGCTGCGGCGGGCCGCGAAGGGAGCTGTCGCGCCGTGCGCGCGGACGCTGGTCGTCGTCGCCGACGGCCCGGCGGACGGTGTGACCACGGGCGTGCTCGCCGAGGGGCATCGCCGCGTGGTGTGGATCAGGGCGGCGGAGCACTTCACCCGCCCGGCGCACGACCGGTTCGAGGCCGACCCGGCCGACCACGAGCAGGTGCGGCGCGTCCTGCGCGCACTGGCCGAGGAGGGCTGCGCGGAGGTCGACTGGCTGCACGCGCTGCCGCTCGGCATCGACGGAACGGTCGGCGACAAGGCGCTCGACCGGGCGGTCTGGGCCTGTCTGGACACCCCCGCCGCCGTGGTCCGCGCCCTCCAGGACGCGCCGCGGGAGCTGACCGTACGACCGTGGTGGCTGTCGTGCGGGGCCCGGCCGGTACGGGGCGAGGTCACCCGCCCCGAGGCCGCGCTGCTCGCCGGAGTCACCGAGGTCGCGCCGCAGGAGGGCGCCCCGGACGGGCACTGGGTGGACGTCGAGGACGCCGAATCCTGGGTTCCCCACCTGTCCGCGCTGCTCGCCGTGCCGGCATCCGCGCCGCCGCCCCGCCACCTGGCGCTGCGCGCGGGTTACTGGTGGGAGCAGAGAATGCTTCCCCTGCGCACGGCGGTATCGCCGAGTGCGGCCGCTCCGGCCGGCGAGGCCGCTCCGACGGGCGGCGACCACCTGGTGCTCGGCGGTACCGGCGGCATCGGCTCCGGCCTCGCGGCCTGGCTCCTCGAACACACCGAGGGGCGCGTGCTGCTGTTGTCGCGGCGGCCCCGGTTGCCCGAGACGCTGGCCCGCTGGGCGGACCGCGTCGACCTCGTCGAGGCGGATCTCGCCGTCGCGCCGCCGAAGGAGGTGGCGGCCCTGATCGCCGCCCGCACGAAGGGACTTGTCTCCGTGGTGCACGCCGCCGGCGTCCCGGCGGGCGGTCTGCTGACCCGCCGCGCTGCGGGCTCCGCGCACCTGGCGCACGCCGCCAAGGCACGCGGCGCCCTGCTCGTGGAACTCCTCGTGGAACAGTTCCGTCCGGACGTGGCGGTCTACTGCTCGTCGATGTCGGCGCAGTTCGGCGGCGTCGGCCAGTACGACTACACGGCGGCCAACGCCCTGCTCGACGCCTTCGCCCAGCACGGCGGCGCGGGGACGGGGCGCACCGCGCGGATCAGCATCGCCTGGGACGTGTGGCGGGAGACCGGCATGGCACTGCGCGCCCCGGTGAGCGACAGCAGGCACCAGGCACACCTCGGGGTCGGCCTGACCGTGGCCGAGGGGCTGCGCACGTTCGCGCGGGCGCTCGAACTCCGGCTGCCGCACGTCCTCGTGTCCACCACCGACCTCGACCGGTCGCGCGCCTTCTACGCGGGACCGGTGCCCGGTGCGCCGCGCCGGGACGCCGCACCCGTCGCGGGGACCGCGGAGGAGCCCGGCGAGCTGCTGGCCGGGTGGGTGCGGGCCGCGCTGGACGTCGAGGACCTCGCCCCCGACGCGTCGCTCTACGACCTGGGGGCCGACTCGCTGACCCTCCTGGACCTCATCGAGAAGATCGACCGGCACTTCGGCGTGGAGCTCGACCTGGCCTCCTTCGGCCACCGGGCCGGCCTCGCGGAGATCCTGGAGCTGCTGGCCGCGGCGCGGGGCGGGCAGGCGAGCACGCAGGAGACGGTGTCTCCCGCTGACCCCGACGAGGTCACGCTGGAGGTGTGGCAGGAGGGCGCCGGGACGGACGTGGTGTGCCTGGTGCACCCGGTCGGCGGGGACATCCAGTCCTACCGCCCCCTGGTCGCCGCCCTCGACCCGCGCCTGACCGTCGTTCTGATCGCCGATCCCGGCCTGCGAAAGGACGCTCCGCCGGAGTGGACGCTGCGCGAACGCGCCCGCCGGTACGCCTCGGCCCTGCGCTCCCGCTTCCCGCAGGGCGCGTGGCAGTGGCACCTGGCGGGCTGGTCCTTCGGGGCCTGGGTCGCCGCCGACATGGCGGCCGAGGCCGAGTCGAGCGGACACCCGGCCCGCTCGCTGCACCTGGTCGACCCGCCGCCGCCGGGCAGCGGCACGGTCTTCGAGGAGTACGACGACACCCAGCTGAGCACGGTGTTCGCCGCCGAACTCGGCGTCGCCGGGGACGGTCCCGCGGGGCGGCAGGCCCGTGCGTACGCCGACCGGCTCGCCCGCTGCTGCCGCGCCAACCTGCGCAGCATGGCCGCCCACCAGGTGCCCCGGATCGATGCCACCGCCACCCGGCTCTGGCAGGCCGAGCGGCCGTTCGCCGGCCTTCCCGCGCTCGGCAGCCCGGCGGAGCAGCGCGCGCGGTGGCACGGCCACCTGCCACAAACGCTGCGGTGGAACGTGCTGGCCACGGACCACTACGGCGTCGTCCGGCCGCCGCACGCCGGCGCCGTCGCGGAGGCCATCAACATCGCGAGCGCCGCCGCACCGGAGCGCCCCTGACACACGATCACGCATGGGAGCCGCGCCACGGCCCCCGCGTACCCCGTACCCCGTACCCCGTACCAACTGGACACCGACCCCCACCACCCCAGGAGAGACGCTGTGGAACAGTACGAGCTGGACGCCCTCGAAGCCCTCACGACCAGGCCGCCGAGGGACTACCGGGAGATCTCCGTGGCTCCCCTGACCCCCGTCATCGGCGCCGAGGTCTCCGGCGTGGACCTCGGCACGCTGTCCGACGCGCAGTTGGCGGAGGTCAGGACCGCTTTCCTCGACCACCACGTCCTGGTCTTCCGCGACCAGGAGATCACCGTCGAGGAGCACAAGCGCCTGGCCGGCCACTTCGGCGAGCTGCGCCCGGTCAACCCGCCGCCCCCGGAGGGCGATCCGCACGTACTGGAGATCAAGACCAGCACGGGAGCGGCGAACGTCGCGGGGAACGCCTGGCACGCGGACGGCACCGCGGACGCCGAGCCCTCCCTCGGCTCGATGCTCTACATCACCGAGACTCCCGAGGGCGGCAGCGGCGGAGACACGCTGTTCGCCAGCATGCACCTGGCCTACGAGATGCTCTCCCCCACCTGGCGCGAGTTCCTCGGCGGCCTGACCGCCGTGCACGACGGTGCGCAGAGCTTCCGCGGCTACACCATCCCGCCGAACTACGACGTCCCGGTCAACGAGCACCCGCTCGTGGTCCGGCACCCCGAGACCGACCGGCCGATCCTCTACGTGAACCAGGCGTACACCTCGCGCATCCCGCAGCTCTCGGAGGACGAGAGCCGGGCGGTGCTCGACATGCTCTTCGCCCTCGTCACCCAGCGCCCGCTGCTGACCTGCCGCGTCCGCTGGACCCCGAACACGCTGGTCTTCTGGGACAACCGGTGCGTGCAGCACCACGCGACGTACGACTACTACCCGAAGACGCGCTACGGCCGGCGCGTCGCGATCAACGGCGGCCCGCTGAAGGGCTGACCGCCCCGCGCCGGGTCGCCCGCGCGGGCGACCCGGCCCCCGCCGTCCCCATCTCCACCGGCATCGGCATCGGCACCGGCATCGGCACCGGCACTCGCTCTGCCGACATGACCGGTTGGCATCATGCCCGGAGGGATCTCGAACTCGTTCCGCCCGAAGGCGTGGGCCACCTCCGGCTCGGCATGACCCGTGAGGCGGCCGACACCGCGCCGGCCGCGTTCCGCGATCCCGCCGCGATCCCGGACTCCGACGAGCCGGGGCAGCACGTGTTCCGGCCCGGCGCTCATGATCAGCATTCACTGCGTGCGGGACGCGCTCCAGTCCGTGGAGCTGACCAGGCCGTCGACCGGCGCGGACCGGGTGCTGTTCCGGGGCGTCGACGTCTTCGCGCTCCCGGCACGGAAGCTGGTCGAGCGCCTGCGCGAGGAGGTCACGATCGAGGCCGACCCGGAGGACCCCGCTTCGTTCGTCGCCCCGGACCTGCTGCTGGCGTTCTGGCGGCCGTTCGACGCGGATTCCGAGCCGGAGGAGGAACAGGGCTACTGCTTCAGTACGGTTCTGCTCGCGAAGCCCGGCCACTTCGACACCCCCGCTCAGGCGGCGGAGCGACTTCGACGGGGCCAGTGGTCCGGTCGTCTCGTCACGCGGTCCGGCATCTCGCCATCCGGCCCGGCCCTGTCCGGCGGCGCGGTGATCGGTTACAAAGGCAGAGGTCCGGCTGCCCGCTCCGGCGGTCTCCGGCCCTCGCCCGTCGTCACCGCGCACCCCAGAGGTCGTCCACCATGCCTGCCGCCGCAGCCCCCTGGCTGCTCCTCGCCGTCTTCTCCGGCACCCTCATCTCCCTGCAGGCCCGTATCACCGGCGAGCTCGCCGCCGGACTCGGCGGCGACGGCTTCACGGCCGCGGTCATCTCGTTCGGCTCGGGATTCGTGGTCCTGGCCCTCGGCCTGCTCGTGCTGCGCGCGCCGCGCCGCAAGGTGGGCGTGGTGCTCGCGGACGTGCGGGCCGGGCGGCTCAAGTGGTGGCAGGTGCTCGGCGGTCTCGGCGGCGCGGCCTTCCTGCTCGCGCAGGGGCTGACCGTCGGGGCGCTCGGGGTCGCCCTGTTCACCGTCGCGATCGTCGCGGGCCAGGTGGGCGGCGGGCTGCTCTTCGACCGGATCGGGCTCGGCCCCGCCGGCCCGCAGCGCCCGACGCGGCGCCGGGTCGTCGGCGCGGTCCTCGTGCTCGCGGCCGTCGGCCTGTCGATGTCCGACAAGCTCGGCAGCGGGTTCCCGTACGCGATGCTGGTCCTGCCGCTGGTCGCGGGGGTGTGCGTGAGCTGGCAGCAGGCGGTCAACGGACACGTGAAGAACGCGTCCGGATCCGCCTACGTGGGCACGTTCTTCAACTTCGTCGCCGGTACCGGAGCCCTGAGCGTGATCTTCCTGGTGCATGCCGCCGCGACGGGCCTTCCGCCCGGCCTGCCGAGCGAGCCCTACCTCTACCTCGGCGGTGTGGTCGGCATCTCCTTCATCACCATCGCGGTCGCCGCGGTGCAGAAGCTCGGCGTCCTGCTGCTCGGACTGTGCACGATCACCGGCCAGTTGGTCGGTTCCCTCGCCCTCGACCTGCTGGTCCCGCACGGCGACACGCAGGTCACGGCCGCCACCGTCGCGGGCATCGCGCTCGCCCTGGTGGCCGTCGCGATCGCCGCGCTCTCGGGCACGCGGACCGGCCGGGTCGTCGCGTCGGGGAGCGCGGGTCGGCGCACCGCCTCGGAGCGGGTGAAGCGCTAGGGCGGGTCTTCAGAACCCGCCTTCCCGCCCACGACCGGGCCGCCACCCCCGCCGAACGACCGGCCTAGGCGCGGCGCCAGTTGCTCAGCAGCACGTCGGCGGCGGTGTGCAGGGTCGCCGCGGCCACCCCGTCGCGCAGCTGCGTGGACAGGCCGAGGAGAAAGCCGTGGACCATGGCCGTCACTCCGTCGACGTCGGTGTCCGTGTCGAGCTCGCCCGCGGTCACGCCCCGCTCCACGCAGCCCCTGATGCGCGCCCGGTCCGCCGCGCGCCGGGCCGCGACGACCGCGCGCACCGCGGCGTGCTCCTCCCCCGGCGCCCGCATCGTGCCGGACAGGGCGACGAGACAGCCGGTGGGGTGGGACGCGTCGGCCTGCATGTCGATCGAGCGGTGCAGCAGGCCGGCCACGGCCTGCCGCGGGCCGGCCGTGGCGTCCTCGCTGACGACGGCGCCGCCCGGCCCCTTCATGTAGTGGTCGACGACCTGCTTGAACAGGCCCTCTTTCGAGCCGAAGGCGCCGTACAGGCTCGCGGAGGACAGCCCGGTGGCCGCTCGCAGCTGTGCCAGGGAGGTCGCTTCGTAGCCCTGCTCCCAGAACAGCAGCATCGCGGCGTCCAGTACGGCCTCCGTGTCGAAGGCACGGGGACGGCCTGCCGGCGGCATAGGGACCTCCTGCGTCACACACCGAGCGTCCCAGGACCGGGAACGCTTCCTCGCCTCCCATTGTGGACCAACCACTCCACAAAGCGCCAAGCCGCCGGACGTCCGGACGCGGCCGTCCGCAGTGACCCTCCTCACTTATGGATCGATCGATCTGAAATAACTTGACCGGCGCATCGGGCCGGGCAAGTATTCCGGCATGAACGATCCAGAATTCGGAACGGGCGTCCCCGGCGCCCGCCCACCGCTGAGCCGCGCGATGGTGCTGCTGCTTGCGGTGACATGCGGCGCGGCGGTCGCGAACATCTACTACGCGCAGCCCCTGCTGCCGGTCATCTCCCGGGCGTTGGGAGTGTCCGAAGGGGCCGCCGGCCTGGTCGTCACCGCCTCGCAGACCGGCTACGCGCTCTCGCTGGCGCTGCTCGTGCCCCTCGGGGACGTGCTCGAACGCCGGCGTCTGGTCAGCGTGCTGCTCGGACTGAGCGCCGTCGCCCTGCTCGGCGCGGCGGCGGCTCCCTCACTGGGCCCGCTGTACGCCGCGGTCGCGCTGGTCGGGGTGACCTCCGCGGTGGCGCAGATCGTGGTCCCGATGGCGGCCTCGCTGGCCGCCGACCACGAACGCGGTGCGGTGGTGGGCACGGTCATGAGCGGCCTGCTCGTCGGGATCATGCTGGCACGCACCGCCGCGGGCGTCCTGGCGGAATTCGGCGACTGGCGGCTGGTGTTCGTCCTCGCGGCGGTGCTCATGGTGGTGCTGGCCGTCACCCTGCGCCTGGTGCTGCGCCCGGTGCCGCCGTCCGACCACACCCCCTATCCGCATCTGCTGCGTTCGGTACTGACGCTGGTACGCACCGAGGCGCTGCTGCGCAGGCGCATGGGCCTGGCCGCGGTCGGCATGGGCTGCTTCACCATCCTGTGGACGGCGTCGTCGTTCCTGCTGGCGGGCCCGGCCTACGGGTACGGCCCCGCCGTCATCGGCCTGTTCGGCCTGGCCGGCGTGGTCGGAGCCGCCGCCGCGGTGGTCGCAGGCCGGTTCGCGGACCGCGGGCACGGGCGTCGGGTGGCGAGCGGCGGTCTCGTCCTGCTGACGGCCAGTTGGGGCGTACTGGCCTTCGCGGGGACCGGTGGCGCGGGCGGCCTGGTCGCTCTGATCGTGGGCATCATGGCCCTCAACCTCGCCCAGCAGGCCCTGCTGATCAGCCATCAGAGCGTGCTCTACCGCCGGATCCCGCACGCCCGCAGCCGGGTGACCACGGCCCTGATGGTCTCCTCGTTCGCCGGCAGCACCGTCGCCTCCGCGCTCGCCTCGGCGCTGTACCCGCTCGTGGGCTGGACGGGGATTTCCGTACTCGGTGCGGTGACCGCGCTGATCGGCGTCGGGGTCTGGGTCCTGGAACTCCTCCGCCCGAGCCCCTCCGAACCGCTCGCCGACCCGTCGGTGAGCGCGCGCCCCGAGACCGCCGAGCGCGCGAACCCGCACGCGGAAACGGCGATCGCGCCATGAGCCGACCCCGTCCCACTCGCGTCCCCGCTCCCGCCGCCTCCGACCGACGATCCCCTTCCACCCCTCAGAAGAAAGGCCCCACCATGGCGACGAGTGAGCAGAGGACCACGGCTGACGCCCACAGGACCCACGGCACCGCCCACACCGACGGCACCGCCGACTCCGGTCGCCGCATGCCCGGCCCGTGGACCCGCACTCTCGGGGAACTCACCCTGACCTATCTGCCCGACGCCGGTGTCGCCATGATCCCGACGCGCGTCTACCCCGCTTCCGAGGAGACGGACTGGAGCCCTTACCGCCCTCACCGGACGGACGCAGGTCACCTGGCCATGGGATGCGGCGCGCTGCTCGTCGAGCGCGGCGGACACCGCCTGCTGCTCGACGCGGGCCACGGCCGGATCTCGGGCGACGACCCTGATTACTTCCAGCACGGCTTCGCGTACGTGAGGAGCCTCCCCGCCTCGCTGGCGAGCATCGGCGTCGACCCGGCCACGCTGGAGACGGTCGCCTTCACCCACCTGCACGACGACCACACCGGCTGGGCGCGCCCGGACGCGGTCGACGATCCGCGCAGCCTGTTCCCGAACGCCCGCTGGATCGTGGGTGAAGGCGAACTGGAGGGCCTGGACCCGGCCGCCGGCCCGCGTCTCGCCGGGCAGCGCGAGCGGGCCACTTCCGTGGCCGACGGGGCCGAGATCGCCGAGGGCGTCCGCGCGTGGGCGCTGCCCGGGCACACCACCGGGCACACGGCCTGGATCCTCGACACCGGCGACGGCCGGCACGTCGTCGCGTTCGGCGACGCCCTGCACTCCCCCGTCCAGGTCCACCACCCCGACTGGGAAGTCGTCCTCGACCACGACCGGGCCGAGGCCGAACGTTCGCGCAGGCGGCTCGTGGAGTTCCTCTCCCGGGAGGGGGTCTACGGCTTCGGCGTCCACTTCGCCGACCAGCAGCTCGGCACGGTCGACGGCGGCGGCCGCTGGCGCCCGTGGGACGAGGCGACGGACACCCGGTGACCCGGCGCGGGCCAGGCCGCGCCCGCGCCGGAGCGGCGTCCGGGCGCGAGACCCGGCCGCCGACCGGCTCCGCCGCCGAAGCACTCGCCGACCGCGCGGCGGACCGGAGCGTCCAGGCCATCGCGCTGCGGCAGTTGAGCGAGAACGCCCTGAAGGAGGAGGGAAGGCCTTTGCGACGGGATACCTGAACCGCGCCCTTGAGGTCTCCCGGCACGCGCCGGGACCGGTGCGCGCGTACGTCGCCGCACAGGCGGCCCGGGTGAGCGCGGCGCACGGGGAACGGCGTGCGGCCCTGGACCGGCCGGTGGCCGCGTCCCGTCCGTGGCCCCATTACTCCGGCGACGAGGAGGCCTTCGCGGTCTACTCGGCGGCGGCCCTGCCATGCGAACAGGCCGCCGTACTGCTCCGCCTCGATGAGTCCCGCGAGCTCATGCGGTGCTCATGCGGTGCTCACCGCGTCGCTGCACGAGCGCCCCGCACGGGAGTCGCGCGCCGTTCTGCTCACCCTGCCCGCCCGGGGCCGGCTGCAGCACGCCGAGGGCCATGGCGACGCGGTGTCCTCGGCGGCCGACGCCGCCGAGGAGATGAACGCCACCGTCGCCTCCGTCCGGGCCGCCCGGCAGATCGCACGCATCCGCGCGGCACGGGCGGCCCGAGCGGCGCGCAGCAGCGGGGGCCCAAGGGGGGGCTCGCTGCGGAATTCAACACGTTCAACAACAGCCCAGGGCGCGGCGTCGGCCACCTCGGGCACTCCGCTCGTTGACTGAGCGGAACAAGAGGCGACCGACCGGGACACCCGGCGACGCGGAACGACCGGCAATCGATCGGTGCAACCGTCGGCCGGACGGGACAAGCACGGACCAGGTGCCCCGAGACCTCGGCCCCCGCCGTCACGCCTGCACCGCAATGGTCGCAAATCTTCACCCCTTGGCGTGACTCCCGTCCGGCGCATCGGCCGTAACGTTCCTGCACACACCCCCGTGAGCTGCGCAATCACCGCCGGATCCGGCCCCTAGGTCTTTCGTTCGAAGATCAGGCGACTCTCCCCAAGATCCTTTGCGCCCGTAGGGTCATGCCGGTTCCAGCAGGAAGCGATCCCGGGTGAGGTGTGGTGTCTCGCGAACTCATGTGCTCAGCAAGCGAGTTGGGCGCACCCGTGCCGACCGGACAGCGGGCCGCCGTACTCGAGGGCCTCGCCGGTGTCGTACCGCCCCGCGCGGTGCGCAACGACGAGCTTCCGGCCGCCTGGGAGACCGACGACGCGTGGGTGCGCCGGCGCACCGGCATCGGCGTGCGCCACTGGGTCGGCCCCGGCGTGTCGACCGGGGACCTGGCCTTCGAAGCCGCGGCACGCGCGCTGGCCGTCGCCGCCGCCGCGCCGGCCCGCCCACTCGGCGCCGTCACCGCTCCGCCGGTCGACGCCGTCATCGTGGCCACCTCCACCCCGGACCGGCCGATGCCCGCCATGGCGCCGGAACTCGCGCACCGGCTCGGGCTCGGCCAGGTCGCGGCCTGGGACGTCGCCGCCGCGTGCAGCGGCTTCGTCCACGCGCTCGCCACCGCCGCCGGGGTGATCGGAGCCGGCATCCTCCACCGGGTCCTGGTCGTCGCCGCCGAGGTGTACTCCACTTTGATCGCCCCGGACGACCGAGGCGCGGGCGTCGTCTTCGCGGACGGGGCGGGCGCGGTGGTGCTGCGCCGGGGCGAACACGGCGAGCCGGGCAGCGTCCTCGGCTTCGACTTGGGCAGCGACGGCGCCCGGCACGACCTGATCGAGGTACCCGGCGGTGGCGCGCTGGCCCGTTCGGCGCCCCACCGCTACACCCCGGCAGACCTGCACTTCCGGATGCGGGGACGGGACGTCTTCCACCATGCGGTCACCCGGATGACGCACTCCTCGCAAACGCTGCTCAAGAACGTCGGCTGGTCGGCACAGGACGTCGACCGGTTCGTCGCCCATCAGGCCAACGCCCGCATCCTGAGCGCCGTGGCCGACCGCGTCCCCGTACCCGCCGACCGGCAGGTCGCCAACATCGACCGCGTCGGCAACACAGGAGCCGCCTCCCTCCCGCTGGCGCTCGCCGACGCCGCCGCGACCGGCCGGATCGGCGCCGGACAGCGTGTCCTGCTCACCTCCTTCGGGGCGGGGCTCACCTGGGGCTCCACCGCCCTGCTGTGGCCCGAACTCGCCCCGGTCCCGCCGGTGCACGGGGCCGGCTGACCCGGCCCGCCGTCCGGGCGGCGGCTCTTTCGTACGTACCGTCCGCCCGCCATGTCTTCCCTCGTCCCCCTCCTCCCCCTCCTCCCCCTCGTTCCCGTCGCTCTCCGTCCCCCTCCGAAAGGGCACAGCCATGTCTGCAGTCGACACCGCGGTCCACTCCGTACTGACCGGAAAGTTCGAGGTCCCCCAAGAGCGCATCCTTCCCGAGGCCACGCTGGAGAGCCTCGACCTGGACTCCCTCGCCCTGGCCGAACTCGCCCTGGCGCTGCAGGAGGAGCTGGCCGTCGAGGTGGCCGAGCACGAGGCGACGAAGGGCACCACGGTCGGCGAGCTCACCGCCACGCTGGCCGCCAAGCGCACCGCGGCAGGGGTGCTGTGACGGCTGGCGGCCGTGCGGTCGCCGTCACCGGTCTGGGGCTCATCACCCCGGCCGGTGTCGGCCGCGAGGCGACCTGGTCGGGCGTGCTGAGCGGTGCGGCCACGGCGGCCCACGATCCCCAGCTCAAGGAACTCCCCGTCGACTTCTCCTGCCGCGTTCCGGCGATGACACCGGAGCAGGGCAGGATCGGCGGCGGCAAGGCGTGGCGGATGGGGCGGTTCTCCCAGCTCGCCGTGCTCGCGGCGCGCGAGGCGGTCGCCGACGCGGGCCTGGACCCGGCCGCCTGGGACGGCGCGCGGGTGGCCGTCGTCATCGGTTCGGGACTGGCGGGCGCGTCCCACCTGGAGGAGCAGACGCTCCGCCTGCAGGCGGGCCCCGACCTGGTGTCGCCCGTCCTCATCCCCATGCTGATCTCCAACATGGCCGCGGGCGAGGTCCTGCTCGACCTGGGCGCGCGCGGGCCGTCCCTGGCGACGGAGACCGCCTGCGCCTCGGGGGCCAATGCCCTGGCGGTCGCCCGTGACCTGCTGCTCTCCGGCACCTGCGACATCGCGGTGGCCGGCGGCACCGAGGCCGCGATCAGTCCCGCCGTCACCGCCGGTTTCCATCGCATGGGCGCCCTCTCCTCGCGTACCGACGATCCCGCGCGTGCGTCCAGGCCGTTCGCCGCCGACCGCGACGGATTCGTCCTCTCCGAGGGCGCGGCCATCCTCGTGCTCGAACGCCCCCAGGACGCGCGGGCCCGTGGCCGCCGACCGTACGCCGAGCTCGCCGGCGTCGGCCTCAGCTCGGACGCGCACCACCCCACGGCCCCCGCCCCCGGCGGCACGGTGGCGGAAGTGGCGCTGCGCGGCGCGATCGGCGAGGCCGGGCTGACGCTCTCGGACATCGACCACGTCAACGCCCATGGGACATCGACACGGTTGAACGACGCGACCGAGGCCGAACTCGTCACACGCGTCCTGCCGCACGGGCCCACCGTGACCTCCGCCAAGGGCGTCCTCGGGCACAGTCTCGGGGCGGCCGGGGCCGTCGAGGCGGCCCTCACGGCCCTGACGATCCGTCACTCCACCGTCCCTCCCGTCGCCAACCTGACCACGGACACCCTCGCGTTCGACCTGGACTGCGTGGTGGACCGGCCGCGGCAGCAGACGGTGCGGGCAGCCGCGAGCCATTCGTTCGGATTCGGCGGGCACAACGTGGTGCTCGTCCTGCGTGCGCCCTGACCACCGCCGCCCCACCGCAGCGTCCCCCGCACCTCACCACCCTCAGAAAGTCACCTCCCCTGTGACCTTGCACAGCGCGCTCGCCCACGCGAGCGTCCACGTTCCCGCCGGTCGGCAGACGGTCGCCGAGGCCGAGGACCGCTTCCGTGCGCACAACCCCGGCATTCCCCTGTCCCCCGGTGTCCTGCGGCACATGTACGGGCTCCGGGAACGCACCGTCGCCCCCGCCGACGAGCAGCCGTCCGATCTCGCCGCCCGGGCCGCCCGCACCCTGTTCGCCGAGCACGGCACCGAGCCCGGCGACATCGACCTGCTGCTGTTCGCCGGCATCCTCGCCGACATGGAGGAACCGGCCACGGCCCATGTCGTCGCCGCCCGGCTGGGCCTCGGCTGCCCCGTCTTCGACCTCAAGAACGCCTGCAACGGCGTGCTCAACGCCCTGGAGGTCGCCGACTCGTTCATCAAGTCGGGCCAGTACCGCCGCGTCCTCGTCACCACCGGCGAGGTCAGCACCCGGGAGAGCCGCTGGTCCGTGGACGACGCCTCCGACGTCCTGCACGCGCTGCCGAGCCTGAGCACGGGCGACATGGGCAGCGCCGTCCTGGTCGAGGCCGCCGAACGGCCCGGCATCCTCGGCAGCCGGTTCTTCGCCAACTCCTGGGGCTGGCCCGCCGCGACGCTACCCAACCCCTACGCCCAGCACCGCACCCTCGGTCATCTCCGCATCGACTCGGCCGAGTTGGTGGCCTCCTTCGAAGGGATGCCGGAGAAGGTACGCGGCGCCCTGCACGACTTCGGAGTGAAGGCGGGCGACCTCGACCTCGTCTGCATCCACCAGCCGTCGGTGGCCTTCACCAAGGTCGCCTGCGACTGGGTCGGCGTGGATCCCGCTCAGGTCCTGGCCACCTTCCCCTCCCACGGCAACGTCGCCACCAACACCATCCCCCTGCAGCTGGCCACCGCCCTCAGGACGGGACGGCTGCAACGCGGCGACCTGGTAGGGCTGTTCGGGTTCGCCAGCGGAGCCAGCAGCGGCGTGGTCCTGTGCGAATGGTGATCCAGGTCCTGCCCTCGCACTCCTGCCTGTCTCCGCCACGTTCCCGCCCCGTCATCCGTCACCCGTCACCCGCCGCCCGCCGCCCTTCGACCGGAGCTCCACGATGCCCCTCCCCTCCCCCTCCCGGGCCCACGTCGCCGGCCCGTCCGAGCTCCCTTCCGGCGCCGGGCCCCGGATCGCCCCCGTCCCCCGCGAACAGTGGCCCGAGGCTCTGCACGCGGTGCTGGACGCGTCCCGCAAGGACGGGCCCGGCCGGGTCAATCTGTTCGGCACCCTGGCCCATCATCTGCCGCTGGCCGAGGCCTGGTTGACGCTGGCCCGGGTGCTCACCCACGACGGCACCCTGGCCCCGCGCGACCGCGAACTGATCATCCTGCGCACCGCCCACCGGCTCGACTCCGCGTTCGTCCACGACCGCCACGCGTCCCAGGCGCGACCCGCCGGGCTGAGCCCCGACGAGACCGCCGCCACCATCGCACCCCTGGACGCACACGACTGGGACCCCGACGACCTGGCGCTCCTGCGGACCGTCGACGCGCTGGCCGATCATGCGGACGTGCCGGACGGGGTGTGGGAGCGTCTCGCGCGGCGGCTGCGCCAGGATCAGCTGGTCGAACTCCTGGTCCTGGCCGGGCAGTCGGCCATGATGTGCATGACGCTGCGCACCTTGCGCACGCCGCCCGACGGCCCCGTGGGCGCCGTCGGCCCCGACGCCGTGCGGCCACCCCCGCCATGCCCGTCCCGCCCGGACGACGCGCCGGACCGGGCCTTCCGCGTACGCGTCGACCGCGAGCTGTGCTGCAGTTCGGGCCAGTGCGTCACCACCGCCCCCGACGTCTTCGAGCAGAACGACGACGACGGCCTCGTCCTGCTCCGGACCGGACACGGGACGGTCGCGGCGCAGGCGCGGCGGAGCGTCCGGCTGGCCGCCGCGCTCTGCCCCGGCGGGGCGATCACCGTAACCCCCGAGCCGTAAGCCCTGTCCCCCTTCTCACGTCTGCCCCGCCCCGCTCCGCCCCGCCGAAGGAAAGCCCTCCTCCCCCATGTCACTCACCTCCACGGCGCCCACGCTCACGCTCCCGGCGGCGTACGGCAGTTGCCCCTATGACCCGCCGCCCGCCTACCTGGACGCGGCGGCCGAGCGGCCGGTCACCCGCACCGTGCTGCCGGACGGCTCACCGTGCTGGCTCATCACCGGGTACCAGGAGGTGCGGGCCGTCCTGGCCGACGCACGCTTCAGCGCGGACGCCCGCACCCCCGGCTTCCCCTTCCTCTCCCCCGGCCAGCGCGAACTGGCCACCGCCAAGCCGAGCTTCATCCGCATGGACGACCCGGAGCACGCCAGGCTGCGGCGCATGGTCACCAAGGACTTCCTGGTGAAACGCGTCGACGCGCTGCGGCCCGGCATCCAGCGGATCGTCGACGAGGCCGTCGACCGCATGGTCGCGCAGGGCGCGCCCGCCGACCTGGTCGCCGACTTCGCGCTGCCCGTGCCCTCCCTCGTCATCTGCCTGATGCTCGGTGTCCCCTACGAGGACCACGACCTCTTCCAGTCACTGAGCCGGACCCTGCTCGACAACAGCACCGGCCACGAAGAGGCCACCCGCGCCCACCACGAGCTGATGTCGTACCTGGCCCGGCTCGCCGCCGACAAGCAGCGGCAGCCCGGTGACGACATCCTCAGCCGGCTCGTGGCCCGCGACGACCTCACCCCGCAGGAGACCGCCTCCCTGGGTTTCCTGCTCCTGGTCACCGGCCACGAGAGCACGGCCAACATGAGCGCCGTCTGCACGCTGGCGCTGCTCAGGGACCCTCGGCAGGCCGCGCTGCTGCGTGAGTGCCCCGAGCTGATCCCCGCGGCCGTCGAGGAGCTGCTGCGGTACCTCACGATCATTCATCTGGGCCTCGCCCGCGTGGCCAAGGAGCCCGTGGAGGTCGCGGGAACGCGCATCGGTGCCGGTGACGGCGTGATCTGCATGCTGTCCACCGCCAACCGGGACGAGGAGCTGTTCGGCCGGGAAGGACAGCCCGCCCCCTCGCAGCTCGACCTCACGCGTGACGCGCGCCGCCACCTCGCCTTCGGCTTCGGCGTCCACCAGTGCCTCGGCCAGCCGCTGGCCCGCGCCGAGCTGCAGATCATCCTGGAGACGCTCCTGCGCCGACTGCCCGGACTGCGGCTCGCGGTGCCGGAGGAGGACCTGGAGTTCAGCACGGGGAGCATCGTGTACGGGGTGAAGGCTCTGCCGATCTCCTGGTGATCCTGGCGATCCTGGCGAGGCCGAGCCTGTGCGCAGGAGGACGTCGGCTCAGCGTCCGTTGGCCGAGAAGTGCTGGTAGTCCGGGGAGCGCCAGCGCCCGCCCCACTGCCAGCCCACCTTGCGCATCGCCGTGGTGACGGCGTCGCCCGCCTTGATCATGCCTTTGGCGTTCCGGCGCCGGTCGAGGTAGGCGGCTCCCGCGGCCGGGTAGACGCGTCCGCTCCTGTCCACGTAGGGGTTCTCCAGCGTGTTGATGTCGACGGCGTCCCCGTACGAGTGCTGGGAGAGCTTCGAGGCGTCCCCGGTGACGGCGCGGCAGTTGAAGGCCGAGGTGTTGTCGGCCTTCATGGCCGCCACGTCGTCGCCGCCGAACTTCGCCATCGGGGTCATCCGGCGGATGGGGAAGCGGGCGGCGAAGGCCCGGCCGAACACGTACAGAACGGGTCGCACGGCCCGTTCGCGCACGACGAGCTCGCCGGTGTGGACGCGGCCGTCGAACCCCCAGTGGTTCATCCGGACGAGTCGGAGCCCGGCGGGCGCCACTGGACACCCGCGGTGCCAGCTGCGGCCCAGGTCTCGCGCGAAGACGTCCCTGACCTTCGCGTCGAGGGAGGGCGGTGGCGGGGCGGCGGCCGAGGCGGTGCTGGGTACGGCGAGGAGGAAGGCCGCCGAGGCGGCGAGGACGGCGTACGCACGGGCGCGGGACGAGATCACCGAACAGGCGTAACGTGCCGCCCGCGCACGGCCGGTCGGCACAGCCGACCGCGGGCCGTCATTCGCCCGATTGGCCAAGCGCTTTGCCTCCATTTTCCTTTTCTCGGTACAACCATTCTTCGATTACCCCATTCGGCCGACTTCCGAGATTTATCTCAGGAATTCGGGAACTGACCGCCCGTCCGCGCTGTCTTAAGCGACGACAATGGGCCGCACTGCTGGTGCGGAACCGAATGACGGGGAAGGTTCCTTTCACATGCACGCTCGTACCTCGCGCAAGCGCACCACACTGTTCGCCGCCACCGCCATCGCGGCCGCCCTCTCGGTCGGCGCCGTCGCGCCCGCCCTGGCCGGCACGTCTGCGCACCCGACGCCCGCCGCACACAGCGCCGCCCCTGCCGCCGGCAAGTCCGGCGACCCTCGCAATGTCACCGACCGCGTCGCCGATTTCTACGGCGCCTACATCGATTCCGTGTGGGCGAACGAGGACCCGGCGGCCTCCGCCAACGCCAAGGCATTGCGCGCTTTCTACCTGAGCACCGGCGCGCAGAAGAAGGTGGCCGCGTACGAGGCGAGGGAGCACGCCGACGGCATTCTGTTCGCGCAGAACGTTCCGGTGAAGTGGAAGGTCGCCTACACCGGCTCGGGCGCCGGGCACGCCACGTCGTTGGTCACGCTCACGTGGAGCGACGGCGCGGGCGCCCAGGTCACGAAGATCAAGGTGCAGTCGGACCTCAGGACGCTGAAGATCACCGACCTGGCGCCCGCCGAGTAGTCCGCGGCGGCATCCTCCCGTGGTCGGACGCCGTCGGCGGCGCCGCGCTCGCGCGCGAACCCGCCGACGGCGCACAGGAGTTCTTCCTTTCTCTGGACAAAGTGTGGACGTCCCTCGGCGCCGTCCCTACGCTGAGCGTCGCTCTGCCACAGAGATCTGCGTACCCCCCGACGGAACCACGCAGGAGGAAGAGTGAGGCCACGCCCCACACCGATGTCCGGCTCGTCCCGCCGCAGCATCCGAAGATCCACCGGTCTGTTGCTCGCCGCCGTTCTCGGCGGCGGGCTGCTCGCGCCCGTCGCCGCCGCGAAGGACGATCCGCGGCCGTTCGCGGACCTGCCGCCGCAGGAACCCGGTGTGACCTTACGGGTGTTCGACGTGCAGACCCCGCTGAGCAAGCTGTGCGCCCTCAAGCCCGCGCAGACCCCCAACGTCGACAAGCTGATCCCGGCCGCCGACTGGACGTCCACCGACGGCTTCGGGTTCAGCAACAACTTCGTGTCGCAGATCATCGGCAACCTGAACGTGCCCGAGGCCGGCGCGTACGACTTCCGGCTGATCAGCGACGACGGCTCACGGCTCCTGATCGACGACCGGCAGGTCATCGACCACGACGGACTGCACGGCGCCGAGCCCAAGGACGGCAAGGTCACGCTCAACGCCGGGTACCGGTCGCTGCGCATCGACCACTTCGACGCGGGCGGCGACCAGCAGGTCACGCTGCAGTGGAAGCCGCCGGGGGCCAGTGGGTTCACCACCGTGCCGAACTCCGTCCTCAGTACGGACGCCGACGTCGTACGGGTCACGGCGCCCGGCCGCAAGGAGTGCGAGGGCACCCACGACACACCCGGCGACGGACTACCGCTCACCGAGGTCAACCCCGGGTACAAGCTCACCGACCTGCGCCCCAAGGGCTTCGAGCCGCAGGTGTCCGCGATGGACTGGCTGCCCGACGACCGGCTGGCGATCACGACGTGGGGCGGCAGCACGGAGACGAAGGGCGAGGTGTACCTGCTCGACCACGTCACCGGTGACACCGGGCCCGAGAAGGTCACGTACAAGAAGATCGCCGAGGGGCTCAAGGAGCCGATGGGCATCAAGTACGTGGACGGGAAGCTGTACGTGTCGGAGAAGCACCAGCTGACCGAGTTGAACGACACGAACGGCGACGACGTCGCCGACGAGAAGCGGAAGATCGCCGAGTGGCCGTACGGCGGGAACTTCCACGAGTTCGCCTTCGGCCTGCTCTACGACAAGGGTGACTTCTATCTGAACCTCTCCGTCGCCATCAACTACGGCGGCGCGACCACCGACCCGCAGCCCGCTCCGAACCGCGGCACGACCATCAAGGTCAACAAGGCGACGGGCAAAGTCAGTTATGTCGCCGGAGGCCTGCGGACCCCGAACGGCATCGGGCGCGGCCCTGGCGGCGATCTGTTCGTCACGGACAACCAGGGCGGCTGGCTGCCCGCGTCCAAGCTGATGCACGTCAAGCAGGACCGGTTCTTCAACCACTACATGAACCCGGACGGGCCCTTCGACGACCGGCCCGTCACCAAGCCGGCGCTGTGGCTGCCGCAGAACGAGATAGCCAACTCGCCCAGCACGCCGCTGCAGTTGAAGGAGGGGCCGTTCGCCGGGCAGATGGTGTTCGGTGACGTGACCTACGGCGGTCTGCAGCGCGCCGACCTGGAGAAGGTCGGCGGCGAGTACCAGGGCGCCGTGTTCCGGCACACCCAGGGGCTCGAGTCGGGCATCACGAGGATCAGCACCGGGCCCGACGGCGCCCTCTACACCGGCGGGCTCGGCGCCGACGGCAACTGGGGCCAGGCGGGCAAGCTCCGCTTCGGCCTGCAGAAGCTGACGCCGACCGGCAGGACGGCGTTCGACGTCAAGACGATGCGTGCCACCGGCGACGGCTTCGACCTCACCTACACCAAGCCGCTCTCCGAGGAGACCGCGGCCAAGCTGACCGAGGGCGCCTACTCGGTGGAGCAGTGGCGCTATGTGCCGACGCCCGCCTACGGCGGACCGAAGATCGACGAGGAGTCGCTGCCGGTCGCGGCGGCGAAGCTCTCCAAGGACCGCCGCACGGTGCGCCTGACCATCCCCGGCCTGAAGTCGGACCGGGTGGTGCACGTCCGCTCGCCCCGCCCGTTCTCCTCCGCCGAGGGCGAGCAACTGTGGTCCACCGAGGCCTGGTACACCCTGAACACCAAGCCGGCGTCCACGGAGCCCGTCACCTCCTACGACGCCGAGTCGGCGAAGCTCTCGGGCGGCGCGGACATCGACACCGAGCACGCCGGCTATACCGGCGGCGGCTTCGTCGACGGCTTCGGCGACAAGGGCGCCAAGGCGAGCTTCGACGTCGTGGCCGGCAGCGAGGGCTCCTACGACGTGGGCCTGCGCTACGCGAACGGGCCGCATCCCGCGCCGGGCACGAAGACGCTCGGCGTCAGCGTGAACGGCGGCGCGGCGAAGCAGACGAGCCTGCCGTCCACGGGCGAGTGGAACCGCTGGTCCACCAGGACCGAGCGGCTCGCCCTGCGCAAGGGCCACAACACGATCACGTACGCCGTCGGCGCGGACGACACGGGTCATGTGAACCTCGACGCGCTCGACGTGCGCAGGCCCGGCTCCCGGATCGACCTGTTCTCCGGCGGCAGCGTCTCCACCGCCTGGCAGCACGCGGACGGGCGCAGCGCCGAGTGGCCGCACACCGCCGAGAAGTCCATGGAGGTCTGCTGCGGCGACCTGCGCACGAAAGCGCACTTCGGCGATTTCAAGCTGCATGTCGAGTTCCGGGTGCCGAAGCTGCCCGACGACGTCACCGGGCAGGACCGCGGCAACAGCGGGGTCTACCTCCAGGAACGGTACGAGGTGCAGATCCTGGACTCGTACGGGGTGGCGAAGCTCGCGGACAACGAGGCGGGGGCGATCTACCAGAAGCGTGCCGCCGACCTCAACGCGTCCACGGCTCCGGAGACCTGGCAGACGTACGACATCACCTTCCGCGCCGCCCGCTTCGGCGCGGACGGCAAGAAGACGTCGGACGCGCGGGTGAGCGTGGTGTGGAACGGCAAGAAGGTCCACGACGACGTGGCGGTCGACGGGCCGACGGGTGCGGGTGACCCGGAGACGGCGGCGGCCGGCGCCATCCGGCTGCAGGACCACGGCAACAAGGTCCGCTTCCGCGATGTGTGGGTGGAGCCACTGTCCTGACCGGGCCCCCGCCGGCGGCTCGCGGGCCGTCGGCGGGGTTCCCCGCGCTCCTCACCGCGTACTCCTCGTCCCTCTCCTCATCCCCCGGCGAAGAGGACGCTCCCGTCGGGTCCCAGGGCCTCGACGAGCGCGCCGTGTTCGACGGTGCGGCTGACCGTGCAGTACTTCTCGTGGGTCAGCCGGATCGCGCGTTCCAGGGCTTCGACGGCGCCGCTGTCGCCCTCGGGCAGCTCCAGTTCGTAGGCGACGCGGACGACGCCGACGCGGCCGTCGTCCTCGGTCCGTGACACCGAATCCACGACGATGCGCAGGCCGTCGTGGTCGAGGGTGCGGGCCGTGCGGTCCACGACGAGCCCGCCGCAGCCGCCGAGGGCGGCGAGGAGGAGCTCGACGGGGGTGAAGGAGGGCTGGGCGTCGGGGTTGTCGGCGGCGGCGATCCGGACCTCGGCGCCCCGGTCGTTGCGGGCGGTCCAGTCGCGTTCGCCATTGCGTACGGTCTCGATGCGGTAGTCGGCCATGGCGGAACGGTAACCAGGGGCGGGCCCGTGACCGCGCAGGGCGCTCCGGGGGTGTCTCGGCGGGTCCGAGGCGTGTCGGGCGGCTGCGCGCTGTCAGGGGGCCTGCTGGACGTCTCCCCGGGTGGAGGAGGCCACGGTGTCGCGGTGTGCGAAGTCGCCGGGCGGGATACCGGGGTGGTGTCCCGGCAGGGGTTCGGCGGTGACCGGGGCGGGGCCGAGGGTGAGCCGGGAGACGATGCGGTAGCGGTCGCCGCGGTAGAGGGAGTGCACGTACTCGACCGGCTGTCCGGACGTGTCCGAGGTGAGCCGCTCGAAGAGCAGCGCGGGCGACAGCTCCGGCACGTCGAGGAGGTCGGCCTCGGCGCGGGTGACCACGGTCGGCTCGATGGCCTGGACGGCTTCGCGGACGTGCACGTCGTGGTGTTCGCGCAGGTGCGCGTAGAGGTCGCCGCTCTCCAGCTCCTGGGCGCTCAGTCCGGGCACCAGATCCGCGCGGATGTGCAGGTGCTCGATGGCCATGGGCGATCCGTCGACGAGCCGGAGCCTGGCCACGTAGACGATCTCGGCGGCGGGCGAGAGGCGGAGCTTGCGGCCGACGCGGGCGCCGGCCGGGACGGTGGTGAACTCCAGGAGCCTGCTGGACCAGGCCCCGGCGGCCTGCGGGACCGTCAGCGCCTGGTCGCGCGACACGAGTTCCTGGGTGATCTTCTCGGGGGCGACGAACATGCCGCGCCCGTGCTCGCGGACGAGAAGACCCGCCGCGACCAGTTCGTCAACGGCGGCACGCAGCGTCGGCCGGGACACCCCGAGGTCCGCGCAGAGGACGCGCTCGGAGGGAATGGGGTCGCCGGGGCGCTGCGACTCGATGAGTTCGAGGATGTGGTCGCGCACGCGTTCGCGCTTGAGCACCGCTCCCGGTGGCTCCCTGTTCGTGTCGGCGTTCACCGTCCACCCCCTGTGACATAAGACCAGTTGCCTGACCAGTTGACCACAAGGCCACGGAGATCGACAACTGACCAGCGATTACTAAGGGGTTGACGCCTCAATGGGTCCATGCCACCTTTCTCCATCACCAGAGGTCACCTGACCAGTTGTCCAACTGGTCAGGTCCGACTCCCAGAGGTGACCCGTGAAGCTCCGCTTGCTCGCCGGTCTGTCCGCGCTCGTCGCGGCCGCCGGGCTCAGTGCCTGCAGTTCGTCCGGCTCCGGCGACGGGGTGTCCTCGGACGGCGGGCGGACGACCATCGACGTGTGGCTGATGCGTGACAGCGTCTCCGCCGCCTTCCAGAAGGACTTCGAGAGGGGCTTCGAGGCGACGCACCCGGACATCGACGTACGGGTGCAGGTCCAGGAGTGGGACGGCATCGGCGAGAAGGTCACCGCCGCGATCGCCAGCAACGACGCCCCGGACGTGATCGAGACCGGCAACACGCAGGTCGCCCAGCTCGCGCAGAGCGGCGGCCTGCTGGACCTGAGCGACAAGGTCGACGAACTCGGCGGAAGGAAGTGGCTGAAGGGGCTCGCCGAGCCGGGCGCGTACGAAGGGAAGCAGTACGGCATCCCGTACTACGCGGCCAACCGCGTCGTCGTCTACCGCACGGACCTCTTCAAGAAGGCCGGCATCGACGCGAAGAAGATCGAGACGCGCGCCCAGTGGATCAGTGCGACGAAGAAGCTCGACACGGGCGCCCGGCAGGGCATCTATCTGCCCGGACAGAACTGGTACACCCTCGCGGGCTTCGTCTGGGACGAGGGCGGCGATCTCGCCACCGAGTCCGACGGCACCTGGCAGGGGGCGCTGGACACCCCCGAGGCGCTGCGCGCCATGGCCTTCTACAAGAAGCTGCAGGCGCTCGGCAAGGGCCCCAAGGACTCCGACGAGGCGCAGCCGCCGCAGGCCGAGGTGATGGCCAAGGGGCAGGTGGCGCAGATCGTCGCCACACCCGGCAACGCCAACGTCGTCGTGCAGAACAACGCCGCTCTCAAGGGCAAGCTGGGCTTCTTCCCGATCCCCGGCAAGACGGCCGGCACGCCGGGTGCCGTCTTCACCGGCGGCTCCGACCTGGTGATCCCCGCCGTGTCGCACCATCAGGACGCCGCGTTCACCTTCGTCAAGGAGCTCACCGGCGACAGCTGGCAGAAGAAGCTCGCCGTCGCGATGAGCTACGTGCCCAACAAGACGACGCTGGCCGGGGCCGTCTCCGAGGACCCCGGGGCATCGGCGATGGCGGTCGGCGCGGCCGTCGGGCACGCCACGCCCAACACCCCTGGCTGGGCCGCCGTCGAGGCGAAGAACCCGGTCAAGGACTACATGACGGCGGTCCTTGCGGGCGGGGACCCCGCGCGGGAGGCCGGCAAGGCGTCCGACGCGATCACGTCGGCGATGAAGTCCGGTTCCTGAGCCGCGCCGCCCCTTCTGCCCGCCACCCCCTCTGCCCGCCCCTGACTCCGCCCCTCCCCACCCCTCGCGTCCCGGTCCCGAAAGGAGTGCGTGCCGTGTCGGTCGTCGACCAGCGGACCACGCCCCGCCCCCTCACCCGGCCGCCCCGGCGCCCGCCGCGCCCCTCCCGCCGCACCACCACGTCCGGCATCTGGCCGTACCTGCTGGTGGCGCCCGCCGTGCTCGGCATGCTGTACCTGCTGCTCTACCCGCTGGCACGGGCGGTCCTGATCTCCTTCCAGGACTTCGGTCTGCGCCAACTCATCCTCGGTGACGCGCACTTCACCGGTTTCGACAACTACACGACACTGCTGTCCGACGCCCGCTTCTGGACGGTGGTGCGCCGCACCTTCCTCTTCATGGCCGTCAACGTCGCACTGATCATGGTGCTCGCCACGCTGGTGGCGCTGATGGTGGAACGGCTCGGCCGGTTCGGACGGGCAGCGGTGCTCAGCTCACTGGTTCTTGCCTGGGCCATGCCGGTGGTCGCGGCGACGACGGTCTTCCAGTGGCTGTTCCACTCGGAGTTCGGGATCGTCAACCACGCACTGACCGGGCTCGGGTTCTCCTCGTTCGACGGGTATCCCTGGCTGGCGCACGACCCGGCCGCCTTCGCGATCCTGATCCTCCTCGTCGTCTGGCAGTCGGTGCCGTTCGCCGCGATCACCCTGTACTCGGCGCTCACCACCGTCCCGGGCGAGCTGTACGAGGCCGCGCGCATCGACGGCGCCTCCGCCTCACGCATGTTCCGGTCGGTCACGCTGCCGATCGTGCGGCCGATCTTCATGCTGGTGCTCTCGCTCGAAGTGATCTGGACCTTCAAGGCGTTCGCGCAGATCTGGGTGATGACGCGCGGCGGGCCGGGCGACGCGACGACGATCCTGCCGGTGTACGCGGTACAGACGGCGCTGTCCGGCCAGCGTTACGACCTGGGTTCGGCGGCCTCGATGGTGACGGTGCTGCTGATGTCGGGCGTGCTCGTCAGCTACTTCCGGCAGATGTTCCGGCAGGAGGCCGAGCTGTGACGAGTCCGCGCGCACTGCGCCGCCTGCCGCTGCGGATCGCCGCGGCCTGCACGGTGGTGGTGTGCCTCTTCCCCGTCTACTGGATGGTCACCACGGCCTTCAAGCCGTCCCGGGACATCCAGTCCGACAGTCCGCGGCTGCTGCCGCACAGCTGGACCCTCGACCACTTCCGGCGGGCGGTCGATGCCGACGGGTTCGCCCTGTTCTGGCGCAACAGCGTGCTGGTCACGCTCGGCGCGGTGCTGCTCGCCCTGCTCGTCGCGACGGGCGCCTCGTTCGCGGTGGCCCGGATGCGGTGGCGGGGGCGGCGGCAGTTCATGCTCATGGTGTTCATCGCGCAGATGGCGCCGTGGGAGTCGCTGATCATCCCCGTGTACATCATCGCGCGGGACACCGACACGCTGGACCGGCTGCCGACGCTCACGCTGGTCTACTTCATGATGACGCTGCCGTTCACCATCGTCGTGCTGCGCGGCTTCATCGCGACGATCCCGCCGGAGCTCGAGGAATCGGCGCAGGTCGACGGGTGCACCCGGCTCGGCGCCTTCCGGCACGTGGCGTTCCCGCTCCTCGCGCCCGGACTGATGGCGACCTCGCTGTTCGGCTACATCACGGCGTGGAACGAGTTCGCGTACGCCAACTTCCTGATCATCAAGCAGCAGGACCACCGGACGCTGCCGGTGTGGCTGTCCTCCTTCCACAACACGTTCGGCACCGACTGGGGCGCCACGATGGCCGCCTCCACCCTGTTCGCGCTGCCCGCGCTCGCCGTCTTCCTGCTGCTGCAGCGGCAGGTGACGTCGGGGTTCGCGGCCGGCGCCGTGAAGGGCTGATCCCGCACCGGTCCGGCCCGTGCACAGGTCCGCCCCGTCCGCCCCGTCACGTCCGCCCCGAGGAGGTTCGCAGTGCTCGCACACCGCCCCGCGCCGGTCCCGCTCCCCACCCAACTCGCCTGGCGTCCCGGCCACTTCACCCTGACCGGCGACACCACGGTCCGCGCACCCGCGGGAGCCGAACCCGCCGCCGGCCTCCTGCGCACCCTCCTGGCGCCGGCCACCGGGCTGCCGCTCCCGCCCGCGCCCGACGGACCCGTGGTGCTCGCGCTCGACGCCCAGTTGCGCGGCCTCGGTGAGGAGGGGTACGGCCTCACCGTCGGCCCGGACGCCCTGGTCCTGCGGGCCGCCCACCGCACCGGCCTGCTGCGGGGCGTCCAGACGATCCGTCAGCTACTGCCTCCCGAGGCCCTGTCGGACCGGCCCCGCCCCGGCACACCGTGGCGGCTGCCCTGCGTGGAGATCACCGACGTCCCCCGGCACGCCTGGCGCGGATTCATGCTCGACGTGGCACGGCACTTCCAGCCGGCACCCCTCCTGCACCGCTACGTCGACCTGCTCGCCCTGCACAAGCTGAACGTGCTGCATCTGCATCTGACCGACGACCAGGGCTGGCGGATGCCCGTCCCCGCCCATCCGCGCCTGACCGAGGTGGGCGGCCGGCGCGCGGAGTCGATGGTCGGCCCGGCGGGCAGCGACCTCCACGACGGGATCCCGCACCAAGGTGCCTACACGCGGACCGAGTTGACGGATCTCGTCGCGTACGCCGCCGTCCGCGGCATCACGGTCGTGCCGGAGATAGAGATGCCGGGGCACACCCGCGCCGCCCTCGCCGCCCACCCGGAGCTCGGCAACGTTCCGGGGCGACGCCCCGGCGTCTGGACCGACTGGGGCGTGTGCGACACCGTCCTCGCCGTCGACGACCGGGCACTCGACTTCTGCCGCACGGTTCTCGACGAGGTCCTCGACGTCTTCCCCTCGCCCCACGTGCACATCGGCGGCGACGAGTGCCCCACCACGGAGTGGGCGGCGAGCCCGGCGGCGCGCAGCCGGGCCGCCACCGAGGGGCTTGCGGACACCGCCGCGCTGCGCGGCTGGTTCCTCGGCCGGATCGGGGCGCACCTCGTCGGGCGCGGCCGGGTCCCGACGGCGTGGGCGGAGACCGGCGAGGGACTGCCGCAGGAGTTCACCGTCATGACGTGGCGCGACCCCGAGCACACCCGGATCGCCCTCAAGCGGGGTCACGCGGTCATCAGCTGCCACCACCGGGCCGCCTATCTCGACTACGCCCAGTCGGACGCCCCCTCCGAACCGCAGGGCCAGCCCGGATCGGTGGTCGACCTGCGCGCGGTGCACGGTCACGAGGTTCCTGACGACACCGGGACGTCCGGTCATCTCCTCGGCATGCAGGCGCAGTTGTGGACCGAGTTCGCCTCCACGGCCGAGCAGGTCGACCGCCTCGCCTTCCCCCGGCTCTGCGCCCTGGCCGACCGCGCCTGGCACGGGCCCACACCCTGGCCCGGCTTCCACGGCCGGCTGAGCGCGCACTCCGCCCGGCTCGCCGCGCTGAACGTACGCCACGGCCCGCTCGACCCGTACCTCTCCCACCCCCACCGTTCCGGAAAGGAACAACCATGAGAAGGACGAACCTCACCAGCTCGGCGAAGCGGTCCCTCACGTGCGCGCTCGCCGCCGCGCTCGGCTGCGCGGGGCTCCTCGCGCTCCCGCCCCACGCCAGCGCGGCCACCGGAGATCTCAGCGTGCAGTACCACGCGGCTGCCACCGGGAGCGATCAGGCCGAGCCGTGGCTGAAGGTGAAGAACACCGGCGGCTCCGCCGTCGCGCTCAGCGGCGTCAGGATCCGCTACTACTTCAAGGCGGACGCGGGCAACCCCGGTTACCGTTTCGCCTGCTCCTGGGCGGTGAAGGGCTGCGCCAACGTCACCGGCACGTTCGGGACGCTCGCCCACCCGACCGCCACCGCCGACCGCTACCTGGAGATCGGCTTCACCTCCGGCGCCGGAACACTCGCCGCGGGCGCCGACACGGGCGACCTGCAGCTGCGCTTCCACCGTGCCGACTGGCAGTCCCTGAACCAGGCCGACGACTACTCCTTCGGCGCCGCGCAGTCCACGTACGCGAACTGGTCGAAGGTCACCGCGCAGCTCGACGGGTCGACGGTCTGGGGCACGGCCCCCGAGGGCAACGACCCGACCGACCCCACCGATCCGACCGACCCGCCCGGCGACGGGGCCACACTCTTCGACGACTTCACCTACACCGCGTACGACGACCCGAAGATCGCCGCACACGGCTGGAACGTGCGCTCCAACTCCGGCGGCCCCGGCGTGCCCGGCGCGACCTGGGCGCCGCAGAACGTGACGTTCGCGTCGTCGGGCGGCAACACGGTGATGAACCTGGAGACCTCGACGGCGGGCACGGGCGAGAGCACGAAGCAGACCGAGGTCCTCACCCGGTCGACGAAGTTCAGGAACGGTACCTACGCGGCGCGCGTGAAGTTCAACGACGCCCCGCGCGGCGGCCCCGACGGCGACCACGTGGTGCAGACGTTCTTCACCATCAACGACCTGAAGGCACCGATGGCCGACGACTACGCGGAGTACGACTTCGAGTACCTGCCCAACGGCGGCTGGGGCGAGCCGTCCAACATCCTGTACACGACGTCCTGGGAGACCTACAACCCCGATCCGTGGCAGGCAGTCAACCAGCACACGGAGAGCCGGCAGAGCTACGCGGGCTGGCACGACCTCGTGGTCACCATCGACAACGACTCGATTCGCTACTACGTCGACGGGCAGGCGTTCGGCACGCACGACGCCGCGTACCTGCCCGAGCGGCCGATGTCGATCAACTTCAATCAGTGGCTGATCGACCTGGCCGGCCAGTCGAGCACCACGCCGCGCTCGTACGACCAGCAGGTGGACTACGTCCTGCACGTCAAGGACCAGGTGCTGACCCCGGCGCAGGTCGCGGCGAAGGTCTCCGGCTACCGGTCCGCGGGCACCTCGTTCGAGGACACGGTGCCGTCTGCGTGACGCATGCGTGAGAGGTGTCTGTCGGACCGCCCGGACACCCTGGTCAGCTCGGTAGGCCGGGTCAGCCCGGTCAGCCATCGACGCGAGACCGAGGCCGGTGAGCGCGGCGGCTCCGGCGGTCGCGTGCTTGGGGCCACCCACTTCCCCACCGTCTCCGGTTCCGGCACGAGGCGTTCGAGGACCTCGGTCGCCTCCCCGCGGTGGAGCAGGATCATCGCCACGGAGGCGGCGGCCGGGCCGAGCGAGGTGCGCGCCGGGCGCATCCGCCACCCCGGTGCGGCGGGGGGGGGGCTGAGCCTCGGCACGGGCGGGGGGTGCCTTGTGGGGTGGGATGCATCCCGCGAGTGCGCGGTCCGGGCGTATCCCCCGAGTGCCATGATCTTGGCTGATATACGCTTCGACTACTTTCCTGGCGGCACGCCGGGACAGGTACAGGCACCAGGCCCGGGGGGGCTCTCTCACATGACTTCGCAGTCTCGCGCGCTCTTGGGCGGCGCGCTCGCTTCCGTGCTCGCGCTCGGCGCCGCCGCGCCGTTCGCACAACCGGCCGCGGCGGCGCCCGCGGCCACCGCCGTCCCGACCGCGCCCGGCCCGTGGACGGCGCCCAGGGAACTGCCGGGCGTCACCGGCGTCGTCGACCTGAAGGCCGCGGCGAACGGCACCGTCGCCGGGCTCTTCACGCAGGACGGCAGGACCGTGCTCTCGGTGCGGCCCGCGGGCAGCACCACCTGGCGTCCCGCCGCGCCCGCGCAGGACGCGCGGCTCCAGCGCACCGACGACGGGGCCGTCGCGCTGCTGTGGTGGACGGGTACGGCGGACGGCGGGACCGGCACCCTGCGGATGTCCCGTCTGGCGCCGGACGGGACCGCGTTCGGGGCCGCCGAGGACGTGACGACCGGCACGGTCGCGACGGCCGGGGTCCGCGCGGGCACCCAGGTCACGACGGTGGCGGCCGGGGCGAAGGGCCACCAGGCCGTGGCGTGGGCGGACGGGGAGCGCCGTCTGACGGTCGTCGAACGGTCCGGCCCCGCCGGCCGGTGGTCGGAGCCCAAGGTCCTCGACCGGCTGCCCGACCCGATCGTCCGCGACGACCACGTCTACGACTACGCGCTGCGCGACGTGCGCGTCGCCGTCGACCCGGCGGGCACCGTCGGCGTGATCTGGGGCGGCAACAGCCACTACGTGGGCGACGGCGTCGACCCGGACCCGACCGCGTACCGCTGGCACTACACGTACGTCGAGAAGCCCGCCGGTACCACGTCCTCCTGGAGCGCGCCGCGCGACCTGCCCCAGCTCGGCGAGCGGCCCGCGCAGGTCACTCTGGCCGCGCATCCGCAGGGCGGATTCCACCTGCTCTCGAACGGCGGTTACGCGCGCAAGGCGGCCGGTGCGACGCAGTGGGGCCCCGCCGAGCAGACGGGCGTCGGCGCACGCAGCGACGCGCCCGCCGAGCTCCTGACCGCACCGAACGGAGACGTCACGGCGGTCGGCCTGGTGGGACCGAAGTCCCCGGGAGTCGCCACCCGCCTTGCCGGGGCCGCCGGTTGGCGGGCGGCGCGTGAACTGGCCTCGAACGTGGACGACGACTCGCTGAGCGCGACGGCCACCGCCGACGGCGCGGTCGTCGTCACGTACACGCACCAGCGCTTCGAACGGGGCCGCACGCTGCGCAGGGACTTCGTCGCGCAGACCGTCAAGGGCGGCGACCCCGCGAAGCCGCGCACGATCAGCGCGCGGACGAAGGACACCACGAGTGCGGGGCGGGCTGCCGTCGACGGCAAGGGCCGCCCGGTGGCCGTCTGGACGCAGTCGGCCGTGGGAGGCGGCGCGCCCGCGTCGTACACGGCGACGACGGGGACCCGTGCCACACCGCGTTGGCACGACTACGCCGACGACACCCGCGCGGACGTCGTCGGCCTGTCGTTCAGCGACTCGATGAAGCTGTACACCGGCGACGCCACCAACCCGACGGCCACCTTCTACGCCTCGCCGTGGGCCGAGAAGGCGCGTGTCGTCCCGTTCGGCGACGTCGACGGCGACCGTTGCAACGACCTGATCGTGCGGCTGCCGGGCGGCGAGACGCGGCTGTACACCCCGACGTGCGGTGCGCTGCCGCTGCCCGACTCGCCGCACCGGCGCCTGGCACGTGACTGGAGCCGCTACGACACGCTGTTCTCCGGCGGCGACCAGACCGGCGACGGCCGCCCGGACCTGCTCGCCCGTGACAAGGCCACCGGGCACGTGTACCTGTACGCGCTCGACGCGGACGGCACGTTCAAGCCCCGCGTGCAGATCCGCTCCGCCTGGACCGGCTACAAGCAGGTCATCGGCGCCGGTGACCTGGGCGGCGACGGTCTCGCCGACGTGCTCGCCCTGGACACGTCCGGCACGCTGTGGCGCTACGACGGTCTGCGCGGCGGCAAGCTCAAGGACCGCGTCCGGGTGTTCAAGGAGTGGGGCGCCTCCTACAAGGAGGTGATCGGCGCGGGCGACGTCAACGGCGACGGCAGGCAGGACGTGCTCTCGCGCGACACCGCGAACCGCATGTGGCTCAACGCGGGCAAGGGCAACGGCACGCTCGCCGACCGGACCGCCGCAGGGACGGCCGACTACTGGAAGAACTGGGCCTCCGTCTCCTGAGGAGTCCGGGGCGGCGCTACCGCCTCCCGCAGCAGCTCCACCGGGTGCCAGGCCGTGCGTTCGGTCCCGTGGAAGATCTGCTGACGGCAGGAGACTCCCGTGGCGACGACGACGGTGCCGGCGGGTTCCGCCTGGATCGCGGGAACAGGCGGTCCTCGCCCACCGTCATCGACGTCTCGTAGTGCTCGGACTCGAAGCCGAAGGACCCGGCCATGCCGCAACAGCCGGCGTCGAGTTCGAGCACCGTCGCCCGGGGGATGCGCTCCAGGAAAGCCACGGTCGCGGCCGTGCCCACCTCCGCCTTCTGGTGGCAGTGGCCGTGGTAGAGGAGCTTGCGGCCCCTCGGCCAGGCGTCGTCGCGCAGCCGCAGGCGTCCCGCGTCGATGGCTTCGACGAGTAGTTCCTCGACCTGGCGCACCCGCCCGGCGACGTCCTGGACGGCCGCGTCGTCGGGCAGCAGCGCCCGGTGCTCGTCGCGCAGGGTCATCAGGCACGAGGGTTCGCAGCCCACGATGGGCGAGCCGGGCTCGCTGTCCCGTGCCAGCCGCTGGACCAGCCGCCCGGCCTTGTCCTTCGCGTCGTCGACCAGGCCCTTGGACAGGCTGGAGCCGCCGCAGCAGCCGCCACTCTCCACCGGCACCCGCCAGCCCGCCTGTTCAAGGAGCTCGATGGCGGCGAGGCCGATGCCCGGTTCGGTGAACGTGGTGAAGGAGTCGGCGAGGTAGGTGAGCGTTCCGAGCGGTGCCGGGCCCGGGGCGGGCCGTCGGCGACGTGCGCGGCGCAGCAGGTTGTCACGGACGAAGACGGGCAGGGGGCGTTCGGGTGCGATGCCGATGAGACGGTCCATCATCCGGCGCACCGGTGTCAGGCGGCCCGGCAGGTTCGAGAGCGGTGCGGTGGCCGAGCCCAGGCGGTTCAGGAGGCGGATCGCGCCGAACAGGCGGCTGCGCAGCGGCACTCCGTGCAGGTCGTGGTGGTGCGAGAGCGCCTCGCTCTTGAGGGTGGCCATGTCGACGCCGAGGGGGCACTCGCTCTTGCACGCCTTGCACATCAGGCAGAGGTCGAGGACCTCGTGGAGGCGCTCGTCGCCCAGCGCCCGGCGCGGATCAGGTTCGGACAGGGCCTTGACGAGCGCGCCCGCCCGGCCACGGGTGGAGTCCTCCTCCTTGCGCGTGGCCATGTAGGAGGGGCACATCGTGCCGCTGCCGGACTTGCGGCACAGTCCGATGTTCATGCACCGGTCGGCCGCGGCACGCATGCCACCGCCGCCCACGACCTCGAAGGCCAGGCGGGTGCGCAGGAGCTGGGCGGGCGCGAGGGCCGCGTCGCGCAGGTTCTCCGTCATGGGCCGCGCGTCCACGATCTTTCCGGGGTTGAGCACGCCGTGCGGGTCGAAGAGCTGCTTGACCTGCCGCATCGCCTCGTACAGCTTGTCGCCGAAGATCTCCCGGTTGAACTCGCTGCGGGCCAGGCCGTCGCCGTGCTCGCCGGAGTTGACCCCGCCGTACTCGGCGACCAGGTCCTTGATCTCCTCGGCGACCGCGCGCATCCGTCCTCCCGGGCAGCCCCGCTCTCCTGTTCACGGCCTCGTTCCTCTTCAACGCCGCCCTGTGCGTCATCGTCTTCTTCGCCTTCGGCGGGCGGCGGTTGCTGGGGCGACGCGTGGGTGCGTACGACGACTCCGGAGCCGGCGACCGGGGCGCCGCGGCCGACGAGGGGGACACGGAGGGCAGTCCGCCGGCAGACACGCGGCCGGACGCGCCGGCCGACGGCGGGACCGCCGGGACGGCCCCCGCACCCCGGTCCACGCTCGCCGTCGTCGAACCCGGCACGTCCGGAGCGGACCCGGCGCCCCTCACCCTGGACGGCCCCCGCGCCCTGACCCTGCTCGGACTGCTCGGACTGCTCGGACTGCTCGGACTGGTCGTCGGCGCGCTCTTCTTCGACCTCGATGTGGGCCTGATGGCCCTCACCGTCACCGTCGTGCTCTCCCTGGTCTCCCCCGCCTCGGCCAGGGGCGCGGTGGACCGGTGCGCCTGGTCCACCGTGCTGCTGGTGTGCGGGATCGTCACCTTCGTCAGCCAGATGGAGCGCATGGGCACCATCGACCACCTCGGCAAACAGGTCGCGTCCATCCAGGCACCGCTCCTCGGCGCCCTGCTGATCTGCCTCATCGGCGCCGTCGCCTCGGCCTTCGCCTCCACCACGGGCATGCTCGGCGCCCTCATCCCGCTGGCGGTGCCGTTCCTGCTGGACGGCCGGGTGGGGGCCGTCGGGCTCATCACCGCGCTGGCCATCTCCTCGTCGGTCGTGGATGCCTCGCCCTTCTCCACCAGTGGCGCACTCGTGACCGCCAACACCCCTCAGGAGCAACGCGACGTCGTCTTCCGGCGGCTCATGGCGTGGGGCCTGGGCATCAGCCTGGTCGGGCCCCTCGTCACCTGGGGGCTCTTCGTCGTGCCGACGTCACTCTGAGCGGGCCGACCGGGCACATCGGCCCCGTTCCGGCTACCGCACGAACTTCCAGGTGATCCCGTTGATCACTCCGACGTCCAGGGGCGCGAGCCTGCCGAACGCCGTCTGGCTGAGGTCGATGTGCGTCGAGGCACAGGAAGGACACTTGTCCCGCACCGGCACGGTGATCGTCCTGCCCTGGTACGTCACCTGGACCAGGACGCCCTTGCACAGCGGGTCGTTGTTCGGGTTCGCGCTGGTCCACCAGGCGGCGGAGACGGCGACCAGGTCCTGCGTCGACGCGTCGATGGGCGTACCGCAGGCGCCGTACCCCTTGTCGTTGTAGTACGTGGCCTTTCCGTTCATCGGCTGGCCGATGGGTATGTCGGCGTGTGCCGGGCCGGCGCCGAGCGCGACACCTACCACCGCGGCGGTCACGACGCCGGTCCACCGTCTGAGCCTCATGAGGGACACCCCACTCCCGTACCGGGCACTCTCCTGCCGAGAGCGCTCTCATCCGGCGAGAGCTTGCGGGCCGGCCGCCCGGCTCATCAAGGCACCCACACCTCACATGGCGTCAATACGCGCTGAGGCACGGTCGGTTGAGGATCACGGGAGGTGCAGCTGGCGAGCCGGGAGAGGGCGGCCTCGCGAGCGTCACGCCCGCGCGTCGGGCCTCACCCGGAACGGCGCGATGGCGGCGTACGGCCGATGGCCCGCAGCCGATGGCCCGCAGCCGTTGGCCTGGGCCGTCGGCGCCGCCTCAGAACGCGTCGACCCGCGCGCGCTCGCTCGCCCCGCCCGAGAGGAAGGAGGCCATCGCCCGCCCCTCCTCCGCCACCTCCGCGCGCTCCGCCCGGGAGAAGCGGCGCAGCGGGGTCGCCACCACGGTGTCCTTGGCCACCGTCCATGTCGCGGCGACGCGGCCGTCGACCAGGACGACGCGTTCCCCGGCGACCGAGAGGCCCCGGTGGGCGTCGTCGATGATCCGGCCGCGGTCGTCGTAGCCGAGGATCGCGTTGTCGAAGGCGGGCAGGAAACGGACCGGCGCGGGGGTGTCCGGGTCGGGACGGGGTGCGTCGGGGAGGTCGAGCAGCTCCCTGCCGCGCTCGTCGCGGAAGGCGATCAGTTCCGCGCGGCTCGCGGCGACCGCGGCCGGCAGCCCGGCGAGCCCGCTCCAGGAGCGCAGGTCGGCGGTGGCCGCGGGTCCGTACGCGGCCAGGTAGCGGCGCACGAGCTTCCTGCCGACCGGGTCGGAGCCACCCTGGGACGGCGGGTCGATCTCGCGCCCCAGCCAGGCGGCGAGCGGGAGGTTGCGCACGCCCGCCTTGGTGCGCCACAGCCCGCGCGGCGGCAGCTGGACCATCGGTACGAGGCCCGCGATCAGCATCTCCCCCAGCGCGCGCGGCGCCGTCGTCGGCCAGCGGTCGGCGACGGCGCGCGTGAGCTCGGCCATGGTCCGCGGCTCGCCGTCCGCCAGCACGGCGCGGCCCGCCGCCGCGAGCTCGGCGAGGTCCACGCCGTCGAGCTCGCGGCGGTACACCCCGAGCACCCGCTGGCGCAGCATCGCGTCGTGCCGGGACCGCCAGGCCAGGGCATCGTCGGCGGTGACGAGGTGGACCGTGCGCCGCATGAGGTGCGTGCGCACCACGCGCCGCTCGACGAGCAGGTCGGAGAGGGTCCGCGCCTCGAAGGCGCACAGCCGGGACCAGAGTCCGACGAACGGCTCCTGCGGTTCCTGGGCCTGCAGACCGCAGAGGTGCGCGACGGCGTCCAGGGGCGGCAGGGCGGCGCGGTCGAGGAGCAGCTGGCGGGCGAGCGTCGCACGGCCGAGGGCCCGGGCGTCGAGAACGGTCACCGGGCCACCGCCGCCGGGCGCTCTTCGGCCGGCCGTTCCGTCGGCCGAAGGAGCGGTCGCAGGGGCGGTCGAGGCGGGGCGGCGTCGGTCATGGGGCGGCTCCTGGCTGCGCGGGATCGCCCCGGCGGGGGCGACGCGGATCACCCTTCCAGCAGTCGCGGTCAGGTTCTGTCCGCGACCCGCTGCGCGCCGTCCCCGCCGGACCGCCCGCTACCCCTTCGGCTCGCGGAAGCGGCCGAACACCTTCGTGAGCGTGTTCATCGGCGAGGTCTCCCCCTTGGTCTGCGGTTGCCCGGGTGGCCTGGGCACGCCGTCGCCGCCGGTGACCTCGGCCAGCGCGGCCTGGGCCGCGTCGGCCGCCTCCCGGTACAGGTCACGGGAGTTCGTCATGGCGTCCAGGGCCTCGGCGTACCTGGTGACCATGTCCTGGGCGTGGGCCAGCTCCTCCTCCGGCGTGAGCAGGTGCCAGCCCTGGCGCAACCGCGTCAGGGCAGCCTCCGCCTCGGCCGGCAGCGGGCGCGGCAGCGCGGCGAACTCCTTGATCCTGTCGAGGAGTTCCGTGGGCTCCGAGCCGTCGAGGAAGACGCTGCGCACCGTGAAACGGTCCGCGTCGTACTCCGGGAGCCGCGGCGTCGTGGGCAGGACGACGGCGCCGCCGCGCGGCATCCGCACGCTCAGCTCCCGCTTCATCGCGAAGTCGGCGATCTGTGCCTGCTCGGGCGTGCCCCGGTGCTCGACCACCCGGTGGCGCAGGCTCGGCGGCAGGAACGCCGAGACCGGCTGCTGCCCCTTCGCGTCCGGCGTCATGGCCTCGTGCACCACGACGTGCACGAACCAGCTCTGCCGGGTGCAGTCCTTCAGCAGGTGGCGCAGCTCGTCGTCGTCCTTGGGCAGGTGGTTGGCCACCCGCAGCCGGAGCTCCGACACCGTGTCGTGGTCCCAGGGAACGCGGTCACTGTCGGGCCAGAACATGGTGGCGGGCGAGGGCCAGTGCGCGTCCCACGCCTGCTCCGCCTCGGCGGCGAGGACCCAGGTGACGCCCTCGCCCTCCTTGCGGCGGGTGTCGGGGTCGTACGTGGTCAGCTGGGCACGCACGGTGACGTCGTCGGCCACGTGCCAGCGGGCCTCGAAGAGGCGACGGGCCGACGGGCCGGGGTCGGCGGCCTCGTCCCGCGGATGCAGGACGGTGGAGCGCGCCGCCTCGACGGGGTCGAGGTCCAGGAAGTCGTCGAGCACCCCGGCCGCCTTGAGGGCGATCAGGTTGCGCCGGACGTCCTGCTCGGGCTCGGGCCCGATGTGGCGGCCGCGCGCCAGCCACGCGGTGTCGGGGGCGGTGGTCGGTGGGGTGCTCTTGTTGGCCATGGAGTCGTTCTGTGGGTGATCGGGACTCGACCAGTATGGTCCGTGGGCCTGTCAATGGAAGCAGTTTCCCGTTCCCGGTTGCATCCGACCCTCCCCGGCGGCCCTCGCGCGCCGTCCCACGGGGTCGGGACGAACGCCCGGTACACCGCCCGTCACGCTGGGTCGAGCGCGTGGAGCCGGCCGCCGGCCTCGGCGAAAGCCACCGGAATCCGGCCCCCCACCGGGGCTTTTCCTCGATCCTGGCCGAATTACGGCGGTACCCGGGCAAACATCCCGGGGCCGCGATCATCGTATCGAGTTAATGTCGGCGGCTTTCCTTGGTCCGGGGGGCGGACCGGCCGTTAGGGTCCTCCTGAATCTGGCCGGATTCCCGTTCATATACCCCTTATTCCTCCTCTTGCCCTGCGGTGTCCGCATACGTGCGACACCGCTCCGACCTGCTCCGACCAAGGAGAGCTCACCCGATGACTGTTGACTCGAGCCCGGAAACGCGGCAGGACCAGCCGCCGCAGTCCAGCCTGGGCACGGCGGCCGCACGAAACCTCACCACCACGACCAAGTCCGCCCCGCAGATGCAGGAGATCACCTCTCGCTGGCTGCTGCGGATGCTTCCCTGGGTGGAGACCAAGGGCGGCGCGTACCGGGTCAACCGTCGCCTGACGTACACGGTCGGCGACGGAAGCGTGGAGTTCGTCCAGGACGGCGCCAACGTGCGGGTGGTCCCCCGCGAGTTGGGCGAACTGGCGCTGCTGCGCGGCTTCGACGACGCGGACGTGCTGAAGGCCCTCGCGGACCGGTGCGCCCAGCACGACTTCGGGGCCGGCGAGACCCTGGCGACCCGCGGCGCGCCCGCGGACCAGCTCCACCTGATCGCCCACGGGCGCGTCGGTCAGACCACCGTCGGCAGTTACGACGACGAGGTCACCCTGGACGTGCTCGCCGACGGCGACCAGTTCGGGGAGTACGCCCTCCTGGACGAGGACGCCCGGTGGGAGTCCACCTTCACCGCCGAGACCTCCGGCACCCTGCTGACGCTGTCACGCGCCGACTTCGAGTCCGTGGTGTCCTCGGCGCCGGACCTCCGGGACCACCTGGAGAACTTCAAGTCCCTCCCCCGCCAGCCCCAGAACCACCGCGGCGAGGCCGCGATCGCGATGTCGGCGGGCCACACCGGGGAGCACGAACTGCCCGGTGCCTTCGTGGACTACGAGTTGAAGCCGCGTGAGTACGAACTGTCGGTCGCCCAGACCGTCCTGCGCGTCCACACGAGGATCGCCGACCTCTACAACGGGCCGATGAACCAGACCGAGGAGCAACTCAGGCTCACGATCGAGGCGTTGCGCGAACGCCAGGAGCACGAGCTCATCAACAACCGGGAGTTCGGCCTCCTCCACAACGCCGACTTCAAGCAGCGCATCCAGCCGCACTCGGGTCCGCCCACCCCGGACGACCTGGACGAACTGCTCTGCCGCCGTCGCGGCTCGAAGTTCTACCTCGCGCACCCCAGGACGATCGCGGCGATCGGGCGCGAGTTCAGCGCCCGAGGGCTCTACCCGGACCACGTCGACCTCGGTGGCCAGCAGGTCCCCGCCTGGCGCGGCGTCCCGATCCTGCCCTGCAACAAGATCCCCGTCACGAAGGAGCAGACCAGCTCGATCCTCGTCATGCGTACCGGCGAGGAGAACCAGGGCGTCATCGGTCTGCATCAGACCGGCCTGCCGGACGAGTACGAACCGGGGCTGTCGGTGCGGTTCATGGGCGTCGACGAGACGGCGATCACCTCCTACCTCGTCAGCACCTACTACTCCGCCGCCATCCTCGTGCCGGACGCGGTCGGCGTGCTGGAGAACGTGCAGATCGGCCGCTGGGCCAACTAGCGGACCCGGCCGCCCACCTCACCTAGGAGCCATGGATGCCCGCGCCCGAGCCGACACCTCCACCGTCGAGCCTGCCCGAGGCCGCCGCCCCCTTCGGGGCGCAGATCCTCGCCGATGCCGCGGCCCGCGCCCGCGACATCAGGGCCGCCCTCGGCGGTCCCCCCGGCGCACCCTCCGCCGCAGCCCCGCCGTCCCTCGACACCCCGCCCCTCGCCGCCCCCGCCGTCGAGACACCGGCCGTCGAGGCACCGGCGTCCGCGGTGCCGACGCCGGGTCCCGGCCTGGGGCGGATCCTGGGCGGGCCCAGCGGCCTCGGTACCGCCGGCCTGCGGCTCGTCCCGGCGGTGGAACGCGCGACCCTGCCGGAACCGACGGGAGCCGCCGCGGAAGGCACCCCGATTCCGGGGCTGTACCACCATCCGGTGCCCGAGCCCGATCCGGTACGGGTCGAGGAGGTCAGCCGCCGGATCAAGTCCTGGGCGCTGGACGAGGTCTCCCTGTATCCCGACGACTGGGAGGAGGAGTTCGACGGCTTCTCCGTGGGCCGCTACATGGTCGGCTGCCACCCGGACGCGCCCACCGTCGACCACCTGATGCTCGCCACCCGCCTGATGGTGGCCGAGAACGCGGTGGACGACTGCTACTGCGAGGATCACGGGGGCTCGCCCGTCGGGCTCGGCGAACGGCTGCTGCTCGCACACACCGCCCTCGACCCCCTCCACACCACGCGGGAGTACCAGCCCGAGTGGGCCGAGTCGCTCCACGCGGACGCGCCCCGGCGCGCCTACCGCTCCGCCATGGAGTACTTCAACCAGGCGGCCAGCCCCTCGCAGACCGACCGGTACCGGCACGACATGGCCCGGCTGCACTTGGGATATCTGGCCGAGGCCGCCTGGGCACAGCTGGACCGGGTCCCCGAGGTGTGGGAGTACCTGGCGATGCGCCAGTTCAACAACTTCCGCCCCTGCCCCACCATCACCGACACCGTCGGCGGCTACGAACTCCCGGCGGACCTGCACGCGCAGCCCGCCATGCAGAAGGTCATCGCGCTCGCGGGGAACGCGACGACCATCGTGAACGACCTGTACTCGTACACGAAGGAACTCGACGCTCCCGGCCGCCACCTGAACCTGCCGGTCGTGATCGCGGAACGCGAGGGGCTCTCCGACCGGGACGCCTATCTGAAGTCGGTCGAGGTCCACAACGACCTCATGCACGACTTCGAGACCGAGGCGGCGGCCCTGGCCGCCGACTGCCCCCTCCCCGGCGTGCAGCGCTTCCTGCGGGGCGTCGCCGCCTGGGTGGACGGCAACCACTACTGGCACCAGACCAACACGTACCGCTACAGCCTGCCCGACTTCTGGTAGGAAGAATGGATTCATCTGTGACCAGCACCGACCTCACCGCCCCCGCCACCTCCGGCGCCTCGATCTTCATCCCCGGCCCCGCGACGCCCTACCAGGGGGACATCGCCCGCTACTGGAACGCGGAGGCCAGGCCCGTGAACCTGCGCCTCGGCGATGTCGACGGTCTGTACCACCACCACTACGGCATCGGCGACGTCGACCGGAGCGCGCTCGGCGACCCCGCCGACAGCGAGAGCGAGAAGAAGCTGGTCGCCGAGCTCCACCGGCTGGAGTCGGCGCAGGCCGACCTCCTCCTGGAGCACCTCGGCGACATCGGGGCCGACGACACGCTGGTCGACGCGGGCTGCGGCCGCGGCGGCTCGATGGTGATGGCGCACCAGCGCTTCGGCTGCAAGGTCGAGGGCGTCACGCTCTCGGCCAAGCAGGCCGACTTCGCCAACCGGCGTGCCGAGGAACTCCGCATCCAGGACCACGTCCGCGCCCGGGTCTGCAACATGCTCGCCACGCCCTTCGAGACCGGTCAGGCGGCCGCCTCCTGGAACAACGAGTCGAGCATGTACGTCGATCTGCACGACCTCTTCGCGGAGCACTCCCGCGTCCTGGAGGTCGGCGGCCGCTACGTGACCATCACCGGCTGCTGGAACCCGCGCTACGGCCAGCCCTCGAAGTGGGTCTCCCAGATCAACACGCACTTCGAGTGCAACATCCACTCGCGCCGTGAGTACCTGCGCGCCATGGCCGACAACCGTCTCGTGCCGCAGGCGATCATCGACCTCACCCCCGACACCCTGCCCTACTGGGAGCTGCGGGCCACGTCCTCGCTGGTCACGGGGATCGAGGAGGCGTTCATCAACTCGTACAGGGACGGGTCCTTCCAGTACGTGCTGATCGCGGCCGACCGCGTCTGAGCCGACGAGGAAGGAGGGCCGGGCACCACGCGCCCGGCCCCCCTTCCTCGTCCTCCTACGGTTTCCGCGGCTGGGTGCGCGGCAGCCGCGTCGCACCCGCGGCGGCGAGCAGGCAGAAGCCGAGCACCCACCAGAAGGTGTCGCCGAACGCCGACGAGACGTCGTCGCCCCCGGCGGAGAGCCGGTTCTCCAGGACGACCGCGAGGGCCGCCGTGCCCACCGAACCGCCCACGGTGTTCAGCAGGTTGAGCGCTCCCGAGGCGCGCGGGAGGTGTTCGGGCTCGATGCGGCTGTAGACGATGTTCATCACGGGCGCGCCGATCATCGCCATGCCGACACCGCGTACCGCGAGCGCCGCGATGATCACGGCGTCCGGCGGCTCGTGGCCGAGCTGGGTGAACGGCACCGTGCCCGCGACGATCAGCACGATGCCGGCGACCACCAGGGTGCGTGGGGCGACCTTGTCGATGGTGCGGTTGACGAGGACCGAACCGGCCGCCGCGCCGAGGCCCTGCGGGGCGAGGAGGAGTCCGGCCTCCCAGGCCGAGAGACCGCGTCCCGTCTGGAAGTACAGCGGCAGCAGGAACGTCGTGCCGAACACCGACGCGCCGAGGACGAGCAGCGCGAGGGCGGCGGCACCGAACGGCGGCCGCGTGAACAGCCGCGGGTCCACCAGCGGTGTGCCGCTGGTCCGCAGCCCGTGCACGGTGAAGCCGGCCAGCATCGCGAGGCCCGCCACCACCCCGATCGTGGCGGGGAGCGTGCGCCCGTGGGCGACCTCGGTCAGCCCGTACACCAGCACGGCGAGGCCCGGCGAGAGCAGCGCCGCGCCGCGCAGGTCGAACGCGGTCCGCCGCGGCGAGGCGGGCACCACGGGCACGTGGCGACGGGCCAGCAGGACGGCGACCGCGCCGATGGGCAGGTTGACCAGGAACAGCCACGGCCAGGACGCCACGCTGAGGATGGACCCGCCGACCAGCGGCCCGAACACCGGCGAGAGCAGCGGGACGACCGCGACGACGCTGATCACGCGGCCGGTGCGGTTGCGGCCCGCGATCCGGGCGAGCAGTGCCTGCCCGGTGGCGGGCAGCAGTCCGCCACCGAGGCCCTGGATCACCCGGAACACGATCAGGCTGGTCGCCGACCAGGCCAGCGCGCACAGCACCGAGCCGAGCAGGAACACGCCCACCGCGGCGAGCCAGGTCCGCCGGCCGCCGAAGCGGTCGGCCAGCCAGCCGGACGCGGGCACGGCGGCGACGACGGCCAGCAGGTAGGCGGTGCTCACCCACTGGATGTCGGCGACGGAGGCGTCGAACTCCTCGGTGAGGCGGTCGATCCCGACGCTGACGATCGTGGCGTCGAGCGTGGCCATGAACGTGCCGAGCACCAGGATGAACGCGATCCGCAGGAGCTGTCCGTCCACCCGCTCGGCCGGTGGCGCGACATCGCCGGTCATCGGCCCTCCAGGAGGTTGTGGACATCGCGGTCGAGGTGGTCGCCCAAGGTGCGGAGCAGGTCGAGCAGTTCGTCGGCGAGGCCGTCGACGTCCACCCCGGCCCGGTGGGCGAGCACACCCGTCCAGCCATCGCCCTCCGGCATGACCGTGAGGGTCACCGGGTGGTGCGTCGACTCGCGGAAACGGGTGCCGACGACCGTGAGCCCGGGGGCGGGTTCGCGCAGGCGGTCCGGGTCGACCGGATAGTTCTCGAACACCACCAGGCTGTCGAACAGCCTGCGCCGCCCGGTCAGCCGCTCCAGGTCGGGGAGGGCCACGTGGTGGTGTTCCACCAGGGCCCGCTGCCGGGCCTGCAGGTCGGCGAGCGTGTCGGCGAGGGTGCCGGCCAGGCGTGCGCGTACCGGCACGGTGTTGGCGAGCAGTCCGACGATCTCCTCGACGCCCTCCAGCTCCGGCGGGCGGCAGGCGACCATCGCGCCGAAGCAGACGTCCGCCCGGCCCGAGCGCCGGGCGAGCAGCACCGACCAGGCGCCCTGCACCAGCGTGTTGCGGGTCAGGCCGCGCCGCGCCGCGAGGTGGGAGAGGTCGGCCACCAGGGCCGCGTCGAAGGTGATGAGCGTGGGTTCCTGCCAGGCAGGGCCCGGTTCGCCCGCGGACAGGTACTCACCCTCGGGCAGGCCGTCCAACTCGGCGGCCCAGGAGGCGAGATCGGGCTCGTTCTCGCCGCGCCAGCGCAGGTAGTCGCCGAACGGTACGGGGGCGGACAGGTCCGGCGCCTCACCGCGGATCCGTGCCGTGTAGAGGTCGAACAGTTCGCTGAGGATCCGCGGGGCCGACCAGCCGTCGGAGAGGACGTGGTGGCTGGTCATGACCAGGTCGGCGCGTTCGGGTCCCGTCCTGATGACGGTCAGGCGCAGCAGCGGTCCCCGGGCGAGGTCGAACGGCTCGGCCAGGTCGGCCGCGAGGGCCTGATCGGCCGGTCCTTCGACGACGCGGAACTCCGGCCGGGGCGCCTTGGGGATGACCGCGAGGTCGGCGGGGAACACGGCGCCCAGGTTCGGGTGCCGGGCCAGCAGGTCGGCGCCCGCCGCGTCCAGCGCGTCGACGTCGAGCGCGCCGGCGAGCGAGAACGTCGACTGCACGGTGTACGGGTCGGGCCGCTCGGTGCGCGAGTGCCGCAGCATCACTTCCTGCAGCGGGGTGAGCGGCTGGATCTCGGCGATCGGCCGGTCGCTGTCGAGCGCGCTGATCTCGGGCGCTGCCGCGAGGTTCAGGAGCGCGGTGCGCAGGCATCCGGCCAGGTCCGCGACGTCGGTGGCGGTGAACAGCGCGGCGGGCCAGGTGATCCGGACGCCGAGCGCGTCGTCCCGTACCAGTGCGTTGACCATCAGGCTGTGCGGCAGGGGCAGGGCGTCGGTGCCGCCCGAGCCGAGCGGGTCGGCGTCCGGGGCGGGCTGCCACGGCGTCTCCCGTTCGGGAGCGCCGGGGAACTGCCCCAGGTAGTTCCAGGCGATCTCCGGCTCCACGGGGTCGAGGAGGCCGGCCGAGGTGAGGATGCCGTAGCCGAGTGCGTCGCCCTGGGCGCGCAGCCGTTGCCTGACCGCCTTCACGTCGTCGCCCGCGTCGAGCCTTACGGGGTGGACGGCCGTGAACCAGCCGACGGTCTGGGAGAGGTCGACCTGCTGCGGGCGGCCGTGGCTCTCCAGGGCGACCAGCACCTCGGTGGTGCCGCGCCAGGCCTCGACCGCGCGGACGAGCGCGGTGAGGAGGACGGCGTCCGGGGTGCTGCGGTAGGCGGCGGGCAGGGTGGTGATCAGGGCGCGGGTCGCCGCCGCGTCGAGGCGGATCTCGTGGTGCCGTGCCGTGGCCACGGTGTCCCTGGCCGGGTCGAGCGGTTCGGCCAGGGCCTGCGTCGCGGTCATCCGCCGCCAGTGCGGCAGTTCGTCGCGTCGGTCGGCGGCGCGCAGCGACCGCGCCCAGCCGAGGAAGGACTGTCCGTGCCGGGTGAGGGAACCGCCGGAGTGGGCGTGCGCCAGGTCGTCGAGGAGGACGCGCCAGGACACGCCGTCGGCGACGAGGTGGTGGGCGAGCAGGACGAGCCTGCCGGGCCGTTCGGGGCCCGCGTCCACCCACACGGCGCGCAGCAGCGGCCCGGTGCGGGGGTCCATCGCGTCGCGGGCCGCGGCGATGTGGGTGTCGACGAGGGTGCGCAGGTCGTCGTCCGTCGCGGGTGCGCGGGTCAGGACGTCGGCTCCGGTCACAGCGCCGACGGCCGGGATGTGCAGCACGTCGTCGCCGAGGCGGGCCCGCAGCACGTCGTGCCGGGCCAGGACCGCGTCGAGCACGGTCCGCCAGGTGGTCTCGTCGCCACCCGGCGGCACGCAGATCTCCACCCACTGGCAGAACCCGTCGGCGGCGTTCCCGGAGCGGCGCAGCAGGTCCCGCATGACCGGGGTGAGCGGCGCGTCTCCGACGGCGGGTGCCGTACCGCCGTCGAGGGCGCGGGCGCGGGCCGCGATGCCGGCGACCGTCGCCCCCTCGAAGACGTCGCGCGCGGTCAGGCCGAGCCCCTGGCGGCGGGCCCGTGAGACGACCTGCAGGGACACGATGCTGTCGCCGCCGATGGCGAAGAAGTCGTCGTCGGGGCCGACGGCGTCGGTGCCGAGGACGTCCCGCAGGACGCCGAGCAGTACCGCTTCGGCCTCGGTGGCGGGTTCGCGACGCGCGGCGGCGACGGTCTCGGGGTCGGGCAGCGCGGTGGGGTCGAGCTTGCCGCTGGGGCTCAGCGGCAGCCGGTCGAGGGGGACGAGGGCGGTCGGCACCATGTGGTCGGGGAGTTCCCCGGCCAGGAACTCGCGTATCCGCGCGGTGTCCGGTGCGGTGCCGTCGGTCGGGATGACGTAGCCGACGAGCCGGTTGTCGCGCACGATCACGGCGCAGGCGCGTACGTCGGGGTGCCGGGTCAGCGTGGACTCGATCTCGCCCAGCTCCACGCGGAATCCGCGCACCTTGACCTGGTGGTCGACGCGGCCGAGGAAGACCAGCTGCCCGTCGGGCCGCCAGCGCACCAGGTCGCCGGTGCGGTACATCCGTTCGCCGGGCGGGCCGAACGGGTCGGCGACGAACCGCTCGGACGTCAGGCCGGGGCGGCCGAGGTAGCCGCGGGCCAGGCTCGGGCCGCCGAGGTGGAGCTCGCCCGTGACGCCGACGCCGACGGGCTGGAGACCGCCGTCCAGTACGTAGGCGCGGACGTTGGGATCGGGCAGGCCGATGGGCAGCGGCCCTTCGTCGTCCGGGTCGTAGTGCCAGGTCACGGAGTTGATGGTGACCTCGGTCGGACCGTAGGCGTTGAAGAACGCCCGGCGGCCGCGGCCCCAGCGCCGCGCCAGTTCGGGGTCGAGCCGCTCGGCGCCGACGACGAAGAACACGTCGGGGTCGACGGTGCGGTCGTCGGGCATCGCGGCCAGGAACGACGGCAGCAGGTTCACGCCGGTCACCCGGTGCTCGACGATGTAGTCGAGCAGCTCGTCGCCGGGGACGCGGACCTCCTCCGGCGCGATGACGGAGGTGCCGCCGGACAGCAGCGGCACCATGGTCTGCCAGAACGCGACGTCGAAGCTGGTCGACGCGAAGTGCAGGTACCGGTCGTGCTCGGTGACGCCGACGACCTCCTCCTGCAGCGCGATCAGGTCGGGCACGCCGCGGTGGGTCACGCCGACGCCCTTGGGGCGCCCGGTGGTTCCCGAGGTGTAGATGACGTACGCGAGCGCGTCGTCGGTGAGCCTGGCGCGGGCCTGTGCCGGGTCGGTGTCCGGTACGGAGGCGAGGGTGGCCGGGTCGTCGAGGCGCAGGACCGGGATGTCGCGGGCGACGGGCAGGTCGGCGCCGGTCGACACGACGGCGGCCGGACTGATGTCGTCGAACATGTACGCGAGCCGCTCCTGCGGGTAGCTCGCGTCCATCGGGACGTACACGGCGCCCGCCTTGGCCACGCCGAACAGCGCCACGGTCATCTCGACGTCGCGTCCGAGCAGGACCGCGACCGGGTCCTGGGGCCGTACGCCGTGCGCGATCAGCGCGTGGGCCAGGCGGTTGGCCCGGCGGTCGAGATCCGTGTAGCTGAGGCTGCGGTCGCGGCAGACCAGGGCCTCGGCGTCGGGCTTGCGGGCCACCCACGCGGCGAACTCGTCGAGCCAGTGGCCGCGTTCCCTGGCGGGGACGATCTCGGTGCCGGTCCGCAGGATCCGCGCGCGCTCCTCGGCGTCGAGTGCGGGCAGCGCGAGGGCGGGCCGCGCCGGGTCGTCGACGATCTCCTTGAGGAGGTGGTGCAGCCAGCGGCCGTAGTCGCGCACCGCCGACCCGCCGAAGGCGCGCGGCTGGTAGCCGAGGCCGATGGTGATCTCGTCGTCGGGGATGACGATGACGGTCAGCGCGTAGTGCGTGGCGTCGGTGATGTCGACGCCCGCCAGGTCGAGCCCGGGGGCCAGCGGCGTGCGCTTCCTGCTGGACAGCGGGAAGTTCTCCATCACCAGCATGGTGTCGAAGAGTTCGCCGACGCCGACCGCCCGCTGGATCTCGGGCAGACCGACGTGGTGGTGCTCGGCGAGGGCGACGCTCTCGGCGTGCACGTGGGCCATGAGGTCCCGCACGCTCTGGTCCTGGGTGTGGCGGACGCGCACCGGGATGGTGGTGCCGAGCTGGCCGATCATCGACTCCACGCCGTCGACCTCGGCGGGCCGCCCGGACACCGGGCAGCCGAACACGACGTCGCGGCGGCCGGTGAGCTTGCCGAGCAGCAGCCCCCAGGCCGTCTGGAGGACGGTGGTCAGGGTGACGCCCTGTTCACGGGCGAACGCGCGCAGCCGGTCGCTGAACTCGCGACCCAGTGCGACGGTTTCGCGGCCGGGGCGCTCGACGCCGGTCCCGGCGCTCGCGGGTGCGAGCCGCGTCGCGTCGTCGACCCCGGCCAGCGTGTCCTGCCAGGCGGCGAGCGACACCTCGCGGTCCCGGCCCGCCAGCCAGCGGAAATACTCCGACAGGGGAGGAGAGGCGGGCGCGGCGGGGCCCCCGCTCAGCTCGGCGTAGATCGCGAGGAGGGTGCGGCCGACGATCGGCATCGACCAGCCGTCGAGCAGCGCGTGGTGGTTGGTGATGACCAGCTTGTGCTCCTCTGGTCCGACGCGGGACAGCAGGAAGCGGATGAGCGGCGGCCTGGCCGGGTCGAAGGGCCGCTCCAGGTCGACGCGCGCCGCTTCGGGGAATCCGTCGTCCTGGCGCCAGTCGAGGGCCACGTCGGCGGGGATCACCTGGACCACGTCGTCGCCCGCGGTGCCCAGGTACACGCGCAACGCGGGGTGGCGGCGCAGGAGTTCGCGGGCGGCCTCGGCCATCCGCTCCGGTACGAGGTCGCCGATCAGGGTCGTCACGGCCTGGACGACGTACACGTCGGCGTCCTGGTCGTCGCGGACCAGGGTGTGGAAGGAGAGACCGACCTGCAGGGGTGTGGCGGGCAGGACGTCGGTGAGGCGGCCGGTGCGTTCGAGGGCGTCGATGGCGCTCTGGTCGAGGTCGACCAGCGGCAGGTCGCTGGGGGTGAGTCCGCCCGCCGTGTGGCGGGCGTGCTCGGCCAGCGCGTCCAGGGCCGCGGCCCAGGCGTGCTGCAGGGCCGTCACCGTGTCGGCGCCGAGCACCTGGGTCGCGGCGGTCCACTCGACGGCAAGCCGGGGCGCGCCCTCCTCGTGGACGAAGCAGTTCAGGGCGAGGACCTGCTCGAGGGCCTTGGCGTCGGGCTCGATCACCGAGAAGGCGTCGCGCTCGGGCAGCTGCCATCCGGTGCCGGGCAGCGAGGCGAACCGGCCCAGGTAGTTCAGCAGGACGTCCGGCGGCGCGGTCGCCGCGAACTCGGCGCTGTGGTCCGGGTCGAGGTGGCGCAGCACGCCGTAGCCGATGCCGGCGTCGGGGACACCGCGGCGGGCCTCCTTGGCCGCGCGCAGCACCTGCCCCACACCGTCGGCCGCGGGCACGCGGACCGGGTACTCGCTGGTGAACCAGCCGACCGTACGGGACAGGTCGAGGTGTTCGCGGCCGTGGCCCTCCATCGACACGGTGACGGCGTCGCCCGACAGGCCCCACTCCCGCAGGGCCAGCACGAGCGCGGCGAGGAGCACCTCGTCGACGCCGGCGCGGTAGGCCGCGGGCAGTGTGGTGAGCAGCGCCTCGGTGACCTCGGGCGAGGCCACGGTCACCGACTGGCGGGCGGTGGCGACCGTGTCCCGTCGCTGATCGAGAGGGCGGGTGCCGATCCGGGACGCGTCGGCCAACGCGGCACGCCAGTGGGCGAGTTCGCCGCGGCGCGCGCCGGACTCGCCCTGTTCGGCGAGGAGCAGGGCATGGCGCCGCCAGGACGCCCCGGCGGGTTCGAGGGTGCCGCCCGTGCAGGCCGTGTACAGGTCGGGCAGCAGGATCCGCCAGGACACGCCGTCCATGGCGAGGTGGTGCACGACGACGACCAGACGGTCGGGCCCGCCGTCGCCGGTACGGAGCAGGGCCGCGCGCAGCAGATCGCCCGAGCGCGGGTCGAGCTGTCCGGCCAGGCGCCGGGCGAGGGCGGTCACGTCCTCGCCGTGGACCTCGTCGACGACGGCCTTGACCGCGCCGCGGGGCAGCACCTCAAGGCCGTCGCCCACGCGCAGGCGCAGGGCATCGTGGTGGTCGAGGACGGCCTGGACGCCCGCGACGAGTTCGCCGTGGGCGAGTTCGCCGACGCGCAGGGCGGTCCACTGCGCGTACGCGGCGACGACGTCGACGTCCGGGTGGGGGTCGAGCAGGCCGTGCACGATGGGCGGCGCCGGCACGGGTCCTGTCGGGTCGTCAGCCGGTCCCGCGACGTCCTCCACCAGGCCCGCGGAGGCGGCGAGGGCGGCGAAGCTGCGGCGGGCGAGGAGGTCGCGCGGCCGCAGTTCGAGGCCCTTGGCGCGCAGCCGGCTGCTGATGGTGATCGCGGTGATGCTGTCTCCGCCGAGGGCGAAGAAGTCGTCGTCCACGCCGACCCGTTCGGTGTCGAACACGTCGGCGAGGACGGCGCACAGCAGCCGCTCCCGCTCGGTGTCCGGCTCGCGTCCGCCGGCGGCCGCCGCGGGGGCGGGCAGGGCGGCGCGGTCGAGCTTGCCGTTGGGGGTGACCGGCAGTGCGTCGAGGACGACCACCGCGGCGGGCACCATGTGGTCGGGCAGCCGCTCGGCGAGCCGGGCGCGGACCTCGTCGGCGGTGACCGTGGTGGACACCACGTAGCCGATCAGCCGGGAGGCGCGCACGGTGGCGGCGGCCGCGGTGACGCCGGGCAGCGCGCCGAGCGCGGCCTCGACCTCGCCGGTCTCCACGCGGTGGCCGCGGATCTTGACCTGTCCGTCGCCGCGGCCGAGGTACTCAAGGCCCCGGCCCGGGACCCAGCGGGCCACGTCGCCGGTGCGGTACATCCGCTCGCCGGGCGCGCCGAAGGGGTCGGCGACGAACCGTTCGGCGCTCGCTCCCGGCCGGCCGAGGTAGCCGCGGGCCAGGTGCGGCCCGGCCAGGTAGAGCTCGCCCGTCCTGCCGTGCGGCACGGGCTGCAGCGCGCTGTCCAGGACGTAGGTGCGGGTGCCCGCGAGGGGGTGGCCGATCGTCGGCTCACCGCCGTCGATCCGCGCGGTCGTGGCGTCCACGGTGGCCTCGGTCGGGCCGTAGATGTTGCGCGCGGTGATCCCGGATTCGGCGATCCGGCGCCACAGGGCGGGCGGGGTCGCCTCGCCGCCGAGGACGAGGAGCGTCGGGCGCCGGTCGAGGAGGCCGCCGTCGATCAGCGGTGCGGCCATCGACGGCGTGGTGTCCACGATGTCGATGCCGTCGCGGGCGTACGCGGTGAGCAGGGCGTCGGCGTCGCGGATGGTCTCGGCGTCGTAGACGTGCAGTTGGTGCCCGCAGAGCAGCCACACGAGGTGGTCGAAGGCGGAGTCGAAGGCGAAGGAGTAGGTGTGGGAGACGCGCAGCCGCCGGCCCGCGGCGCCCTCGGCCTCGGCCACGACCGTGCGGCGCTGATGGTGCAGGAGCGCGGCCAGGCCGCCGACCCGGCCGAGCACGCCCTTGGGACGGCCGGTCGAACCGGAGGTGTGGATCACGTAGGCGAGGTGGTCGGGGTGGCGGGGCGCGGCGAGTTCGTCGGCCGTCAGGGGGGCGCCGGACAGTGCCGCGGCCTCGTCGAGGAGGGTGCTCCAGGGCAGTCCCTCCACCGTGTCGACGGCGGTCAGCACGAGCGCGGGCCGGGTGTCGTCGATCAGGTCGCGCAGCCGCTCGGGCGGGTGGGCGGTGTCCAGGGGCAGGAAGGCGGCGCCCGCGTCGAGGACCGCGAGGAGGGCGGCCACGGAGTCGGCGGAGCGGGGCAGCGCCAGCGCGACGACGTCGTCGGTGCCGATGCCGCGGGCCCGCAGCGCGCGGGCGACGCGGTGCACCCGGTCGGCCAGCCCGGCCGCGGTGAGCCGCTCGTCGCCGCAGACCAGGGCCGTGGCGCCGGGGTCGGCGGCGGTCGTCATGTCGAACGCGGTCGGTACGTCCACGGGCGTGCCGGGCAGCGCGGGCGGGGACCAGGCCGCGAGGATCCGGTCCACGTCGGTGGCCAGGGCGATCCGCCCGACGGGCCGCCCCTCGATCAGGCCCGACAGCAGGGCGCGCAGTCCGGAAAGCAGGCCGTCGACCGAGGCCTGGTCGTGGGTGCGGGCGTCGACCTCGAAGCCGAGCAGCAGCCCGCCGTCCCGTGCGGGCAGCACGCTCAGGCCCATGTCCTCCGGCGGTCCGCCCGCGACGTTGCGCATCACGCCGCCGGAGCCCGCGAAGTCGAGCGCCAGGTCGAAGGCCTTGAGGTTGATGCCTCGGCCGTGCAGGAGCGCGCCCGCGCCGGGCACGCCGAGGTCGCGCGGCAGGTCCTCGCCCCGGTAGCGCTGGTGGTCGCGCATCTCCTTCATGGCGGCGGCGACGCGGTGGCTCAGGTCGGCCAGGCCGTCGCCTGCGTGCACGCTGACGCGCAGCGGCAGGACGTTGACGGCCATGGCGGGGGTGCGCAGTGCGACGGAGCCGGTACGGCACATCAGCGGCAGCGCGAACACCACGTCGGTGTGGCCCAGCATGCGGTGCAGGAACGCGGCGTAGCAGGCGATGAGCGCCTCGCCCCAGGTGACGCCCTGCTCGTCGGCGTAGGCGCGCAGCCGGGCCGTCTCCTCGGGGGTGAGGGCGGCGCGGGCGGTGAGGGTGCGGTCGGGCGGCCCTGCGGCGGTGTCGGTGTCGCCGGTGTCGGGCAGCGGGGTGAACCGCTCCACCCAGTACGCGCGGTCCTCGGTGAAGCGGTCGCTGTCCCGGTAGGCCTGATCGGCGGCGACGAGGGCGGCGAACCCGCCGAACGTCGACGTGCGCGGCTCGGTCCCCCGCACCAGGGCGGTGTAGCGGGCGGCGGTGCGGCGGGCCAGCATCGCGGCGGTGTAGCCGTCGAAGATCAGGTGGTGGCCGAGCTGGGTGTACCAGACCTCGCGGTCGGAGAGCCGGATGACGGTACGTGCGTACAGCGGCCGGTCCACCATCCCCCGGCACGCGGCGCCCGCCCGCGCCCGCTCGGCGTCGACGAGCGCGTGGGCGGCGGCCACGGGGTCGGCCTCGCCGCTGAGGTCGACCACCTCGGGCGGCGCGACCGGCTCCTGACTGATCCTCTGGCGCGGGCCCTCCGGGGTGTCGTACACCCGCAGCCGCAGGGTCTCGGCCTCCTCGGTGGTGGCCCGGACCGCTTCGACCAGCGCGTCGACGTCGACCGGCGCGCCGCCGGATATCTCCACCACGTCGCCGACCACGTAGTACGGCGAGTCCGGCTCGAGGCGCTGCGCGTTCCAGATGCCCCTCTGGGCGCCGGTCAGGGTGAGCAGGCCGTCCGGGGAGGCGCTTGCGGTGCTCAACTTACTCTCCTTGAAGTGTGGGGACGACCATCGGCGTATCGGTCACCGGGTCGGGGACGATGACGCTCGGCAGGTCGAAAACGTCCTTGATCAGCGCGGCGTCCACGATGTCCCCGGGGTCGCCCTCCGCGACCACCCGGCCGCCCTTCATGGCGACCAGGTGGTCGGCGTAGCGGCACGCCTGGTTGATGTCGTGCAGGACGGCGATGACCGTCCGGCCCTCGTTGCGCAACCTGGCGAGCAGGCCGAGCAGTTGGTACTGGTGCGTGATGTCGAGGAACGACGTCGGCTCGTCGAGCAGCAGGTAGGGCGTCTGCTGGGCGAGCACCATGGCCATCCACACCCGCTGCCGCTGCCCGCCGGACAGCTCCTGCACCGGTCGGTCGCCCAGGTCCTCGACGCCGGCGGCGATCATCGCCTCGGTGACGGCCGCCTCGTCGTCCGGCGACCACAGGGCCAGCAGCGACTGGTGCGGGAACCGGCCCCGGCCCACCAGTTGGCGGACCTTGATGTCGTCGGGGGCCAGCGGGTCCTGCGGCAGGAAGCCCAGCTGCTTGGCCAGTGCCTTGGCCGGGTAGCCGCCGACTTCGCGGCCGTCGAACTCCACGTGCCCGCCGTCGGGCCGCAGCAGCCGCACGAGGGCGCGCAACAGCGTCGACTTGCCGCAGGCGTTGGGGCCCACGATGGCGGTGAACGCGCCGTCGGGAACGTCGAGGCTCAGCCGCGTCGACACCACCCGGTCTCCGTAGCGCAGGGTGATGTCCCGCGCGGTCAGGCGTGCGGTCACGCGCGCCCCACCTCCTTGGTCAACAGCCAGATCAAGTAGCAGCCGCCGACCGCGGTGCTCACCACGCCGACCGGCAGGGCGACGGGCGCCAGCAGCATCTGGGCGAGCAGGTCGGCGCCTTGGAGCATGACCGCGCCGGTCAGCGCGGCCGGGAGCAGCGGCACTCCGGCCGCGCCGGCGAGCCTGCGGCCGATCTGCGGGGCGGCGAGCGCGATGAACGCGATCGGTCCGGCCACCGCGGTCACCGTGGCCGTGCAGCCGACGCCGACCAGGACCATCAGGAGCCGGAGGCGGCCCATGGCGACCCCGGTGGTCACGGCGACCGCGTCGCCGAGGGACGCCTGGTGCATGGCGTGCGCCCGCGAGGCCATCAGGGCGAGGAGGACGGCGATCACCGTGAACGGGATCCCCAGGTCCTCCCAGCCGATCCCGGCCAGGGAGCCCGCGCTCCAGCCGACCGCGGCGATCGCCACCTCCAGGTCCGCGCGGAGCACGATCCAGGAGTTGAACGCGGTCACCATCGCGTTGACGGCGATGCCGATGACCACGAGCCGCATCCCGGAGAAGCCCCGGTCGAACGAGAGCAGGTAGATGACGCCGGCGACGACCAGTCCGCCGAGCACCGAGCCGGTGGCCAGTTGGACGGACGTGCCGGACAGCACGGTGAGGGCGACCAGGGCGCCGGTGTAGGCGCCCGCGTCGAGGCCGATCACGTCCGGGCTGCCCAGCGGATTGCGCGTGAGGTTCTGGAAGATGGCTCCGGCCACGCCGAGCGCGGTGCCGAAGACCAGTCCTGCCAGCACGCGCGGCAGCCGCCAGTCGGAGATGACCACGGAGCGGTCCGCCCCCGTCAGCGCGGCGAACACCTCGCCGGGACTGGCCCAGGAGGTCCCGTAGCAGAGCCCGAGCAGGCCGAGACCGAGCATCAGGGCGACCAGCGTCACGACGAGCACCACCAGGCGGCGCTCGACCTTCAGTGCGAGTGTGCTCACAGCGACCCCGCCCCGTAGCGGCGAACGGCCCAGATCAGCATGGGGCCGCCGAGGAACGCGGTCACGATGGCCACCGGCACCTCGCCGGTGGGCAGCAGCACGCGCGAGCCGATGTCGGCGACGAGCAGCAGGATCGGACCGAGCACCATCGTGTAGAGGATCAGCCACGGCACCGAGCCGCCGGCGGGCCTGCGCGCCAGGTGCGGCACGATGAGACCGACGAACAGGATCGGTCCCGCGATCGCCGTCGCCGCGCCGCTGAGCACGGTGATCAGCACGAGTGCGGCGCCCCGCACCCGGCCGACGCCCGCGCCCAGCGTGTGCGCGACGGTCTCGCCCAGGGTCAGGGCGTTGAGCGCCCGGCTCAGCAGCAGGGCACCGAGCAGGGCCGCGCCGATCACGGCCAACGGCAGGGCCATGGGCGCCTGTTCGCGGGCCGCGAGGGAGCCGACCGACCAGAACCGGTACGCGTCGAACGTGTCGGGAAGCATCAGCCGCATGCCCAGCGCGACACCGCTGAGCACCGCCGTCAGGGCCACGCCCGCCAGCACGAGCCGCAGCGGCGAGTGCCGGCCGACCGCCGCGACGAGGAGCGCGGCGAGGACGGATCCGACGACCGCGAAGCCCAGTTCGCCCGCCTGATTGACGGTCAGGCCGAGGGCCGAGCCGATGGTGATGGAGAATCCGGCGCCCGCGGTGACCCCGAGGATGCCGGGCTCGGCCAGCGGGTTGCGGGCCAGCGTCTGGATCAGCGCGCCCGCCACCGCGAGGGCGGCGCCCACCGCGATGGCGAGGAGGGCGCGCGGCGCCCGGACGTCCCGCACGATCACGTGGTCGTCGGTGCCCCGGTAGTCGAACAGTGCCCGGACGACCTCGCCGGGCGCGACCGAACGGGCACCGATGCCGATGCTGAGCACGGCGACGACGGCCAGCAGGACCAGACCGCCGACGAGCAGGCCGAGTTGCGGTACGGCCCGTCTGGTTCCGGCCGCCGCACCGGCGCGGCCCGCGGCGGTCACCGCTTCAGCAGCGGCGCGAACGACGTGTCGATCGCGTCCAGGGTCTGCATGGCCTGCCCGTAGGTCGCGGCCTCGGTGTAGCGGAGCGGGAAGGTCTTGCCGGCCTTGACGGCGGGCAGGTTCTTCCAGAGCTTGGAGTCCATGACGTACTTGACCGGCTTGGGCACGCTGCCGTCGGGGTTGACCGAGTACGTGATGGCGTCGGCCTTGCCGAGCGCGGCGGGGAGCTCCTCGATGGAGGGGTACTCGCTGACGGCCTTCGAGCCGGGGCCGGGCTCCTTGACCTTGCCGTAGTACTTCGCGCCGACGTCCTGGGCGATGTTGGTGCCCCACGAGCCGCCGAACTCGCGCTGGAAGGTGCCCTTCGCGGTCTCGCCGTACGCGCCGACGTGGCCCAGCTTCAGCTCGGGCAGCACGCTCTTGTACTTCTTGCCGAGCTCGCCGGCCTTGGCCTCGTAGGCGTCCTTCGCGGCGTCGTACTTCTTGAGCGCGCCCGCGGCGTCGGACTGCTCGTGGGTGAGCTTGCGCCAGGCGGCCGGGACGGTCGGGCCGAGCGCCACGACCGGGGCGATGCCCTCGAGCCGCTTGACGTCGATGTCGCCGAGCACGGGGGCGGGGACGCCGATGACGATCAGGTCGGGCTCGGCGTCGGCGATGGCCTCGTAGTTGGTCTCGGTCGCCAGCTCGCCCGCCACCTTGGGGGTCTTCTTGTAGGTGGCGAGGTCCTTCTTGCTCATCATCGGCTCGCCGCGCTTCCACGAGGAGATGCCGACGAGCGGTGCGCCGCCCTCGATCATGGCCGGCACGGCGTAGCCGGTGGCCACCACACGCTTCGGGTCGGCCGGGATGGTGATCTTGCCGTTGTCCGCGGCGAACACCCGGGTCTTGCCCTTGCCGGAGTCCTTGGACCCTCCGTCGGACGACCCGCACCCGGTCAGTGCCAGTGCCAGCGCCACGGCGCCGGCCAGGCCCGACGATCTGCGTATGGACATGCGATGCTCCTTGCTACTTAGGTAAGGCTCACCTTAGTGGATGGCCTTGTCGGCAGGACGACGGGGCAGACATCGGGCCCGCCCCGTCCGACCGGTGGGTCAGTGGTCGTCCTCGTCGAAGTCGGCGATGCCGCGCTTCCAGTAACCGGTGATGTCGTGGTCGGCCTTGCTCAGGCCCAACTCGTCGCGCACCCAGCGGCGCAGGGGCTTGATCTGCCCCGCCTCGCCGGCGACCCACACGTACACCCGCTCCCCCTCGGGAACGCTCACCGCGGTCACGGCCCGCTCCAGCGCACCACCCGTCCCCGGCGGCAGTTCGCCCCGGTGCAACCAGTGCACCTCGACGCCCTCGGGCGCGGACAGCTCGATCTCCTGCGTGGCGTCGGCGACTTCGACGAAGGCCCAGCCCCGCGCGGCGCGGGGCATCTCCTCAAGCCAGCGCGCGATCGCGGGCAGCGCGGTGATGTCGCCCGCGAGCAGGTAGCGGTCATAGGTGGTCGGCACGATCAGCCCGCCGGGCGGGCCCGCGACGTGCACGACGGCACCCGGCTCGACCCGGTGGGCCCAGTCCGACGCGAGACCGCCGTCGTGCGGGACGATGTCGATGTCGATCTCGCCCGTGTCCGGGTCGTAGCGGCGCACGGTGTACTCCCGCGAGGTGGGGGCGGGCCGCGGCCAGCGCAGCATCGCCCCGTTCCGCTCGGGCAGCCGCAGCGAGCCGTCCGCCTCGGGGAAGACGAGCTTGACGTGCTCGTCGGGAGCGTGGGCCTCGAACCCCTCGGTGCCCGCCCCGCCCAGCGTGAGGCGCAGCAGGCCGGTGCCGACCATGGCGGTACGGACGACCTCGACCTCCCGGAGGCCGATCGGGTAGCCCACCTTCTCTGCGTGCAGGCCCGCCCTCACCTCGGCCATCCGCTCCAGGTGGCGGTGCCGGTCGTCGACGCGGCTCACGCGGCACGCCCTGTCAGGAGCTCGGTCCAGTGGCCCAGTTCGGGCTGCTCGGCCAGGTCGGGGAACTCCAGCGTGGTCGCTCCCGCGTCGCGCCAGCGCTGCACCAGGGTCATGATCCGCACGGAGTCCAGGCCGAGGTCGAACAGGTCCTCCTCCGGTGCTATCTCGGAGGGGTCGCAGTCGAGCAGCTCCGCGATGTCGGCGCGGACCCGCTCGGGCGACAGGGTCTGGTTCATCGGATGGCTCCTTCGAGGGGGTACGCGGGGGGCGGGCCCGGCGCGTCAGCGGTGGTGGTGACCGCGCGACGACTCCGGGCGGCGCGCACGCACGCCCGGTCGTGGCACATGAGGGAGAAGCGGCCGGGCCACCCGGCCGTGGCCACGAACCGCGCATGCCGAAGCGGCACGAGCCTCTCCTCCCCCGTGGTTACTCAGGAAAGGCTAACCTAACTTAATCATGAGGGGTGCGTGAACGCCCGCGTCGTGGCAGGTCACCCCGCACGGCCTCGCACCGCGTGCCACCGCGTCACATCACCGCGCGGGCCCGCCGGTTGAACGATCCGCGCGGGCCCGTGGCGACGCCGTTCTACGTCGCGTCCAGGTCACGCAGCGCGTTCTCGACCACCTCGGTCAGCGCCGGATGGATCCACAGGGGACGTTCGGCGACCTCGCGGGCGGTGAGCCCGAAGGTCATCGCGAGGACGAGGGGCTGGAGGAGCGTGGCGGCCTGCGGCCCGAGCACGTGCGCGCCCAGCAGAAGGCCGGAGGTCCGGTCCGCGAGCACCTTGCAGAACCCCTGACGGTCCTCCAGCGCCCAGCCGTACGCCACGTCCTCGTACCGGCGCGAACCGACCACGTAGTCCCTGCCCTGCCTGCGGGCCTCCTGCTCGGTGAGCCCCACCTGGGCGATCTGGGGGCGGGTGAACACCGCGGAGGGCACCACGTCGTAGGACATCGAGCGCGGCTCGTCGGGGTGCAGGAGGTTGTGGGCCACCACCTCGGCCTCGCGATTGGCGACGTGCTTCAGGGGCGGTCCCGCCGTGATGTCGCCGAGCGCCCAGACGCCGGCGGCGTGGGTACGCAGCCGGGAGTCGACCTCGATCAGGCCGTCGCCGTCACAGGTGATGCCGGCCGGCGCCAGGTCGAGCCGATCGCTGTTCGGTTTCCGGCCCACGGCGACGAGCAAGGTGTCCGCCTGGAGCACCGCGCCGTCGTCGAGGGTGAGCCGCAGGTGTCCGGGGCGGCCGTCGACGCCCACCAGTTCCCGGCCCAGGCGCAGGTCGTAGGAGGAGCGCACGCTGTCGGTGAAGGCCGACGCGATCGACTCGTCCTGTTCGCCGAGCAGGACGTCCCGCTGTTCGACGACGGTGACCGTGCTGCCCGCCGTGCGGAAGACGTGGGCGAGTTCGGCGGCGATGTAGCCGCCGCCGAGCACGACCAGCCGTTCGGGGACCTCGTCGAGCCGCATCACGGTGTCGGACGTCTCGTAGGGCAGTCCCGCGTCGGCGACGACCGGCGGGACCACCGGCCGGCCTCCCGCAGCGACCACGATCCGGTCCGCGCCGAGGGTCACGGGCCCGTCGGCCGTCTCCACCAAGAGCTCGCGCTCGCCGGTGAATCGGGCCCGTCCGCGGTACACGGTCACGAAGTCCGACGCCCGGCGCCCCTCCTCGCCGTCGCGCGCCGCGGCGTCCAGCCGTCCGAACACGCGCTCCTGAACGGCGGGCCAGGAGAGTCCGGACAGGCTCGCCCCCACGTCGTGCCGCCCGGCCTCCCGCACGGTGTCCGCCACCTCGGCCGTCAGGGCGAGCATCTTGCTGGGGATGCAGCCCGCGTTGAGGCACGTGCCGCCGAAGGGGCCCTCGGCGACGACGGCAACGTCCAGGTGCGAGAAGCGGTCGTCGATCAGGGCGTTGCCGGAGCCCGCACCGAGGACGACGAGATCATGGTGTCGCATATACGCAATGTATCCAGGTATATACCTGGCATACCTCCGGAGCGGCCGCCGTCAGTCGATCGGCCCGGCATCCGCGTCAGTCGACGTCCGCCCGGGAGCCGCCCATGGCGAGGCCGTCGATCCAGTTGATGGAAGCGGTGCCGGCGTCGGTGCCCCAATAGGTTCCCCAGCGCGGCTTGTTGCCCAGGTCGTCCCAGGTGCGGGCGCCGGAGCGGGAGGCGATCTCCTGCCCGTCCAGGTACACGGAGAGCGTCCCGGAACTGCCCGAGTCAGCCTTGATGCCGAGCTGGACCGAGTGCCAGGCACCGGCCGACCAGGCGGCCGAGCCGATGGATATCCACTCCTCGCCGGGAGCGACGTACCAGACCTTCAGCTTCCCGTCCTCCACCTTCATGATCACGGGGTAGTTCTGGCTGTGCTGGTCGTTGGTGCCGTTGGACTTCCACTGGAAGACGGTCTGGGCGTCGCCCGTCTTGGTCATCGAGTCCCAGCCGAACCAGTACGTGCCGCCGTCCTTGAAGGCGTACTCGCCGCCGGCGGTCCGCACGTTGTGGGCCTCGCAACGGGGCACGCCGATCGGCTTGTTGAACTTGAAGATGTCGCCCCGGGAGCCTCCCCAGTTGTCGACGGTGACGCTCCCCGGCGCGTCGCACAGGGTGGTGCCGAAGACGCCGAGGCCGTTCGACGCGTCACCGTCCCAGAGCACGCTCCTGGGTGCGGCAGCCTTCGCCTCGCCGCGGGGTGCCTCGGCCTTCGCCTCGTGCCGCACGGTCTGGGGCGGTCCGGCGGAGGCCGCCGGATTGCCGAAGGATTCGGGGACGGCGACGCCCCAGGCCGCCACGGCGAGGACGGCGATACCGCTTGCTGAGGTCAGGGTCTTCCCGGTCCGGTTCACGGCGTGCTCCTGCGAGTTGGGGTGGGGGGATCGGCCTCCGGCCGCGCGCCACGCCTCCCGGCGACCGGGAGGCGGCACACGGACAGGCAAGGCGAACAGAGCAGGACGGACAGGCAGGGCGAACGGACCGGACGCCGGTGCCGCACCCCCTGCGCGGTACGCCTCGCGGCCAAGAGAGTGCCACCGGCTCGCGGCCACAGCAAGCGCTTGCACAACAGAGGCCTCAACCTTTACAGGGGTCTCGACCTTTCACGGCTCCGGCGCGTCCGGCATGGGCGCGCCCCCGGGACAACCGGGGGCGCGCCGAGGTGCCGGGGACTCACAGATGCCGGGTGACCGCCTGCTGCGCGCTCTCGGACATCGAGCGGACCGCCCCGGCCGCGCTCTCCGCCGCGCCGGTCACCGCGTCCGCGGCCCCGCTCAGCGCATGCGTGGCGTCGCGCCCGGTACGGCGGGCCGAACGGCGCCCCGACAGGGCCGCGGCGCGCGTGCGGTAGGCGACGGAGGGCTTGCCGTGGGTGTCGGCGGCCGCGATCAGGAGACCGCCGAGGAGCGCGAGGTTCTTGGTGAACTGGGTGCGCTGAGCGGCCCGCTGCTCGGGGTCCTTCTCCTTCCACCAGGCGTGCCCGGCCAGCGTGGTCGGCACCAGGGAGCCGGCCAGCGCGAGCGCGGCGACGCGCGGCAGGCGCCCGGTCGCCAGCATCAGACCGGCGCCCAGCTGCACCGCGCCGTTGATGCGGACGAGGCGCTCGGGATCCTCGGTGAGCCCGGGGATGCGGGAACTCACGGGAACCGCGACGGGCTCGGCGACGGGGGCCACGCCTTGCGGGCTCCGAAGGGTCTGCAGCCCTCCTGTGACGAAGGGGGCCGCGAGCAACGGACGTGCGCATTTCCTGAGAACAGCCATGCCGTCCGGCTTCCCTGAACGCGGCCACTCAGACACAGTTTCCCGTGGAGCGTTCCGCACCGGCATCACGGGATCCGCTCCGGGTACGGGAACAGCGACTTCGACAACCCCCACCGCCACGGCGGTGAGAGCCCGGGAGGACCTCATGGCCGGACTGTTCGCACGCATCAAGGCATACAGCCGCACACCGCAGGGGCGGCAGACCGTCAACTCGGTACGCCGAGCCGCCGCCGACCCGCGCAAGCGCGCGCAGGCCCGCTCGCTCCTGTCCCGCCTGCGCGGCCGCCGCTGACCGGCCTGCGCGCGGCGCGAGAGCCGTCTCCGGAAGGACTGATCGAAAATTTGGGCGAACGTCGATGAGTTTCTCCCTGGCCCGCGGTCTTCAGTGACAGTTGGTGCACCTCGGCCGCACGGGCGGCCGGCCGTACCGGCCGCCCGTACCGGGAAACACCTCAAGACCTCCAGGAGACCCCAGATGCGCACCCTGATCAGCACCGCCTTCATCTCGCTCGACGGCGTCGTGGAGGCCCCCGGCGGCGAGCCCGGCTACCGGAACTCCGGCTGGACCTTCCAGGACATCGAATTCCTCCCCGAGGCCTTCGAGATCAAGGGCCGGGAGCAGCGGGAGGCCGCCGCGATGATGATGGGCCGGGTCAGCTACGAGGCCTTCAGCCCCGTCTGGCCCGACATGGAGGACTTCGCCGACTACAAGGTGATGCCGAAGTACGTCGTCTCCACGAGCCTCGACGAGAAGGAGCTGGTGGAGAACTGGGGCGAGACCACGATCCTGCGCTCGCTCGACGACGTCGCCGCACTCAAGGAGACGGAGGGCGGCCCGATCATCCTGCACGGCAGCGCCTCCCTGAACCGCGCGCTCTCGGACGCCGGTCTCATCGACCGCTACCACCTGCTCGTCTTCCCCCTGCTGCTCGGCGCGGGCAAGCGCCTGTTCAGCGACACGGACAAGGACACCCAGCAGCTGCGGCTCGTCGAGCACCAGGCGTACGCCAACGGCCTGCAGAAGAACGTCTTCGACGTGGTCCGCTGAGGGGCCGGCCGGCGGGCGGAACGAGGTCGGGTAATCGCGTCCGGTGCGGGGCCCCTACTCTGTGCGGATGTTGGTCTACGCCCCGGCGGCTCTGCTCTTCCTCGTCTTCTGCTGGCGCATGGTCCGTGAACGCCGCCGGTTCGGCAACGCGGTGTTGCTGGGCCTCGCCACGCTCAGCGCGCTCGCGGCCTGGCTCTTCGACCTGGTCAAGGACGGCTCGACGTCGGGGCTCGTGGTCGCGTCGGCACTGCTCGGCCTGCTGGCCGTGGGGATCCTCGTCCTGGTGGGCCTGCTCTTCGTCAACGGCCTGCGCATGGTGCGCAAGGAGGGCAGGAGCCCCTCCAACCTGCTCTCCCTGATGGGTGCCCTGTGCATCGTCGGTGTCGTGGCCCTGGCGGTCACCGCGGCCGTCGTGCGGACACCGGTGCTGGTCGGAGTGGGCGTGGCGGCACTCGGCCTCGCCTGTTACCTCTCGTTCCTGTTCCTGTGCTTCGTCGTGTACGCGTTCCTGTACGGCCGTCTCCAGGTGCGCCGCAAGGCCGACTACGTGGTCGTCCTGGGATCCGGCCTCATCGGCGGGTCCACCGTCTCCCCGCTGCTGGCCAGCCGGCTGCTGCGGGCGCAGGAGGTGCACACGCAGCTCACCAGGCGCGGGGGCGCGCCGGTCCTCATCACCTCGGGCGGGCAGGGCCCCGACGAGGATCTGCCCGAGTCCCACGCCATGGCCGACTACCTGACGGAGCGTGGGTTCCCCGCCGACCTGATCGAGCGGGAGGACCGGTCGGCGACGACGGAGGAGAACCTGCGGTTCAGCAAGGCGATCATGGAGAAGGCCGATCCCGACTACCGGTGCGTGGTCGTCACGAACAACTACCACGCCTTCCGTGCCGCGCTCACCGCACGACGTACCGGGGTCAGGGGCCAGGTGGTCGGCTCGACCACGGCGTCGTACTTCTGGCCCAACGCGACGATCCGCGAGTTCGTGGCCATCCTCGTCGCCTACAAGCGGACCAACATCGCCATGTGTCTGCTGCTCGTCCTCGGCGGTGTGCTGGCCTGGGCCGCGCGCTGAGTCCGGCGGACCGCGCGCACGACGCGTGAGCGGCCGCGTCCCTGTCCCACGAAGGAGGCGGCCGCTCAGCTCGGAGGTGGGACCGCCCACTGACCGGTCAGCGGCCCCGGCAGGATGTCACCCCTGCACTCGGCACCTGCCCACGCCCCACGCGCTTACACACATTCTTTCGCGGACCGGCGAACCGGAGCGAGCGGCGGGGAGGGCGGCGGGAGCGGGCCGCCGCAAGAAGATCATCGCCTCCCCCGATCGCCTCCCCCGATCGGGGGAGCGTCTTCTCCCGCCTTTCCGCGATGTGCGCGAGAGCCCCCGGAATCCATGATCGTGTCCTGCCCGGCCGACCGGCCACGGGCAGCACGGACGACATCCCGCGGGAGTTGGCTCATGAGTGAGCAGGTACAGCAGACGATCCGTACCACCGGACGGCGGCGGAACGGCCGGCGCAGAGCCGCCACGGCCGTGACCGCGCTGGCCGTCGGCGTGCTGACCGCGGGGGCGCTCGCGCCGCCCGCCGCCTCCGCGGGACCGGACCCCGTCCAGCAGGGCCTGGACGCGCTGGTGCGCACCGACGGCATGCCCGCCGCACTGGCGAGCGTCGAGGACCGCGCCGGGCACGCCCGGACCTACACGGCGGGCGTCGGCGACCTGGCCACCGGCGCGCAGGTGCCCCGCGACGGGCAGGTGCGGATCGGCAGCAACACCAAGACGTTCACCTCGGTCGTCGTGCTGCAGCTGGTGGCCGAGGGGAAGATACGGCTCGGCGCCAAGGTCGACACCTATCTGCCGGGGCTCGTGCGCGGAAAGAAGATCGACGGACGCCGCATCACCGTCCGCCATCTCCTGCAGCAGACGAGCGGACTGCCCAACTACACCAAGGGCGACCTCCAGCCCCGGTACTACGAGCCGCGCGACCTCCTGGACATCGCCCTCACGTACGAGGCCGACTTCGCGCCCGGAAAGAAGTGGGCGTACAGCAACACCAACTACGTGCTGGCGGGCCTGATCGTCCAGAAGGTCACCGGCCGGCCCCTCGCCCAGGAGATCGACCGTCGCGTCATCCGGCCCCTCGGGCTGCGCCACACCTACTTCCCCGCCCCCGGCGACGAGACGATCCGCGAGCGCCACCCCAAGGGCTACTACGGGGAAGCGCCGGGCGCGCCGCTGCGGGACGTCACGGAGATGGACCCGTCCTGGACCTGGGCCGCGGGCCAGCTGATCTCCACCAACTCCGACCTCAACCGGTTCTTCACCGCTCTCCTGGGCGGCCGCCTCCTCCCGGCGGCCCAACTCGCCCAGATGCGCACCACCGTCCCCGCCGAGTACTTCGGCCACGGCGCCCGCTACGGCCTCGGGCTCGTGAGCAAGCCCCTGTCGTGCGGCGGCCGTTCCTGGGGTCACGGCGGAAGCTTCCCGGGGTACGAGACCCGCGGCGGCGTCACCGACGACGGCCGCGCCGCCAACGTCGCGGTGACCGTCCAGCCCACCGACAAGACCGCCGTCAAGCACCTGGAGAAGGTCGTGGACACGGCCCTGTGCCGCTGAACCGGCGCCCTTCGTGTCCTTCACCCCTCCTCCCCGCATGTCAGTTCAATAGAAATGCGGCTTTTATTCCTACGGTGAGCAGGTCGTACCCCACACTCACCCTGGAGTGCTCATGCGTCCTGCCCTGACTCGCGCCATCACCCTGTCCACCGGTCTGCTGCTCTGCGCCGCCCCGCTGGCGGCGGCTCCGGCCGTCGCGGCGCCGGGGGCCGCCGCCCACACCCAGGTGCAGCAGGCGGCTCCGAAGAAGCCGACGCTCTCCGCGAAGGCCACGGTGAAGTCGATCAAGGCGTGGCAGCAGTTCCGCGTGTACGGCTCCAGCACGCGCATGCGGGCGGGCACGCAGGTGACGCTGCAGCAGCTGCAGAAGAGGGGCTGGGTATCGCTGCCGATCCGGATGCACACCAACCGCGCCGGGGCCTACAACCTGCGGGTCAAGCTCGGCATCAGGGGCCACAACAAGATCCGCATCGTCGGCGGCGGCGCCGTCTCCAACACCGTGCAGGTCCTCATCCGCTGACCCGGGTCCCGCACCTCCGTGCGGGGCCGGCCTCCGGCGCGTCAGCACTCAGGCGGAGTCCCGCACCACCAGCTCCGGTTCGAAGATCAACGAGGTCGGTTCGGTGCGGGTGCCCTGGACGTGCTCCTGGAGCAGCCGGGCCATGGCCGCCGTCATCTCCTCCACCGGCTGGCGGACCGTGGTCAGCGTCGGACGGCAGGTGAGGGCGATGCTGGAGTCGTCGAAGCCGACCACCGACACGTCCTGCGGGACCCTGCGGCCCCGTTCGCGCAGGAGCTCGCAGGCCCCCTGCGCCATGAGGTCGTTCGCGACGAACACCCCGTCCAGATCGGGGTGTTCGGCGAGCAGCCTGGCCATCGCCTCGGCGCCGCTCTCGCGCGTGAAGCGGCCTTCGACGATCGGCACGTACGCCGTACCCGCGCGCTCCAGCGCCTCCCTGAAACCTGCCAGCCGCTCCTGCCCCGCCGGCAGGTCCAGCGGCCCCGAGACGGTCGCGGGCCTGCGCCGGTCTCGCGCCAGGAGATGCTCCGCGGCCAGCCGTCCGCCCTCGCGGTGCGCCAGGTCGACGTAGCTGATCGGCACGGGCCGCGCGGGCCGCGCGAAACACACGGCCGGGAGCCCTTCGGCGACGAGTTGCGCGGGCAGCGGGTCCTCCGCGTGCGTGGAGACCACGAGGGCGCCGTCCGCGCTTCCCTGCCGCAGGAATCCGGTCACCTGCTTCCTGGCCGCCTCGCTCTCGGCGACCATCAGGACCGGGTGCATCGAGCGGGGCCGCAGATACCCGACCACGCCGCTGACCACCCGCCCGAAGAAGGGGTCGGCGAACACCCGTGCCGCGAAGGCGTTCTGCGGCTCCTCGTCGGTCCCGCCGCCCTCACGCGGGCCTTCGCTCTCCTCGCCCGCACCCGAGATGACCAGGGCGATGGTCTCCGTGCGCCGGGTGACCAGGGAGCGGGCCGCCCGGTTGGGCGCGTACCCGGTGCGCTCGATGGCCTCGCGCACCACGTCGCGGATGGCCGGGTCGACGTTGCGCACCCCGTTGATCACCCGTGACACCGTCGCCCGGGAGACTCCCGCCTCCCGTGCCACGTCCTCGAGCGTCAGCGACTGTCTCTCCATGCGTGCACTCTAACTTCCCTTCGCAGCAAGGAGATAGAGCGCTCTCCCTGCACGGGGTGCCTGGTCACCGGCTTTCACGCACCTCCACCGCAGCGGTCAGGGGCAGGTCGCCCGCGGAACGCCCCACGAGCACCGTGAACAGCCCCGGTTCGGTGTGCCAGGCCCCCTGCGCCGTCGACCAGTGGCGCAGCGCGCGCCCCGGGACGCGGATGTCCGCGCTCACCGTCTCCCCCGGCGCGGCCGTCACCGCGGCATGGCCCGCCAGCCAGCGCACCGGCCGCTCCACCGCGGACCCGGGCCGGGCCAGATAGACCTGGACCACCTCGCGCCCGGGGCGGTCCCCGGTGTTCCGCAGCCGCACGCGCACGTCGAAGTCAGCGCCCGCCCGCACCGCCGCGGGCGCTGCGGCCCCCTCGTACGACCAGGTCGTGTAGCCGAGTCCGTGCCCGAACCAGTAGGCGGGCGTGTGCCCGGCGCGCAGCCATGCCCGGTGGCCGATGTGCGGGCCCTCCGCGTAGGTGAGGACGCCGTCCTGGGGGCGGGTGTCACTGACCGGGGCGTCCCGCAGGCGTGCTCCCCAGGTGGTCGGCAGCCGCCCGCCGGGCTCGGTACGGCCGAAGAGGACGTCGGCGAGCGCGGTGCCCGCCTCCTGTCCGGGGAACCAGGTGAGCAGTACGGCGGCGACGCCCTCCCGCCACGGCAGTTCCACGGGGCCGCCGGCGTTGACGGCCACGACGGTGCGCGGGTTGGCGGCCGCGACGGCGGTGACCAGGGTGTCCTGGTGGCCGGGCAGGGCGAGGGTGGTCCGGTCGTGGCCCTCCGCCTCGCTGCCCTCGGTGGTGCCCACCACGACGACCGCGACGTCGGCCCGCCGGGCCGCGTCGACGGCCTCGGCGAGCGCGCGGTCCGGGGCCGGTTCGGGCGGGGCCGCGGTGACGATCGTGGCGCGGCCGGTGTCCGGGGCCAGTTCGCGGCGCGCGACCACGAGCACCGGCTCGCGGGGGGTGATCTCGGCCCGTCCGTACCGGCAGGGCGGTGTGACGTGGACGACGGCCGGGTCGTCCGTGCGGCGCGGAAAATCGCCGTCGAGCAGCGTCCGCCCGCCGACGCTCAAGGACATCCGGCCGAACCCGCCGACGCCGAACGTCCACGTGCCGCCGACCGCCGGTGTGAGCAGCGCGCGGATCTCCACCGTGTGCGCGCCGGGCACGAGTGACGGCTCCAACAGGCTTCCGGTGGTGCGGTGTTCGGCAAGGAGCTCCTGCCCTTCTGCGTCCAGTACGCGCAGGAGGACACCGGGCGCGCCCGTGCGGGGGTCGGCGCAGTCCTCCGTGCCCAGTGGGGCGGGCGCGGCTCCGGTGGCCGGGCCGGGGGCGTGGATGATCCGGGCCCGGCCGCCCAGTCCGTCCCGGATGCCGTCCAGGGGCGTGACGATGCCTTCCGGGTGGACGCCCGCGCTGCCGCCGCCCTGCACCCGGGGCCGCACGGCGTGCGCGCCGATCACCGCGATCGTGCCCGTCTCCGCCTCGTCCAGGGGCAGCAGGCCCTCGTTGCGGAGCAGCACCGTGCCGGCGGCCGCGGCGCGGCGCAGCAGGGTGCGGGGGTCGGGGGCGGGCGCGGGAGGCGTGCGCGGACAGTCGTCGAGCGCGCCCACGCGGCGGGCGAGTCGCAGCACCCGGAGCACCTTGTCGTCGACCGCCTCCTCCGCCACACGGCCCGCGCGGACCGCTTCCACCAGTTCCTCGTCCCACGGGCCTGCCGGGCCCGGCATGACGAGGTCGAGGCCCGCACGCGCGGTGTCGGCCGTCGTGTGCACCGCGCCCCAGTCCGAGAGCACGGCGCCGTCGAAGCCCCAGTCGTCCTTGAGGGGGTGGGCCAGCAGCGGACTCGCCACCATCGTGGCCCCGTTGACGCCGTTGTAGCCGGCCATCACCGCCCAGACGCCGGCCCGCACGGCCGCCTCGAAGGGCGCGAGGTAGACCTCACGCAGCGTCCGCTCGGACACCTGGACGTCCACGCTCATGCGGCCCGTCTCGGAGTCGTTGGCCACGTAGTGCTTGGCGGTCGCGGCGACGCCGTGCGCCTGGATGCCGCGCACGAGGGCGGCTCCGGTGCGCCCCGCGAGTTCCGGGTCCTCCGAGGGGCACTCGAAGTGCCGGCCGCCGAGCGGTGAGCGGTGCAGGTTCAGGGTGGGGGCGAGGACGACGTCGACGCCTTTGCGCCGCGCCTCCCGGGCCAGGAGGCCGCCGAGCTCCTCGACGAGCCGGTCGTCCCACATCGCCGCGAGCGCCGTCATCGACGGCAGCAGCGCCGAGGTCCGCCGCTCGTCCCAGGCCTCTCCCCGGATCCCCGCGGGACCGTCCGAGGTCACCATCTGCCGCAGGCCCACAGCCGGTTCGGCCCGGGTGCGCCAGGTCGTCGCGCCGGTCAGCAGGCGTGCCTTCTGCTCCGGTCCCAGCTTGTCGACCAGTCGGACCAGCTCTTCGTCGGTCATCCGCACCGCCTTTCCAGCCTTTCGGGCAAGGTCCATGGGAGAGCGCTCTCTGGAGTGTCGAGGGGGCCGTCGCGGACGGGGGGGTCCTGGTCCGCGACGGCCCGTGTCCCCCGTGCGGCGGCCCGTCAGGGAAGGGCCGCGGCACAGGGGTGTCCGGTGTCAGGAGCTCAGCTGTAGATGCCGAACTCGTAGAGGGAGTAGCCGTATCCGGTACCGCGGGCGGTGCCGTTGACGCGCACGTAGCGGCCGGTGCCGTTGACGTCGAAGTCGTCGATGCCGCCGTTGCCGTCGCGCACCTCGTGGACGGTCCGCCAGTTCTGTCCGTCGTCGGAGGTCTGGATCGTGTACGCCTTCGCGTACGAGGTCTCCCAGTTGAGCTGGACGTGCTTGAACGACCGGCTCGCGCCGAGGTCGACGCGGAGCCACTGGGGATCGCTCCAGTCGCTGGCCCAGCGGGTGGTGGTCTTGCCGTCGACGGCGCCCGCAGGGGTGCAGGGGCAGTCGCCCCCGCCCGGCTGGTAGGAGGAGGCCGTCGCGGTCTTGCCGAGCGCGATGTTCGTGCCGTTGACCGGCGGGGGTACCACGCGCACCGAGCGGGTCTCGACGCCCACGTTGCCCTTGCCGTCGGTGACCTTGACGTAGATCTTCCAGACGCCGGTCCTGTCGGGTGCGGCGACCTTCAGACGGCCGGATCCCTCGTGCGTGAAGCGCAGGGGGCTGAGGTTCTTGTCCTTGTCGATGTACATGCTGTTGCCGAGGACTTCGTAGCTCAGCGGGTCCCCGTCGGGGTCGGTCGTCTTCGTGGTGAGGGTGAGCGTGCCGCCCGCGGGGACCTTGGACGCGTCCCCTTCGACGTTCATCTCGGAGATGACGGGCGGCGTGTTGTCGCGCGAGGTGTCCGCGCCGTACGCCTTCTTCACCGCGTAGTACGAGAGCCGCTTCTGTCCCGCGGGCAGGAGGTTGAACCAGATGCCGCCGAAGTCGTACTCGGTGCCGTAGTGGAACATCGTCGCGCCGAGCGCGACCCCCTTGTGCCCGGTGACGCAGTTCCAGGCCTTGGTGTAGCCCTCGGCCTTGGCGCGGTCGGTGGGCTCGGTGGGGGCTCCGTTGGCGTCGTCGGGGACCTCCCACTCCCCCGCGGGTCCCGTCTCGGTGACGATGTAGGGCTTGGTGTAACCGCCCTGCTCCCAGGTGGACTTGATGTCGCACACCGCGTGGTAGGAGTTCACGGCGTACAGGTCGAGGTCGGGGGCGTTCTTCTTGTAGTAGGGCCAGGCACCGGTCCACGCGTCGGTCGAGGTGACGGGGTGGTTGGGGTCGACGGAGTGGATCTTCTTGGCGATGTCGTTCACGAAGGTGGTGTAGGCGTCGCGCTGGCGCTCCAGCTCAGCTCCGGTGTAGCAGTTCTGCAGACCGAGCACCGACTCGTTGCCGACGTTCCACATCAGGACGCCGGGGTGGTCCTTGTAGGTCTGCACCCACTTGGGGAACTCCTCCAGCATCTGGCTCTTGTACGAGGTGTCGGTCAGGTAGTTGACGCAGCCGCCGCTGCCGGGGCCGCCGCCCGGCTGCAGCCAGAAGCCGGCGATCACCTTGACCCCGTTGGCGGAGGCCGAGTCGAACAGGGGCTTGCTGGAGGCGTCGGTGCCCCAGGTGCGGATCGTGTTGACGCCCATGGACTTGACGTCGGGCATGTACTTGTCGGCGTCGGCGACGGAAGGACCCCAGGTCAGTCCCTTGACCTGGTAGGGGGAACCGTTCACGGACAACTGCCAGTTGCCCTGGGAGCCGGTCACCTTGACCACGTTGCCGGCGGCTCCGGCCTGCTGGGCGGGGAGCGCGAGGGCGCCGCCGGCGAGCAGCGCGACGGTGAGCGGTACGGCCAGGCGTCTGGCGGCCGGCCGGGCTGCGTGGGCTGGGGGCATGCGGGGGTCTCCTGTGGGGGTGGGGTGAGGGGGTGGGCGCGCCGCGGTGCGCCGGCGCGGGGGGGCACTCCGGGGTGGGCAGGGGGGAGCCTTCCCACCCCGGGTGCGGGGCCGGGCGAAGGTCACCGCGCCCGGGACTCGGGGCGGGGGCCCGCCGTTCAGGAAGGGACGGTCACGGCAGCTCGTAGTTCTCGTCGAGCGCCGCGCCGGCCTCGGGGTGGGTCTCGTCGTAGCCGCGGGCGTTGCACTGCAGTCCGCCGACGACACAGTGGTCGACCAGCGCCTTGAGCGTCGGGGCGTCCCACGCGTTGAAGAAGTCGTAGTGGAACGAGTGGCCCTCGCCGCTCGCCAGCCGCACCTGTGAGAGGTCACCGTTGACGGGCCACGCCATCTTGAACTCGATCATGGGCAGCGCCACCGGGTGGGACGACGGGCAGACGTTGTCGTTGGTGCCGGGTTTCACCGTCGGGTAGGACATGTGGCTCTGGTGATCCGGCGTGTCCAGGTGCTTGCCGTCCCAGCAACTGGGCGCCTGGAAACGGATGTTGAGCTGGGTGTCCGCCGAGGTGGGGCAGTTCTTGGGGATGTCGACGTTGAAGTAGCTCTCGCCGCACTCCCAGCCCTCCACGAACCCGGGGTGGCGGCGGAACTCCTCCGCGCTCTGCATCGGGCTGCCGACGACGTAACGCAGCCCTTCGGGGAAGGGGCGCACGCTGGTGTAGTCGGTGACGCCGGCCTTGTAGTAGATGACCTGCGGTCCGATGGGCCGCACCGGCTCGTTGCCCTTGAACAGGGTCGGCATCCAGTACGCCGACTTGTCGCCGGGCGCCTTGCAGGCCGTGTTGCCCCGCTTCAGGGAGTCGGTGGTGCTGTGGGCGTCGGTCGTCGTGTTGCCCATGAAGGTGTGGTCGTGCGACTTGCCCGGCTGCCCCGGGTAGACGATCGGGTCGTCCGGCCTGGTGTGGGTCACCGTGCAGTTGGCCTGGAACTCGTGGAAGTAGCGGTGGGGCGGCGCCTTCACCGACGGCTTGCCCGTGGTGAGCGGCGACGTCGCCGGGATGAAGCCGTCGCCGTCGCGGTCCTCCGCCGCGGCGACGGTGGATTTGGCCATGGTGTGGCCCTGGTGCGAGGCGTGTGCCTGGCCGGTGGCGGACACACCGGCCCGCGCCGGGGCGTTGTCGGCGCCCGATGCCATCCCCGCGACCCCCAGTGAGGTCACCAGGAGCGCGCCGGACATCAGTAACCCTGAGATGATCTTCGATCTCCGTGCCATGGAGACCTCCTGCCACGTCAGTACGGACTGCGGTGGGGCGGGCGGCGCGGACGGGGACATACCGTCGGCCACCGCTCGCTGGACATGGATTCCCCTGGGGGAACCGTGGGGAGAGCGAGGAGAGAGATTCGCGAGAGGTCCGGGAGAGCGCTCTCCCGTTTCCGGAGTGTTGCGGCCCCGGCGCGAGCGTGTCAATAGAAAGTGAACGCGCGACCGTGCCGTCACCCCGTGGCGCGGAGCCCTCCCCTCGGCTCTTCAAGCCGCCGCCATCACCTAGCAACTGCCGCCATGCATACGTTTTTTGAAGCTTCATCAGCGAGAACACCGGTTACTGCAGAGCTACCTCTTGACTCGCTCTTCACTCGGATGAACTATTCCCGGTCAAGAGAGCGCTCCCCCAGCTCCTGAACGTTCACTTCCTGAAACAGGAGAGCCGCATGCCATCCACCCCCACGCGCCGCACCGTTCTGGGTGCGATCGCCGCTTCCGCAGCCGCCGCGGGCCTCGCGTCCACCGCCGCGCCGGCCTCGGCCCGTACCCCGGGAGCAGCCCGGCTTCCCGGCGGCGGCGACCTCGGCCCGAACGTGATCGTGTTCTCCCCTTCCACCTCCGGCATCCAGGCCAGACTCGACCAGATCTTCAAGCAGCAGGAGAGCGCGCAGTTCGGCACCGGGCGCTACGCCCTGCTGTTCAAGCCCGGCACGTACAACGGCCTCAACGCCCAACTCGGCTTCTACACCTCGATCGCCGGCCTCGGCCTGTCCCCCGACGACACCACGATCAACGGTGACGTGACGGTCGACGCCGGCTGGTTCAACGGCAACGCGACCCAGAACTTCTGGCGTTCCGCGGAAAACCTCGCGCTCGTCCCGGTCAACGGCACCAACCGGTGGGCCGTGGCGCAGGCGGCCCCGTTCCGCAGGATGCACATCAGGGGCGGCCTCAACCTCGCGCCCAACGGCTACGGCTGGGCCAGCGGCGGCTACATCGCCGACAGCCGCATCGACGGCAGCGTCGGTCCCTACTCGCAGCAGCAGTGGTACACCCGAGACAGCTCGGTGGGCGGCTGGGTCAACGCCGTCTGGAACATGGTGTTCTCGGGCGTGGAGGGCGCGCCGGGACAGAGCTTCCCGAACCCGCCGTACACGACGCTGCAGACCACACCGATCTCGCGCGAGAAGCCGTTCCTCTACCTCGACGGCGCCGACTACAAGGTGTTCCTGCCGGAGAAGCGAACCAACGCACGCGGCACGACCTGGGGCAACGGCACTCCGCGCGGCAAGTCCCTGCCGCTCACCCAGTTCTACGTCGCCAAGCCGGGCACCAGCGCCGCCACGATCAACCAGGCCCTGGCCCAGGGGCTCGACCTCCTGCTGACGCCGGGTATCTACCACCTCGACCGGGCCATCGAGGTGAACCGCGCCGACACCGTCGTGCTCGGTCTCGGCTACGCCACGCTCATTCCCGACGGCGGCGTGTCCGCGATGAAGGTCGCCGACGTGGACGGGGTGCGGCTCGCCGGCTTCCTCATCGACGCGGGCCCGGTCAACTCGCCGGTGCTGCTGCAGGTGGGCCCGCGGGGCGCCGGCCGGGACCACTCCGCCAACCCGGTCAGCGTCCAGGACGTCTTCATCAGGATCGGCGGCGCCGGGCCCGGCAAGGCCACGGTCAGCATGGAGGTCAACAGCCGCCACACGATCATCGACCACACCTGGGTGTGGCGCGCGGACCACGGTGCCGGAGTGGGCTGGGAGACCAACCGCGCGGACTACGGAGTGCGCGTCCACGGGGACGACGTACTGGCCACGGGGCTGTTCGTGGAACACTTCAACAAGTACGACGTGCAGTGGTTCGGCCAGCGGGGACGCACGATCTTCTTCCAGAACGAGAAGGCCTACGACGCCCCGAACCAGGCGGCGGTCCAGGACGGGAACGTCAAGGGCTTCGCCGCGTACAAGATCGACCCTTCGGTGACGTCCCACGAGGGCTGGGGTCTGGGCAGCTACTGCAACTACACCGCCGACCCGGGGATCCGCCAGGACCACGGATTCGCGGCGCCGAAGGTCGCCGGCGTCAAGTTCCACAACCTGCTCGTCGTCTCGCTCGGCGGCATGGGCCAGTACGAGCACGTCATCAACGACACGGGTGCTGCCACGTCAGGCACGTCGACCGTGCCGTCCACGGTGGTCTCCTACCCGTGACGTCGCGCGATCCGCGCAGCGGTGCGCTGCGCGGATCGCGGTCACGGATCACAGATCACGGATCACGGATCACGGTCACGGATCACGGACCGCGGCAGGCGTAGAACCTGAAGGCCGTTGCCGGGACGGCTAGTTGCCGATCTCGCGGTCCCAGTCCCGGTCGAGGTCCTTGTCGAACTTCTTCCCGCACGCGTTCCGGTCGTCCTGGCTCCTGGCGTCCCTCATGCAGTCCTTGAAGTCCTGCGTCGAGTCCGAGTTCAGGATCGATACGCCGAGGGCGATGATGAGCGAGGAGGCGATCAGTCCGAGCAGCCCGAGGACGGCACCGACGACCGCCATGCCGCGACCCGCGGCACGTCCCCGGCCCGCCTTGACCGCCGCGACGACGCCCAGGACCAGGGCGAGCAGCCCCAGCACGACGCCGCCCACCACGGTCCAGAACAGCACGCACGCGAGGATTCCCAGCACCAGCGCCGCGATGGCCAGGCCCCGGCCGCCGCCCGCTCGTGGCGGCGGCGCGGGCGGGCGCTGCTGCCATCCCTGGGGGTTCGGTCCGTCATACGCCGCCATGGAGCTGCCCTCGACTTCCTGGTCCCGAGCCCGCCGTCGACGCGGGCCGCCGACTCCGGCCATCGTCACAGACCCTCCGGTGGGCCGCATCGGAGGACGGCGCGGATGTGCTCCGTTCGTGTGCACGGGGACCGGGGAGCGGTTCCGCTGAGCCGGAACACGCGACCCGTTACGGATGGAGCGTTATGGGTGGAGGGGTGCGGGTGAAGGGGTGCGGGCCTCGCCGCTCCGTCGTTCAGCGCTTCGCCAGGATCGCGTCGACCGTCTCGCCCAGCGTCTGCCCGGAGCTGTCGAACCACTCGCCCTCGCCCGCGAGTTCGCCCCGCATCGCCTCGTCCAGGAAGGACCAGTCGTCCGCGAGGACCTTGTCCCGCGCGGTCAGGCGCCGGGAGACGACGTCCATCGACGGGGCGAGCACGATCAGGCGCAGCGGGAGGCCCTTCAGCTGCTCCCGGTAGAACTCCAGGTGCGCGCGCCGGACCACCACGTCGTCGATGACCGACACGACACCCGCGGCGTGGAAGCTGCGCGCGAGGACCGCGCCGTTGCGGGCGCGCAGCAGCAGTTGGCGGTCTGCCTCCCGGTCCTCGTGCGGCTGGGGCAGCCGGCCGCCGGACAGGATCAGCTCCTGGAGATGGTCGCCCTCGATGTGCGCGCCGAGCGGGAAGCGCCGGGCGAGGGCCGCCGACACCGAACTCTTGCCGGACCCCGGTACACCGACGACGAGGAACACGTGCGGGGCCGGTTCGCCGTCGACGACCTGCCCCTGGAACGAGTTTTCCGGCATGCCTTCTCTGCTCCCTTTCGCCCGGTGGAACGGTGGATCGCAGGATGCTACATCCGGCGGACCACGCGCGCCGCCCCGAAACCGTGCGGATGCAACGCAGTGCGAACAAATGTGCTTCACGCCGCGCACACAATCTGCACCGCGATCTTTACCCAACGGTTGATTGATGTACCAAGTCCCAGCTCAGGGGCGTGAATTACTCAATCTTTGGCAAGTTTTTGCTCTGTCATCAGACAGTAATGCGATGGCAAAGTGGAGGTCACGTCGGCCTCTCAGGCTGTCACCGGGGGCGAGCACCGCCCGCTGCCCGGAACGGGACAACGTCGTCCCGCCGTCACCATCGACCCGACCACACCGCGTCCCGGCACCGCCGCAGTGACGCAGGAGGCAGGCCACCTTGAAGTCCCTGATCGACAACGCACGTTCGTTCGCGACGACACACGTCGCGGACCCCCGGAACGCCTCGGCCTTTGAAGCCCTCGGCGCCGGACAGTCACCCGAAGCCCTGTTCGTCACGTGTTCCGACTCGCGTGTCGTCCCGGCCCTGATCACCGGAGCCCGCCCCGGCGAGCTCTTCGAACTCCGCACGGCGGGCAACGTCGTCCCGCCCTACCCCTCGGGGGCACCCGCCGACGACGTCGGCCGGCCCATGAGCGAGGCGGCCACCATCGAGTACGCGGTCTGCGTGCTCGGTGTCCGCGACATCGTCGTCTGCGGACACTCCCACTGCGGCGCCGTCGGCGCACTGGTGCGCGGCGAGGACCTGTCGGCCGTGCCCGCCGTGCGCGACTGGCTGGAGCACTCCGTCGCCCCCGACGACGCCCTGCGCTCGCTCACACCGACCTCCCCCGACGTGGCGGAAGCCGTGCAGACGCACGTCCTGGCCCAGGTGGAGCGGTTGCGGGCCTACCCCTGCGTGCGGGAGCGGACCGACGACGGCTCGCTCACCCTGCACGCCTGGTACTACGAGGTCCACACGGGCACCGTCACCGCCCACCGGTCGGGCGACGGCCACCGGGCGTTCGGTCCGTTGTGAGGGCTGCCGCCACCCGCTGACCGGCCCGTTCCCACGACAGGACCCCCACCCTCATGTCCTCCCATCCCCCGCACCCCTCCCCCCTCGGCTCGCCCTTCCGCGCCCTGCGCGAACCGGGCGTGCTGCGCCGGGACATCCTCGCCTCACTCGTCGTCTTCCTCGTCGCGCTGCCGCTGTGCGTCGGCGTGGCCGTCGCCTCCGGCGTCCCCGCCGAGCTGGGCCTGGTCACCGGCATCGTCGGCGGCCTGGTCGTCGGCTGCCTGCCGGGCAGTGCCCTGCAGGTGAGCGGCCCCGCCGCCGGACTGACCGTGCTCGTCTTCGAGGCGGTGCGCGAGTTCGGGCTCCCCATGCTCGGCGCGATCGTCCTGCTCACCGGCGTGTTCCAGGTCGCACTCGGCCTGCTGCGCTGCGGCCGGTGGTTCCGCGCGATATCGGTCTCCGTCGTCCAGGGCATGCTGGCGGGCATCGGCCTCGTGCTGATCTTCGGCCAGCTCTACACGATGGCCGGGGCCAAGCAGCCGCTCTCCGGCATCGACAAGATCGCCGGACTGCCGGGCCTGCTCGTCGACACCGTGCAGGACACCACGGCGCTGACCGCCGCGGCCGTCGGTCTCGGCACCATCGCCGTACTCGTACTGTGGCCGAAGCTGCCCTCGGCGGTCCGTGTGGTGCCCGCCCCGCTGGCCGCCGTCGCCCTCGCCACCGCCGTCACCACGGGTTTCAGCCTCGACGTGGCGAACGTGTCGGTGCGCGGCATGGTCGACGCCATCCAGCCCCCGGGCCTCGGCGACCTGGCCGACCTCGGCAGCGTGGCGGTTCTCGGGACCGTTCTCGCGTTCACCCTGATCGCCTCCGCCGAGTCGCTGTTCAGCGCGGCGGCCGTGGACCGCATGCACGACGGTCCGCGCACGCAGTACGACAAGGAACTTCTCGCCCAAGGCGTCGGAAACACCGTGTGCGGAGTGCTCGGGGCCCTGCCGATGACCGCGGTCATCGTCCGCAGCTCCGCCAACGTCCAGGCCGGTGCACGCACGCCGCTCTCCCGGATCCTGCACGGCGTGTGGCTCCTGCTGTTCGCGGTGCTCCTGCCGGCCGCGCTCGGCATCATCCCGCTGGCGGCCCTCGCCGGCGTCCTGGTCCACGCGGGCTGCAAGCTGATCCCCGTCAAGGAGATCGTGCCGCTCGCCCGCGCCCACCGGGGCGAGGCGGTCATCCTCGCCGTCACGGCCATCGCGATCGTGGCCACCAACATGTTCGAGGGCGTGGTGCTCGGCCTCGTGCTCGCGGTGGCCAAGTCCGCCTGGGAGACCTCCCATGTCCACCTGGACGTACGGGAGTTGACCGACGGCCGGATGATCGTGACGCTCACGGGCAACGCCACCTTCCTGCGCCTCCCGCGCATCCTGGAGACGCTGGAGGCCATGCCCAAGGACCGGCCCATCGAGCTGGACCTGACGGCCGTCCGCCATCTGGACCACGCCTGCCGCACCACGCTGGAGAACTGGGCGTTGCGGCACAACGACAGCGATACGGAAGCCGTACGGATGAAGACGGCCCCGGTGGCCGGGTCCTGACGGACCCCCGTACCGGTCACGGCTCATCGTTGTCCCAGCTCCGGGTGGCGGGCACCGACGCTCGTCACCCGGTGATCCCACCCCCTCACTCGGCACAGTGTGCCGACCGATCATGGAGGTTTCACCATGGAACAGCTCATCAAGCGCATGACGGAGGAGTCCGTGTGGCGCAAGTGGGTCGCCGCCAACTCGGCCCAGGGCACGAAGGAAGGCTGCATCAGCGCCACGCCGAAGAGCGGCTGCATCAGCGCGACCGGCAAGACCGGCTGTATCTCCTGATGCACTGACCCGGCGGGGCGGTGGGGGCGGCTTCTTCCGTCCCCACCGCCCCGGCCCTCACTCCCCCGCCCCCTGCCCCGCACCGGAGCCCCCTTGAACCGCCTGCCGAGCGCCGACGTCCTGGACCAGGTCCGGGACATCCCCCTCTACCGCGCGTCGATCGAGCGCGGCGACTTCCCGATTCTCGAGAAGCCGGAGATCGCCCGGGACTTCCCCGCCAACTGGATGACACCCGATCTCGAGCGTGCCCTGGAGACGGGCGATGCCGAGTTCGTGCTGTCCACCGGGACCAACCACGCCCGGATGCAGCTCATCCGGCCGCCGTACTTCCTGCTCCGCTCGTACTACCGCCTGTGGAGCGAGCACCCCGAACTCGGTGCCCTCTGGCACGCGGGAGGCCGGCGGATCTCGCTCACCACCGTTCTGGCCACCGAGCACGTCGCCCGCGTCAACGCCCGCAAGCCGGGCGCGACCCCGGGCGAACGCTGGCTGGACGAGCGGACGCTGTACCTCAACCGGCGGCTGGACCCCGCCGACTGGGACCGCGCCGAGGTCGAGCGGATGATCGCCGAGATGCGTGAGGTGAGCGCCGCGCACCCGGACGGCTCGTACCTCCTCGACTGTTCCGGCTACCACCTGGCGCACTTGGTCCGCAGGATCTCCGAGTGGGACCTGTGGGACCGCTTTCCCCGGCCGGCCGGGATCGTGCACGCCTACGAGTACACGCCGCTGAACGTCCGCGCGTATCTGCGCTCCCACTTCGACTGCCCGGTCGTCGACCTCTTCGGCAGCACGGAACTGGGCTACCTCTTCTACAGTGACGGCGACGGCGGCTACCGTCCCTATCTGCACGGCATGAGCGTGGAGTTGATCCCGGTGGAGCCGGGCAGCGGCATCCACAGCCTGATCGTCACCAGCGTCCGCAACCCGTACATGCCGCTGGTGCGCTACCGGTCGGGCGACTGCGTCCGTACCGGCGACGGCAGCACCGACCCGGAGCGGATCGTCTCCTTCTGCGGCCGCGAGAAGGAACTGCTGCCGACGCCCCGCGGCCCCCTCGCCCAGGCCGATCTCGACGCGCGGGTGGGTGCCGCGTCGCCGCGCGTCTTCCTGCACCAGCTGCACCTCCCCGGCGAGGGACAGGGCCTGCTCCGGTACACGACCTTCGACGGCACACCGCTCACCACCGCCGAGGAGAGCGAACTTGCCACCTCGGTAGGCGAGTTGACTGCCCGGTCCTGCCAGGTGGAGCACCAGAGCCACGTGCCCATCGGACGCTCCGGCAAGTACGCCTGGCTGACCACGCCGTAGCGACCGCCCCGGCGAACGCACCCCCGACAGGATCACGCCATGCACACACCCGCACCGCACGCCCCCTCCGCCACCGCCCTCGACACCGAACAGGGCCCTACCGCCGAGGCGTTGCTCGGCGCCACCCTGCACGACGAGGTGGTCCGGTACTTCGCCGCGAAACCCGACGCCCCGGCCGCCGCGGTCGTCACCCACCAGGTCCGCGAGTGCCTGCGCTACCTGTACCTGGTCTCCCGCCACCCCGACCGGCTCGGCGGCCTCTTCCTCCCCGTCGAGCAGGACATCGACGAGATCTGGCACTACCTCATCCTGCAGACCCGCGAGTACCAGGAGCTGTGCGAACAGCGACTGCCCGGCAGGCACTTCATCCACCACCGGAGCGTGTCCTACGACAGCTACCAGCAGGAGCCGGGGCGCGAGACGGCCGCGGAGGAGGCGCTGCGATGGATCCCGCTCTACACCGCGGCGTTCGGGCCCTACGACGAGGACGGCCTGCCCCACTGGACGGTCGTGCGGTTCCTGCACGACGAACTGGAGCTGTCACTGACGGAGATCGCGTCCCTGGCCGGCACCGCAGAAGGCTGAGTCCGCCCCGGGGCGGACTCAGCCCCGCCCCGGTCTCCGGTCCGGCCGTCCGCTCGCACAGCCACGACGTCGGCAGGAGTACGCGTGGTCCCCCTCGGGCGGCCGGCGGCCCGAGGCCGAGCAGGTGACAGCCGGTTCCGTCGGCCACGAATCCGCAGGGGCGACGAGCTGCCCCGCGCCCGGTCGTCGCGGGCCGCGGCGGACGAGGCGATGGAGAGACCCCCGACCCCACGCCACGCCGGCCTGGAGGTCAAGCAGGCTTGCTCCAGGCTCTGTTACCGCACCTCACCGCGGATCACGAGGTATGCCGTGCCGCTCGAAGGCGACCGGGCCGCCGCCCGCCCGCGGACAGGTGGACGGTAACGCCCGGCGCGCTCACCGTCAGGTCGGGCAGGCGCGGGACGAGCCGGCGCCTGAGGAGCGTCGGCCCGCAGGAGAGCGTGAACGGTCCGGCCGCACACCGCCGTGAGATCTGCCGGGCCGACGTGCCGATCCGGTCGAGTACGTCCCATCGCCCTCAAGGCGTACGCACCGCCCTCGACATCGCCGGGCGGGGGCGTCGCCGACCGCACCGGTCTGCTCACGGCGGTTGCGATCAGCCTCCGGGACGGCTGCTCCCGTGCGCCATGACGGCAACTCCCTTGCGTCACAACACCTTTGGCCACCACCCGCGCCATAGTAATGTGACATTTTACTGAGCGGTCTCCGTATCCCTACCGCCCTCCTCCGCCTCGCCCCGCCGTCCCGTAGTCCCCTCGCCTTCAGGGAGTCCTCGTGACCGATTCCGGCCCCCGCCCCACCACGGCGCTGCACACCGGCAGCCATGACCTGGCCATCTCCCCCGAGTTGTCCCGCTTCATGGCCGCGTCCTGGGCACCGTCACCCCTCCCGGACTCCGCACGGGCAGCCGCGTACGCCGTCACCCCGGCGCGCCGGGCCCGGCTCTCCGCCCGCTTCCCCGGTGAGCGGCTCATCGTCCCGGCGGGCGACCTCACCGTCCGCTCGAACGACTGCGACCACCGCTTCCGCCCACACAGCGCGTACGCCTGGCTGACCGGGCTCACCGGCGAGGACCAGGCAGGTGCCGTCCTGGTCCTGGAACCCTCGGGACCGCACGGACACGAGTCGGTGCTCCACCTCCGGCCGAGGTCCCCGCGCGTGGCCGGCGACGAGGAGTTCTACCGGGACCGGCGCTATGGCGAGTTCTGGGTCGGGCGCCGGCCCGACCTCGCCGAGGCGGAGCGGCTCACCGGCATCCGGTGCGCCCACCTGGACACCCTGGGCTCGCCGACCGGTCGTGATGCCACCAACGATCCCGAACTGGGTGCCGCGCTCTCCGAGTTGCGCCTGATCAAGGATGCCTGGGAGGTCGAGCAGTTGCAGGTGGCCGTCGACCACACCACCGCCGGTTTCGAGGACGTGGTCCGCGCCCTGCCGCGCGCGCTTGCCCACCCGCGCGGAGAGCGCTGGATCGAGGGGGTGTTCGGGCTGCGCGCCCGCGCGGAGGGCAACGGCACCGGCTACGAGACGATCGCGGCTTCCGGCGCCCACGCCTGCGTCCTGCACTGGATCCGCAACGACGGGCGGCTGAACCGCGACGAACTCCTGCTCCTGGACGCCGGCGTGGAGACGGACACCCTCTACACCGCCGACATCACCCGCACCCTGCCGCTGTCCGGCCGCTTCTCGCCGGTCCAGCGCCAGGTCTACGAGCTGGTGCTCGCCGCCCAGGAGGCGGGCATCGCGGCGCTGCGCCCCGGCGCCCGCTTCCGTGACTTCCACCGGGCGGCCATGCGCGTCGTCGCGGAGGGACTCGCCGACTGGGGCGTTCTCAAGGACCCGGAAGGCGACCTGTACCGCCGCTACACCCTGTGCGGCAGCGGCCACATGCTCGGGCTCGACGTCCACGACTGCGCCAGGGCGCGGGCCGAGACGTACCTGGACGGTGTCCTGGAGGAGGGTCAGGTCCTCACCGTGGAGCCCGGCCTCTACCTCCAGCCGGACGACGAGACGCTCCCCGCCGAGCTGCGCGGGATCGGGGTACGGATCGAGGACGACCTCGTCGTCACATCACAGGGCGCCCGGCTGATGTCGGGCGCCCTGCCGCGGACCGTCGCCGACATCGAGGAGTGGATGGGCGCGCTGCTCGACGGGGCCCTGTGACGTCAGGCCGCGTACCCCTTCGGCGGGATCAGGGTGGCGAGCTGGTCGAAGGAGAGCCAGTAGATCTGGTTGCCGCCGAAGGACGCGGGGTCGGCGATGAGGACCGTGCCGTTCGCGTCGTCGTACCCGATGACCGTGAAGTAGTGGTAGATCGTCTGGTCCGACGGGTAGCCGGGCGGCTGGTTGCCGGGCGGGGCCACGATGTTGGCCACCAGCGGGTAGTTGTTGTCGATGTCCAGGACGATGTCGCGCCACAGCAGGTCCTTCTGGGCCTGGGTGGGCGGGTCGTTCGGCATCTCCTTGGTCTCGTACCAGCCGGTGCCGAGGTTGGCGTTGAGCACGCCGGTCACCTGCCCGATGTGGTCGGTGCCCGCCTCGGTGGTGCCGAGCTGCGCGGCCAGGGATCCCTGGCTCGGCGGGGCGATGCGGGCGGACAGGGCGATACGGGTGGCGGCGGGACCGCACCAGTAACCGGTCTCCTGGACCTGGTAGTCGACCGGGAGCGTGTGCGTGCTCGCGGTCTGCGCACCGCCGATCCGCAGCCGCGTGCCCGGCTCGTTGTGGCCGCTGACGACGGCGGTGCCGGCGTGTGAGCCGTGTGCGAGCACGGAGACGCTCTTCCGGGGCGTGGGGTCCGTCTGGGCCGCGGCCGGGCAGGCGAGGGCGCCGACGGCGGCCACGGCGATAGCGGTGGCGACAAGTCTCTTACGCATACGGACTCCTGGGGTGCGTGGGGGCGCGGTGCGGGGGAACCGCGAGGGGGGATGCGCGTGCGAGAGCCCGCCAAGCATCGCTTCATGCCCATGACAGTCGCAACGGATGAAAGCCAGGGCTTACGGCCCGTCGCTCACCGCGGCCCGCGTGCACCGCCGCGCAACAGCGCACGCCCCTCCGCGGTCGCCACGTGGAAGGACCGTCCGGCCCGGCGCACCGTGGTCACCAGGCCCGCCGCGCGCAGCACCTTCACGTGCTGGCTGACGGCCGGATGCGTGACCGCGAGGAGGCGGGCGAGCTCGACGGTGGAGGCGCCGGTGCGGACCGCCCGGAGCACGGCGGCGCGCGTGTGCCCCATGAGCGGACCGAGGGCGTCGCCGCCCGGCCGGTCGGCGTGCGGGTCACCGATCCAGTCCGCCGCGTGGTCGATGGGGTACACCAGGACGGGAGGCAGTTCCCCGTCGGCCAGCGTGATGGGTGTGGGCCAGCAGAAGAACGACGGCTGCAGCATCAACCCGCGCCCGTCCAGCAGCAGTTCGTGCTCCACGGGATAGTCGGCCTCCAGCACCGGCGGCCGCCAGCGGAACCGTGGCCCGAGTCCCACGAGCAGGGCCTCGGTGCCGCCGTCGAGGAGGCTGTGCAGCCGCACGACGCGGTCGGCGTCGACGTGTGCGCGGATGCGCTGCCAGAACGGGGCGAGGGCCTCCCCGTGGTACGTCTGGAGGGCCCGCCCCAACTCCCGCAGGGCGTCCCGGTCCCCGCCCGCGAGCGACCGCGTCCAGCCGGGCAGCCGTCGGGCCGCGGCCACCCGCGTCAGATCGGCGCGAAGGCGCGGCCGGGGCGTGCTGACGAGGGTGTCGACGGCCGCCTGGAGCGACGCGCAGTCGCCGTGGGTGGGGGTGAGGAAGTCCGGTGAGTCACCCCGGGGCGGCAGCAGGGGCGCCAGGAGCCGGCTGCTGTCCGAGAGGCGCGGCAGCGCCCAGCGACGCCACTCGCCGAACACCCGCGCGCCGTCCCGCCGTTGGAGGGTCTGGACGCTGTTGGTGATCTCCCACAGATAGTCGGGCCCCGGGGCGACCCGCACCCGTGCGAGGTCCTGTGCCGTGAAGTGCACCCGCAACATGGCCTGCCCCTCCCCCTGTGCCCCTGCCCCGCCCCGCGGGCGCCCGCGTCCCGGCTAGTCCTGGTACACGCGGTCCGTGCCGGGACCGCCGGACAGGGTGTCGTTGCCCGGGCCGCCGTGCAGCAGGTCGTCACCGCTGTTGCCGTAGATGGTGTCGTCGCCCTCGGCGCCGTACAGCTTGTCGTTGCCGCGCCCGCCGAGGATCTTCTCCCCGTCGGCGCTGCCGTACACGGTGTCGTCGCCGTCGCCACCGGTCAAGGTGTGCCCGTCGGCACCGGCGACCGCGCGCAGGGTGTCGTTGCCCGGGCCGCCGTCGCAGTCGTAGCGGCAGCGGGTCAGCGTGTCGTTGCCCGGCCCCCCGAAGGAGCCCTCGCCGTACACGCCGCCGCCCGACTCGAGGCGGTCGGCGCCCTCGTCGCCGTGCTGGGCGACGCGGCCATCGCCCTTGAGGGTGTCGTTGCCCGAGCCGCCGTGGAACTGCAGGTAGGCCCGGTTCCCGGAGGCCACGGTGACCGTGTCGTCCTTGTCCCCGACGTGCACGGCGAGGGTGAACAGGTCGGATGCCCTGTCGCCGGGCTCGGAGATCGTGCAGGTGACGCGCGTCCGGTCGGCCCGGTCCGGATGGCTGCACTCCGGCCCGGTGGAGATCGCGACCCGGTCGTCGAGCGTGACGTCGAACACTCCGTGGTTCTCGTCGGTGGCGCGGTAGCGGGTCGAGACGGCCAGCTCGTTGGTCTGCCCGGCGGCGGCGTTGTACTCGAGCCGCGATCCGGAGACGGCTTCCACGGTCGCGGCCGGGGCGGCGGCCGGGGCGGCCAGGGACGGCGTGGCGGTGAGGGCGGTGACGGCCGCGGAGCAGACCAGCACGGCGGCGATGCCGAGCGGACGGGGACGCCGGAGGGGTAACGATCGAGCGAACATGCGTGGTTCTCCAAGGTAGTTCGGCGATGCGGTCGGCACCTCGGGTGCCGTCGGTGGTGGTCCCACCTCACCCGGGTCAGACGGTTCCCACGGGCCTCCGTTGCCCGGGGATACCACTTGTTCACCAGGGGTTCATCGCCGTACGACCGGGTGCCACGCGGTGTTCCCGCGCGGCTCGGCCGATCTTCACCCGGGGTATGCGGCCATCGGGGCGTGCTCCCGCGCCGGCCCCGCGCGGCACGGGAGTCTCGCGCTCTACCTGCCGGGCGCGTCGAACGTCCACGCGGCCCCGGTCCCCGGGCCGACGGTGAGCGTCGAGCGGCCGATCCGCTCCTCGTGGCGGTGCTTCGCGGCCTTGTTGAGCGAGAACCTGACCTCGCGGAGCCCGGACTCCTCGCGGGTCGCGGCGTCGAGCCGGATCGTGGTGCCGCCCCGCCGTGCGAGGGCACCGTCCCCCGGCAGGGACCGCACGTCGAACCCGCCGGCCCGCAGCAGCGGCACCGTGCTGGCGACGTCGCGGCGCGAGGCGGCGAGCCGCAGGTAGGTCACGTCACGCATCTGACGGTCGCGGTACTCGTCGTTCAGGTAGCGCTCACGCCCGACGTCGCCGGGGTGGGCGGCCGGCTCGGTCTTGCTCCGCGGGTCGGCGAAGTACTCCGGCCGGTACTCCATAGACCAGGCGCCGAAGGAGTCGTACTGGTCGGCGGCGATGACGAAGAAGCCGTCGAACCACGGCACCGGGACGCCGTCGCCGAAGTCGCGCGTCTGCAGGAAGTCGGCCGGGGTGACGCCCTGGTCCCGCACCCGCTCGCGGACCGTCGCGAGGTCACCCTCGCGCTCGACCGACAGACCCATTCCGGTGGCGCCGAAGTCGCCGTCCCTGCCGGGCAGGTCACCGACCCCGAACAGTTCGAGGTAGGTCTCACGGCCCATCAGGTAGCGGCCGGTCCAGGTCTGGCCGTCGGACCCGGTCGTGGTGCGGACCTGGAAGTTCGCGAACGTCCGCAGATAGTCGGAGTGCTCGATGGCGTCGGCGGTCTCCCGGTCGAGGACACCGTAGGCGTGGTTGTAGTACAGCAGTTGCCGATCGGAGGAGGGACGGCTCCCGCCGTCCGGCGACGCCCACGCACTGCCCTCGACCGCCCACACGAGGGCGGCGGCGAGGGCCACGACGAGGGCCATGACCAAACGCGACTTCCGGCGCAGCAGCATGCAGGCGATCGTAGGACGGGCAGGCCCGCGGACGCTGCCAGTCCGGGGAGGGCGGCGCGAGAAAGTTCGTCCCGGACGCCCGTGCCATGACGCACGGGGATACGGGCCGGCGGCGGACGATTTCGTTCCTGCCCGGACCGTGGGGTACAGTCGATCTTGAGCGCGCCGCCGAAGTACCGGTAGCGGGCCCGGCGTTGGTGGTCCAAGGAAAGGCGCCCCACTTCCTGTGGGGAGATGCAGGTGCAAGGCCTGCCCAGCGCTCTTGAGAGAAGGCCCGGACTCCTCAGGGAGTCCGGGCCTTCCGCTGTTCTCGTCAGCGCAGCAGACCCGCCCGGCCCGACCTCGCCGTGGAGACGAGCTCGGCCACCGTGGCGAGTTTGACGCGCGGGCGGCCCGCGCTGCGGCCGCGCGTGACCTCGGCCCGTTCGATGGCGGCCAGGCCGCGCGCGTCGACCACCTGCCGGTTGCGTCGACGGGCGAGGCGGTGGAAGGCCCTGGTCGCGTGGCGCGGGGCGGGCAGCGCGCCCGCGACCGCGTCGGCCAGCAGGGTGGAGACGGTCTCGGCGGCGCAGGTGCGGTTGGCGCCGATGCCGCCGCTGGGGCCGCGTTTGATCCAGCCCACGACATAGGTGCCCGGCCGTCCTTCGACCCGCCCGCCCTCGTGGGGCACGGTGCCGTCGGCCTCGTCGAAGGGCAGCCCCGCGACGGGCACACCGCGGTAGCCGATCGCGCGCAGCAGCAGGCCCATCGGCAGCGTCCGCTCCCCCGCGTCCGTCGTCACGCGCACGGCGTCCACGCGCTCCGTGCCGAGGACTTCGACGGGTTCGCAGTGGAAGCGCAGCACGATCCTGCGGCCCGGCGCGGGGGGCCGCTCCCCGTCGGCCCGTGTGCGGGTGACACCCCGCAGCACCGCGGCCTTGCTCCGGGGAACGGCGTCGTCGACGGCCCGCCCGACGCGCGGGTCGTGGTCGTCGACGACGAGGTCGACGCCCGGCAGGTGCTTGAGGGCGAGCAGCTCGGACCTGGTGTAGGCGGCGTCCTCGGGTCCGCGGCGGGCGAGCAGCACCACTTCGCGCACCTTGCTCTCGCGCAGCGCCACCAGCGCGTGGTCGGCGATGTCGGTGCGGGCCAGGGTGTCGGGGTCGGCGAGCAGGATCCTGGCGACGTCCAGGGCCACGTTGCCGTTGCCGACGACGACCGCGCGCTCCGCCGACAGGTCGATGCCGTCCGGCGCCGCGTCCGGGTGGGCGTTGTACCAGGCGACGAACGCCGTCGCGGAGATGCTGCCGGGAAGTTCCTCGCCCGGGATCGTCAGGCGGCGGTCGGCGGAGGCGCCCACGGCGTAGATCACCGCGTCGTGGTGGGCGGCGATCTCTTCCGGGGTGACGTCCGTGCCCACGTCGAGGCCCAGGTGCATCCGCACCCTCGGGTGCGCGTGGAAGCGCGCGAAGGTGTCGCCGACCTTCTTGGTCGCGGGGTGGTCCGGTGCCACGCCGTAGCGTACGAGGCCTCCCGCGACCGGCAGCCGGTCGATCAGGGTCACCTCGGTGCTGGTGTGCAGGAGCAGGTCCTGCACGGCGTACATCCCGGCGGGGCCCGTGCCGACGACGGCGACCTTCAGGGGCGCGAAGTCCGCGGGCAGGACGCGGGGGAAGTCCGGCTCGCCCCAGGTGTGGAAGTTCGGTCCCCGAGAAGCGGGCCCGCCCGTCCCGACGGCCGCGTCGGCCCCCGCGTCGCCTTCGTAGTACGCCGCGTTGATCCCGGCGTACTCCTTCTGCGCGAGCGGCAGGCTGTCCACGGGGAAGATCGCGTCGACGGGGCAGGCGTCGGCGCAGGCGCCGCAGGCGATGCATGTCCGCGGGTCGATGTGCAGCATCTCCGTGCTGCCGAACGCCCGCTCCTGCGGGGTGGGATGGATGCAGTTGACCGGGCACACGGCGACGCAGGTGGCGTCGTTGCAACAGGTCTGGGTGATGGCGTAGGTCATGGTCCGTCGGCTCAGCTCGGGCTCGGATCCGTCGCGGCGGATCGGATCGGTCGGATCAGGTGGTGCGCCGCGCTCAGATGAGGTGGGCGCGCTTGTAGAACACCAGGGCCGGCTTGGTGAGCAGGCCGCACGAGGCCAGGAACTCCATGAGGCCCGAACAGCTGGACCGCATCATGGACTTGTGGTGCTCGTTCGCCTTCGCCTCGGCGAGCGCGCGCTCCTCGTCGAGTCCGGCGTTCGCGTACACCTTGCGGTTCACCATGCTGGTGACGATGACGTACGACGCGATCGCGATGATGAGGGCGTTGATCTGGCGGCGTGCCCGGCCCGCGCCCGCCAGCCGCTTGCGCGTCTGGTCGCGGGCGAACTTCATGTGCCGCGACTCCTCGACGACGTGGATGTTGTTGATGGTGCGGACGAAGGGCACCACCCGCTCGTCGCGCATCCAGTCGCGCTGCATGACGTCGAGGACCTCTTCGGCCACGAGGATCGCGGCGTACGCGGCCTCGCCGAAGGCGACGGACTTGAAGACCCTGCCGAGTTCGGCCGCGAACCGGTGCGGCCGGTAGGCGGGGGCACCGAGCTTCTCGGCGCCGCGGGCGAACATGATGGAGTGGCGGCACTCCTCGGCGATCTCGGTGAGCGCCCACTGGACCTCGGTGCTCGTCGGGTCCTTGGCGTAGACGTCGCGCAGCACCATCTGCTGCAGGATCATCTCGAACCAGATGCCCGTGCTGGCCACCGAGGCGGCCTCCTGCCGGGTCAGCTCCTTCTGCTGCGCCTCGGTCATGTCCTGCCAGTAGGCGGTGCCGTAGAGCGTGCTCCACTCCGGGCTCGCGCCGTGGAAGTCGCGGTCCAGCGGCGTCTCCCAGTCGACCTCGGTGGCCGGGTCGTACGCCAGCACGGCGGCCGAGTCCAACAGCCGCCGGGCCACATCGCCCTCCGGGGACTCGCCTTCCGTGCTCGGCCGAACAGTGCTGCTTGCCATGCTGCGGCTCCTTGGCTCCAGACGTCCAGGCAGCGGGCACGGCGCCTTGTCGCACGGCAGGCCGCGACCCCCTTGTTAGACGGAATGTATAACAAGGGGGTCGGGTGCGCCTACCCTCGAGTAAGTACGAGATTGAACGGCGCAGGTGGGTCCGGGTACCGGCGGTCAGCTGCTCGTCGCGGGCCACCGGATCTGCGTGCTGCACGCGGAGACGATCAGGGCCGAGGCGGCGACGGCGGCCAGGCCCCAGACGAGACTGCTCGCGTTCGCGATGAACCCGATGAGCGGCGGACCCGCCAGCAGGCCCGTCGTCCCCATGGCGGCGACCAGGGTCAGCGAGTCCGAACCCTGCCCGGCCGCGGCCACGTAGACGCACGGGGTGACGGCCGCGATGCCGAGACCGACACAGGCGAAGCCGAGCAGCGCGGGGACGAGGCCGCCGCTGAGCAGGGCCAGGGCCAGACCCGCGCCGGCCAGTACGCTGCCGGTCAGCACGATGCGGCCGTCGCCCCAGCGGCTGCGCCACCCGTCGGCGAAGAGGCGGGCGATGAGCATCATCCCGGAGACGACGGCGATGCCCAGCGGCGCCACTTCGGCGGACGCCTCGGCCACGTCCTCCAGGTAGAGCGCCGACCAGTCGTTCATGGCGCCCTCGGTCACCGTGCCGAACGCCATGGCGACGCACATCCACAGCGTCACGCGGGAGGGCAGGGCCCACTTGGCGCCCTTCTTCGGCGCCGCCGGCTTCTCCTCGGCGTCCGCCGTCCCGGCCGTCTCGGCCGGGTTCTCCGGCAGAAGTCCCGTTCGCGCGTACGCCGTCAGCAGGAGCAGCAGAGCCGCCGCCGCCGCGAAGTGCACGGCGACCGACGAGGTGGCCGCGTGCATGCCGGAGGCGAGCAGCGCCGCGAGCAGCGAGCCGCCGCTGAACGTGGCGTGCAGCCGGGCCATGGCGTTGCGCTCGAAGCGCTTCTCCAGCTCGGCGCCCTGCGCGTTCATGGCCACGTTCAGACAGCCCACGAGGACCCCGTCGACGCACATGACGAGAAGCGCGACCGGGTAGCTGGGCGCCGCGGCGAGCGCCGGGAGCACCAGGGCCAGACAGAGCGCCGACAGGAGCGCGAGGCGCTGCGAGCCGAGGCGCCGCATCAGGGCCGCCACCAGCGGGAACGACACGGCCGCGCCGATGCCGGCGGCCATCAGGAGCACACCGACCTCCGCCGCGGTCAGGTCGAGGTCCGACTTGATGGCGGGGATCCGCGCGGCCCAGGTGGCGTACTGGAAGCCCAGCGCGCAGAACAGCGCCGCGATGGCCAACTGGCCGCGGTGGAAAGGATCACGCAACCGGAGCACCCGTATCAGCCCACTTCTCTGTATCTCTTGCTGTGTTTCTTGCCGCATCACTTGCTGGCTCCGTGCCGGGGGCGGTGTCGCCGCGGTGTGCCGGCGGGCCGGGGTGCACCGCCCGGGACATGTACACGGCCGTCGGTCCGTAGCCGGCCGGCGGCGGGCCCCCGGTGCGGGCGGTGAAGCCCCGGCCCGCCCAGAAGGTCTCGCTGCCGCCGACCGCGACCAGGGAGATCTGCTCGTACCCGTGCGAACGGGCCGTCGCGGTGAGGCGGTTCAGGAGGTGGCGGCCCAGCCCTCTGTGCCGCAGTTGTTCTGCGACGACGATGTCGTGGAGGTGGAGGTTGCGCGAAGGGGCGGCCGCGGCCTGCTCGGTCCCGTTCAGTTCCGGGTACGCGGACTCCGGGTAGGGCAGAGCGAGCAGGTAGCCCGCCAGCCGGCCTTCCAGGTCCAGCGCGAAGCAGGTCCCGGGTGAGGCGTGCACCCGGGACTCCAGCGCGGCGCGCCCCTCCGACAGGCCGAGCGGCGTGTAGGCGCGGGACTCCAGCGCCACGATGCCGTCCCAGTCCCCGTCGGCGATGCGGCGTACGCGTATCTCCTCGGTCATGCGCCCTCGCCGTCGATCAAGGTGTACGGCAGCGGGCTGAAGCCGTTGAAGCCCTGCGTCATGTAGCTGGTCGCGTAGGCGCCGCTGGAGAGCACCCAGACGGGGTCGCCCGAGGCGAGCTCCTTGGGTACCCGCACCAGGCCGTCCTCGTGGGAGTAGGCGTCGTCGCTGTCGCAGGTGGGGCCCGCCACCACGGCCGGCACGGACTCGGCGCCGGGGTGCGAGGGGAAGACCAGGCGGTACTGCAACTGGTCCATCTCGTAGAGCCCGTTGAACTTGCCGCAGCTCAGGTAGAGCCAGTACTGGCGCTCGCCGTCCGGCGTGCGGCGCGCGGAGAGCCGGGAGACGTGCGCGCGGATGGCGCCGTGGTCGGCGGTGAGGAAGCGGCCCGGTTCGATGACGTAGCCGAGCCGGTGGCCGGGGATACCGTCCAGGCGTGCCATGCCCTCGCGGATGACGGTGAAGATCTTGTCCATCGGCGGGTCGAGCCGCCTGCCGTGCTTGTCGCGGTAACCGCGCGCGGGCAGGCCGCCGCCGAGGTTGACGTGGTCCAGGGCGATCCCGCGCCCGGCGAGCGCGGTCAGCACGTCGGCGATGCGGTCGAAGGCGCCGTGCCAGGCGTCGGCCGTCATCTGCTGGGAGCCCACGTGCACGGAGAGTCCCGCGGGCACCAGGCCCAGCTCGCGCGCCGTCTCCAGGATCGCCACGGCGTCCTCGGGCGAGCAGCCGTACTTGTTGCTGAGCCCCCAGAGCGCACCGTCGCCGGTGGTCGCGAGCCGGCAGAACACGCGGCTGCCCGGGGCGTGCGCCGCGACCGCCCTGACGTCCTCCAGGGAGTCGGTCGCGAAGTCCCGGATGCCCAGCCGGAACGCGTCGGCGATGTTCCGGTCGGACTTGACGGTGTTGCCGTAGTGCATCCGCTCCAGCGGCACTCCGGCCGCGAGGGCCTGCTCCACCTCTTTGGGGCTGGCCGCGTCGACTCCGCTGCCGATGCTCGCCAGGCGGGCGAGGACCTCGTCCACCGGACAGGCCTTCATGGCGAAGCGGACGGCGACCGAGGGCAGTTCGCGGCGCAGGTCCGCGTAGCACTCCTCGATGCCGGGCAGGTCGAAGACGATGCGGTCCTCGGGGGCGGCGGCCAGGGCGGCCAGGAGCGGGGCGCTGTCGATGCCCGCCTCCGGCCGCGCCGCGTCCGCGACGTGCGGCTCGTGCGTCATGGTCGCGTTCACGCGGGGTGTCCCGCCGTCAGGAGCGGTCCCGCGTTCCTGCTCGCGCGCACCAGGGGCTGCCATGCCTCGATCAGCAGGGCGAAGTCCTCGATGTCGCTGCGCGCCTCGTCCAGGAGGCGCTCTCGGAGCGTGGCCAGGTGGTCGGCGCAGTCGGCGTACCGGCCGCCGAGGGTGCGGTAGGCGGCGTCGACGCGGTCGAGGCGCCACACGTTCTCGGCCGGGTCGAGGCGGGTGCTCTCGCGGGCGAACTGGGCGATGACGGATCCGCGGACATGACCCTGCTCGTCCAGGAGTGCTTCGCCTGCCGCCCCCATCCGGTCGTAGATGTGGTTGAAGTAGAGCATCGAAAGGAAGAACTTGACGAAGCGCGTCTGGTACGCGAGGAAGCCGGCGTCCGTCCTGCGTTCCGCGGTGTAGAAGTTGACGATGTTGCGGTTGTGCAGGACGCCGGGCAGTGCGGCGTCGTGCACCAGATGGATGAGGAAGTAGTCGCTGCCGATGGTGTCGGTCGCGGGCGGCAGCGGCACGCGTTCGTGCACGTCGTGGAAGCTGATGTTGCACATGTCGACGCGCATCGGGTCGACCAGGCCCAGCGTCGCCCTGTCGTGCGTGAACGTGTCGGAGCCGGCTCCCCGGAAGGAGTCGTCGACCAGGGCGCGCTTCTCGTCGTCGGACCAGTGGGTGGGCGCCCAGAGGCTCACGACGTCGTGGTAGACGTCCTCGTCCAGGCGGCGGATCTCGCCGATGTCGACGGAGAGTTCACCGACGAAGGAGCTGCCGACCATCGCCACGGGCTTGTGGGCGTGGTCCGGGTCGAGGGTGGTGTCGGTGACGCCCTGCGCGGCCTCGGACGCGGGCCTGCCGAGCGACATCAGCTCGTGGTGGACGGGGAAGACGGGCTCGCCGTCGGCGCTCTGGTAGCGGCTGTCGGAGTCCCTGCGGTGCACGGACTCGCAGCCCAGCGCGGCGCCGATGAGGAAGGCGCGGTTGGTGCAGGCGCCGTAGGACACGCCGTCCGGGAGCATCAGGTCCAGCATCAGCTCGGGCTTGGCGACGTCGGCCCCGCCGATCACCCGGCGCAGGAAGTCGCGCTGGGCGGCCTCGTCCAGGTGGTGCACGACGACGTGCGGCACGTCCGGCAGCGCCCGTACGGCGTGGGCGTGTTCGGCGTACGTGGCGGGGTCGGAGGAGTCGAGGATCAGCAGGTGCGCCTCGACGTCGAAGTGCGCGGCCGCGTAGGCCGCTTCCTCGCCGATCGCCGCGATGGTCTGCGGGCAGGCCCGGTTGGTGGGCAGTGTCAGGCAGATTCTGCGCATGCGGCGTCCCCGATCGGCTCGTCGGCGGACAGGTCCTGGCCGTTCCAGGACTTGAGGCCGAGCAGCTTGGCGCCCAGGTCGTTCAGTGCGGCCGTGCCGTACCGCAGGGACTCGTGCTTGTGGGCGTCGCCGACGAGCGTGCCGTTCCACGTGGGCGTGCTCAGGTCCTGCCAGGAGTCGACGCGGGAGCGGCGCAGCTCCTCGTGGGTCTCCAGGGCGGGCATCATCGAGAGGTACTGGACCGCCCGGACGCCGTTCTCGGAGGTGTTGGGGGCCACACCGTGCGCGAGCAGGCCGTTCCATATCAGCAGGTCGCCGGCTTCCAGCTCCGGGCGGACCACGGGCAGTTCGGCCTGGTCGATCGCGGGGCGGATCGGGTCTCGGTCGTCGGGCTGAAGGGCCTTCCAGCGGTCGAACTGGCGGAACAGTTCGGGGCAGCACTGGAAGCCGCCGTGGTCCTGCCGCGTGTCGTCCAGGGCGATGATGCCCTGCACGCGCTGGGGCAGCACGCCGAGCGTGGTGTCGACGTCCCAGTGCAGGTTGATGTCGAACCCGCGGTCCGTGGGCGCGATCAGCGAGCGGGAGCGGTTCTTGATGTTGGGCGGGTTGAGGTTGAGGCGGTCCAGCGTCACCCAGAGCTCTTCGCAGTCCCACACGTCGACGAACGCGTCGTAGACCCGCTGCGCCTGGCGGCTGTCCCAGATCAGCTGGTGGTGGTAGGCCTCGACGAAGCCGTAGACGTGCAGCTCACGGTCCAGGTCGGAGCGGAACTCGCGCTCCTCGTACCAGGTCTCGGGACGGCCGCGGTCCAGGCCCTGGAAGTCCCAGGCGAAGTCGAGCAGGTCCTTGGCGGCCTCGGTGGGGATCGCCTGCTTCACGACGACGTAGCCGTACGTCTGCCAGAAGGCGAAGTCCTCTTCGGAGAGGACACGCAGGGGGCGGGTCTTCTTGAGGTCGCGCAGCTGTGTCTGCGCCAGGTAGGTCTCGCCGTCCGAGCCGAAGTACGGCACGTCGGAGGGGGCGCGGTGGAGGTAGTCACTCGCTGACATGTGGTGCTCCAAGGTTCGGTTCTTTCACCCGGCGGCAGGCCTCCACGCCGGGTCGGACGAGCCGTTGGCCCGTCGGGGCAGCGCATTCACACCCGCCCCCTGTCGAACTTGCGTCCTACCAAAATGGACTAGACCAACTACCCCTGTCAACAATTGAATTGGGTGCCTTGGCAGCCAAAAATGCGACATTTACCCCTGGTTCATCCGCCCGTCACACGATGATTCGGCAAAGATTGGGCGGCGCAACTCCGGCCTACTGGACGGTAGTTGGTCCGGACCAGGTGCGTGAACGTGCGAAACGCTCACCTGCGCGCAGCGACACGCCCCGACACCCGGTTCCGGGTGTCGGGGCGGCTGCACGGTGACCGCGCCGGACTGCTGCACAGCGCGGCGGAAGTGGTGGCACGTGGCGCTGGTGCATCCGGCTCCAGCACGCCGGACGGCATGGAGCGGACCGGCCCCGGGGCGCCCTTCGGGGTCGGTGCGGTTCAGCCGGCTTCCGTCCGGCGAGGTCCTGTCCGGCGCGATCCCGTCCGGCGAGGTCCTAGGACTTCGCGCGCGGCGCGATGCCGAAGTCGAACGCGACCGTTCCCGGGTCGATGGCCGTCACGCCGCCGTCGACGGTCAGCGTCGCGCCGTTGACGAACGACGCGGCGGGCGACAGCAGCCAGGTGATCGCCTCGGCGACCTCCTCCGGCTGTCCGGGGCGGCCCGTCGGGACGAGCCGGGTCGCCTCGTCGTAGGCCGCGTCGGCACCGCCGTCACCGAGTCCCGCCTCCTGCGCGAACCGGTTCATCCGCCGGTCGGCCATCTCCGTCCGCACCCAGCTGGGGCAGACGGTGTTGGCGCGCAGCCCGGCCCGGCCGTAGTCGACGGCGACGGAGCGGCACAGCTGGAGCAGCGCCGCCTTGGACGTCGCGTAGGCGGCGTTGGCCACGCCGTTGCGGAGCGCGGCGACCGAGGCGACGGCGACGACCGAGCCGCGGGTCTTCAGAAGGTGCGGCAGCGCGGCGCGCAGCAGCAGGAAGGGGCCAGTGAGGTTGGTGCGCAGCACCAGGTCCCAGTCCTCGTCGGAGACGTCGCCGACCGCCCCGCCGCGCCCCACCCCGGCGTTGAGGACGAGACCGTCCACGCGCCCGTACTCCTCGACGGCCGCGGCGACGAGGCCGGCGACCGCGTCGGGGTCCCCCGCGTCGGCGGGGTGGGCCAGCGCCCCGGTCTCCCGCGCGACCTCGCCCAGGGGTTCGGGGCGCCGCCCCGAGATCACCACGTGGTGCCCGGCGGCGCGCAGCTGCCGTGCGGTGGCGGCCCCGATACCGGTACCGCCGCCCGTGACGATGACGACTCGGCTCTCTGTCATGCCTGTTCAGCCTCCGTACGCAGTCGTAAGCACATGCGGCGATGATACGGAGCCGCCCGCTCACGACCGCGTACGGATGTCCCGCCTACTCGTCGATCGCCGCACCGAACGCCGAGGCCGCGGCCGGCGCCCCCAGCGATCCCGCGCCGTACGTCCAGGACCCGGCGCCGGTGACGCCGCCCGATCCGGCGGAGAGCACCCACACCACGCCGTCCCCGGCGTTCTCACCGGGTGCCGCCGCGAGGAGCCCGAAGCGGCCGTCGCGGTTCGGGTCGGTGAGCCGCACCTGCGCGCCCCACTTGTCGCCCTTCTCGGCCTCGCCGGGGATGTCGGCGGAGTTCTGGTCGAAGGACTTCGCGCCGCTCGCCGTCAGCCCGTGCTCCCCGCCGCGCAGCACCCAGACGGCGCCCGCGTCGGCGACCGTCCCGATGTCCTCGCCCGGCGCGCCGATCGCGACGTCCGCGTACCCGTCGCCGTTGGTGTCCGCTACGGACAGGTCCGCGCCCCAGCCGTCGCCGCGCTCGGCGATGCCGGGCACGCCCTCGACGTCCTGGGTCCACCACTTGGCCTCGTCCACGAGGCCGTCCGCGGTGCCGTAGCGCACGCCGACCAGACCGCCGGTCATCGTCTCGCCCCCGTCGTCCGGGGAGGCGGGCTCGCCGGTCACCAGGTCGTCGTAGCCGTCGTGGTTGATGTCGCCGGAGGCCGCGGCCGGGCCGCCGCGCAGGTCGTTCTTGTACGTGAGGCCGTCGGCACCGCCCGCGAACTGCACGGACCAGCCGTGACCGGGCTCGTCCCCCTCCGTCACGCCTGAGGCGACGAGGTCGGCGAAGCCGTCGTTGTCGTAGTCTCCGGTGGTCAGCGACTTGGACACGATCTGGCTCGCGTCGGCCGACCTGCCGAGCCGCTCGGTGGCCAGGCGGCGCGGCGACGCCTCGGCGCGGGCCTGCGGCGCGGGGTCGTACACGAAGAGCTCGACGTTGTCCCGGTCGAGCACGGCGAGGAGGTCGCCGGGCGTGTCCGCGGTGAAGTGCGCCGCGGCGAGGCTGAGGCCGAACTGCTGGCCCGCGGCGGCCTGCTGGCTCTGCAGCCAGCTGCTGGCGGCGCCGGTGAGTCCCGCCTTCGACCCCCACAGCACGGCGACGCCACCGGCATCGGCCCCCGCGTCCAGGTCCTCGCCGGGAATGCCGACGACCGCGTCGTCGTAGCCGTCGCCGTCCAGGTCGCCGGTGGCGACGGCCTTGCCGAACGCGTCGCCCGCCTCGGCGGCGCCGGAGACGCCGGCCGTCGACTGGCTGAACCGGGCGACGTTGCTGGTGGTGATGCCTCTGGTCGAGCCGTACTGGACGGTGACGAGTCCCGCGCCCTTCTGGCCGCTGACCGTCGCCCCCGGGGCGCCGACCAGCACGTCCTCGTATCCGTCGCCGTTGAAGTCGCTGTTGCGGTCGTCGGCGTGGGTACCCCCAGGGGTGCCGGCGACGGCGGAGGGAGCGGCGGCGATGCCGGCCCCGGTCAGCAGGAGGAACGAGGCCGCGGCGAGGGCGGCCGAACGGTTCTTGCGCACGAGCGGCTCCTGTGAAGGAAGGTGGCCGGGCAGGAGCGGGGGGTGTCCGGAAAGGGCCCGTTCCTTGTCCGGCGCCCTGTTCGACACGGGATGGGGCACAAGGGTTGTACGGGGTCCTCGACCTGCCGTCCGGGTGTGAACTCCCAGGTCCTGGCCGTCACTTCCAGCCGTACGCGTACGCCGCCACCCAGGTGATCTCCAGCCGCGCGCTGCTGCCCGGCGCCGCTCCCGGCCCCTCCAAGGCGCTCTCGTTCTGCAGGATCCAGGACAGCGGCCGGTCCGGCACGCCCCTGGTGTCGTGTCCGGTCTCGCGCCCGTCGACGAAGAACCGCACATGGCCGGGGGTCCACTCGGTGGTCACGGTGTGCCACGCGGTCCAGGTGTCGGCGCCCGGGTACGCACCCTGTTCGCCGCCGCCGCAGGGGTGGTGGAAGGCGCTCATCGAGCCGGTCCACTCGCCTTCGGGGTGGTCCATCTCGCAGCCGCCGCCGTGGTGCAGCCAGGCGGACTTGTAGCCCGGGGCCTGTTCGGTCACCTTGATGCGGGCGCTGTACTTGCCGTACTTCATCTGCATGACGGCACGTGGTACGACCGCCGAGGCGTGCACGGGCCCTCCGTCGGCGGGCCGCCACATGCGGATGCGCATGCGGCCGTCGCCGTCCGCGGCGGGGCCCACGCTCACGGTGTCCTCGGGGTGGTAGACGCCGACGACGCCACGGTTCCTTTCGTTCGCCGTGTCGCGCCAGCCGGTGGGGTAGGCCCACCAGTTGTCGCGGTAGGCCCCGTCGAGTCCGGCGCAGTACGCGGCGGAGGTGTCGGCGTGGTGGTCGCAGTCGCTGAACGCGCCGAGCGGCACCCGGTCCCCGTTGAAGTCCTCGGCGAGGACCTGCCAGAACGGCCCGCAGTCACCGCGCGGCAGCGTGCTGCCCGCGGTGCGGCAGGCGTCCGCCGGCACCGGCGCTCCCCCGGCGCTCGGGATGCAGAGCAGAGCGGCGAGCAGCGTCGCGCCGAGCGCGCCGACCACGGCCGGCCGCCCGCGCCGCCGTCCCGCCGCCGCGTGTGTTCCCATCGCGCTGCCTCCGCTCCAGGGGCGCCCCGCAGGAAGGGCATCCTCGTGGAGCGCGCACCGCCCCGCCAGAGCCGGGGCGCACCTACCGCCCGCGTGCGAGCTACAGCCGCGCCGCCAACAGTTCCTTGGTGTACGGCTCTCGCGGGCTCTCGAAGATGTCCTCCCGCGTCCCGGTCTCGACGATCTCGCCCCCGTGCATCACCGCGATGCGGTCGCACAGGTGGCGTACGACGGCCAGGTCGTGCGAGACGAACAGGAGCGAGAGGCCGAGCTCGTCGCGCAGGTCCATCAGGAGGTTGAGGACCTGGGCCTGCACCGAGACGTCCAGTGCGGAGACCGGTTCGTCGGCGATGATCAGGCGGGGCCGGGGCGCGAGGGCCCGGGCGATGCCGATGCGCTGGCGCTGGCCGCCGGAGAACTCGTGCGGGTGGCGTGGCAGGTCGTCGGCGGACAGGCCGACCTGTTCCAGGAGTTCGACGGCCCGCGCCCGGCGCTCGGCGCGGCCCATGCCGGTGTGCACCCGCAGGGGTGTGGTGACGATCTCCTCGACGGTGCGCCGCGGGTTGAGGCAGGCGTACGGGTCCTGGAAGACCAGCTGGACGTCGCGGCTGAGCGTGCGGCGCAGGGCGGTGTCCTCGGCTGCGCGTGCGATGTCCCGGCCTTCGAAGCGAACCGATCCGCCGGTCGGCTTCTGCAGTCCGGCCAGGACGCGGGCGGTGGTGGACTTGCCCGAGCCCGACTCGCCGACCAGGCCGAGGGTCTCGCCCTCGGCGATCCGCAGACTCACCCCGCGCACGGCGTGCATCCCGGGCCTGCGCCGCCCGAGCACGGTCCGCCCGCCACCGAACTCGACGCGGAGGTCGACGACTTCGGCGAGTGCGGCGCCCGGTTCGGCGGCGCGGCCGGCGCCCGCGGATGCGGCCGGGCTTCGGGGTGCGGGGTGCGGGGTGTCGACCGTGGGCAGGCGGGTGCCCGGAACCGTGTCCAGGGAGGGTGCCGCGCCGACGAGCGCCCGCGTGTAGGGGTGCGTGGCGGCGCACAGGAGCCGGTCCGTGGGGCCGGACTCCACCACGCGGCCCTCGCGCATGACGAGCATGCGGTCGGTGGCGGCGGCGACCATGCCGACGTCATGGGTCACCAGGACCACGGCCGTGCCGTACTCGCGCTGCAACTCGCTCATCAGGTCGAGGACTTGACGCTGCACCCGGGCGTCGAGCGCCGTGGTCGGCTCGTCGGCGATCAGTACGTCGGGGTGGTTGACGAGCGCCATGGCGATCATCACGCGCTGGCGCATCCCGCCGGAGAACTGGTGCGGGTGGTCGCGGGCCCGGGCGGCCGGGATGCCGACCCGCTCCAGCATCTCCACGGCCTTGCCGCGCGCCCGCTCCCGGCCGGCGCCCCGGTGGTGCAGCCGGTAGGCCTCGGCGAGCTGGGCGCCCACGCCGTGGAAGGGCGAGAGCGAGGCCAGGGCGTCCTGGAACACCATGGCGATGCGCCCGCCGCGCAGCGCCTTCAGCCGGGCCTCGCTCGCGCCGACGATGTCGGTGCCGCCGACCTCGACGGTGCCCCGGACCTTCGTCCGGGCGGGATCGTGCAGGCCCATCGCGGCCAGCCCCACGCTGGACTTGCCCGACCCCGACTCCCCCACGAGGCCGAGGACCTCGCCGCGCGCCAGGTCGAAGGAGACGTCCTGGGCGGCGGTGACGGTGCCGCGCGGTCCGGTGAAGGACACCGTCAGGTCGCGCACGCTCAGCACCACGTCGTGCTCGGTCATGCGAGCCTCACCCTCGGGTCGAGCCAGGCCACCACCAGGTCGGCGACGGCCACGAACACCACCACGAAGAACGCGGCGATCAGTACGGTGCCGACGACGGTCGGCAGGTCGTTCTGGGTGACGGCGTCGACGGCGAGCTTGCCGACGCCGCTCAGTCCGAAGACCGTCTCGGTGATGAAGGCGCCGCCGAGCAGCGCCCCCACCTCCAGGCCCAGCAGTTGCACGATCGGTGCCGCGGCCCCGCGCGCGGTGTACTTCAGATGGGTGCGCAGCGTGCCGAGGCCCTTGCCGCGCGCGGTGCGTACGTAGCCCTCGTGCATGACTTCGAGGAGCTGGGCTCGGGAGAGCCGGGCGAAGACCGCCGCGTTGACGAAGCCGAGCACCAGGCAGGGCAGGAGCAGTCCGGCCGCCCAGGCGGCCGGGTCCTCCCCCGGCGGGGTGTAGCCGGGCAGCGGCAGCCAGCCCGTGGAGTACACGAGGAGGTACTGCAGCGCGTAGCCGAGGAAGTAGATCTGCACGCTCGCGCCGATCAGCGTGAAGCCGGACAGCAGCCGGTCGCCGACGGAGCCGCGGCGCAGCGCGGAGAAGAAGCCCACGCCGATGCCCGCCAGGAGGATCACGACGAGCGCGCCGCCGGCCAGCGAGAGGGTGACGGGGAAGCGGCCGGTGATCGCGGAGAGCACCGGTTCGTGCAGGGTGTAGGAGTAGCCGAGGCAGGGCGCGGGGCAGGCGATGGCGCTGCCGTCGACGTCGCTGATGGTGCGCCCCGCGAAGAGCCCGCGCAGGTAGTCGGCGTACTGGGTCAGGATCGGCTGGTCCAGGCCCATGCTGTGGCGTACGGCCGTGACCTGCCCGGCGTCGCACTTGGGGCCGCACGCGATGGCGGCCGGGTCGGACGGTGCCGCGTAGAAGAGGGCGAAGGCGGTGGCGGAGATGGCGAGGAGCACCACCGCGGCCTGCGCGCCCCGCCGTGTCAGATAGGTGAGCATGGGTCAGGACTTCTTCAGGTACAGCCAGGCGGGGCCGATGGTGCCGTAGATGGGGTGGATGAAGGCGCCGCCGACGTTCTCGCCGCGGGCCTGCTGGACGCGCTGGTGGAGGAACGGCACGAGCGGCACGTCCTTCATGATCGTGTTCTTCTCGAGCGCGACGAGGGCCTTCGCCTTCTCGGTCGCGTCGCCGAGCTTCGCGATGCGGTCGAGTTCCTCGTCGACGGCCGGGTTCTTGTAGCGCGGGTCGTTGTCGAGGCTGTCGCGGCGGCTGTCGAAGCGATAGGGCACGCCGGTGGCGGGGGTCGGCCAGTCCACGGAGGAGCCGGACATCCACAGGTCGTACTGCGGGTCGGTGCCGCGCAGCACCTCGTTGGTGTAGGCGGCCAGCGGCATCGGCTTGGTGACCAGGGTGATGCCCGCCTTGCCGAAGGCCTCGACGAGGACCTGGGCGACGCGGTCGTTGGCGGCGTTGGACTCGTAGGCGTAACTCAGGCTCTTGACGGGCTGCTTGGCCTTGGCGAGGTGCTCCTTGGCCTTCTTGATGTCGCCGGCCGGGGCGACCGGGTACGCGTCGTACTTCTGGTAGCCGACGATCGCGGGCGAGGAGTACGTGGTGGCGATGTCTCCGACGCGCGGGCCGCCGAGGGCCTGTCGTGCCTGCCGGCGCGGGAAGAGGTAGTGGACGGCCTTGCGGACCTCGGGATCGGATACGCGGTCGTTCCTGACCACCAGGTGGTAGGTGAACGCGCCGCGCCGGCCGTCGACGACGAGCCGCTTCTTCTTCGGGTCGCGGGCCGCCTCGCCGTAGAGCTCGGGCGGCAGTTCGTTCTTGGTGGTGACGGTGTCCGCGCCGTCTCCACGCCCGTTGAGGATCTCCTGGGCGGTGTTGAGCTCCTTCTTCTCGAAGGTGAACTCGAAGCGGTCGGCGTACTGGTGGCGAATCGGGTCGGTCGCCGCCTTCCAGTGCGGGTTCCGCTCCAGGGTCATGCTCCGGTTCTGTTTGTGCTCGACGATGCGGTACGGGCCGGTGGCGAACGGCTTGAGGTCGTAATTCGTCCCCGTGTCCTTGTCCGGGCGCACGGGCGAGGAGGAGGACTGGGCGGCCATGAACGGCACGTCGGACTGCGGCTTCGCGAAGTGGAAGACGATGGTCTTGGCGTCCGGCGTCTCGATGCCCTTGAAGTCGCCGTCCTTCTCGGGACCGCCGTAGACCTTGCGGGCCCTGGCGAGGTCCTGCTGACCGGTGAGCCACTGCGGCCAGTAGGGCGGGCCGAGTTCGAAGCCCGGGGCGAAGGTGCGCTCGATGCCGTACTTGATGTGCCGCGAGGTGACGGGCTTGCCGTCCTCCCAGGCGATGCCGTCCTTCAGCCGGTACGTCCAGGTCCGGCTGCCGTCGGAGGGCTTGCCCGTGTCGGTGGCGAGGTCCCCGACCAGCTTGGCCTTGCCGTCGACCACCTGGTACTGGGTCAGCTGACGGCCCCAGAGCAGCGAGGTGTTGTACGTCTCGCCCGCGTAGATCTTCTGCGGGTCGAGGTGCGAGGAGTCCCGGAGGTTGGCGACGCGCAGGGTGCCGCCGCGCCGGGCACCCGCGACGGCGGGGGCCGGTCCCGCGCTGTCCTTGGCGGTGCCGATGCCCGCGGTGAGGTTCGGCTCGCCGCCGGCGGACGCCGCGCCGCCGTCCGAGGTTCCTGCGCCCGAGGAGCACGAGCAGAGCACGAGCAGGGCGCACACGGCGGCGAGGACCGGCCGGGCCGTGCTGCGCGGGCTGATTCTGGGCATGACGAACTCCCTGGTGGGGCTGAAGGATTGGTCTGACGGCAGAGGAAGCAGAGCGCTCAGCGGCGCGTACGGGGGTCGAGCGCGTCCCGCACCGAGTCGCCGAGCAGGTTGAAGGCGACGACGAAGACGAGGATCGTCACGCCGGGGAAGAACATGTACGTCGGGTCGTCGTAGAAGACCTCGGCGCCGCGGGCGATCATCCGGCCCCAGTCGGGGATGGGTTCGCTGATGCCCACGCCGAGGAAGGAGAGCGCGGCCTCGGCGGTCACGATGCCCGGCAGGGCGATGGTGATGTGCACCAGGACGGGCGCCCACACGTTCGGCAGCAGCTCGCGGAAGACGATGTGGCGGCGGCTCGCGCCCACGGCCCGTGCCGCGTCGATGAACTCGCGCTCGCGCAGGGAGCGCACGGTGGTCCGCAGCATCATCGCGAGGGGCACCCAGCCGAAGGCGGCGAAGACCAGGACCAGCACGGTGAACTGCATCCACGCGGGCTCGTTCTCGCCGGGTGCGACGAAGCGGGTCTGGACGATCGGGCTCAGGGCGAGGAGGAGCAGCAGCGTGGGGAAGGCGAGGAGCACGTTGCAGACGAAGGTGAAGACCCGGTCGGCGAGCCCGCTCAGATAGCCGACTCCCACCCCGAGGACGACGCCGACGACGGCGATGAGCACGATGGACGCGGCGGCGACGAGGAGCGAGGTGCGGATCCCGTACAGCAGCTGGGTGAGGACGTCCCTGCCGAGGCCGGGTTCGACGCCGAACCAGAAGGTGCCGGACATCCCGCCGTTGGGCAGCACCGGCAGGCCCTCCTCACTGAGGAGCCCCGGTTCGTTCTGACCGTAGTGCTCGGTCGGGTTCTTGCCGTAGAGGGCGGCGAGCAGGGGCGCGGCGAGCGCGAGGACGGCGAAGAGCAGGACGACGGCGAGCGAGGCGAGGCCGAGCCGGTCCCTGCGGAACGCCCCGAGCGCCACGGCGAACGGGCCACGGGCTCTGTGCTGCTGTACGTCGGCCATGCGCTGCCGTGCTCCTGGTGCTCATGCCCGCACCGGTTCGCGGAGGCGGGACTTGGACATCGCTCCCGCTCGACGGAAAGGGTGGTCCGTGCCGGGATGCGGAGAATTACAACACCGCGGGAAGCGGACTTTCCACACGCGGGCACGGCGTTCACCGCGTTCATGATCGGTACGTTTCAGCAGCCTTTCCGCAGGCCGTGAATTGTTCATGGAGCGGCAACAGGGGAGGGAATTCTTCACCTCAAAACGGGGCATTCGACCTCATGCGCCCGCACCTCCGCGTTACCTTGTGAACTCCCCCACAACCCTTCACATCTGAGCCAGTATGGGCATTACGCAGACGAATCGAAGACAGTGGGCACCTCTCACCTCCCCCGGCTCGTATGGCCCAACACTCATCCTTTGCAGTGCTCTTCGTATGAAGCGCGGATCGGTTGAATGGTCGCGGGCGACAATCGTGCGAGCCTCCTCCACGTCTCTTTGACCTTGTGAGGAGCTGATGTGCACGTGACTTTTCCTTCCCTCGTCCAGTCCGGAATGAGGTACCTCTGTCTCCTCGGCATCGTCGCGGGAAGCGGTCTCTCAGCCGTGCCCGCCGGCGCGCACTCCGATGCGGGGCCGGCCCCATCGCCGGCCGGGCCCCGCGCGGCCGCCGCCGCGAAGCCCCTGCCCGGCGGCCTCGGCCCGTGCGTGCCGGGCAACTGCCCCGACGACGACTACCCGCCGATCAACAACGGCGGGATCACGTACCGCGACAACGCCGTCAACATCTATGTGGGCAAGGACTTCCTGGTCCGCGAGAAGGCCGCGGAGGCCGAGGGCCGCGTCGTGGTCCTCGGCGACTTCGACCAGGACAAGGCGGCCGGGGTCAGCGGCATCTACAACGTCGGCGAGGCCGGCGTCGGCTCCCGTGTCACACCGCCCGTGGGATCGGACTGGCTCACCACCGGCGGCGACGTCAAGGTGGCCGCCGGGGAGCGGCTGCTCGCCGAGGAGGGCGTGGTGCGGCACGCCGGGAACGCGACCGGCACGATCGAGAGCACCCTGCGCAAGGACCCCGACGCCGCCAAGCCCTACATCCCGCTGCGGGACCAGCTGACCGAGGCCAGCCAGTGCTACGCCCACCCCGAGGGCGGCACCCGCACCCCCACGGGCACGGCCACGCACGCGGGCGGCGAGACCCTCTTCTCCGGCGACAACACCTCCATGCTGCAGGTCTTCAACGTCGACTTCGACCTGATGGGCGCCAGCGGCGGCCAGGAGGGCATCCGCTTCGAGGGCATCCCGGACGGCGCCACGGTCCTGGTGAACATCCTCGGCACCAATCGCTCCATCAACACCTACAGCGGCACCATCGACGACAGCAGTCAGCTCAACAAGCTGCGCAGCCGCCTGCTGTGGAACTTCCCCGACGCCACCTCGGTGGAGGTCAAGGGCACCGGACAGTTCCAGGGCAGCGTCCTGGTCGGCAACCAGAGCTCGATGACCACGGTCAGCGTGCCGGGCATGAACGGCCGCTTCTTCACCACGGGCTCGCTCACCCACACCAGCGCGGCCTCGGGCGGCGGCGGCCAGGAGTTCCACAACTACCCCTTCAACGGCGACCTTCCCGACTGCGCCAACGCGCCGACCTCCGGCCAGGTGAAGGTGGTCAAGACCGACGAGGAGAGCGGGAAGCCGCTCGCGGGCGCCGAGTTCGAGCTGTGGCAGGAGACCAACGGCGTCGACGGCCTGCAGACCGGCGGCGGCGACCCCGACACGAAGGTCGGCGGCCCCTGCCTGACCGAGGCGCCGGGCGAGTGCGTGCGGACCGTGCCGCTCGGCACGTACTACTGGCGCGAGACCAAGGCCCCGGACGGCTACCGGCTGCCCTCCCCGGCCGTCTTCGGACCTGTGGAACTGACCGAGGCGAACGCCGACGCGGGCGTCGAGGTCCCGGCCACGAACGAGAAGAAGCTGCACGTCAACAAGGGTGACGTCACGGTCGTCAAGAAGAACAAGGACACCGGCGCCCCGCTGGCGGGAGCGCGCTTCCAGCTCTGGCGCGAGACCAACGGCACCCCGGGCCTGCAGCAGAAGGGCCCGGACCCGGACACCGCGACGGGCAAGCCCTGCACGACGGACACCGCGGGGACGTGCCGCAGGAACGTGAGCGTCGGCACGTACTACTGGGTCGAGACGAAGGCCCCGGACGGCTTCGACCTGCCGGACCCGGCCGTCTTCGGGCCGCTGGACCTGACCGACGCCAACGCGGCGGACGGGGTCTCCGTCGAGGCGCTGAACAGCAAGCACGACCAGCCGGGTACCGTCGGCGAGATCACGGTCGTCAAGCGGGACAAGAAGACGGGCAAGCCGCTCAGCGGCGCCGTCTTCCAGCTGTGGCACGAGACCAACGGCAAGCCGGGCCTCCAGGCGTCCGGCGCCGGCCGGGACACCCTCGTCGACGAGGGCTGCGCCACGGACGGCCGGGGCCGGTGCGCGTTCAAGGGCCTCGACCTCGGCTCGTACTACCTCAAGGAGACGGCCGTGCCCGACGGCTACGTCCTGCCGAAGAACACGGTCAGCGGCCCGCACAAGGTCACCGCGGGCAACGCCGCCAAGGGCGTCACGGTGACGCTCAGCAACCAGCGCGGCGGCGGCAAGAAGGGGAAGTGACCCTCCCCGCCCCTGCGGGCACGGGTGGCGTCAGCTGCCCGTGCCCGGCTTCGTTCCCCAGATGTAGAGGCGGTCGCCCTTCTGCAGCAGGTCGTACAGCCGGGCGGCGTCGCCCAGGGACAGGTTCACGCAGCCGCCCGACCCGGCGGAGAACAGATCCTGGCGGGTGCCGTGCAGGGCTTGTCCTCCGTTGAAGAACTGCGCGTACGGCATGGGCACGTGATAGATCGTCGAGTAGTGGTTGCGGTTCTTCCAGTAGATCCGCTGCCAGCCGCGGCGGGTCTCCAGGCCGTCCCTGCCGCTGCGGATCGGCACCGGGTCGAAGACCAGCCTGCCGCCGCTCTGCGCCCACAGGATCTGCCGGGTGAGGTCCACGCAGGTGACCCGGTACGGCTTCACCGGGCAGGCGCGCCGGGCCGCCGGATCCCGCCGGATCTTGTCCGCGACGAGCAGGCGGTACGTCCGCAGCGTGGCCCTGCCGTCCGCCGGGCGGATACCGAGCCGCTGCTGGAGCCCGCGGATGGCCGCGCAGTCGGCGGCGGACTGGCGCCCGTCGACCGGCAGCCGCAGCTCGCGCTCCATTTCCCGCTGGTAGGGGGCGGCGGCGCCCGCGCGGCAGGCCGGCCCGGTGGCGCCGGGGGCGGCGACCGCGTGCGAGGCGGGAACGGCCGTCACGGGAACGGCCAGGGACAGGACGGCGATCGACGAGAGGAACCAGCGCATCGCACCAGCTTCACCGGTGTGCGTCCGCACCCTCGGCGACACGACCTGACCATCACATAATTGCTCCGACCGGGGGGCGTGCGGGTCACCCTCGCAACCCTGTTGCAACGTGCGGGCGGGCAGGCTCCTCGCATGGACCGTCATGAGACGCAGGACACCGGGGGCGGCACGCCCCGGGTGGAGCTCACCCCTGCCGCCGCCGGGCTCGTACGGCGACTGCGCGAGAACCACGGGCCGCTGATGTTCCACCAGTCCGGCGGCTGCTGCGACGGCAGCGCGCCCATGTGCTTCCCGGACGGCGAGTTCCGCACCGGCGAATCCGACGTGTGCCTCGCGTCGCTGACCGTCGAAGGGGTCGCGGAGCCCGTAGCGTTCTGGATGTCCAGGAGCCAGTACGAGGTGTGGAGTCATACTCGGCTGATCGTGGACGTCGTACCGGGACGGGGCAGCGGCTTCTCGCTGGAGGCCCCGGAAGGAGTACGTTTCCTCATCCGTTCCCGGCTGGTCGGAACGTAGTCACCGGCGTCTGGTGAACTCCCCTGGCTGCTGGGACAGTTGTTTCGCTGCACGGCCGACACCAGGGGGGACCTGTGACACGTCAGACGCAACGCGGTGGACGGTTCAGACTGGCCTGCGCCTTCCTCACCACGCTCGGCACCCTGGCCGGTACGGCTCTCCTGGGGGCGGCACCGGCCAGTGGCGCCGTCGGGGACGGGGAGCGCGCGGTCAGTCGCATCGCGCCGGGGGTCGAGTACCGGTACTTCGACATCCCCACCTCGCACGGCACCGCCCGCGCCCACGTGCTCGACGTGAACCTGCGTGATCCGCGCACGAGCGTCGGCCTGCTGTACCCGGGCAAGGTGGCCGCCCGTGCGCCCGTCTCCGCCCTCGCGGACGGCGTCGGCGCCGTCGGCGGCATCAACGGAGACTTCTTCAACATCACCGAGACCCAGCACCCCGGCGTCGAGGCGACCGGCGCCCCCGTCGGCCCCGCGATCGCGAACGGCCGCGCGCTCAAGGCCGCCGTGCCGGACGGGCAGCGCTTCGGCCCCGCGATGCCGCCGGGCGTGACCACCGAGGCCGTCCTCGGCGTCGGGTACGACCACAAGGCCCGCCTGGACAACCTCGCCCTGGACGGACAGATCCGGGCCGGCGGCGACCGGCTGCCGCTCGGCGGCCTCAACCAGTACGCCCTGCCGGTCGGCTCCGTCGGCGCCTTCACCAGCGACTGGGGAGACGTCTCGCGGGTGCGCGCGACGTGCGGCACCGACACGAGCCGCGGTGCGCCCTGCAGTACGGACACCCATGAGGTGACGCTCCGCGGCGGGCGCGTCGTGGCCTCGGCCGACACGCCGGGCACCGGCCCGATCGCCGCGGGCGACACGGTCCTGGTCGGGCGTGAGGCGGGCGCGCAGGAGCTGCGGAAACTGTCGACGGGCGACCGGGTGCGGGTCAGCCACCGGCTGGTGGCGGCCGAGTCGCATGTCCCGCTGCGCTTCGCGCTCGGCGGCTATCCCGTGCTGCGGGACGGCGTGCCGCTGCCGGGCCTCGACCCCACCACCTCCGCCGTGCGGACGGCGGCGGGGATCTCGCCCGACGGCCGCCGCCTGCTGCTGCTCTCGCTCGACGGCGCACCGGAGTTCCGCGGCGGCCTGACGATCGCAGAAGTGGCCGACACGCTGCGGGGGCTGGGTGCGCGGGACGGGTTCAGCCTGGACGGCGGCGGCTCCTCCACCCTGGTGTCCGCCACGTCCACCCTGGTCGCGCGGGCCCCGGGCGCCGATGCCGTGACCGTGCGCAACAACCCCAGCGGCGGGGCGGAGCGCCCGGTGCCCAACGGCATCGGCGTGTTCTCCCGGGGCTGATCCCTCACTGCGTGTCGCGGACCGCCACGAGCCCGTTGAAGGCGCCGACGTAGGCCGTCCCGTCGGGTCCCAGCGTCACCGGCGCCCAGTTGTTGTCGTACGCGACGCCCGTTCCTGCGAGCTGCTTCCACTTGGTCTCGCCGGAGCGGAAGTCGACGGCGGTGAGGTACCAGGCGTCGATGCCGAGCTTGTTGGGCTCCTTCGCGTAGAAGTACAGCAGGCCGTTGGCGGTGGAGAGCTTCGGCACGGTGGACGGGGAGCGCACCCCGCTCTCCCAGACCGTGTCGCAGCCGCTGCCGTCCTCGCGCACGTCGATCCTGCTGGCGCCGCCGACGACGCTGCGGCCGAAGGTGAGCGAGGTGATGTTCTCGTAGCCGTAGTTGTTCTCCACGACGAGGCTGTTGCCCCAGGTGATCAGGGAGTTGTCGGTGGTGGACGCGCCGGGGCCGAAGACGGGGACCTTGCAGACGAGCCGTTTTCCGTCCGGCACGTCGGCGTCGCGCCGGTAGACGAGGACGTTCATCCGGTCGTCGGCGTTGTCCGTGATCGCCACGTAGTCGTCGTGCTCGCCGAAGAGGTCGGGAGTGGTGCCCGAACCCTGGTTCACCGAGCCGGGCTTGGTGCCGGTGCCTCGGTCGTACGTCTGGCGCCACACGGCCTTCGGCGTGCCGTCCTCGGTGGCCCGGAAGCTGTAGAGGGCGTGGTCGGAGACGATCGAGACGCCGTCCTTCGCGACGGAGAAGGAGTTCTGGATCTCCTCGGCGTCCAGCCGCACGGCGCGGATGTCACCGGACTTCGGGTCGACGGTGCCGACGCGGCCCTGCCGGGTCACCCACCAGATGCGGCCCTCCCAGTCCGGCATGACCGAGGTGACCGGGTCGCACTCGCCGCTCGGGAAGAGGTTCGTCCAGCTCACGCAGTCGTGCGGGACGTGCGCGGTCAGGTCCCAGTCCTGGTCGACGACGAAGCGCCAGCCGCCGTCCGCCGTCCGCTCGTGGGCGAGCCGCACGATGTGCTGGCGGGAGTCGGCGAGGACGAGCCGGTCCTCGTTGTCGAGGTAGGAGTAGGCGCCGCCCGAGGTGTCCTTGAAGATCCTGGAGAAGTCGAGCCGTGTGATCGCCTCGACGGTCGACGGCCGCTGCGGCAGCTTGTACTCGGCGAGGGTGTCGAGGGTCTTCGGGTCGAGCAGCTTGACCAGGAAGCCGGTGAAGGTGCCGCACACGGTGACGATGCGTCCGTCCCGGTCGAAGGTGACGGTCGCGCACTCACCGCCGAGCGCCGCCATCTTCTCGCTGTCGACGGCGGGCCGTTTCCCGAGCGGACCGTTCCAGGGATACGTTCCGCTGCCCGCGGCGTCCGCGTGCATGCCGCTGCGGCCGTTGGCGGCGAGGTAGGGGTGCTGGGGCGGTGGGGTGCCGGGCAGCGGGCGGGCGTCGGCGGGCGCGCCCTCGTACTGCTCGACGAGCCGGTGCCCGGGGGCCTTGGGGATCTCGTCGGCGTACGCGGGGACCGCGAGGGAAGCGGTCAGGGCCACGACACTGACGGGAACGAGGCGGCGCAGTCTGCTGGACATGCGCCGAAGCTAGAGGGGACCTCTTGAAGTGTCCATGAAACAGCGTCAGTTGTTCACGAACCCGCAAAGAACGATCACGGCTGGATTCCGCTGACGATGTCGGCCGTGGCCGTCAGGCCGTCCCTGATGGTCGGCGCCATGCTCGAACTCGCCAGATAGAAGCCCAGCAGACCGCAGACGACGGCGTGCGAGAGCTTCAGGGCCCCGTTGCGCAGGAAGACCACCGCGAGGATCACGAGCAGCAGCACGACAGAGATCGAAACGGCCATGGGATGTACCTCCTCCGCCACGCGACACCGCGGCATGTGGCCGTCAGTTTGGCGTAGCGGAGGGCGCGTTCGGGCGTCTGACCTGTGCTCCGAACGAGTGTTACTCGCGCGGAACCCGTTCCGCGGGGGTCACCGGCCCTGCGCGTCGAGGAAGGCCTTGAGGCCCGCGAGGTCGTCGGTGTTGAGGTGGTCGACGCCGGCGGCGAGCAGCTCGCCCCAGACCGCGTCCCGCTGCGGGCCCGGCAGGTCGGGCGTGGCCCAGAACCGGACGCGCTGCCCGCGCGCGTGGGCCTGGGAGACGAGGCCGCGCAGCCTGTCGCGTTCGGCAGCGGGTATCGGCCCTGTGCCCTGCCAGGTGAAGTTGAGGGACCAGTTGTCGCTGATCAGCGGGATGAGCGAGGCGGGGGCCGCGGTGCCGAGGTCGGTGAGACGGCCGTCGTAGAAGGCGTGCCGCATGCGCTGCGCCTCCATCGGGGCGCGCGCCGCGCGATCGCCCGAGACGACGGCGGTGATCGCTCCGCGGCGCACCTTCCCGTAGGCGTACGAGGTGAGGAGGCGCCGGTAGGGCCGCAGCCGCCGGTGGAGCTCGGCGTACGTCGAAGCACCTTCGGTCTTGATGTCGATCAGCAGCTGGAAGGGGGTCCGGTAGTAACCCCGGTACACGGAACCGTGGTTGGCGCGCACGCGCGCGGCCAGCGGCTCCAGATAGAGGGACTCGAGCGTACGGGTGGGGTCGAGGTCCACCGGGTCGTGGGCGACGAGGAGCTGCCCGTCGACGAGGTAGATGTCGGCCTCGACGCTGCCGAAGCGGTGGTCGAGCGCGTCGAAGAGGGGCCGGGGGTGCTCGTAGTCGTTGTGGGCGTGGGCACGGACCAGCGGCCGGGGCCGCGCCGTCTGCCCGCGTTCGCCCGCCTGCGCGTAGGCGGGCAGCGCGACGCCGCCCGCGACGGCGGCGCCGAGGGTGGTGAGGGCTCTGCGACGGGTGGTGAGGGCCATGTCTGCCTCCCGGAGGGCTGGTCGGGGCGACGCCGGAGTACGACGAGGAACGGAACCTCAGTGAGTATGCGGCTCCGCACCCCTCCAGGGGAGTGGCCGCGTCCTGAACACCTGGGGAAACTCCCACGGTGGCCGGTTCCGCGCGCCGGCGCCTGCACAGGCACGGTCCCTAGTGCCGCTGGCGTCGAGGCGCAATGGACACCCGACGCCAGCGGCGGCGCTGGGGCGTGTCGGTCGGGGGTCCGTCACACCCTGCGTCAGGTTCTTCGTGGGGGGAGGCGGTTTTGGATGCACGCTTCGGCGCTTCCGCAGATCCGACCGGGTGACAGCGTGGGCAGTTCGGTGGGAGGTGCCGAGGCTCGGGAGATCGGAGCGTCAGACTCCTCGGGCCCCCGTCACCGTCGATCGCGGAGTTCCCTCATGGCACAGCCCTCCACCGGACCGGACGAGGACAAGGTCTTTCCGGCCCTGTGCGGTCACACCCATCTCTTTCCGGGGGCCCGCTGCCGGATCCAAGGGCTGCCCGACCCCCGGGGCTTCGCGGCGGCCCCCTCGGCCGTCGGACTTGAGCTGCGGCTTTCCGACGATGTGGTCACGGAGGCCGAGGTGCGCACGGCGGAACCGGCGGGTCCCGTGCTCTCCGTCCCCGCCTACACCACCGGTGCCGGTACGGCCATCGGCGGCCGTACCTGGCTCATTCGGGAGTTCGTCCGGGCCGGCGACGACGTCGAGCTGACCCTCGGGGGGCATGCCTGACGGAGGTCAGGAGCGCCCGGCGAAGACCTCCGGGTTGGCGCAGTGCGCGAGCGGCTCGCCGCGCAGGAAGCGGGAGACCTCGCCGGCGACGATGCGCGCCGCCTTGTGCGCGACCTCCTGGCTGCCGCCCGCGATGTGCGGCGTCATGACGATGCCCGGGGTCTTCAGGAGGCGTGAGCCGGCCGGTACGGGCTCCTGCGGGTAGACGTCGAAGGCGGCGCCGGAGAGCCGGCCCGCGTCCAGGGCGTCGCAGACCGCGTCGTAGTCCAGGAGGGCGCCGCGCGCGCAGTTGACGAGCACCGAGCCGCGCGGCATCCGCGCGATCTGCCCGGCGCCGATCATGCCCGTGGTCTCCTCGGTCACGCGCGCGTGCAGGGAGACGATGCGGGAGCGGGTGAGCAGGTCGTCGAGGGAGACCTGCTCGGCGACGCCCGCGAGCAGTTCCGGTCGTACGTAGGGGTCGTGGACCAGGACCGTCGCGCCCATCGCGACCAGCACCTTGGCGACGCGGCTGCCGATCGCGCCGTAGCCGACGAGGCCGACGGTGGCTCCCTCGATCTCGATGCCGCAGTTGTCGTAGTCGTAGTAGTCGCCGCGCCAGACGCCCCGGCGCAGGTCGGAGTGGGTGTCGCCGACGCCGCGGGCGGCGGCCAGGAGCAGGGTGAGGGTGTGCTCGGCGGTGGCGACGGCGTTGCGGCCCGGGGCGTAGGAGACGGCGACGCCGTGCCGGGTTGCCGCCTCCAGGTTGGCGTTGACGGGCCCGCCTCGGCTGACGCACATGAGCTTCAGGTCGGGGCAGTGGGCGAGGACGCGTTCGGTGAGGGGCGCCATCTGCGTGACGCAGACCTCCACGCCCTGGAGGGCCTCGATGAGCTCGGCCTCGGTGCCGGACGCCTCCACGACCTCGCCGACGGGTCCGAAGGGGGTGTGCGGCCAGGGCAGCGTGATCTCCCGTACGTCCACGGCCCCGGCGCCCTCGGTGGCCGAGCGGACCTCTTCGGTGAGCAGGCGCGGGAGGACGAAGTGGTCGCCTGCGGCAAGGACGGTGGTGCTCATGAGGGGCTTCTTCCTGGTGAGGTGGGGGGTCAGGTGGCGGGTACGGGGGCGACGGCGGCCGGCGCGTTGAGGCGCAGCAGCGCCATCCGGCCCTCGCGCAGGCGCAGTTCGGTCAGGGCGCCGTTGTGAAGGGCGGGGAAGACCTGCCGGTAGTCGGCGAGCGGAATGCCCAGCTCGCGGCAGAGGACGAGGCGGACGAGGGTGGAGTGGGCGACGACGAGGACGCGTCCCTCGGGGAACGCGGCGGCGAGGTCGGCGAGCGCCGCGCTCGCCCGCTCGGCCGCCGCGCGCGGATCCTCGCCGCCGGGCAGGTGGTGGGCGACGGGGTCGCGCAGGAACGCGGCGAGCTCTTCGGGGAACCGCTCGCGCATCTCGTCGCGGGTCAGCCCCTCGCCGCGCCCGAAGTCGACTTCGAGGAGCCGTTCGTCGACGCGCGGCACGAGGCCGAGCGCCTCGGCGGCGGGCGCGGCGGTGAGCCGGGCGCGGCCGAGCGGGGAGCTGACGACGGCGTCGATCCGCTCCCCCGCGGCCCACGCGCCGAGCGCGGCGGCCTGGAGGAGCCCGCGCGAGGTGAGGTCGACGTCGGTGCGCCCCGCGTAGCGGTTGCCGTCGTGCCAGACGGTCTCCCCATGGCGTACGAGGATGAAGTCGGTCACTGGTGTGCCCTTTCAGGATGCGGAGTGCCGGGGGTACGGCCCGCGCGGGTGTGCGCGTGGTCGGCGACGGCGCCGTCCAGCCAGCCGCGGGCGGCGAGTTCGTCGACGAAGGCGAGGTAGACGGGTGTCCAGCGGGCGGTGCGTGCCGGATCGGGGAGGATCTCCTCGCCGATGCGGACCATGGCGGCCGCGGCGTCCCTGACCCCTGCGCCGCCCGAGGTCGCGGCGAGCACCGCCATGCCGATGGCGCCCTCGGCCTGCTCGGGGATCCGGACGGGACGGCCGAGGACGTCGGCGCGGAGCCCGCTCCAGTACCGGTTGCGCGCCCCGCCGCCGGTGAGGGTGAGCGGGCCGTCGACGGGGGCGCCGATCAGGTCGAGGTAGTCGAAGCAGAGCCGTTCGACGCAGGCGACGCCCAGGAGGTGGGCGTGGAAGCGTTCGGCTTCGTCCGCCGGCCTGCCGAGGACGAAGGGGCGGGCGTCCGGGGCGCGGAAGGGGAAGCGTTCGCCGCCGGTGGAGACCAGCGGGTAGGCCACGGCGTCGGTCGCGGCCGCACTCGCCCGGACGGTCAGCTCTTCCAGGTCGGCGCCGGGGAACTCGCGGGCGAGGGCGCCCGCGCCGCTGCTGGACGCGCCGCCCGGCAGCCAGGTGTCGCCGGGGCCGCGGTGGCAGTAGACGACGCCGCCCGGGTCGCGGACCAGGTGGGGGCTGGTGCCCTTGAAGACGAGGGTGGTGCCAAGGACGGAGTTCCAGGCGCCCGGCGTGAGGGCCCCCGCGCCGATCTGGGCCGCGCAGCCGTCGGTCATGCCCGCGACGATCGCGGTGCCTTCGGGGATGCCGGTCGCGGCGGCGGCCGTCGCGCAGACCGTGCCGAGGACGCTTCCGGGGCGTACGACATCGGGCAACAGAGCCTGAGGCGCGGCGAGTTCGGCGAGTTCACGCTCCGGCCAGCGCTCCTCGGTGAGGTGGTAGCCGGTCTTCAGGGCGTGGCTGGCGTCGCTCGCCACCTGGTGGCCCGCGAGCCGCCAGGTGACCAGGTCGGGCTGGTGCAGCAGCCGGACCCCCGTACCGGCCGCCGCGGGTTCGTGGTCGAGGAGCCAGAGCAGCTTGGGCAGCGCCCAGGACGGCTGCATGGAGCGGTAGCCGAGCTCCTGCCAGACGGCGGCGCCCGCCTCGTTGGCGCGGGCGGCCTGCTGGGCGGCGCGTCCGTCGTCGTACATGAGCCCCGGGGTGAGCGGGACGCCTGCCGCGTCGGCGAGGAGGATCGTGCCGGAGGTGCCGTCGACGGCGAGCCCGCCGACCCGGTCGGGGTCGATGCCGGACAGGGCCTCGCGGCAGGCCCCGGCGAGCGCGCTCCACCACTGCTCGGGGTCCTGTTCGTGACGGACGCCCTCACGGCGCCCGGCGAGTGGCCGGGACGCGGCGGCGAGCACCTGCCCGGTGGAGTCGACGGCGACGCACCGGGCGCTCTGGGTGCCGAGGTCGAGGCCGAGCCAGACGGCGTCCGGGGGCAGCGCGGTGCCCTGGGGTGAGTGGTCAGGCACGGGGTGCTCCTTGCTGGGGTGCCGTACGGGGGCCGGGGAGGGGAGGTCCTGCGAGGGGGTGCGGGGGCAGGGGGGCGGGGGCCGCGCTCCAGCCGGCGTCGCGCGTCAGGGTGCGCCAGGTCAGGAACGACTCGTACAGGGCCGCGTAGGAGGCGGCGCGCTCCGGGTCGGGCTCCCAGCTGCTGCGCATCCGTACGTACTTGGCGGCGGCGGTGTGCATGCTGGACTCGGCTCCGCTGAGCACGAGGCCGGTGAGGAAGGCACCCTTGGCGCCGAGTTCGGTGTCGCCCGAGCGGGCCGTCGGAACGCCGGTCGCGTCGGCGATGAGCGCGCACCACTCGGCGCTGTTGGCGCCGCCGCCGCACAGCCGGAGTTCGGTGACCGCGGTGCGCGAGGCGACGAGGGAGTCGCGCAGGACCAGGGAGAGTCCGTCGAAGACGGCGCGGGCCAGGTCGGCGCGGGTGTGTTCCAGGGAGAGCCCCCAGAACGAGCCGCGGGCGCGCGGGTCGAGGAAGGGGGCCCGTTCGCCCGCCGGGGAGAGGTAGGGCAGGAACATCAGGCCGCGGGCGCCGGGTTCGGACGCGGTGAACGCCAACGAGGCGAGCTCCGGCGGGCCTTCGAGGCGCAGGGTGCGGGCGGCCCAGTTCAGGACCTCGGCGCCGTTGAGGGTGGGGAAGGCGCGCAGGACGCGTTCGCGGCCCCGGTAGGCGATGTTGATGCCGGACGGCTCGCCGCTCGTGTCGACGTCCTTGCGGACGATCTCGGTGCAGAGCGTGGTGCCGAGGATGCTGCACGCCTGGCCCGGGTTGACGACGCCGGCGCCGCGGGCGGTGGAGGCGATGTCGTACGGCGCCATGACGACGGGGAGCCCGGCGGGCAGGCCGAGTTGGGCCGCCGCCTCGGAGGTGATCTCGCTGATGCGCTCCTGCTCGCCGAGGACCTCGGGGAGCAGGCGGGCGTAGGAGGTGAGGCCGAACAGGGCGACGATCTCGGGGTCGTAGTCGCCGGTGGCGTGGTCGAGGAAGGGCGCGGAGGCGTCGGACTCGTCCATGGCGGTGACGCCGGTCAGGCGCAGGAACAGCCAGCCCGCGGCGGTCAGCGAGGCGGCGGAGTGCGTCAGGCGCTGCGGGTCGTGGGAGCCCAGCCAGCTGAAGATCGCGTTGGGCATGCCGCTGCAGGTGAGGGAGCCGTTGCGGCGGAAGGCCTCTTCGAGGACGCCCTCCCGCTCCCAGCGGGTGAGGATGTCGCCGGCGCGGCCGTCGGACCACAGGATGGCGGGCCCGGTGGGGCGTCCGGCGGCGTCGACGAGCCAGGCGCCGTCGCCCTGCGCGGTGAACGTCACGAGCCAGACGGGGTCGGTGACGTCACGGAGGGCGTTGCGGACGGTGTAGACGACGGCGTTCCACACGGTGTCCATGTCCTGCTCGGCCCAGCCGGGGTGGCGGCGATGCACCTCGGTGGCGAGCCGGGAGACGGCGAGCTCGTTGCCCTGGTCGTCGAAGACGACCGACTTGATCATCGTGGTGCCGACGTCGATGGCGAGTACGGACATGGGTCACAGTCCCTTCGTGGCGGATGCGCCGACGTGCTGCCCCGTGGCGTCGGCGGGCAGCGGCTGTGGCAGGCGTACCGCGGAGTCGGGCGCGGGGGTAGGGGCCGGGGCCGTGCGGCCGGCCGGCGCCTGGTCGGGGGCCGTGGTCCGCAGGGCCGGCGCGAGCAGCGCGCTGACCGCGTGGAACCCGGCGAAGATCCACACGACGCCGCCGACCCCGAGCGGCCCGAGGAAGAGGCTGACGACGAGGGGGCCCACGAAGGCGGAGGCGCCGGCGCCGAGGTTCAGGGCGGCCATGGCCCGGCCCTTGTGGGTGGGGGCGATGGCCGTCATCAGCGCGGAGAGCGGGACGTACCCGGAGAGCGTGGCGCCGTACAGGACGGCGACCAGGACGCACAGACCGTACTGCGGGCCGACCGCGGCGGGGACGTAGTACAGGACCAGGGTGGACAGGGTGCAGCCGACGCCGCCGAACCAGGCGACGGTGGTGCGCCAGCCCACCGTGTCGCCGACCATCCCGAAGAGGAGGTTGGTGACGATGTTGGTGGCGAACATGAGGGCGAGCAGCCGCAGCCACTGCGCGTTCGAGAGCCCGATGTCCTTGACGAACCAGGTGGGGAGCATGACCAGGAAGCCGAACTGCGATGCGGTGTTCAGCATCCGCACCGTCGCGACCGCGCCCACCCGGGGGTTGCGGCAGAGGATGGTCAGGCTGCCGACGAGGCCGGTCAGGGGGCTCTCTCCCGTGGGCGCGAGGCGCGCGGCGCCGGTGGGTTCGCGGATCAGGAGCAGGGGGGCGAGTCCGCCGACGACGACCACGCCGAGCGCCGCCCACAGGGTGCCGAGCTCGCCGATGTGCGGGATCAGGAGGCTGGCGGTGAGCGAGCCGAGCGTGGGCAGTCCGGCGGAGAACGCCGACCAGAACCACCCCATGGCGCTGCCCATCTGCCGCTGCGGCGCGACGGCCGCGATCCAGACGAGGAAGGCGTAGGCGAAGAGCGGGAAGGCGAGGCCGCGCAGTCCGTAGCCCAGGAGCAGCAGCGGGTAGGCCCTGCTGGGGATCGCCACCGTCAGGAAGAAGGTGTGGGTGACGACGAAGGTGACCAGGCCGAGCCACATGACGCGGCGCGGGCCCCACAGGTCGGAGAGTGCTCCGGCGAACCAGGCGGCGACGGCGCCCGTGACGCCGTACACGGTGAAGACCATCGCGACGCCGGACGCCGGGATACCGAGGCCCTCCAGGTAGGGCGAGAGGTAGCCGGCCTCGATGCCGACACCGGTCATGAAGATCAGGAGTCCCAGGTATCCCCAGGAGAGGGCGGGCGGTATGCCGATGCGTGTGAAGACGGAACTCGGGGTGTTCGTCATTGAAGCTCCCCTGCTGGCGGTGACGGCGGCGAACGCTGGCAGGAGCGAGCTAACAGTTGGCCGAAATCCGGCGTCAATCACCTGCCGGCTTCTCCCGTGACAAGGGTCTTTCGCCGTGTGAGAAGGACTTGGGTCCCCCACGGTCCGCCCGCTCCAAAGCTGTGCGGTGGCCCGTGGACCGCCCGCACGGGATGTGAAATCGATGAGATCATCACTCGGTCATTTCACATGGCTGTGAGCGCGTACGAGAGATGAGAGCGGGTGGGCGGTGTGGCGGGCGCGGACCGGGAGGACGTGCGCGAGGTGCGGCGCGGCCGCATCCGCGAGTCGGTGGTCACGAACGGCTTCGTGCGCGCCGCCGGCCTCGCCGACGAGTTCGGCGTCAGCCTGATGACGATCCACCGGGATCTGGACTTCCTGCAGTCGCAGGGCTGGCTGCGCAAGGTGCGCGGCGGGGCGACGGGACTGCCCTCCGCGCAGTTCCACGGCAGTGTCGCCGAGCGGATGTCGACGATGGCGCAGACGAAGCAGCAGCTGGCGCGCGCCGCCGCCCGGGAGCTGGTGCCGGGCCAGACGGTGCTGCTCGACGACAGCACGACGTGTCTGCACCTGACGCGGCTGCTCACCGAGCGCACCCCGCTGACGGTCATCACCAACTCGCTGCCCGCGGTCACGGCGCTCGCCAAGGAGCCGGGCGTCTCGCTGATCGCGCTCGGGGGCAGCTACTTCCCGGCGTACGACGCCTTCATGGGCCTGCACACGGCGGACAGTGTGGAGGCGTTTCGCGCGGACGTCCTGTTCATGTCGACGACGGCCGTGACGCGCGGCCGCTGCTATCACACGTCGCCGGAGACCGTGCAGGTCAAGCGCGCGATGATGGCGGCGGCCACGCGCCGGGTACTGCTCGCCGACCACACCAAGTTCACCCGCGACGGCCTGTACGCGCTGGCACCGCTGTCGGACTTCGACCTGCTGGTGGTGGACGACGGACTCGGGCAGGACGAGGTGCGCGAGATCCGCCGGGACGGCACGGACGTACGGGTCGTGCCGCGGGGCTGAGGGCCCAGCGCGGGGTCTGCTGCCGGCCGAGGAACGCTACGGAGCCGTGGGCTGCCCCGGCACGCGCCCGGTCGCCGACCCCGCCAGCTCGCCCCAGTGCAGGGTGCGGTCGCACCACCGTTCCAGAAGGACCCGGTCGTGGCCCACGGCGAGCAGTCCGGCGCCACGCTCGGCCCGGTACTCCTCCACGACGTGGACCAGGGCCGCCGTCGTCGAGGCGTCCAGCATCGCCGTCATCTCGTCGCAGATCAGCCAGCGCGGGCGCAGGACCAACGCGCGGGCCAGGCAGGCCCGTTGCAGCTGGCCGTCGCTGACCTCGTGCGGGCGACGGCCGAGGAGTTCCCTGCCGAGGCCGACGCGGGCCGCCAGGCCGGGCACCAGCTCGGCCGCCTCGGGGCCGCGGCCCACCGCCCGCAGCGGTTCCGCGATGAGGTCGGTGAGGGGCAGGCGCGGGTCGGCGGAGAGCCTCGGCTGCTGGAAGACGACGCCGAAGGCGGTGCGCTGCTCGCGCGGGGCGCGGTGGCGCCAGCCGAGGGCCCGCTCGCCGTCGATGATCACCTGCCCGGCGTCGGGCCGGTGCAGCAGCGCGGCGACCCGCGCCAGGGTGGACTTGCCGCAGCCGCTGGGGCCGAGCAGCCCCACGGACTCGCCGGCGCCGAGGGTGAGGCCGACGTCCCGGACGACGGGGGCGCGACGGTCGTATCCGGCCGTGATGGCACGCAGTTCAAGCACGGGGCGCCTCCAGCACGTCCGCGTGGGGATGGTGGCAGGCCGCACCGCCGGTGAGCGCGGGCAGCGCGCCGCACGCCTCGTCGGCCCGTTCGCAGCGCGCCGCGAACGCGCACCCCTCGGGGAGTGCCGACAGCTCGGGCGGCATGCCGGGGACGGGCGTGAACGCGCGCTCCGGCAGGGCGTTCAGGAGCCCTCGGGCGTAGGGGTGCCGGGGCCCCGGGGCGCCGAAGAAGTCGGCGGCGTCGGCGAGTTCGACGACGCGGCTCGCGTACATCACGGCGACGCGGTCGGCGATCCGCTCGGCGGCGGCCAGGTCGTGGGTGATCAGGAGCAGGGCGCGGTGGTCGCCGACGTGCCGGCGCAGTTCGTCGACCGTGCGGTCCACGAGGTCGCGGTCGAGGCCGGTCGTCGGTTCGTCGGCGAGCAGCAGCGGCGCGTCGCCGATGAGGGCGAGCGCGGTGGCGGCGCGCTGGGCGAGGCCGCCGGACAGCTCGTGGGGGTAGCGGTCCAGGTGCCCGGCGGGGAACGCGGCGCGCTCGGCGGCGGCTTCGGCCGCGGCCCGCAGCTGCCGCCCCCGCACCCCCGCGAGCTCGCGCAGGGTCTCCTCCAGCTGGGAGCGCACGGTGCGGACCGGCGTCAGATGGGCGGCGGGACTCTGCGGTACGAGGCCGACGCGGCGTCCGCGCACGGTGCGGGCCAGGGTGCGCTCGTCGGCGGTCAGCAGGTCGACCCGGTCCGCGCCGCCGGGGTCGCCGATCAGCGCGGCGCCCGCCGTCTCGGCGTTCTCCGGGAGCAGCCCGAGCAGCGCGGAGGCGAGCACGGACTTGCCGCAGCCGCTCTCGCCGACCAGGGCGAGGCACTCCCCCGCCGCGAGGTCGAAGGTGGCGTCGGTGACGGCGGCGACGTGGCTGCCGCCGCGCATCCGGAACCGTACGGAGAGGCCCCGTACGGAGAGGACCGGGGTCGGGGCGAGGTCCGTCACAGCATGAGCTCCGATCGGCGCCGGGGGTTGATCCGCTCCCGCCAGGCGCCCGCGAGGCCCGCGATCGCCAGGGTGGGCACGATGATGAACAGGCCGGGGAAGAGCGTCGGCCACCAGTCGCCCGCCAGGAGCGAACCGCGTGCGCTCTGCACGAGCGTGCCGAGGCTCGCCTGGTGGGTGGGGAGTCCGAGGCCGAGGAAGGACAGCGCGGACTCGTGCCAGATGGCGTGCGGCACCATCAGGACGGCGGCGAGCCCGGCCTGCGGCAGGACACCGGGCAGCAGGTGGCGCACCGCGACCCGCAGCCGGGACGCGCCGCCGGATATCGCCGCGTCGACGTAGGGCCGCGAGCGCAGCGACAGGACCTCGGCGCGCACGATGCGGGCGGTGGAGAGCCAGTGCGTGAGCGCCACGGAGACGACGACGGGCCAGACGCCGGGCCGGAACATCGCGACGATGAAGATCCCGAGCAGCAGGTGCGGCACGGAGGAGAAGACGTCCACGAGCCGCATCACGACGCGGTCGACCCAGCCCCCGGAGGCGGCCGCGAGGGCGCCGACCGCCGTGCCGATGACGGTGGCGACGACGGCCGCGACGACGCCCACCAGGAGCGAGACGCGCAGCCCGTAGACACAGCGCAGCAGCAGGTCGCGGCCGACGTCGTCGGTCCCGAAGGGGTGCGTGAGCGAGGGCGGCCGGAGCTTGGCGGCCAGGTCGACGGCCTGCTCGTCGAGGTGGACCAGGGGTGGTACGACGAGCACGGCGAGGACGACCGCGGCGACAAGCACCGCGGAGGTACGCACCCGCCACGCGCGCGTGGAGCGCCGCACACCACCCCGGGCACGCCAGACGATGTCGGCCTTCTCCGTCGTCCCGGCCGGCTCAGCCATCGAATCCCACCCTCGGATCGGCGAGGCCGTACAGGAGGTCGGCCACGAGGTTGCCCAGCAGGACCGCGACGGTGGCGAGCGCGGTCAGCGCGGCGAGCAGCGGGAAGTCCACCGAGGTCGCGGCCTGCACGGTCGCCGCGGCGATGCCGGGCCAGCTGAAGACGGTCTCCACCAGGAGCGCCCCGGTGATCAGTTCGGGCACCCGGGAGCCGATGAGCGTGAGCACCGGCAGCATCCCGGAGCGCAGGGCGTGCCCGAGGAGGACGGTCCGTTCGGCGAGGCCACGCGCGCGTGCCCCGCGCACGGGGTCGTCGCCCAGCGCGTCGCCCACCCCTTGGCGCACGTACAGCACGAACCAGGGCAGCTGCGAGATCGCGAGGACGCCCGCGGGCAGCACCAGATGGCTCGCGACCTGTCCGGCCGTCACGGTCGAGCTGGCGGTGTCGGTCAGGCCGCCGGAGGGCAGCACACCCAGCTTCAGCGCGAACAGCCAGACGGCGAGCAGGCCGAGCCAGAACGGCGGCGCGGCCTCCAGGGTGTACGCGAGCGAGGTCACCGCGCGGTCGAGCCAGCCTCCGGGCCTGCGGGCGGCGAGCACGCCGAGTGCGGTGCCGAGCAGGATCGCGACGAGGAACGCGGTCGCGGCGAGCAGCACGGACCAGCCGACGCGCTCGCCGATGGCGTCCGCGACGGGCTGGCGCAGGGTGCTGGAGTCGCCGAGGTCACCGGTGAGTGCCGAGGTCAGCCACTCCCACCAGCGGGCGGCCAGCGGGCGGTCGACGCCGAGGTTGGCGCGGAGCTGGTCGAGGTTCTCCTGCGAGGCGGTGAGACCCGCGGTGCCCGCGTACGCCTTGACCGGGTCGAAGGGCGACGCGGCGGCGACGGCGAAGACGCCGAAGGTGACGACGAGCAGCACGGGCACGGCGAACAGCGCCCGGCGTCCCGCGAGCCGGGCCATCGGCCCCCAGGGAAGGCGACGGCGTGCCGTCTTCCCCGGGGCCTCGGTCATCGCCGTGGTCACTTCTTCGGCTGCCAGTCCTCGACGTTCCACCAGGGGCCGGAGGCCAGGCCGTGGTCGTGCGGCTCGACCTGGGTGCTCAGGTCGCCGAACTTCTTGTCGACGACGTAGAGGTGGTCGATGTGCGTGAGGAACGTGTAGCCGGGGTTCTTCACCAGTTCGCGCTGGATCGTGTCGTAGGCGGCCTGGCGCTCGGCGTGGTCGCCGCTCTTGCGGGCGTCCTCCAGGGCCTTGTCGACCTTGGGGTTGTCGTAGTGCGCCATGTTGTTGAAGCCGTCACCCGCGAGGGAGGACTTCAGGAGCGTGTACTGGTCGAAGTCCGGGTCGGCCGGGGAGCCGCCACCGGCGAGGACCGCGTCCTTGGGCATGCGGGGCTGGATGACCTCCCACGTGCCGGACTGCACCTTGACCTTGATGCCGATCTTCTTGGCGTCGGAGGCGTAGGCGAGGGCGTGGTCCTGGCGGAGCTTGTCGCCGGAGAGGTACCAGAGCGGGAACGTCGCCTCGACGCCGTCCTTCTCGCGGATGCCGTCCTTGCCCGGCTTCCACCCGGCGTCGTCGAGGATCTTCTTCGCCTTGGCGACGTCGAACGTGCGCTCGGTGCCCTTGGTGAACCACGGGCTGTCGGTGGGGACGGGCCCGTAGGCCTCCTTGCCCTCGCCGTACAGGATCGAGTCGACCATGGCCTTGCGGTCGACGCCGACGTCCAGGGCGCGGCGCACGTCGGTGTCGCCGGCGACCTTGTTGCCGGTGGGCAGCGTCACCACGCGGTAGTCGAAGGTCTTGGCGGCGTAGCTGTTCTTGCCGCTGTCGTTCTTGTACTTCTTGGCGAGGTTGGGCGGCAGGATCGCGCCGTCGAGCTCACCGGCGTCGAGCCGGGTGGCGCGGATGTCGTCGTCCTTGATGATCGCCATGGTGAAGTTCTTGACCTTCGGCGCGCCGCCCCAGTAGCCGGGGTTGGCCTTGAAGGTCAGCTTCTCGCCCTTGGACCACTTGACCAGCTCGTAGGGTCCCGTACCGATCGGCTTGGTGGTGAAGGCGCCGGTGTTCACGTCCTGCTTCGCCGCGATGTGCTCGGGCGCGATGGGCAGGACGGTGCGCTCGGCGAACGGCGCGTAGGGGTACTTGAGGTGGAAGACGACGGTGTCCGAGCCGGGACCGCCCTTCGCCTCGACGCTCTTGACCGCGTCCAGTTCGGTCTTGGAGGCGTTGTTGGTCTTCTTGTCGAGGATCGTCTCGTAGGTGAAGACGACGTCCTTGGCGGAGAAGGGCTTCCCGTCGCTGAACTTGACGCCCTTGCGCAGCTTGTACGTGTAGGTCTTGCCGCCGTCGGTGACCTTGGGCAGCTCGGCCGCGAGGGCGGGCTTGAGCTTCATGCCGGCGTCGTGGGTGAGGAGGCCGTCGAAGATCTTCGAGTTGCCGTCCTTGCCGTAGCCGAGGAGCGGGCTGAGGGTCTCGGGCTCGTAGGCGATGCCGACGACCGCCGAGTCCTTCGCGCCGTCGCCGCCGTCGCCCGGCGCCGAGCAGGCGGAGGCGGCGACCGCTATCGCGGCCGCCGTCGCCACCGCGCCTGCGCCCCGTGTCGATCGGGCCCTCATGCTCCACACCCCTACTGAAGATCAGATGTTATTGCGAACAGCTCGCAATTATGCACTACGTAATGGGGGCGTAAAACGCGCAGCCCGCACCTGGTAGGTGCGGGCTGCATCAAATCTGGTGGGCTGTTGGGGAGGGGGTGGTGTGCGGGGTTCAGGGTGCCTGGAGGTCCACCAGCCCGGCCAGCGCCGCCCGGTGCCCGCCCGCCGTGCCGTAGGCGATCGAGTCGGCCTTGGCACGCTTGAGGTAGAGGTGGACGGGGTGCTCCCAGGTCATGCCGATGCCGCCGTGCAGTTGCAGGGCCTCTTCGGCGGCGTGCACCGCCACGGGAGCGGCGCAGGCCTGGGCGAGCGCGGCCGCCACGTCGGCGTCGGCGCTGTCCGTGGCGAGCGCGTCGGCGGCGTTGCGGGCGGCGGCGCGGGTGTTGACGATCTCGAGCCACAGCTGGGCGAGCCGGTGCTTGAGCGCCTGGAAGGAACCGACGGGCCGGTTGAACTGGTGCCGTTCCTTGGTGTGGCGGACCGTCTCCGTCAGGCACCACTCGGCCAGGCCGAGCTGCTCCGACGCGAGCAGCGCGGCACCCGCCCGCAGGGCCCGGCGCACCGCCGGTTGCGCGTCGGGCGTCAGTTCACGCGCGCGTGCCGCCGTGAAGGTCACCGTGGCGAGCGGCCGGGTGAGGTCGAGGGAGGTGTGCGGGGTGACGGTGACGCCGTGCTGCGCCGTGTCGACCGCGAAGAGCGCGCCGCCGGCCGGGACGAGCAGCACGTCGGCGCCGACCGCGTCCGCGATGCCGGTCAACTCCCCGTGCAGGGCGCCTTCTTCTCGACGTACGCCCTGGAAGGGGGCGCCGGGAGCGGCCGCGAGGCCCACCGCGAGCGCACCCACCGTGCGCCCGGCGGCGAGCGCCCCGAGCAGCTCGGCGGCCTCGCCCCCGGGGCAGGCCAGCAGCGCCTCCGTGGCGACCACGGCACTGGTGAGGTAGGGCACGGGCGCCACCGCGCGGCCCAACTCCTCCAGGACGACGGCCGCTTCGCGGTGGGTCGCGCCCTGGCCGCCGAGCGCCTCGGGCACGAGGAGCCCCGCGAGGCCCATGCCGTCGCTGAGCGCCTTCCACAGTTCACGGTCGTGCGGGGTGTCGGTCTCGACGCGGGCGAGCACGGTCGCGGCGTCGCACCGGTCGGCGAGCAGGCCGCGCACGGCCGAGCGCAGCGCCTCTTCCTCTTCGGAGTAGAGCAGGTCGGGCTGACTCCGAGTCGTGCTCTGCGCGCTCATCGGGCGAGATCCTTCCACGCGACGTCCTTGTCGGTGCGCGGCTCGGCGGGCAGGCCGAGGACGCGCTCGGCGACGATGTTCAGCAGGACCTCGCTGGTCCCGCCCTCGATGCTGTTGCCCTTGGAGCGCAGATAGCGGTACCCCGCGTCGCGGCCCACGAAGTCGACCAGCTCAGGCCTGCGCATCGTCCAGTCGTCGTACACCAGCCCTTCCTCGCCGAGGAGTTCCACCTCCAGGCCGCTGATCTCCTGGTTGAGGCGGGCGAAGCCGAGCTTCATGCCGGAGCCCTCGGGCCCCGGCTGGCCCGCGACGAGCTGCTGACGCAGCCGCTCCCCGGCGAGGCGGGCGACCTCCGCGTCGACCCAGAGCTTCAGGAGCCGCTGGTGGAGGTCGTGGGTGCGCAGCTCGGGGCGGTCGCGCCAGGCCTTGGCGACCGGCCCGATCATGCCGCCCTCGCGGGGGATGCGCATGCCGCCGATGGAGACGCGCTCGTTCATGAGCGTGGTCTGGGCGACCTTCCAGCCGTCGCCGACCTCGCCGAGGCGGTGCGCGTCCGGGATACGCACGTCGGTGAGGAACACCTCGTTGAACTCGGCCTCGCCGGTGATCTGGCGCAGCGGCCGCACCTCGACGCCCGGGTCGCTCATGTCGCACACGAAGTACGTGATGCCCCGGTGCTTGGGCGCGTCCGGATCGGTGCGGGCGATGAGGATGGCCCAGCGCGCGGTGTGGGCGCTGGACGTCCACACCTTCTGGCCGTTGACCACCCAGTCGCCGGTGGCCTCGTCGCGGACGGCGCGGGTGCCGAGCGCCGCGAGGTCGGAGCCGGCGCCGGGCTCGCTGAAGAGCTGGCACCACACCTCCTCGCCGGTCCACAGCGGGCGCAGGAAGCGGCGCTTCTGCTCCTCGGTGCCGAAGCCCAGCACGGTCGGGGCGGCCATGCCGAGGCCGATGCCGATGCGGCGCGGATCGTTGTCGGGCGCGCCCGCGGCCTCCAGTTCGGCGTCCACGACGGCCTGCAGGGAGCGCGGCGCGCCGAGCCCGCCGAGCTCCTCGGGGTAGTGCACCCAGGCGAGGCCTGCGTCGAAGCGGGCCGTGAGGAAGTCGGCGCGGTCCGTCGTGGCGGGCGGGTGCGCGGCGAGCAGCTCCTGGGTGCGCGTACGCAGTTCGGCGGCGTCGGTCATGCGGCACCCCCGTGCGGGAGGACGACGACCCGGCCGGTGGTGATGCCGTCGGCGACGCGCTGCACGGCGGCCGCCGCGTCGGACATCGGCACGCGCTCGCTCACCAGCGGCTTGATGGCGCCCTTCGCGGCGAGCTCGGACAGCTCCTCGTGGCAGCGCAGGATCAGGCCCGGGTCCTTGGACTTGTACAGGCCCCAGTGCAGGCCCACGATCGAGTAGTTCTTCACGAGGGCGTGGTTGAGCGCGGGCGTGGGAATGGCGCCGCTGGCGAAGCCGATGACGACGATCCGCCCCTCGAAGGCCACGCACTTCGCGGACTTGGCGTACGCGTCACCGCCCACGGGGTCGTAGATCACGTCGGCGCCGCGGCCGCCGGTCGCCTCCTTGACGGCGCCGATCACGTCGTCCGTACGCCGGTCGAGGACGAGGTCGCAGCCGAGCTCGCGCGCGACCCTCGCCTTGTCCTCGCCGCCGACGACTCCGATGACCTTGGCGCCTGCCGCCTTGCCGAGCTGGACGGCGGCACTGCCGACACCGCCCGCGGCCGCGTGCACCAGGAGTGTCTCGCCCTCCCGGAGGTGCGCGCGGCGGTGCAGTGCGAACCAGCCCGTCTGGTAGCCGATGTGCAGTGCGGAGGTCTCGGCGTCGTCCAGCGCGTCCGGGGCGGGCAGCAGTCCGGCGGTGTCCGCGACGGTGTACTCGGCGAAACCGCCGTACGGCAGCACGGAGTTGGCGATCACCCGCCGCCCGTCCTCGGTCTCGCCGCAGATCTCCACGCCCGGCGTGAACGGCATCGGGGGCCTGACCTGGTACTGCCCGCGGCAGAGCAGCGCGTCCGGGAAGTTGATGTTCGCGGCGCGCACCTTCAGCAGCACCTGGCCCTCACCGGGCGTGGGGCGGTTCACCTCGGCAAGGCGCATCACCTCGCCCGGCTCACCGTTCTCGTGCACTTGCCATGCCTGCATGCGGGGCCTCCACGGGGCTGTCGTAGACCGGGCTCCTCCGCATACTAAGCGGTCGCTTGCCCCGAAGGGAACAGTCCAGGAGACCCGTCAGTCAGCATCTCCCTTACGGGTGGGCCGCGCCCGTACGTGCATGCGCTCGCCCTGCGGCCCGAAGAGGCTGATGAACTCCGCGCCCGCCTCTCTCGTGGCCCCGAACCAGTGCGGGACCCGGGTGTCGAACTCGGCGGCCTCACCCGGGCCGAGCATCACGTCGTGGTCGCCGAGGATCAGGCGCAGCTTGCCCGAGAGGACGTACAGCCACTCGTACCCCTCGTGGGTCTGCGGATCCGGGGGCGTGGTGGTGCGGGCGGGCTCGACCACCTTGTACGCCTGGAGGCCGCCGGGCTGCCGGGTCAGCGGCAGCATGGTCCGCCCGTGCCGGACGATCGGCTTGGCCCGCACGCGCGGGTCGCCCACCGGAGGCGCCCCGACCAGCTCGTCCAGGGGCACCTGGTGGGCACGGGCGATCGGCAGGAGCAGTTCGAGGCTGGGCTTGCGGTGGCCGGACTCCAGGCGGGACAGGGTGCTGACCGAGATGCCGGTGGCGGCGGAGAGCCCCGCGAGCGTGGCGCCGCGCTCCTTGCGGATGCGGCGCAGCCGCGGGCCGACCTCGGTGAGGACCTGATCCATCGCTTCCGGACCTGTCGTCTCTTCGCTCATGCCTCCATCATGACCCATATTGCGGAACCAGCAAAGAGGCTTGTCGATACCGCATGACCCGGGCGAACCTGCGAGTGGAGGTGGTCACCGTGACCCGAAACGAGAACGAGAACGAAAACGCGAGCGAGAGCGCGAGCGTCAGCCGCGACTCGCGCGAGATCCGCCCCGAGGCCCCCGCCACCACGGGCGGCGTGGCGAGCCGGGCGTACGACGTCGTGGTGGTCGGCGGCGGCGCGGCGGGACTGAGCGCGGCGCTCGTGCTCGGCCGGTCCCGTCGCCGGGTCCTCGTGGCCGACGCGGGCGAGCCGCGCAACGCGCCCGCCGCACACATGCAGGGCTACCTGTCGCGGGACGGCATGCCGCCGGCCGAGTTCCTCGCCGAGGGCCGGCGGGAGCTGGCGCGGTACGACGGGGTGGAGGTCGTGCGGGACCGGGTGACGGCCGTGACGCCGGACGGCGCAGGGGAGTTCGGGGTCGCACTCGCGCAGGGCGGGACGGTGCACGCGCGCCGCGTCGTCGTGGCGACGGGTCTCGTGGACCGGCTGCCGGACGTACCCGGCCTCGCCGAGCGCTGGGGCCGCGACGTGCTGCACTGCCCGTACTGCCACGGCTGGGAGGTGCGGGACCAGGCGTTCGGCGTGCTCGCCGCGGAGCCCTTCAACAGCCACCAGGCGCTGCTCGTCACGCAGTGGTCCGACGACGTGGTGCTGTTCCTGCACACCGTGCGGGACCTGCCGGACGCGGAGTGGGAGCGCCTCGCGGCCGCCGGGGTGCAGGTCGTGGAGGGCGAGGTCGCGGGTCTGACGGTCGAGGACGACCGACTGACGGGCGTACGTCTCGCCGACGGCCGCGTCCTGCCCCGCTCGGCCCTGTTCGTCGCCGCGCGGCCGGTACCCCGTGACGACCTCCTGACCGCGCTCGGCGCCGACCGCCGCGACACTCCGGTCGGCCCCTGCCCGGCGGTGGACGAGACGGGCCGCACCAGCGTCCCGGGCATCTGGGCGGCCGGCAACGCGGCGGGCCCCATGGAACAGGTCATCAACGCGGCAGCCGCGGGCCATCGCGCCGCCACGACGATCAACGCGGAGCTCGTGCTGACGGACATCGAGGCGAAGGCGGCCCAGCGAAGGGCGGGTGTCTTCACGCCGGAGATGGAGGCCGCGGTGACGCGGGTCGTGGCGGGCGAGGGAGCGCACGGGCTTATGCCTGGAGGTTTCGTCCCCCACGAGGTATCGATGCGCCCATGACCGACCACGACGCGCGGCACGCCCCCGCGAGCACAGGCGGAACGGGCACGGGTGGAACAGGCACGGGTGGAACAGGCACAGGGGGACCAGGTGCCGACGGAGCGGGCACAGGCGGACCCGGCCGGCCGGAGGACACGCTGCCCGGTCTGCCCCCTCCTCCCCCGCCGGGGGCCAGCGCCCTGCCGCCCGGTACGTACGACGGCACGGTCGTCCTGGTCACCGGGGGCGGGACGGGGCTGGGCAAGGCCGTATCCGCGGAGTTCGCGCGGCTCGGCGCCGATCTGGTGATCGCCGGCCGCAACGAGGAGCGGCTCAAGGCCGCCAGGGACGAACTGGCCGTGCTGGGCGGGCGCGTGACCGCCGTTGGCTGTGACATCCGGGACGCGGAGCGCGTCGTGGAGGCCTTCGACGTGGCGCAGGAGGCGTACGGCCTGCCCGACGTGCTGGTGAACAACGCCGCCGCCAACTTCCCCGTACCCGCCGAGGAGATGTCGCCGAACGCCTGGCGCTCGGTCGTGGACATCACCCTCACCGGCACGTTCCTGATGACACGCGAGTTCGGCCGGCGTCATCTGGCGGCGGGCACCCCGGGCTCGGTCATCGACGTCGGGGCGTCGTACGCCTGGACGGGCGGCCCCGGCTTCGCGCACAGCGCGGCGGCCAAGGCCGGGGTGAAGAGCCTGGTGGAGACCCTGGCGGTGGAGTGGGGGCCGTACGGGATCCAGGTCAACGGCCTGGTGCCGGGTCTGATGCCGCACGACGACATGACCGCGGACATCCGCGGCAACCTCGACCGGGCCAGGGACAAGGCCGTCCGCCAGCCCGCCCTCCGCGTCGGGCTGCCCCGCGAACTGGGCTGGGCGGCCACCTTCCTGGCCTCTCCGTACGCCCGCTTCATCACCGGCCACACACTGGTGGTCGACGGCGCGAACTGGCAGCGCCGGGGGCTCGTCAGCCCGCCGGTGGTGACGGTGCGGGAGCAGATGGGGAAGGGAGCGTTCGAAGGGTGAGGCATGCCCCCGTAACACCGGACCGCCGAGCCCTTACTTGCCCTCGAACGAAGCGTCCCGGCCCGCTGCCTTGGCCCCGTAGCCCTCCCGGGAGTCCTCCGACGTGAGGGTGATCGCCGCGTTCATCGCGACGCGGTCGAGCGCCCCCGTCATGCCCGTGTCGGCGTACGCGTCGATGCCTCGTTTGATGCCCTGCACCGCGAGCGGCGCGTTCGCCGCGATCTCGGCGGCGAGGTCCCGGGACGTCTTCGCAAGGTCCCCGCCGGGGACGACCTGTTGCAGGAGACGGAGCCGCTCGGCCGTCGCCGCGTCGATGCGGCGGCCGGTGAGTGCGAGCAGTTTGGCCCAGCCCGCACCGGCGTCGCGCGCGATGCGCAGGTCGCCGCCCGCGTCCACGGCGACACCGAGCCGCGCCTCGGGCAGCGCGAAGACCGCGTCGTCCGCCGCGATCCGCACGTCCGCCATGAGCGCGAGCTCGAAACCGAAGCCCAGGCAGTAGCCCTGCACGGCGGCGACGACCGGCTGCGGAAGCTCCGCGAAGGCGCGGAAGCGCTCATGGACCCAGCGCATGCCCTCGTAGTAGTTGCGGGCGCGTTCGGCGCCGGAGCGGCCCGTGATCGCGCCGCCCGGCGCCGTGATGTCGATGCCCGCGCAGAACGCCCGCCCCTCCGCGCGCAGCAGCACCGCCCGGATGGAGTCGTCGAAGCGGATCCGGTCGGCCATCAGGCCGAGTTGCCGGGTGGACTCCCAGCTCCACGCGTTGAGCTTGCGCGGACGGCAGAGCGTGAGGATGCCGAGGCCGTCCTCGACGTCGAGGCGCAGCCGCTCCTCGCCCGACGGGATGTCCGTGCCGATGGTGTCGATCATCCGCGCTCCCCTGACCCGACGTGCCCACGTACCAACGTTCCTGATGGTTCGTCAGGTTAGGCGCGCCGGCTCACCGACTGAAGACCTCGAACGCGACCGCCGGCTTCCCGCCGAACCTCGGCGCCAGGGACTGCGCGTTCCCCGTCAGGAACGTACGGCAGTACTTCTCGGGGTCCTCGTCGGTCAGCGCCTCGATGTACGTGCGGTGTTCGAGCAACGAGGCCACCGAGCGCTCCAGGCCCGCCGACGCGTCCGCCGCGTGCGTGGGCGTCGCGGAACCGGCGACGGCGACCCACCGCACGCCGTTCCAGGGCTCCAGGCCCTCCTCCTCGATCAGCTCCGGGAAGATCCAGCGGTTGCCCGCGTCCGCCGCCGCGTCCAGCGTGGCGCGGCCGACGGCCACGTGGTCGGGCGTGTTCCAGGCGACGCCGCCCCACGTGTCGCGGTGGTTGAGCGTGATGAGGAGCTCGGGGCGGTGCCTGCGGATGGCCGCGGCGATGTCGCGGCGCAGCGCCGTGCCGTACTCGACGACGCCGTCCCCGTGGTCGAGGAACTCCACCGCTTGCACGCCGACGACGGCCGCGCTCGCCCGCTGCTCCCGCTCGCGCAGCGGCCCGCACGTGGCGGGGTCGATCGTGTCGATGCCGGCCTCGCCGCGGGTCGCGAGGACATACGTGACCTCGCGGCCGCCGTCCGTCCAGCCGGCGATCGCCGCCGCGCAGCCGTACTCCAGGTCGTCCGGGTGGGCGACGACGGCGAGAGCCCGCCGCCAGTCCTCGGGCATGGGCGTGAGCTGGTCGGCGGCGGCTGAATTCTGCGGCTCGGTCATGCTTCGCAGCTTATCCCCGGGGTCTGACATCGACGTGGGCCGATGACCGCCGGCGTCCACCCCGCGGAGGTACACCCCTCGCGCCCCCCGCACGCCGTCGGAGCCGCTCGGAGCCGCCGTCCCCGGCACCGCTCAGACTTCACCCCTCGACAACGCCAGCAGGCGGTCCAGTACGCGCGGGCCGCCCACCCGCAGCCCGTCGTGCTCGAACTCGTCGGTGACCCAGGTGCGCAGGCCCCGGACGGCCCGCGCGGTGCGCAGCGAGTGCTGCGTGTCGACGTACATGTCGTCGTGGTACACCGCCGCGGCGGCCGGGACCTCGTTCGCGGCGAGGCGGCCCGTGTCGTACAGGCTCGGCCAGTCGGTGCGCTCGGCGAGCAGGTCGGCGGTCTCGCGCAGCGGGCGCAGCGCCGGGTCGCTGTCGAACATCCAGCGCTGCACCGCCTCGCCGGTGAAGAGCAGCGGCGCGTCGCCGGACAGCGTCTTCTCCCCGTCGAACTGAGGGAATTCGGCGCGCACCCGCTCGGCGGACCAGGCGGTGGGCCGCTCGTCCTGGCCGTAGATCGCCTCGTGCAGGACGGCGAAGAGGGGGTTGCCCGCGTACGAGAGAGCGGTGCGGACGTTCTCCCGGAAGGCGTCGGAGAGCGCGATCCCGGAAGGGGTGCGGACGAAGGCGTCCTCGATGAGGTAGTGCAGGCGGTGGCTGCCGTCGCCCATGCCGAGCAGGATGCCGAGGGACTGGAAGGCCGGGACGGTCAGTGTGTAGCCGCCGTCCAGGACCGGCTCGTGCTCGGCGAGGTACGCGGCGATGCGGCGGGCCCGCTCGACGTCCTGCGGGTAACGGGCGTAGTGCGCGGCGACCTTGCGCTCCATGCGCGGGTAGGCCGCGCGGTACACGTCGTCGGCGTGGCCGTCCAGGGTGGGCAGGCCGCCGGTGATGAGAGCGCCGGCCAGGCCCTCGGGCGCGGCGGACAGGTAGTGGGTGGCGCAGAAGCCGCCGAAGCTCTGGCCGAGGACGGTCCAGGGGGCGCCGCCGGTCACCTCGGGACGGATGGCCTCGCAGTCGCGGACGATGGAGTCGGCGCGGAAGTGGCCCAGGTAGTCGGCCTGCGCGCGGGGGCCGCCGCGCAGCGGGAGCGTCTGGCGGTTGGCGGGCGTGGAGCTGCCGGTGCCGCGCTGGTCGACGAGGAGGACACGGAAGTCCGCCAGGGCGCGGTCCAGCCAGGACTCGCTGCCGTTGAAGCGGGTCGCGCCGAAGCCGGGGCCGCCCTGGAGGTAGACCAGCCAGGGCCGGTCCGCGCCGCCTCGGGACGCGGAGACCGCCTCGCGGGCGAAGAGCTCGATCCGCTCCCCCGCCGGATCGTCGTGGTCGAGCGGCACGCTGAAGCGGCGGTCGGTGAGGACGACTCCCGGCTGGCGGTACGTGACGGTCAAGGCTGCTCCTGGACGCTGTGTCGGGCGTGTGTACGGATCTTCCCGCCCCAGTCCAGCACACTCGGCCCGCCGCCCGCCGCCGGGGCCGCCGACTCCCGGTCGACAGCCCCCATCGGCCAAGCCCGGCTCAGCGCGGCGCCAGGCTGGAACGCCGCACCACCAGTTCGGGCACGAGCACCACGCGCCGGTGCTCGTGGGCTTCGCCCTCGTGCGCCTCCGTCTCCTCGAGGAGGAGCTCTGCGGCCATCGCGCCCATGGTGATGGCGGGCTGGCGCACCGAGGTGAGCGGCACGGCGGCGGCCGCCGCGAACTCGATGTCGTCGTAGCCGACGATCGCCACCTCCTCGGGGACGCGCACCCCGGCCGCGTACATCGCCTGGAGCACCCCGAGCGCGAGCAGGTCGTTGGCGCAGAAGACGGCGGTGGGGCGCTCCGCGAGCCCCAGGACGCGGGCGCCCGCGTCGCGTCCCGCGGCGACGTCCAGGCGTTCGGTGGGCAGCTCGCGCAGCGCGGACGCCCCGAGGCCCGCCTCGGCGAGCGCATGGAGCGCGCCCTGGCGCCGGTCCGCGACCTGGTTGAGGCCGGGCGGTCCGCTGACGTAGGCGATGCTGCGGTGGCCCGCGTCGAGGAGGTGGCGGACGGCGAGCGCCCCGCCCATCACGTCGTCCACGGAGACAGAGCACTCCGTGGCGCCCTCGGCGACCCGGTCCACGAGGACGAACGGAATGCCGTGCCTGCGGAACGCCTCGATGTTCTCGCCGGTCGCGTCGGCGGGCGTCAGCAGGACGCCGTGCACCCGCTGCTCGGCGAAGAGCGAGAGGTAGTCGGCTTCTTCGGCGGGGCTCTGTCCGCTGTTGCACACCATGACGCGGAGCCCGGCCTGGGGGGGGGGGGGGGGGGGGGGGGGGGGGGGGGGGGGGGAGGAAGGGGGGGGGGGGGTTGGTTTTTTGTGGGTGTTTTTTTCTTTTGTTGACCCCCCGTGCTCGCACTCTGTTCTTTTTTGCTCTTCTCTGACCCCCCCCCCGCGACGTCCACGAAGAAGGGGTTGCCCATGTCCAGGACGAGCAGCGCCATGATGCGGCTGCGCCCCGCGCGCAGCTGGCGCGCCGACTCGCTGCGCACGTAGCCGAGCCGGTCTATGACCGAGCGCACCCGGTGACGGGTCTCTTCGGAGACCGTGTCCGGGCGGTTGATCACGTTCGACACGGTGCCCACCGAGACCCCGGCGTGCTTCGCCACGTCCTTGATGCCGACCACGTTCCAGGTGCTCCATCCTGCTGTGCGGCCGTCCCCGGCCGTGCGGACCAGCGTACTGAGCCTCTGGGGGCACAGGACTCAGAACCGGTACTGGTCGATGTTCTTCTTGTCGAACACCGTGGGCTCTCCCAGGTCGACCACCCCGTCGTCGCCGATGGTGAAGGTGCCGAGGTCGCCCGCCTCGAACGTCTCGCCCTTCTTGCCGGTGATCCGGCCGGAGGACAGCGCGACGGCGGTGTGCGCGGCGAGTGCGCCGAGCTTGGCGGGGTCCCAGAGCTCGAAGCCCTCGACCGTGCCGTTCTTCACGTACTTGCGCATGTCGTTGGGGGTGCCGAGGCCGGTCAGGAGGACCTTGCCCTTGTACTTGGAGCCCGACAGGTACTGGGCGGCCGCCTTGATCCCCACCGTGGTCGGCGAGATGATCCCGGCCAGCTTGGGGTGCTCCTGGAGGAGGCCCTGGGTCTGCTGGAAGGACTGTTGCGCGTCGTCGTTCCCGTAGGCGGTCTTCACGAGCTTCATGTTCTTGTACTTGGGCTTCTTCAGTTCGTCCTTCATGAAGCCGATCCAGGTGTTCTGGTTCGTCGCGGTCTGCGCGGCGGAGAGGATCGCGATCTCGCCCTGGTAGTCGAGCTGTTCGCCCATGAGCTGGACCTGGCTGCGGCCAAGGGCCTCGGCGCTCGCCTGGGAGACGAAGACGTGCCGGCAGGCGGCCTTGGTGTCCGAGTCGTAGGTGACGACCTTGACGCCGTTCTTCATGGCCTGCTTGAGCGCGGTGCACAGGGCACCCGGGTCCTGCGCGGACACGGCCATGGCGTCGACCTGCTGCTGGGTCAGCGTGTTGACGTAGCTCACCTGCCCGCTGGTGTCGGTGGCGCTGTTGGGGCCCGTCTCCTTGTACGTCGAGCCGAGCTCGCGCACGGCCTTCTCGCCGCCTTTGTCGGCGACGGTGAAGTAGGGGTTGTTGACCTGCTTGGGGAGGAAGGCGACGGTGAGGTCCTTCTTGATGGCGGCTTTCGGGTCGGCCTTCTCGTTCGTGGACTGGGCGCTGTCGTCGTCCTGTGCGGAGTTCTTGGTGGTGCCCCCGCAGGCGGCGGCGGTCAGGGCGAGGGAGGCGGCGGCGAGGACGGCGCAGAGACGGCGTGCGACAGGTGTGCGGAGCGCGGGCGTGGACATGGTGGTCCCTTTCGGATGCGGGGCGGTGGTGCGCGGGGTCAGGGGCTGGGCGTCGCGGAGCGGCGTCCCGCGCGCGCGGTGGTCATCTGGCGGGCCACGCGCGGTCCGAGCACGGACACCACGAGAAGCACGCCGGTGACGACGATCTGCGACTGCGCGGAGACGTTGAGCAGGCTCATCGCGTTCTGCAGCGCGCCGAGCAGGAACACGCCGGCGACCGCGCCGCCCAGGGTCCCCCTGCCGCCGTCGAAGTCGATGCCGCCGAGCAGGACGGCGGCCACGACGGAGAGTTCGAGGCCGGTGGCGTTGTCGTAGCGTGCGCTCGCGTAGTGCAGGGCCCAGAAGACGCCGGTGAGCGAGGCCATCAGGCCGGTGGCGACGAACAGCCACAGCTTGTGCCGCCGCACGCGCACCCCGGCGAACCGGGCGGCCTCCTCGTTGGCGCCGATCGCGAAGAGCGAGCGCCCGAAGGGGGTGGCGTGCAGGGCGACGACGGCCAGGGCGAGCAGCCCGAGGAAGGGCACGAACGCGTACGGGACGAAGGTGTCGCCGATGCGTCCCGCCGCGAAGTCGAGGTACTGGGTGGGGAAGTCGGTGACGGCATCCGACCCGAGGACGATCTGAGCGATGCCCCGGTAGGCCGCCATGGTGCCGATGGTGACGGCGAGGGAGGGCAGCCCGAGGCGGGTCACCAGGAGGCCATTGACCAGCCCGCAGAGGACGCCGAGGAGCAGGCAGAGCGGGATGATCGTCTCGATGGCCATGCCCGCGTTCCAGAGGGCTCCCATCACCGCTCCGGAGAGCCCGGCGGTGGAGGCCACGGACAGGTCGATCTCTCCGGAGACCACGAGCAGGGTCATGGGGAGGGCGATCAGCGCGATGGGCAGCGTGTTGCCGATGAGGAAGGAGAGGTTGAGGGCGTTCCCGAAGCCGTCGACGAAGCCGAAGGAGAGCAGCAGCAGGACCATCAGGAGGACGCCGACGACCGTGTCCCAGCGGACGGCACGCGTGAGCGGGGAGTCAGCCATGGCGGGTGTTCCTCTTCTTCAGGGCGCGGGCGACGCGCAGGGCGACGACCCGGTCGACGGCGATGGCGAGGACGAGGAGCATGCCGTTGATGGCGAGCACCCAGACGGAGCTGACGCCGAGGGCGGGCAGCACGCTGTTGATGGAGGTCAGCAGGAGCGCGCCGAGCGCCGCCCCGTAGACGCTGCCGGAGCCGCCGGTGAAGGCCACGCCGCCGACCACGACGGCGCTGACGACGGTGAGTTCGTAGCCGTTGCCCGTCGCGGAGTCGACGTTGCCGAAGCGGGCGAGGTAGAGGGCGCCGGCGAGCCCGGCGAGGGCGCCGCACACGGTGTACGCGCCGAGGATGCGCCTGCGGACGGGGATGCCGGCCAGGCGTGCGGCCTCCGGGTTGGAGCCGAGCGCGTACAGCTCGCGGCCGCCTCCGTAGTGCCGCAGGTAGTACGCGACGGTGACGAGGACGAGCAGGGCGATCAGCGCGAGCCAGGGCACGGCGGAGAGGCCGCCCGAGCCGAAGTCGACGTAGCCGCCGGGCAGGTCGGATGCGGTGATCTGCCGCGAGCCGACCCAGATCGAGTCGATGCCGCGGATGACGTAGAGCGTGCCGAGGGTCACAACGAGCGCGGGCACCTGGCCGAGGCTGACCAGCGCGCCGTTGAGGAGTCCGCAGCCGATGCCGAGGGCGACGGCGAGCAGGATCGCGGTGCCGGAGCTGCCGCCGCCCTGCAGGTGGTTGCCCGCGGCGAAGGCGCTGATGCCGAGCGTGGAGCCGACGGACAGGTCGACGTTGCGGGTGATCACGACCAGGGCCTGGCCGGTGGCGACGAGGACCAGGATGGTCGCGTTCAGGAGCAGGTCCTTGACGCCCTGCTCGGACAGGAACTCGCTGTTGCCCGCCTGCGTGAGGGCGATCATCACCAGGAAGACGAGGAGGATGGCGAGTTCGCGCATCTTGAAGACGCGGTCGACGAGGCGGGTGGCACCGGCCTTTCGCGGGTCGACGGGGGGTGCGGCGCTCTGGGTGGTCATGGTCATGCCGTCCTCCGAAATGTCGCGCTCATGCCGCCCTCCCGGTCGCCGCGGCCATCACGGACTCCTCCGTGGCCGCGGCGCGCGGGATCTCGGCGGCCAGCCGGCCCTCGTGCATGACGAGGACCCGGTCGGCCATGCCGAGGATCTCGGGCAGGTCGGAGGAGATCATCAGCACCGCCACGCCGTCCGCGGCGAGTTGTGAGAGCAGCCGGTGCACCTCGGCCTTGGTGCCGACGTCGATGCCGCGGGTCGGCTCGTCGACGATGAGGACGCGGGGCCCGGTGGCCAGCCACTTGGCCAGGACGACCTTCTGCTGGTTGCCGCCGGAGAGCGTGCCGACGGCGTCGGCGATCCGCGCGTACTTCACCTGGAGCCTGACCGCCCAGTCCAGGGCGCGGCTGCGTTCGGCGCCGCGGTCCATCAGCCCGGCGCGGACGGTGGTGCGCAGCCCGGTCAGACCGATGTTGCGCTCGATCGACATGTTCATCACCAGGCCCTGGGCGCGCCGGTCCTCGGGCACGAGGGCGAGTCCGGCGGCCATGGCGGTGCCGGGGGCGCCGTTGGTCAGGGTCCTGCCCTGGACCTCGACGGTCCCCGCGTCCCACCGGTCGACGCCGAACACGGCCCTGGCCACCTCGCTGCGGCCCGCCCCGACGAGTCCCGCGAGGCCGACGATCTCTCCGCACCTGACGTCGAACGACACGTCGGTGAAGACGCCTTCGCGGGTCAGCCGCCGCACGCTGAGCGCGATGTCACCGGCTTGCGTGGCCTGTTTCGGGTAGAGCTCGTCGAGGTCGCGGCCCACCATGCGGCGCACCAGGTCGTCCTCGGTCAGCCCGTGGAGGGGCTCGCTGGCGATCAGCGCGCCGTCTCGCAGGGTCGTGACGCGCTGGCACAGCGCGAAGATCTCCTCCAGGCGGTGGGAGATGAACAGCACCGCGGCGCCCTGTTCGCGCAGGGTGCGGACGACCTTGAAGAGGCGGGCCACTTCGCTGCCGGTGAGCGCGGCGGTCGGTTCGTCCATGATGAGGACGCGGGCGTCGAAGGAGAGCGCCTTGGCGATCTCGACGATCTGCTGGTCGGCGATGGAGAGGCCGCGTGCGGGCTGTTCGGGGTCCAGGTCCACGGCGAGGCGCGCGAAGAGCGCACGGGCCGCCGAGGTCACGGCCTTGTGGTCGACCCGGCCCAGCGAGCGGCGGGGCCTGCGTCCCATGAAGATGTTCTCGGCGACGGACAGGTCGGGAAAGAGCGTCGGCTCCTGGTAGATGACGGCGACACCCGCGTCGCGGGCCGCGGCGGGGCCGTGGAAGACGACCGGTTCGCCGTCGAGCGAGAGGCCTCCGGCATCCGGCCGGTGCACGCCTGCGAGGGTTTTGATGAGGGTGGACTTCCCGGCGCCGTTCTCGCCCGCCAGGGCGTGCGCCTCTCCGGCGTGGAGCTCCAGGGAGACGTCCTGGAGGGCGCGTACGGCACCGAATGACTTGCTCAGGCCGTGCACGGCAAGGACGGGGGGCTCTCTCATGGGGAACACCGATCGGTGGTGAGGGATCAAGGACGTGAAAGGTTTCAACCAAGTGGCAGGGAAGCTAGACCTGCGTCAACTCCGCCGTCAATGGGGAGGACTTGAGAATCCTGTAATTCCATGGATTTACGGGGGTTACAAGCGCGAGCCCTTGACAGCCGGAACCCCGCTCCCTAACTTCGCCGCTCGTGAAACGATTCATCCCCGAGTCGTGACGGAGCTCCGTTGTGATCAGCAGAAGACGACTGCTCGGCACCACCGGCACCATCGCCCTGGGCGCGGGCGTCGCGGGTACGGCACCCGCGGCCGCCGCCGCACCGGGCCGCGGCACCACCCCCGGATCCCTCCGCGTCACCGGCCCCACCGCCGAGTACGCGCGACACCCCCTGGGCCTCGACACCCCACACCCCCGGCTGAGTTGGCCGCTGGCCTCCGACGCGCCCGACCAGGCCCAGAGCGCCTACCGGATCCGGGTCGCCTCCAGCCCCGACCGCCTCGACGACCCCGACGTGTGGGACAGCGGCAAGGTGGCATCCACCGCCTCGGTCCTCGTCCCGTACGACGGTCCCGAACTGGCCTCGCGCACCCGCTACTTCTGGTCGGTCCGCGTCTGGGACGCCGCGGGGCGCCCCTCCGCCTGGAGCGAGACCTCCTGGTGGGAGACCGGCCTCACCAAGGCGTCCGACTGGTCGGCGCGCTGGATCGGCGCGCCCGACGCGCTCATCGGTACCCCCGCGCTGGACGACGCCTCCTGGATCTGGTTCCCGGAGGGGGATCCGGCGAGCAGCGCACCGGCCGCCACCCGGTGGTTCCGCGGCCGTCTCGACGTCCCTGAAGGGGTGACACGGGCCCGTCTGGTCCTGACCGCCGATGACGGCTTCACCGGGTACGTGAACGGCACGCGCGTGGCGCACACCGAGGCCGACAGCGCCGCCGACAACTGGCGCCGCCCCGTGCTCGTCGACGTCACCGAACACCTGCGCCCCGGCGCCGCGGTCCTCGCCGTTTCCGCGACCAACGCCGTGGCGGGTCCCGCGGGCCTGCTCGGCCTCCTGGAGCTGACCACCGCCGACGGCGTGCGTACGGTCGTCACCGACACCGCGTGGAAGACCACCGACAAGGAACCCTCCGGCGACTGGCAGGCGCCGGGCCACGACGACGGCTCCTGGTCCGCGGCGAAGGCCGTCGCCGCGTGGGGCGCGGGCCCCTGGGGCAAGGTCGTGCCCGCCCACGCCCCCGCCGCGCAGCTGCGCCACGAGTTCCGCCTGGGACGCCGCAACGTCGCGCGGGCCCGGCTGTACGCGAGCGCTCTCGGTCTCTACGAGGCACACCTCAACGGTGAGCGCGTGGGCGAGGACCGCCTCGCGCCGGGCTGGACGGACTACCGCAAGCGCGTCCAGTACCAGGCCTACGACGTGACCGAGCTCGTCGGCTCCGGGACGAACGCGCTCGGCGTGACGCTCGCGGCCGGCTGGTACGCGGGAAACATCGGCTGGTTCGGCCCCCACCAGTACGGCGAACAGCCCGCCGTCCTCGCCCAGCTGGAGGTCACGTACACCGACGGATCGACCGAGCGCGTGCTGTCCGGCACCGAGTGGCGTGCCGCCCTCGGCCCGGTCACCGGCGCGGACCTGATGTCCGGCGAGGAGTACGACGCCCGCCGGGAGACCCCGGGATGGACCCGCGCCGGATTCGACGACTCCCAGTGGGTCGCCGCCGACGCCGTGGACAAGGTGACGGCGAAACTCGTCGCCGAAGTCGACAGCCCCACGCGCGTGGAGCGGCGGATCTCCGCCCGGAGGATGACCGAGCCGAAGCCAGGCGTGTTCGTCTACGACCTCGGCCAGAACATGGTCGGCGTCGTCCGGCTCACCGTCTCCGGCACAGCGGGCACCACCGTCCGGCTGCGGCACGCGGAGGTCCTGAACCCCGACGGCACGATCTACACCACCAACCTCCGCACGGCCCGCGCCACCGACACGTACACCCTCAAGGGCGGCGGCAAGGAGACGTACGAGCCGCGCTTCACCTTCCACGGGTTCCGCTACGTCGAGGTCACCGGGTATCCCGGCAAGCCGCCGCTGGACGCGGTCGTCGGGCAGGTGCTGCACACCTCGGCGCCGTTCACCATGGAGTTCAGGACGAACGTCCCGATGCTCAACCAGCTGCACGGCAACATCACCTGGGGCCAGCGCGGCAACTTCGTCTCCGTCCCCACCGACACCCCCGCGCGCGACGAGCGGCTCGGCTGGACCGGCGACATCAACGTCTTCGCGCCGACCGCCGCCTACACCATGGAGTCGGCCCGCTTCCTCACGAAGTGGCTCGACGACCTGCGCGACGGACAGGCGGACGACGGCGCCTTCACCGATGTCGCCCCGTTCGTCGGCCCGGTCGGCAAGGGCGTCGCCGGCTGGGGCGACGCGGGGGTCACCGTCCCGTGGGCGCTGTACGAGGCCTACGGAGACACCCGCGTACTGGAGCGGGCCTGGGAGTCGATGCTCACGTGGCTCGACTACCTGGAGAAGCACAGCACCGGCTACCTGCGCCCCGCCGAGGGCTACGGGGACTGGCTCAACGTCCAGGACGAGACTCCCAAGGACGTCATCGGGACGGCGTACTTCGCGCACAGCGCGGCCCTCGTCGCGAAGACCGCCGAGGCACTGGGCAAGGACCCCGCGCCCTACACGACGCTCTTCAGGAGCGTGCGGGACGCCTTCCGCGCCGCGTACGTCACGAGCGGCGGCCGCGTGAAGGGCGACACGCAGACCGCCTACGTCCTGGCGCTGTCCATGGACCTGCTCGACACCGCCGACCGCGGCCCTGCCGCCGACCGCCTGGTCGACCTCATCAAGTCCAAGCAGTGGCACCTGTCCACGGGCTTCCTCGGCACACCGCGCCTGCTGCCCGTGCTCACCGCGACCGGCCACACCGATGTCGCCTACCGCCTGCTCGTCCAGCGCTCCTTCCCCAGCTGGGGTTATCAGATCGACCGCGGCGCCACCACGATGTGGGAGCGCTGGGACTCCATCAAGCCGGACGGCTCCTTCCAGGACGCCGGCATGAACTCCTTCAACCACTACGCGTACGGCTCCGTGGGCGAGTGGATGTACGCGAACATCGCGGGCATCGCCCCGGCCGAACCGGGCTTCCGCAAGGTGCTGGTCCGGCCGCGCCCCGGCGGCGGGGTGACCGAGGCGGAGGGCCGCTTCGACTCGGTCCGCGGCACCGTCACGACCCGCTGGAAGGCGGCTTCGGACGGGTTCCGTCTCACGCTCACGCTGCCCGCCCACACCACGGCCGAGGTGTGGATCCCCGCCGGCAAGGCCTCTCAGGTGGCGCACGGCTCGGCGAAGTTCCTGCGGATGGACGACGGCTGTGCCGTCTTCGCCGCCGCATCCGGCACCACCCATTTCTCCAACTGACCCACCTCGAACCATCTTTCGGAAGGGCTGCGCGATGACCGCCGGAACCAGTAAGGACGCCGTGAAAGCGGCACTCACCACCCAGGCCCTGGAGACACCGTCCTGGGCGTACGGCAACTCCGGCACGCGCTTCAAGGTCTTCGCGCAGCCAGGCGTCCCGCGCACGACCCGCGAGAAGCTGGACGACGCGGCCCGCGTGCACGCCCACACGGGCGTCGCGCCGACCGTGGCCCTGCACATCCCGTGGGACCGCGTCGACGACTACGGCGCGCTCAAGGACCACGCGGAGGAACGCGGCCTGCGCCTCGGCGCCATCAACTCCAACGTCTTCCAGGACGACGACTACCGGCTCGGCTCGGTCACCAACCCCGACCCGGCCGTCCGGCGCAAGGCCGTCGGCCACCTCCTGGAATGCGTCGACATCATGGACGCGACCGGCTCGAAGGACCTCAAGCTCTGGTTCTCGGACGGCACGAACTACCCCGGCCAGGACGACCTGCGCGACCGCCAGGACCGCCTGTCCGAAGCCCTGCGCACGGTCTACGACCGGCTCGGCGACGACCAGCGGATGCTCCTGGAGTACAAACTGTTCGAGCCGGCCTTCTACGCCACGGACGTCCCCGACTGGGGCACCGCGTACGCACACTGCCTCAAGCTGGGCCCCAAGGCGCAGGTCGTCGTCGACACCGGCCACCACGCACCGGGCACCAACATCGAGTTCATCGTGGCGGCCCTGCTGCGCGAGGGCAGGCTCGGCGGCTTCGACTTCAACTCGCGGTTCTACGCGGACGACGACCTGATGGTCGGCGCGGCAGACCCCTTCCAGCTCTTCAGGATCATGTACGAAGTGGTGCGCGGCGGCGGCTTCGCGCCCGGGGCCGGGGTCGCCTTCATGCTCGACCAGTGCCACAACATCGAGGCGAAGATCCCGGCGATCATCCGCTCGGTGATGAACGTCCAGGAGGCCACCGCGAAGGCCCTGCTCGTGGACGCCGCCGCACTGTCCGAGGCCCAGCGCGGGGGCGACGTGCTCTCGGCCAACGGTGTGCTGATGGACGCCTACAACACCGACGTACGTCCCCTACTGGCAGAAGTCAGGGAGGACTTGGGGCTCGCCCCTGATCCGCTCGGGGCCTACGACCGGTCAGGATGGCACCAGCGGATCATCGAGGAACGCGTCGGCGGCGAGCAGGCCGGATGGGGGGCATGAGCGGCATGGAGCAGGCACAGCGACAGCACGAGCGTGTCACCGAACTCCTCGACCGGGCCCATGCCTTGGGCGCGGACCCCCGCAACACGAACTACGCGGGGGGCAACGCCTCGGCGAAGGGCTCCGCGCCCGACCCGGTGACCGGAGACTCCGTCGACCTCATGTGGGTCAAGGGCTCCGGCGGCGACCTCGGCACCCTGCGCGAGTCGGGTCTGGCGGTGCTGCGCCTGGACCGGCTGCGCGCGCTGACCCAGGTGTACGAGGGCGTGGCACAGGAGGACGAGATGGTCGCCGCCTTCGACTACTGCCTGCACGGCAAGGGCGGTGCCGCGCCGTCCATCGACACCGCGATGCACGGCCTGGTGGACGCGGCGCACGTCGACCATCTGCACCCCGACTCCGGCATCGCGCTCGCCTGCGCCGCCGACGGCGAGAAGCTGACCGCCGAGTGCTTCGGCGACACGGTGGCGTGGGTGCCGTGGCGCCGCCCCGGCTTCCGGCTCGGCCTGGACATCGCGGCGGTGCGGGCGGCGCGCCCGGACGCGATCGGCTGCATCTTGGGCGGGCACGGCATCACCGCGTGGGGCCGGACGTCCGAGGAGTGCGCGAACAACTCCCTGCACATGATCCGCGCCGCGGAGCGGTTCCTCGCCGAGCGCGGCAGGGCGGAGCCGTTCGGCGCGGAGCTGGCCGGGTTCGGCCCGCTGCCCACCGCCGAGCGCCGTGCGCGGGCGGCCGACCTGGCCCCCGTGATCCGGGGCCTGGCCTCCCAGGACCACCCGCAGGTGGGCCACTTCACTGACACCGCACCGGTCCTGGACTTCCTCGCGCGCGCCGAGCACACCCGCCTGGCCGCGCTCGGCACCTCCTGCCCGGACCACTTCCTGCGCACCAAGGTCAGGCCGCTGGTCCTCGACCTGCCGCCGACGGCACCCGTGTACGAGGCGGTCGCCCGCCTGAGGGAACTCCACACCGAGTACCGGAAGCAGTACGCCGCCTACTACGCGCGCCACGCCGAGCCCGGCTCGCCCGCGATGCGCGGCGCGGATCCGGCGATCGTGCTGGTGCCCGGCGTCGGCATGTTCTCCTTCGGCAGGGACAAGCAGACGGCGCGCGTGGCAGGGGAGTTCTACGTCAACGCGATCAACGTGATGCGGGGCGCCGAGGCCGTCTCGACGTACGCGCCGATCGAGGAGTCCGAGAAGTTCCGCATCGAGTACTGGGAGCTGGAGGAGGCCAAGCTGCGCCGGATGCCGCCGGCCAAGCCCCTCGCGACCCGCGTGGCCCTGGTGACGGGGGCGGGCAGCGGCATCGGCAAGGCCGTCGCGCACCGCCTCGCCGCCGAGGGCGCGTGTGTCGTCGTCGCGGACATCGACGCGGCGAACGCGGCGGCCGTGGCCGACGAACTGGGCGGCCCGGACCGGGCGGTCGCCGTGACCGTCGACGTCACCAGCGAGGAGCAAATCGCCGCGGCGTTCGACGCGGCAACCCTGGCCTTCGGCGGCGTGGACCTGGTCGTCAACAACGCCGGGCTCTCGCTCTCCAAGCCGCTCCTGGAGACGACGGCCGGCGACTGGGACATCCAGCACTCCGTGATGGCACGCGGCTCCTTCCTGGTCTCCCGCGAGGCGGCGCGGGTGATGAAGGCGCACGGCCTCGGCGGCGACATCGTCTACATCGCCTCCAAGAACGCGGTGTTCGCCGGCCCGAACAACGTGGCCTACGCCGCGGCCAAGGCCGACCAGGCGCACCAAGTGCGGCTGCTCGCCGCGGAGCTGGGCGAGGACGGCATCCGCGTCAACGGGGTGAACCCGGACGGCGTCGTGCGCGGCTCGGGCATCTTCGCGGGCGGCTGGGGCGCGCGGCGCGCGGCGGTCTACGGAGTGCCCGAGGAGAAGCTCGGCGAGTTCTACGCCCAGCGCACCCTCCTCAAGCGCGAGGTCCTCCCGGAGCACGTGGCGAACGCGGTGTTCGTCCTGACGGGCGGGGACCTCTCGCACACGACGGGGCTGCACATACCGGTCGACGCGGGGGTGGCGGCGGCGTTCCTGCGCTGAAGTGCGGGCGTCGCGGAGGCTCCCCGGCACGACGTACCGGGGAGCCTCCCGCAACGCCCCACGCCCGCGTACGCTGCATCCATCCGATGACCGACTAGGAGGAATGCGCGATGCGTGTCGCCCTGTTCCTGACCTGTGTCAACGACACGCTGTATCCGGAAACGGGCCGATCGGTGGTGAAACTGCTGACCAGACTGGGAGTTGACGTCGACTTCCCGATGGCACAGACGTGCTGCGGGCAGGCGCACTACAACACCGGCTACCGTCATCAGGCCGAGCCGCTCGCCCGGCATTTCTCCGATGTCTTCGGGTCGGATGCGTACGACGCGATCGTGACGCCCTCCGGGTCGTGCGGGGCGATGGTGCGCGAGCTGTATCCACGCATGGGCGAGCGGGCCCAGGCCGAGGGCCGCGGCGACGCCCTCGCGCGCACGCTCGCGCCGGTGGTGCCGAAGACCTACGAGCTCACGGAGTTCCTGGTGGACGTCCTCGGCGTCACGGACGTCGGCGCCCACTACCCGCACAAGGTCACCTATCACCCGACCTGCCACGGCCTGCGCAGCCTCGGTCTGGGCGAGCGGCCCGAGCGGCTGCTGCGGGCGGTCAAGGGACTGGAGCTGGTGGAGCTGCCCGGTGCCGAGGAGTGCTGCGGCTTCGGCGGTACCTTCGCCGTGAAGAACTCCGATGTCTCGGCGGCCATGGGGGCCGACAAGGTGCGGCACGCCGAGTCGACCGGAGCCGACGTGCTGTGCGCCGCGGACAACTCCTGTCTGATGCACATCGGCGGCACGATGACCCGCCTGCGCACGGCCGTGCGTCCCGTCCACATCGCCGAGATCCTGGCGAGCACGGAAGAGGAGCCCCTGTCATGAGCGGCGGCACATTCGTCGGCATGCCCGCCTTTCCCGCCGCGGCACGCGAGGCGGTCGGCGACAGGACCCTGCGCGCCAACCTCCGGCACGCGACGCACACCATCCGCGACAAGCGGGCCCGAGCGGTGGCCGAGCTGTCCGACTGGGACCGGCTGCGCGAGGCGGGCAAGCAGATCAAGGACCGCACGCTGCGCCGTCTCGACGACTATCTGGTGCAGTTGGAGGAGTCGGTCGTCCGGGCCGGCGGGACCGTGCACTGGGCGGCCGACGCCGACGAGGCGAACCGGATCGTCACGGAGCTGGTGCGGGCCACGGGTGAGCGGGAGGTCGTCAAGGCCAAGTCGATGGCCACCCAGGAGATCGGCCTCAACGAAGCGCTGGAGGCCGAAGGCATCCACGCCTACGAGACCGATCTCGCCGAGCTCATCGTGCAGCTCGGCAGGGACCGTCCCTCGCACATCCTCGTCCCGGCGATCCACCGCAACCGCGGCGAGATCCGTGACATCTTCCGCAAGGAGATGGCCGGATGGGGCCGCCCGGCCCCCGAAGGCCTGACCGACACCCCCGCCGAGCTCGCCGAGGCGGCACGGCTGCACCTGCGGGAGAAGTTCCTGCGCGCCAAGGTCGGCATCTCCGGGGCGAACTTCATGGTCGCCGAGACGGGCACCCTCGTCGTCGTCGAGTCGGAGGGCAACGGCCGGATGTGCCTGACCCTCCCCGAGACGCTCATCTCCGTCGTCGGCATCGAGAAGACCGTGCCGACCTGGCGCGACCTCGAAGTCTTCCTGCAGACGCTCCCGCGCTCCTCGACGGCCGAGCGCATGAACCCGTACACGTCGATGTGGACCGGCACCTCCGAGCAGGACGGCCCGGGCACCTTCCACCTGGTCCTCCTGGACAACGGCCGGACCGACACCCTCGCCGACGAGGTGGGCCGCCAGGCCCTGCGCTGCATCCGCTGCTCGGCGTGCCTCAACGTGTGCCCGGTGTACGAGCGGGCCGGCGGACATGCGTACGGCTCGGTCTATCCGGGGCCGATCGGTGCCATCCTCAGCCCGCAGCTGCGGGGTACGGCGAGCGAGATCGACGCCTCGCTCCCCTACGCCTCCTCCCTCTGCGGCGCCTGCTACGAGGTGTGTCCGGTCGCCATCGACATCCCCGAGGTCCTGGTGCACCTGCGGGAGCGGATCGTGCAGGGCGGCGAGGTGACACGGCGCGGCGTGAAGGTGACGCTGAAGCCCGCCAGGGGGCACGCGGCGGAGCGGGCCGCGATGCGGGCGGCGGGGCTCGCGTTCGCCCGCCCCGGGGCGTTGCGCGCGGGCCAGCGCCTCGCCTCGCGCACCCGGCGGCTCCATCCGCGCACGCTCCCGGGGCCGGGGCGGGCCTGGAGCGCCACCCGGGATCTGCCGAAGGTCCCCGCGGAGCCGTTCCGCGACTGGTGGCAGCGCACGCACGGCGGCACGACCGAGGGGAACGACACGTGAGCAGCAGGGAACGGATCCTGGGCCGGGTACGGCGGGCACTCGCCGACGTGCCGCGGGAAGAACGCGACCGCGAAGACCCGGTGGACCGTGGATACGCGCGCGAGCACGGCGACCGCACGGCCGCGCAGACCGTCGACCTGCTCGCGGAGAACCTCGCGGACTACCGCGCTCTCGTCCACCGCTGCGCGTACGAGGCGCTCCCCGGGCTCCTGGCGCGGCTGCTGGCCGAGCGCGGCGCGCGGACCGTACTCGTGCCACCGGGGCTGCCGCCCCACTGGCTCGAGGCCGCCGACGCGACCCGCGTCCAGGACCGGGCCGCGAGCACTCCGCACGAACTGGACGAGGTCGACAGCGTCGTCACCGGCTGCGCGGTCGCCGTCGCCGAGACGGGCACGCTCGTCCTGGACGGCTCTTCCGACCAGGGCCGCCGCCGCATCACCCTCGTCCCCGACCACCACATCTGTGTCGTACGGGTCCCCGGCCAGATCGTCGCCTCCGTCCCCCTGGCCCTCGAACGGCTCGATCCGGCCCGACCGCTCACCTGGATCTCGGGACCGTCCGCGACCAGCGACATCGAACTGGACCGGGTCGAGGGAGTGCACGGTCCGCGCACTCTGGAGGTGGTGCTGGTGAGCGGTGAGTGACGGGCGCGGCTAGCGTGAGGGCATGATCCGGTTCGAGCAGGTGACCAAGCGCTACCCGGACGGCACGACGGCCGTGGACGACCTCTCCTTCGAGGTCGGCGAGGGCGAACTGGTCACGCTCGTCGGCCCCTCCGGCTGCGGCAAGACCACGACGATGATGATGGTCAACCGGCTCATCGAGCCGACGTCCGGCCGCATCTTCGTGAACGACGAGAACATCGCCGACGTCGATCCGGTGCGCCTGCGCCGCCGCATCGGCTACGTCATCCAGCAGGTCGGCCTCTTCCCGCACCGCACGATCCTCGACAACACGGCGACGGTCCCCGCGCTCATCGGCTGGAAGAAGGCGAAGGCACGGGCCCGGGCGGCGGAGCTGCTCGACCTGGTCGGCCTGGACCCGAAGACGTACGGCTCCCGCTATCCCGAACAGCTGTCGGGCGGTCAGCGTCAGCGCGTGGGGGTCGCCAGGGCGCTGGCGGCCGACCCGCCGGTGCTCCTGATGGACGAACCGTTCGGCGCCGTCGACCCGGTGGTGCGCGAACAGCTGCAGGACGAGTTCCTGCGGATGCAGGCGGCCGTCCGCAAGACCGTCCTGCTCGTCACCCACGACATCGAGGAGGCGGTCCGCCTCGGCGACCGCATCGCGGTGTACGGGCAGGGGCGCATCGAGCAGTTCGACACGCCGGGCGCGGTGCTCGGGGCGCCCGAGACCCCGTACGTCGCCGAGTTCGTGGGCGCCGACCGCGGCCTCAAGCGTCTGTCGGTCACCGAGATCCAGTCGGACGACCTGGAGGCGCCGCCGATCGCCCGTCTGGACGAGCCCGCAGCGCAGGCCGCGGCCCGGATGCGCGAGGAGGGGGCGCGGTGGGCCGTCGTCCTGGACACGGGTGGCGATCTGCACGGCTGGGTCGGCCTCGACGAGGTCGCGCTCGCCGGGGCGGGCGGTACGGTCGGCGATCTGGCGCACCGTATGAACTCCTGGGTGCCGATCGGCGCGCCGCTCAAGCAGGCCTTCGGCGTCATGCTGCAGCACGACGCGGGCTGGGTCGCGGTCCTGGACGGGGCGCGCTTCCTCGGCGTCCTGACACCGGCGAAGCTGCACGAGGCGCTGCGGCGGTCGGTGGACGCGGATGCGCAGGGGGTGGGGCGGGATGAGGTGGAGTTCGACTCGGTCGCCGATGCGTGAGCGCTCCGCTGGGTTGGGCGGATTCTTCTGCGGGTGCGCTGTAGCTATTCGCGCCGTTCCCCGCGCCCCTCGGGGCAGGCTCGGGCGGGCATGAGGCTACGGGTGCGGCTGCGGGTGCGGGTGCGTTGTGGGTATTGCGCCGTTCCCCGCGCCCCTCGGGGTGGGCCGGCGGCTCTGCGGCGTTGCTACAGCAAGCCCTTGTTCTCCAGGTAGGTGCGGGCCACGTCTTGGGGGAGGCGGCGCCAGCTGTCCACCTGCTCGTTCATGGAGGCCAGGTCTTCCGTCGTCAGGACCGGGTTGAGGCGGGCCAGCGCCGTGGCCACGCCCTTGCTGCCCGCTCGGGAGCGATTGACCACGGGGACGAGGTAGTCGGCGTTCTGCAGGTGTTTGTCGTCCTTGAGGAGCACCAGGCCGAAGTCGTCGAGGGTCGCGTCCGTCGACGTGGTGAGGACCATCTGGTCCTGCCCGCCCTGGACGGCCTTCTTGGCCTGGGTGGTGCCCACGCCCTTGGGGTCGACGCCGGTCAGGTCGATGCCGTAGACCTTCTTCAGGCCAGGCGCGCAGTAGGGGCGCTGCACGCATTCGTCGCCCGCGGCGAGCCGCACCTTCAGGCCGGACTTGCCGAGGTCGCTGAGGGTTTTCAGCCGGTGCTGACGGGCGTACGACGCGGCGACGGCGAAGGCGTTCTGGTCGACGGCCTTGCCGGGGTCCAGGACGCTGAGGCCGCGCGGGGCGGCCAGGCGGCGCAGGGCCTTCATGGTCTTGTCCAGGTCGGGAGAGCCGACGGGAGGCGCGTCGGCACCGTTCTTCTTGGCGTTGAGCCAGTCCGCGAAGGTCGCCGCGTACTCGGGGACCACGTCGATCTGGCCGGACTCCAGGGCGGGTTCGTAGAGCTCTCGGTTGGCCACGGAGAGGATGCGCGTGCTGTAGCCGGCCTTTTCCAGGAGCAGCGCGTACATCTGGGCGAGCAGGTCGGACTCGGTGAAGCCCGCGGAGCCGACGACGAGGTGCTTGCTGTCGCCAGGGGGCGCGGTGACCTCGCCCTGGTTCTCCAGCGAGGGCCCGGTCGCGCAGCCGCTGACGAGTGCGAGGAGGAGGGTCACGGCGGACCCGGTACGGCGCTTCATCCGGCACTCCCCCGTCCCCGTGTCCACCCCGGCGCGAGCCGCTCGGCGACCTCGAACAGGCCCTCGACGAGCAGTGCGAACGCGGCCACGAGCACGGCGCCCGCCACGACCTGCGGGGTGCTCGCCAGGTTGAAGCCGGCCGTGATGATCCGGCCGAGCCCGCCGCCGCCCGCGAGTGCCGCGATGGTGGCGGTGGCGACGAGCTGCACGGCGGCGATGCGGATACCGCTGAGCACCAGCGGCAGCGCGAGCGGCAGTTCGACCCGCCAGAGCATCTGCCGCCCGGTCATCCCCATGCCGCGCGCCGCCTGGACGACGCTGCGGTCGACGCCGCGCATCCCGACGTACGCGTTGGTCAGCAGCGGTGGCACGGCGAACAGCACCAGGGCGACCACGGTCGGGCCCTCGCCCCACGAGCCGAGCGGGGTGAGGAGCAGCAGGACGAGGACGGCGAAGGTCGGTACCGCGCGGCCGACGTTGGAGATGTTCACGGCGAGCGCGCCGCCCTTGCCGAGGTGGCCTAGGACGAGGGCGATTGGCAGGGCGATGAGGCAGCTGAGCAGCAGGCAGACCACGGTGAGGACGAGGTGCTGGGTGAGCCGGTGCCAGATGCCGTCGTCGCCGGCCCAGTGCGCGGAGTCGGTGAGCCACGCCCAGGCGTCGCCGAGTGTCTTCATGAGCGCACCGCTCTCGTCCAGGGCGTCAGGACGCGCTGCACGCCGAGCAGCAGCAGGTCGGCGGCGATGGCGATGACGACGCACAGCACGGACGCGGTGAGCACCTGCGCCTTGAAGTACGTGTTCATGCCCGTGTAGATGAGGTTGCCGAGTCCGCCGAAGCCGACGATCGCGCCGATGGTGACGAGCGAGACCGCGGAGACCGTGGCGATGCGGAGTCCGGCCATCGCGGCGGGCAGTGCGAGCGGGAGTTCGACGGTGAGCAGGAGCCGGATGGGTCCGTACCCCATGCCGCGGGCCGCCTGGCGGGTGTCCTCGGGGACGGCGCGCAGCCCCGCGAGGATGTTCCGCACGAGCAGCGTGAGCGAGTAGAGGACGAGGCCCGCGACGACGAGCGAGGCGGAGAGCCCGTACACCGGGAGCAGCAGCGAGAACATCGCCAGCGAGGGGATCGTGTACAGCACGGTGGTGAGCGCGAGGACGGGGCCCGCGGCCCACCCCCAGCGGCGGGCGACGACGGCCAGCGGCACCGCGAGGACGAGCGCGATCAGCACGGAGACGACGGTCAGCTGCAGATGCTGGACGACCGCGTCGAGCAGGATCTGGCGGCGGGTGCTCAGATACTCACCGCAGATCCACTCGTTGCGCGCGAGGCAGTCGTCGGGAGGCGCGGTCACCCGTTCATTCAAGGCGCAGATGCCGGGCGACGGCGCGTTCTGGTGACCCGTACGGGTCCGGTGGGGCCCGACCCTGAGGTGTCCCCCATCTGACCCTGAGATGTGTCAGAAATCTTTGACACGTCTCAGAAGGACATGTCAGCGTTTCTTGACAGGCACCAAGGAGAGAGGCCGCGATGGCCGAGGAACCGGTCCCGGAGCCCACGGGCGACGAGCTGCTCAAGGCGCTCGGCGCCCTGGGCAACCCGCACCGTCTGCGGATCGTCGCGGCGCTGACCGAGCGCCGCAACTACGTCAGCGCCCTGGCCCGGGAGATCGGCATGGGCCGTCCGCTGCTGCACATGCATCTGAAGCTGCTGGAAGGGGCGGGCCTCGTCATCGGCTCGCTCGAGGCGGGAGAGGACGGCAAGACGATGAAGTACTTCGAAGTGGCGCCGTTTCTCTACGAGTTGACGCCCCAGCTCATCCACCGAGCCGTCCGGACCCTCACCGACACCCGGGAGAAGCCCGCGGAGCCGGGCTCATCAGGGAAGGCCGGGAGGGCCGGAGAATCCGGAAAAGAGGAAGCCACGTGCACGGACAACCAGTGACGCTCGCCGACGGCGGAAACGTCGGTGACTGGGTCGGGGGGATCGGCGCCGCCGGCTTCTTCCTGCTGCTGATCGTCATCGTCTGGCAGGTCGCCGTCACCTGGCGCGCCAGGATGCTGGCCGCCCGCGAGGAGCAGTACAAGACGCTCGCCGCGCGCTACGCCGAGCTGCTCGAGGACAACGTCGAGCTGCACCGCCGTTCGCTGGAGGAGCTGCGGCAGACCCGCGATGAGCTGTCGAAGACCCGGCACTCGGTCGGCTCGATGGAACAGATGATGCGCGAGATCGAATAGCCCCGCCGCACACCCGCCTTCCGCTCCCCACAGGAGGACCGGTGCGGCCGGGAGCTGCAACTCCCCGCCGCACCCGGGGCGAACGCCCCGGGCCTCGAACGGGCCCCGGACACACATGGCGCGCCGCCGGTCTCACCGACGGGCGTGAGGCGCACGGGACCCGCACCACGGCGCCGAGGTTGTCAGGACCTGCCGTGGCGCAGGGGAGCCGGTCGTGGCTGATGTCCGTCGCCGTGACGTTCGCGGTCTTCGCGGGGCCGCCGCTGGTGACGATGGCTCAGGTGGGCGTGCTCGTGGGCATCGGCGTCCTCCTGGACACCTTCCTGGTGCGGACGGTGATGGTGCCCGCGCCGGCCCTGGACCTGGGGCGCTGGTTCTGGTGGCCGGGCGGGCTCTTCGACGTGCCGGGCCGGGGGCGGCGCGACACGGCGGGCCGGGTGCCCTCCCCCGCCCCGGACACGACACGCGAACCGGCGCGACCCTGGGTGAGAGAGCACGGTGCGAGGGAGGTCTCGCGCGAGGGCGGGCGGGTGCGAGCGCGCAGGGCGTCGGCGCATCAGCCGGTCCCCTCGCGCACAGCCCCCTACGGCCGCGCGGCCTGGGCCCGCAGCGCGTCGATGGCGATGCGGGCGGCGGTGCCGATCACGGCGTCGGCCGCGGGGAGCATGGCCGCGGTGCTGGCGGCCCGGGTGAAGACGGCGACGGCGTAGCGGCCGCCGTCGGGGTACTCGATGACGCCGACCTCGTTGCGCAGCGTGGGCAGGCTGCCGGTCTTGCCCGCCACGTGGACGTCGTCGAAGGGGAAGCCCGAGGCCATCCGGTGCGGCCAGACCTGGAGGCCGAGGACGCGGCGGATCGCGGTGCCGTGCTCGGGGGTGCACGCCTCGTCGCGCCAGACGGCCCGGAGCAGGCGGGTCATGTCGCGCGGGGTGCTGCGGTTGGTGCGGGCCGGGTCGAGAGCGCGCAGCCGGGCGATGACGTGCGGATCGGTCAGGGCCTGCGCACCGCCGGGGCCCGCGTCCTCCTTCACGGTGGCGAGGAGTTCGCCGAAGGTGTGCCGCGCGTGGGTGCCGTCGAGGCCGAGCCGGGCCGTCGCGGCGTTCACGGCGTCCAGGCCGACGCGCTGCAGGAGGAGGTCGGCGGCGGTGTTGTCGCTGACGGCCATCATCAGGAAGGCGAGGTCGCGCAGGGACATGCGGACGGGGTCGAGCATGGCGGCCAGACCGGTGGGCCCCGCCGTGCGCCCGTCGGCGGGGCACTCGATCTGTTCGGTGAGGTCCACCGTCCCGTCCGCCGCCTGCCGGTGGAGCGCGACGAGCAGGCAGAGCTTGTGCACGCTCGCGGTGACGACGGGCTGGTCGGCGCCGTCGTCGAGCTCCGCCCCGGAGTCGATGTCGAGGGCGTGCAGCCGGCCCGTGACACCGGCTTCGGCGAAGGCCCCGCGCAGGAGGCCCAGGGTGTTGCTCACAGGAAGTACTCCGCTGCCGGGCGCAGGTGCACGGGGCGCGAGGACAGGTCGGTGGTCACCGCGGCAGTTTTCCACATGGCGTGGGTGGTCGCTTCGGCGAAGGCGGTGACGGCGGCGTCGCTGCGCCCGCGCGGCCAGGCGACGGAGTGGCGCAGCGCCAGGGGCGCGCCGGCCAGCGGGCGCCAGACGATCTCCGGGTCGTCGGCCGCGTCCGTGGTTCGGGCGTCGCGGGGCCGGAAGGTCACGGAGTTCGCGGAGCGGATCAGGCCGCGGATGAAGCTGGGGCCCTGGCCGTGCCGGATGGCGGCGGGCGTGTAGCCGTTGCGGGCACAGGTGGTCAGCAGGTCGTCGTGCAGGGCCGGGGCGTCGGCGCGCGGGAAGAGGACCAGGTCGTGGTCGGCGAGGGCGCTGAGCGGCACCTCGGCGAGCGCGGCCGCGGGCGCCTCGCGCGGCAGGAGTACGCCGAGCTCGCGCCGCAGGATCGGGCCGAGACCGAGTCCCGTGACGTCGCAGGGGTGGTGGATGAGTCCCACGTCCAGGTCGTGCGAGGCGAACCTGGCCAGTTGCTCGGCGGTGGACAGTTCGTGCAGTTCCAGCTCCACGCCCGCGTGGACGCGCCCGAACTCCGCGAGGATCTCGGCGACGGTCTCCCCCGCGATGTCGGACGGCAGTGCGGCGCGCAGCAGGCCCGCGTCGCCGTCCCGGATGCGGCGGCTGGTGGCCATCAGTGCCTCGGCGCGGGCCAGCAGTTCGCGGGCCTCGTCGAGCAGGAGCGTGCCGCCCTTGGTGATCGTGACCTGGCGGCTGTTGCGCTCGAAGAGGCGGACCCCCAGCTCGCGCTCCAGCCGCTGGATGCGCTGCGACAGGGGTGGCTGGGCCGTACCGAGGCGGGCCGCGGCACGGCCGAAGTGTGACTCTTCTGCAACAGCCACAAAGCACCGCAGGTGCAGTATCAGGTCCACGATCAGCGACGATATCGCAGATTAATCATTGCGGTCCCGATATCCATCTTGGACATGCGGGGTGCCGACCTGCTCTGCTCGGGCCATGAACAGGACATTGCGGCACATAGCCGTCTTCTGTGGGGTCCTCGTGCTGGCCCTGCTGGTGCGGGCCACCTGGGTGCAGTTCGCCCGGGGGGACGGCCTGGCCGAGCACGCGAAGAACCGGCGGGTGCAGATCGACACGTTCGCCCAGCCGCGGGGCGACATCATCGTCGGCGGCAGCCCGGTCACCGGATCCGTGGCGAGTCCGGGTTCGGACCTCAAGTACAAGCGCGTCTTCAAGGACGGCCCGATGTACGCGCCGGTCACCGGCTACTTCTCGCAGGCCCAGGGCGCCACGTTCCTCGAAGGCGTGGAGAACGACGTGCTCAGCGGCAAGGACCGGCGGCTGCTCGGCGGCCCGCTGGACGTCCTGACCCACGAGAAGCCGCGGCCCGGCGACGTCATCACCACCATCGACCCCAAGGCACAGAAGGCCGCCTACAAGGGGTTGACGGATCTCGACGCCAAGGGCGCGGTCGTCGCCCTCGATCCGCGCACCGGCAAGATCCTGGCGATGGCGAGCACCCCCTCGTACGACCCCTCCGTCTTCGCGGGCATCTCGGGGAAGGACGGCAGGGCGTTCCAGGAGCTCGACCGGCGCAAGGACAAGCCGCTGAACAACCGGGCGACGCGCGAGGCCTATCCGCCCGGCTCGACGTTCAAGATCCTCACCGCGGCCGCCGCCCTGGAGCACGGCACGGTCACCGACATCGACGCGCCCTCCGGCGCCCCGGCGCCCTACCGGCTGCCGCTCAGCAGCACCGAGATCGGCAACGTCGTGCCGAACTCCCAGTGCGACAAGGTGTCGATGAAGACCGCCATGCAGTGGTCGTGCAACAACGTCTTCCTCGACGCGGCGCTGCGGACCGGCAAGGACAAGATGCGCGAGACGGCGGAGAAGTTCGGCTTCAACAAGGAGCAGTTCACGCCCGTGCGGTCGGCCGCGAGCGGCTATCCCGAGCGTCTGGACAAGCCGCAGACCGCGTTGACCGGCATGGGCCAGGGCAGCGTGACCAGCACTCCGCTGCAGATGGCCATGACCGTCGCGGGGCTCGCCAACGACGGCAAGGTGATGAAGCCCTACATGGTCGACGAGCTGCGCGGCCCCGACCTGGGCGTGATCGAGAAGGCCGAGCCCGAGGTGCTCGACCGGGCCGTCTCCGTGGACACCGCGAAGAAGGTGCAGGCGATGATGGAGCACACGGTGACCGAGGGCACGGCGGACAAGGTGCGGATGCCGGGCGTCACGGTCGGCGGCAAGCCCGGTACGGCCCAGCACGGCGCCGACGTCCGCGACGAGCGCCCGTACGCCTGGTTCGTCTCGTACGCCAAGCAGGCGGACGGCACCTCACCGGTGGCGGTCGCCGTCCTGGTCGACCCCGAGGACATGGACATCTCCCGCTCCGAGATCGCGGGCGGGCGGCTCGGGGCGCCGATCGCGAAGGCGGTCATGCAGGCGGTGCTCAAGCGCTGAGGCCTGCGGGAGGCATGCCCGCAGAGGTGCCGGTCCGCCCGCGGGCACAGGGTACGCACGGAGCTGGTGGAGAACGGCTTCACACCGGCAACTCCCGTTCCGGCGGGACGTGTTCTCGACCGTGCCGGACCGCGCCGGGTGACAGCCGCGGGCTGACGCACCATGATGGGTGCGTCATGAAGACTTCGGGACCGGTGCCTCGCTCCCGGCCGCACGGCGGCCGGACGCCGGCCGCGCGGCCGGGAGCGGCGGCACGGTCGGCCGACGCGGTGTGTCCGGTGATCCGCCCGGTGGGGGCGGCACATCCGCGGCTCCGGTCGACGGACGCGGCGCGGTCCGTCGCCCTCTCCGTGGCGAGCACCCTGTTCGCCGTCGCCTCGTACCACCTCGTGTTCGGCTCGCTGCCTTCGTGGGACGTACGGACGGTCGCCGCCGCGGTCCTGTTCCGTGCCGCCCTGTCCCTGCGCGGCACACGGCCCGCGGCTCGCGAGCACACCGGCCGGGCCGCCCCCGTGCGGTGGTTCGAACGGGCGCGTGGCGACCGGGCGTCAGCCGCGCACGAGGGCCGGCTCCCCGTGCGGCTCCGCACGGCACCGCCGCCGTTCGCCGAGCGGCTCACGCTCGGCTTCGTCGTCGACCGCATGGCGCACGGCGTGGACGCCGGGTGCCGCGGAGTCCGGCACGGCGCACGGCGCAGGCCGCGCGCGGCCAGTGGCTCCCTGGCCCGGACCCTGCGCCTCCTCTGGGCCTTCCTGGCACGGCTGTTGCGCCCGTTCCGCGCGCCGCTCCCGCTCGCGCCGTCCCGGCAGGCCCCGGCCCGCCGCACCGGACGCCCGGCCCGTGCGCCCTCCCGCGCCCTCCTGCTCGCGGACGCGGTCGTACGGCGGGGTCCGCCGGCCCGCCGGCCGCTCGCCGTCTGACCCGAGCCGCAGCGCGCACCGCGCCGGCCGACGTGGACGGGAGCGGCTCCGGCAGGCCCGATCCCGCACCTTCCACCGCTGATTTTGGTGCCGCCCCGAGCCGTGTCCGCAGCCGGACACCGAGCGCGCGCGTGCGGTGCCAGGAGGGACCCCCATGTCCAAGACCGTCGTCGTCATCGGCGCGGGCCCCTACGGGCTCTCCGCCGCCGCGCACCTGCGGGCGCGCGGCCTGCCCGTCCGCATATTCGGCGCCCCCGTGGCCAGCTGGTCGCGGCGCATGCCCGCCGGGATGCTCCTGCGGACGTCGCCCGACGCCTCCGCGCTCGCGACCCCGCGCGAGGGCTTCACGCTCGACGACTTCTGCCGCGAGAGCGGGGAGCGCAGGCTCGACGCCCGCGACCAGGTGCCCGTCGGGCTCTTCCTGCGGTACGGCAGGTGGTTCCGTGACCGCCTTGTGCCGCGTGTGGAGGACGAGCGGGTGGCCGCGGTCGACCGCAGTCCGGACGGCTTCCGCGTCAAGCTGTCGTCGGGCGAGGTGGTCCGGGCGTGCGCGGTGGTCGTGGCGACCGGGCTCACCGGTTTCGCCCATCTGCCGGCGCCGCTCGCGGCGGCGGCCTCCGGGGGCCCCGCGGCCCTTGGCCTGATCTCGCACAGTTCGCAGCAGACCGATCCGAGAAGCTTCGCCGGGCGCCGCGTGACCGTCGTGGGAGCCGGGCAGTCCGCCCTGGAGAGCGCGGCCCTGCTGCACGAGGCGGGCGCCGACGTCCAGGTCCTCGCCCGCGGTTCACGGGTCCGGTTCGACGCGCCGCCGTCGTCGAGGCCGCGCTGGCAGCCGGACACCCCGGTGGGCAGGTCGTGGTCCCTGTACGGCCTCACCCGCCATCCGGCCGCGTTCCGGCGGCTGCCGGCGCCCGCCCGGCTCCGGCTCGCCGAGCAGGCGTTGAGGTCGCGCGGGGCGTGGTGGCTCAAGGAGCGGTTCGAGGGCAGCGTGCCCGTTCTGACGGAGCGGCACATCACGGGGGCCGAGGCGCACGGCGGCGGTGTCTCTCTGCGGACGACGACGCCGGACGGGCGTACCCAGACCGTCGAGTCCGAGCACGTCCTGGCCGCCACCGGCTACCGCGTCCAGCTGGAGGCCCTGGACTTCCTCTCCCCCGAGCTCCGCGCGGACCTGATACGCGTCGGCGGATTCCCCGTCCTGGACAAGGGGTTCTCCTCCAACGTGCCGGGCCTGCACTTCACCGGCCCCTCGGCCGTCGCCACGTTCGGCCCCGCGCTGCGCTTCGTCAGCGGCACCCGGTTCGCGGGTCCCCGTCTGACGAAGTCCGTGGCCGCGTGCTGCGAGGAGTGAGCGCGTCCGGTCGTGGGACACGGCGCGCCGGGACACGGCGCGCCGGGGCACGGCTCACCGGGGCACGAGCAGGGCGACCAGGCGTTCGGTCCGCGCGCGGGGGTCGGGCGCGCCGGACCAGCCGCCGGTCATCAGGAGGTGGTGGACGGTGCCGACGAGAGTGAGTGCCGTGGTGGCGGTGTCGGTGCCCTCGGGGAGGCGTCCGAGCCGCAGTTCGGCGTCGAGGTAGGCGGTGAGTGCCTCCTCGATCGCCGTGAAGCCCGGTGCGCCGCCCGCGAGCGCCTCACGGATCTGCTGCGCGGTGGCGTTGCTGGTCTTGGCCAGGCCGACGATCCGGGGGTCGAGGGAGCCCAGGAGCCCGAGTGCGACCCCGGTCAGGTTGGCCGTCACGGTGTCCCGGCCCGCCCGCCCGGGCAGCCCTTGCGCCTGTGCGGCGGTGCGCGCGAGCCGGTCGAGGACGAGCTCGGCGACGAACGCGTCCACCCCGCCGAAGTGCGTGTGCAGCACCCCCTTGGCGCAGCCCGCCTCACCGGTGATCGCCCGGCTCGTCAGCGCCGCCGCGCCCTCGCGGGCGACGATCCGCTCGGCGGCGTCGAAGAGCCGCTCACGAAGGTCGGGGATCGCGACTCCGCGCGGTGACATGGCTCTCTCCTCGTACGCGACAAGGCGCCCCGGTCACAAGGCCGTTGCAAGTATGGGCGCTCGCCCATACTGTTTGGGCGAGCGCCCATACTAACGGTGAAGGGCGCCTCATCCGCCATGCACCGAAGGGGCAGCGCATGCCGAACATCGTCAACATCGAACAGGCACAGGCGTGGAACGGTTACGAGGGGGATCACTGGGCCCGCAACCAGGACCGCTGGGACGCGGTGAACGACGGCCTCAACGCCCCTCTCCTGGCCGCCGCTTCGATCGGCGAGGACGACCGTGTCCTGGACATCGGCTGCGGAGCAGGACGGACGACCCGGCTGGCCGCACGCCGGGCGAGCGGGGGCCGTGCCCTGGGCCTGGACCTGTCGGCCCCGACGCTGGCCCGCGCACGCGACACCGCGCGGCGGGAGGGCCTCGGCAACGTCTCCTTCGAGCAGGGGGACGCCCAGGTCCATCCGCTGGCCCCGGCCGCGTACGACGTCGTGATCAGCCGCTACGGCGTGATGTTCTTCGCGGACCCGGTGGCCGGCTTCGGCAACATCGGCCGGGCGCTGCGTCCCGGCGGACGCGCGGCGTTCGTCTGCGGCGCGTACCCCGAGGACAACGAGTGGCTCCAGGCCTTCGCCGAGCTGCGCGACATCCTGCCCATCGGGGGTTTCGGCGTGCCGGGCGGCCCTGGCGTGTTCTCCCTGGCGGACGTCGACAGGACGCGCGAGGTGCTGTCCGCCGCAGGGTACGAGGACATCGGGACGCAGCGCGCGGAGGCGTACGGAGTGTGGGGGCGCGACGCCGCCGACGCCGCGGACTTCCTCCTCGGCTCGGGCCCCGGACGCCACCTGGCCGGCCAGGTCTCCCCGGAGGACCGGGCCCGCGCCCGCGCCCGGCTGACGGATGTCCTGCGGCCCCACGAGGCGCGATCCCCCGAGGCCGACGGCGGGCTGCGGCTGCGCGGCGCGGCTCTGCTCGTGACGGCATCCCGTCCCCGCTAGGGCCTGTCCTCACACCCCTGCCCGCCCAGCGATCAGGGCGACGGCGACGACAGGCGTCTGTCGACAGGCCCTGGGGCGCGCGGCGGTACGCCTCGGTGTTACGCCGCCTCCGGCGTGGGCGGCCGTCTCGTCCACAGACTCAGATCGCTGCTGGTGGCCACCGCCAGGGTCTGCCCCGACGGTGCGAAGCCGGCGGTCCGCAGCTCCGAGGAGGACGCGTGGAAGACGTGCCACCACTTCTCGCCGTGGGGCCCGGCATGGGGCATGCCGCCGTCGGTGGAGAGCAGGACCCGCTCGTGCGGCCAGGCCGGGGTGGCGACTTCGAGGGTCCAGCCGTCGGCGGTGGTCGTGTGCAGTCCGCCGCCGAAGAGCCCCGCGATGCGGACGCGCCGCCCGGCGAGGGGACCCAGTCCGGGGCAGGAGAGGTCGGGCACCCCGTCCGGGGTGCTCTCCTCGGGGTCGGGGTCGCGATCCCGGGCGAGCTTCTCGCCGGTGACGGCGTCGAACAGTCCGTGGCCGTCGCCGGAGACGACCATGACCAGGTCGTGGCCGGTGTCGGGATCGACGGCGAAGCCGATGCCCAACAGGCCTCCGACGACGGCGTACGGCTCGAACACGGTTCGCCAGGGCACGGGCGCCGTGACCACCGGCGCCGCGAGGAGCCGCTCACGCAGGGCGGTCTGGTACGGGGTGAGCTCTCGGGCGCCGCCCGGCTGTTCGGTCCGCTTCGTCGTCACCACGCCATGATCCGCCACGGAGGGAGTGCGCCTTGCACCCGGGCCGCACTCCCTCCGCCGGGCACCGGTCGGGCACCAGCCGGGCATCTGGGGCGGCCGACGGACGCCCGGCCCGCGATCGCTACGATGCGCTGCGATGAGACAGACGCAGCGGGCCGCGGCCGCCCGGCACTCCTCGTGCCGCGGCGCCCTGGCCGCTGCGCTCGGCTCGCTGCTCGTCACGCTGTTCATGTGTCTGGGCCCCGTCGCGCCCGACGGCGGCCACCAGGGCACGGGGCACGCCACGGCCGTCGCCGGGGCGCCGTCCCTCGACGACCGCGCCGCACCCGTGGCCGATGCCGACTGCCCGCCTCCCGAACGCTGTTGCGCGCCCTCGGCCCACGGCGTGCGGGCGGTGCCCACTCCGGGGGCCCCGTCACTGTCCGCGGTCCTGCACCGCGCGCCCCCACCGGCACCGGCGGCCCCCGGTCTCACGGCGGGCGACCCGACGACCCGCGGCTCGCCCGACCTCCACATGCTCCAGGTGCAGCGGACCTAGGCGGACCCCGGCAGGGCGGCCCGCCCCATCGGCCTGCCCTCCTCCGGCATCCACCACCGCGCCACCACCACCGCCGCGCCCCCGTGCGGCCGGACAAGGAGCACCCATGGCCAAGGCCAAGGCCCACAAGCCGAACAAGAAGGCGGAAGCCGCCGAGCGCAAGGCCCGCGTCGAAGCGCTGCGCCGCGCGGAGCAGGCCCGCGAGCGCCGCAACCGCATCATCACCGTCACGCTCAGCACGGTGATCGTGGCCGGGCTCATCGGATTCGGCGCGTACGCCGTCAAGAGCACCGACGACAAGGACGAGCGGAACGCCGCCGCCGCCAAGAAGCCGGTGCGGGGCGAGAAGACGTGGGACGCGAAGGAACTGGGCCGCGACCACGTCGACAAGGCCGTCGACTACCCGATGACGCCTCCCGTCGGCGGCGACCACCACCAGGCGTGGATGACCTGTGACGCCACGGTCTACGACAAGGCGATACCGGAGGAGAACGCCGTGCACTCCCTCGAACACGGCGCGGTCTGGGTCACCTACAACGGGAAGGCCGCCGACGCCGACGTCAAGAAGCTGGGCGACAAGGTCTCCAAGACCCCGTACAGCCTGATGAGTCCGGTCGACGGGCAGCGCAGTGCGCTCATGCTGTCGGCCTGGGGCCACCAGCTCACCGTCGACAGTGCCGCCGATCCGCGGGTGGCCGAGTTCTTCAGCAAGTACGTGCAGGGGCCGCAGACCCCCGAGCCGGGCGCCGCGTGCTCGGGAGGCGTCGGCTCCGCGTGAACCGCGTCCGGCCGGCGCGCGCTTCGTCCCCGCGCGCCGGCCGGACCTGCTCCGTTCGGGCCGCCTCCGTCAGGCCGCGGCGGGCTGCGCCTCGGGGGCGGTGCGGGTCAGCCGTCCGGCGCGCTGCAGTCCGTGGAGGGCCCCGGAACATCCCAGGCCGAGCGCGAACAGCACGAGCCAGGGAAGCGCCGACATGCCGGCCTCCCTGGCGGCGTCGAGGGCGACTCCGGTCAGCAGGTTGCCGATCGTGATGCCCACCCCGCAGATGGTGTTGTAGAGCCCGTAGTGGGTGGCGACGAGCCGGTCCCCGGACAGCTGCACGATGGTGTCCATCTCGAAGGGGTACGCGATCATCGTGCCCAGCGCGAGCAGCAGGGCGGCCAGCGTCGGCGGCACGGCCGCGAGCAGCCACCGCCCGGCTCCCCGCTCCGCAACCGGCAGCGCCGTGGCGGCGAGCAGCGGGACGAAGGCGAGCCCCATGCACAACAGCCCCAAGGACAGGGCCCGTCCCGGCTCCGTCCGCTCCTTGCACCAGGCCGTCACGCGGGTCTGCCCGAGGATGGTCGTGAGCCCCGATGCCGCGAAGAGCAGTGCGACGGCCACCGTGCCGAACTCCCCGTCGCCGCCGAGGCGTCGGACCTCCAGGGGCAGCGCCAGATAGACCTGGAAGGTCAGGACGTACGAGCCGATCATGGCGGTCGAGAAGAGCAGGAAGGCCCGGTTGCGCACGACGCTCCGCCACTGCGCGAGGATCCCGTTCCCGGCGCCCGCTCCCCGATCGGCCGCGTCGTCGCCCCTGCGGGCGGGCAGCGCGCGGATCTGTACGACGCTCAGCAGCGCGAAGACCGCGGCGGAGACGAGGCAGGTGATCCGGAAGTCGACCCCGGTGAGCAGCATGCCGACGAGCGGGCCGAGCAGGATGCCCGCCTGGTAGAAGACGTTGAACAGGGCGAACGCCTCGACGCGGCGCTCCCCCGCGTCGGCGGCGAGGTAGGCGCGCACCGCGGGGTTGAACAGCGCCCCGGCGAAACCGGTGGCCGCCGACGCGACGAGCAGCGCCGCCACCGAGTCGACGAGGCCGAGCGTGGCGAAGCCGGCGGTGCGCAGGACGCAGCCGGCGACGATGAGCGGCTTGTAGCCGAACCGGTCGGCGAGGGTGCCGCCGACGAGGAACATGCCCTGCTGGCTGAAGTTGCGGACGCCGAGGACGAGTCCGACGACCCACCCGGCGAGCCCGAGCGTGCCGGACAGGTGCTGGGCGAGGTACGGCATCAGCATGTAGAAGCCGAGGTTGATGGTGAACTGGTTGGCCAGGAGCAGTTGGACGCTCCGGTCGTAGGAGCGGAACTGGGTGAGGGTCGTCTTCATGGCGTCTCGCTCTTCGCGTCGGCGTCGTCGTGGGTGTCGTCGGCCGCGTCCGCCGGCCGGGGGTGTGCGGCGAGCGGGTCGTGGACGGCGGCGCAGCGGGTCCAGCGGGTGACCTCCTTCTCGTCGGGGCGGCCCACCACGTCGGGTTCGGGTGCCGGAACCCCGTCCAACAGCCCGTGCTCCGCGCAGTACGTGTCGTCGTAGACGGTTTCCAGGTAGCGCTGCGGGCCGTCGGGGAAGACGGCGACGATGCGGGTGTCGTGCGGGAGCGTCCGGGCGAGCCACCCGGCCACCAGCGCGACCGCTCCGACGCTCCAGCCGCCGGTGGCGTAGTGGGAGGTCGCCAACTGCCTGCAGGACCAGACCGCTTCGGCAGGCGAGACCCAGTGCACCTCGCTGAAGTTTCCGTAGGCGACGTTGCGCGGGTAGATGCTCGATCCCAGGCCGCGCATGAGCCGGGGGCGGGCGGGCTGGCCGAAGATGGTCGAGCCGACGGTGTCCACGCCGACCAGGCGCACCCCGGGACAGAGCTGCCGCAGCACGCGGGAGATGCCCGCGGAGTGTCCTCCGGTGCCGACGCTGCAGACGAGTACGTCGATGTGGCCGACCTGCGCGGCGAGTTCGAGGGCCAGCGGGGTGTACGCGGAGACGTTGTCGGGGTTGCCGTACTGGTCGGGGCACCATGAGCCGGGGTGCTCCGCGAGGAGTTCGGCGACCCGGTCGCGGCGGGCCTGCTGCCAGCCGCCGGCCGGGTGCGGCTCGGGGACCATGTCGACGCTCGCGCCGTAGGCGGCGAGCAGCCGGGTCATGGACGGTTCGAGGCCCGGGTCGGTGACCAGGGTGACCGGATGCCCGTGGACGGTCCCGGCCAGGGCGAGCCCGAGGCCGAGGGTGCCGCTCGTCGACTCGACGATGCGCCGGCCGTGTGCCAACTCACCGCGGGCACGGGCCCGTTCGACCATGTGCAGACCGGGTCGGTCCTTGATGCCGCCGGGGTTGAAGCCCTCCAGTTTGGCCCAGAATCCGCGCCCTTGCGGGGTGAACGGCTGGGAGACGCGCAGGACCGGGGTGTTGCCGACGAGGCCGGGCAGGGTGGCCCCGGCGGGGGCGGCGACAGGCGGGGTGATGAGGGGAGGGACGGGTCCGAGGGGGTGGGAGTGGTGTGCGATCGGAGAGTGCATCTCTTCGGTTCTTCGCTCTCGTCGAGGGGGCGGTCGCATGGGCGCGGGGTCGCGTCGGGCCTGCTCGGGGCGGCCCTATATGCGCCACCTGCACAGCGAGCTGAGCGTGGACCGGCCACCGCCCGGCACCACGACCGGCGCGGTGGCTCTGCCACGGACCACCCGGGCACCCACCGCGCCCGCGTCCGTCGCCGCGGCGAGCGGGTGCGGGAGCTTGAGCGGCCGGGCCGACGACTGCACGGCGGAACCCGAGCCGGCCTCGTGGCAGTGGTCGGGCGAGGGGGGCTCGTCGAGGACCGCGGGCTCGGCGCCGGTTCCCACGGGCGCGTGGACCTGCACCACCGGCGAGTGAAACCCCCCGTGGGCATGAAGGTGCCCGCCGAAGCACGCGAACAGCGTGCACAGCAGCAGGACGTACGGGGTGGTGCGGACAGTCAGCCGGGGCAGCACAGATCCTCCGCGCGGCAGCGGCCCCGGCCGGGGCATACCGGCGGCCGGGAGCAGAGTCGGACTCCATGGAGGGCCACCGGGAGGATGCCGAGCCCGCCTTGCCGACGGATTCGGGCAACTCTCCGGGAACGGTGACCGGTTGAGGCGGTTCGGAGCCGGTCTAGACGCGCAGGATCGTGGAGTCGGCAGCGTGCGCTATCGGGACCACGAAGTCCCGTCCGGCGACGTGACGGGCGCGCACCAGCGCGGGCACGCCGTCCCACCCCTGCGGAGCGAGCGGCGAGAGACAGGGGAGCTCCACGTCGGGCCCCTGCGGGGGCTGCCCCAGCGCGCATTCCTCGACGGTGTGCTGCTGACGGTGCTCGCCGCCGTGGCCGCCGGGTGCGCCCGTCGGGGCGGAGGTGTCGGCAGCCGTGTCCGCCACGACGGAGGCGCCGCTGCCGGCGACGAGATGGCGACTGGTGGCATCAGGGCTGGCCACGTGCGCGATCAGCAGCCCGAAGAGGAAGAGACCGAGCCCCACGAACCGCCACAGAGCCGCTGTAGAGCGGCTCCACCGTGTACCGGAAGGAGACCAGGCCGTCATCACGCCGTGATCGTAGCCCGCCCCCGCGCCCCTGGACATCACGACCCACGCGAACACCGCACGATCAAGCCACTCACCCGCACACGTGTCACGGACTGCCACCGTTTCCACCGGGTATGCCGCGTTCACCGCCGTAGACGCCGGTTGCTTGTCGGAGCATGCTTCAGGAAGCGGGACGGAGCAGGACGTGCCGACCGGCTCACCCGCCCGCCACGGGGGCGATCACCATGCACGGCTGCGCCGCAACCGACGCTTCGGCCACCGCGTACGCGGGCGTCGTCCTGGCACGGGACCGGACCGCGGCATCGTCTTCCAACGCCCGTACTGCCGCACGGCAGTCGCCGGCCACCTGGAACTTCCGGCGGCGGTTGGACCGCTGCCGACCGGCTCGGAGCGGGGCGGACGCGCCGCCCTGAGCCGGCGAACGGAACGGGGGAAAACATGAACACCAAGGGCCGCCACGGTCGGTTGCGCAGAGCCCTCGCCCGCCGGGCGGAGCCACGGCCTGCCGCTCCCGGTGCCGCACGGGCCTCCGCTGCCGCGGGTCCGCCCGCGCCGAGGGCCATCACCTGGCTGCACCGTGCGCAGACCCGCCTCTGCGTCCTGCGCCACCAGCTCGACGCCGCGTGCGGGCCGCCGGATCGCCTGTCCCGCCACGGGGTACGGGAGCCGGAGCTGCGCTCGGGAGCGGCGCAGCTCCTCGACGCGGCCGAGCGGCACATGCGGCAGGCGGTCGTCGGCAGACTGCCCCAGCGGCTCGGCAGCTGGTGGAACGGACAGACCTACGAGGGCACCCTGGCATGCCTGCACGCCGCCGAGGTCGCCATCATCTCGCTGTCGAGGCCCGCCCTGGCCTGGCACCGGATCGACGCGGTGCTCGCCCTGGCGGGCCCGCTCTGCCAGAAGGATCCCCGGCTCGCCCTCGTCCAGGAGCTGAGGAGCCGGGACGAGCCGCGGGACGACCGCGTGCCCTGGGCGGTCGCGACCCTGCTGGAGGCGGCCTACGCGGTGCAGGAGGAACGATCCGTACGCAGCCGCAACTTCCGTAACCGGCTGATCCGCGCGGGCAGTGTGCTGACGGTACTGCTCGTGGTGACGCTCGTGGTGGCCTGGCGCGATCCGGCGGCGATCCCCGTCGCCGGGGAGGGCCACGGCGCGACGCGGTCCGGCCTGCGGGACGTCGGTCTGGTCATGCTGCTGGGCATGCTCGGTGCGGCGACGCACGTGGTGGGGCGGCTGCAGAAGATGGGCGGCAGCTGGAACCCGTACAACCTGCCCTTCTACCAGGAGCTCATCAAGCTTCCCATCGGGGCGCTCACGGCCGTGATCGGACTGCTTCTGGTCGGCACCGAGTGGCTGCCGGTCATCAAGGCTCCCGAGACCTGGCGCGACGTGATCGCCTACGCCGTGGTCTTCGGCCTCGCGCAGCTCGCCCTCACCCGCAACATCGACCAGCGCGCGGACAAGATTCTCGCGTCGGAGCCGGACCCCGAAGAGGCCGAGCAGTTGGAGAAGGTGCCCGACACCAGGGCGGGCAGGGCGGCGGATTTCACGGCGTGAGGGGACGCCCGCGCTACGTCCTCGCGCCCTTCCCCATACGCTTCCCCCCGCTCTCCCCACTGCGCCGGTCCAACTCCGGTCGCCCGGCGCGCTCCTGGTGGCCGTCCACCGTCCCGGTGCGCCGGGGGTGGGACGCGGTGGCGGGTGAGAGCGCGGCGGCGACGAGCATGAGCAGCAGGACCGGGACCATCGCGGCGCGCAGCCCGTGGTGCTCGCCGAGGAAGCCGAGCGCTGGCGGCCCCGCCAGCAGGGCGACGTAGCCGATGCGGGAGGTCAGGGCCACGCGGCCGGTGGTGTCGGGGCCGGACTCGCCGGCCGCGGAGAGGGCCAGCGGGAAGCCGAGGGAGGTGCCGAGGCCCCAGAGCAGCACGGCGCAGCCGGCCGCGGCCGGCGAATCCACGAAGGACACCAGGGCGATGCCGACGGCCGTCAGGAGCGCGCCACCGCCGAGCATCGCGGGCCTGCCGACCCGGGCCACCAAGGGGCCACCGGCGAAGCGGCCCGCCGCCATGGCGGCGGCGAAGCCGGCGTACACCAGCGACCCGAGTCCTGCGGGCATGTCGTGGCCGTCGACCATCAGCAGCGGCAGCCAGTCGGTGGCGGCGCCCTCGGCCAGCGTCATGCCGAGCACCACCCCGCCGATCATCAGCAGTCGCGGGTCGAGGTGGAGCCGGCGTTCCCGGCCCTGTGCGGGGGCGGCGGGCGACTCTCCCGCGGGTCCGGTGCCGGAAGTACCGGGGCGCCCCAGGCCGGGGCGCAGTCCCGGCACCGCGCAGGCGAACAGCCCGATCACCAGAAGCAGTACGGCCGCCAGATGCCAGGGCACCGGGAACCCGGCCGCGGCGCCGGCCACCCCGAGACCCGCGCCGACGACGGTCCCCAGGCTGTAACAGCCGTGCAGGGCCGGGAGTACAGGGCGGCCGAACTCCCGCTCCACGACCGAGCCGTCGACGTTGCCGGCGACCTCCGAAAGGCCCACACCTGCGCCGATGAGCAACAAGCCGAAGGCCACCGTCAACGCCGAGGACACCGCCGCGCCCAGGGCCGTCGTCGCGACACTGGCCAGCACGAGACACATGCCGGCGACGATGACGGGACGGGTCGCAAACCGTGCCACCAAGGCACCGGCGACCAGGATGCCGAGCATCGAGCCGATCGACATGCCGAAGAGCACCAGGCCCATCTCGGCGGTGGAGGCGCCGAGGCCGTCCCGGACGTCGGGGGTGCGGGTCACCCAGGTGGCGAGCGCGAGCCCGGGTATCGCGAAGCACAGGCGCAGGGCCGCGCGGTGACGGAGGACCAGCGGGTCCACAGGGGCGGGCTCCATGAGGGCGGGGCCTCCGAGACGGGACGGCGTGGGTATCCACGTACCCTAACCACGCCCCGGCCCGCCTCCCCCGCCCGGCCTTCCCTGTTCCTGGCTCACCCGCCCGGCCTTCCCTGTGCCTGCCTCACCCGCCCGTCGCCCCTACTTGGCGTCCACTGCTACTCGGCGTCCAGTGCCCGGCGCCTACTTCTCGGTGACGGTGAGCACGACCTTGCCCTGGATGTGCCCTCGCGCGGCGCGTTCGTGCGCCGCCCGGGCCTCAGCCAGCGGGAACGTGCTGTCGATCGCAACGCGGAGCGCGCCCGTGCCGAGCAGGCGCCCCAGTTCGGCGAGCTGCGCGCCGTTCGAGCGGACTTGGGCGGTGGAGACCGTCACGCCGAGCTCGGCGGTCTCCGCGTCGTCGAAGTCCCCGGGGAATACGGGGAAGTGGGCGCCGCCTCGCTTGAGGGTGCGCAGGAAGCGCCTGCTGTCGGGGCCGCCGACGGTGTCGAGAACGAGGTCGATGCCCTCGACCAGGTCCTCGGGGCGGTGCTTGGTGTAGTCGATGAACTCATCGGCGCCGAGTGCGCGCAGGAACGCTTCGTGCGCGCCCGACGCCACCGCGACGACCCGCGCGCCCTTCCACTTGGCGAGCTGCAGCGCGAAGTGCCCCACGCCGCCCGCGGCACCGTTGACGAGCACGGTCGTGCCGGTGCCGAGGTCCGTCGGGCGGTGAACAGTTTTCTGGAAGGGTGAGGGGAGCTGGTGCCCGAGCTCGATCAGGAACTGCCACGCGGTCAGTCCGGCCATGGGCGCCCCCGCGGCGTGCACGTGGTCGATCCCGGCGGGCTTCGGCGCGAGGTCCGACGCCGGCGCGACCACGTACTGGGCGTACGCCCTGCCGTCGAAGCTGGGGAACCGCAGGAGGCCGAAGACCTCGTCACCGACGGCGAGGCCCGCCACGTCCGCGGCGACGGCCTCGACGACGCCCGACACGTCCGTCCCCGGGATCACCGGCAGGCTCACCGTCGACTCCGTCTCGCCGGGCATCCTGGTCAGCCCGCCGCGCAGGTACCAGTCGGGCGGATTGACGCCGACCGCGTGCACGCGGACGAGTACGTCGCCCGGCCCGGGCTCGGGAATCGGCACCTCGTCGTAGCGGAGCACCTCGGGGCCGCCGTACTCGTGGAGGCGGACCGCTCTCATCGTGCGTGATGCCATCGTTCTCTCCTGCCGACGCAGCGCGTTAGGCTTATCCGGACCAGCGATCCACATAAGTGGACCACTGATCCGAATATATGGACCAGCGATCCGGATAGTCAAGACCGAGCAGATCGAGCAGACCGAACAGACCGGTCGGCCGGACAACCGGACAGCCGGACAGCCGGACAGCCGGACAGTCAAGAGGGGCAGATGCGGGCCGACGCCAGGAAGAACCGTGACCACCTGCTAGCGGTGGCGGGCGCCGCCCTCACCGAACAGGGCGTCGACGTATCACTGCGCGACATCGCGCGCCGGGCCGATGTCGGGCTCGCCACACTGCTGCGCCACTACCCGACGCGCGAGGCGCTGCTCGACGCCCTGCTCCGCACGAGCTTCGACGAACTGACGGCGAAGGCAGGCGAACTCGAGGCGTCGAACTCGCCCGAGGACGCCCTCGTTTCGTGGCTGCGGGACTGCGTCGCGTGGACCACCGAGTACCGGGGTGTGACCGTGCTGATGGCCGCCGCCATCGAGGACACCGACTCCGCACTGCACGCCTCGTGCGTCACCCTGCGCGCGGCCGGCGCACGGCTTCTCGCCCGCGCCCAGGCGACGGGCGGCGCACGCGCCGACATGGACGGCACCGATCTGTTCGCCCTGATCGCGGCTCTCGCGTGGCTCGGCGACCAGCCCTCGCTCGCACCACGCGCCGACCACCTCTTCGATGTCGTCGCGAGCGCGATCCTGACGCGTCCGGCGGGCTGAGAGCGGCCCGACCGGTGCCGGGCCTCACGCAGGATGCGGGCCGGGATCCTTGGCGGCGTCGGGAGTCGACCGCGCCGGCAGGCGGGCGGCCCGCGCGGTGGCGAGGCCCGCGAGCAGGCCCAGCGGGAGGGCCGAGAGCCAGATCAGGACCGGCGCGCCGATGCGGCCGAGGGCGAGTCCGGAGGTGGGTCCGATAGCGGTGCCGATGTCCTGCGAGGTGGACAGGGCGGCTTGATAGGTGGCGCCGCGTCCCGGCGGCACGTGGCGGCTGATGAAGGCCGACGTCGTGGGGCCGTAGATCATCATCCCGAAGGAGGTGACGAGAACGGCGACGACGAGGGCGGGGTAGCCGAGGCCTGCGGCGGCGAATCCCGCGAGGCCGGCCCCTTGGAGTGCGGCGCCGAGGAAGAGCAGGCGTCCGGTGTCCCGCTTGCGGGCCCACCGGCTGACCGGGAGCTGGAACAGGACGATGGCGAGGGCGTCGACGGCGAACAGGGCCGCGTAGGCGGTGGTGTCCAGGGAGTGGATGCGGTTCAGCAGGACCAGGCCGTCCGCTTCCCACCAGGTGAAGGTGATGGTGAGCAGGCTGCCGCCCAGGACGAGCAGCGCCAGTCTGCGGTCGCGCAAGATCTGTGTGAGCGCGCCGCGCACCTCGGTGGCGTCCTCCGAGGCGGCCGCCTCGACCGTCTCAGGACCGATGGCCCGGTCGCAGGGCACCGCGGTGAAGATCGCAAGGACGGCGGCGGCGAGCAGGACTCCGGCCGCGGCGAACACGCTGGAGAGCGAGAGGGCGACGGCGGCGGCTCCCAGGACCGGACCGACCACACCACCGATGCTGGCCGCCACACGGGTCAGGCCGTAGGCGTGGTGGAGGTCCTCGTCGGCGTGCAGGTCGCCGACGAGCGCCGCGATGGTGGGGTGGAACGCCGACTCGAAGAGTCCCGCGACGAGGAACAGGCCGAGGGCGAGGGCCGCGTGGTGCACCAGGAAGAGGCTGCCGTAGCCCAGCGCCATTCCGGTGGTGGAGAGCAGCAGCATGCGACGGTGCCCGATGCGGTCGGCCAGGGCGCCGCCGACGAGGCCGCCGGTGAACTCGCCCGCCGCCTGGACGAGGAACAGCGCGCCGGCCGCGGCGCCGCTCAGGCCGCCGACCCGGTGCGCCCACAGGATGACGAAGGGCAGCATCACCCCGTCGGCCAGCGCGCCGAGCAGCCGGACGGTCAGCAACCCTCGGAAAGCCACCCTCACCTGTCGGGGTGTCAGTTCACCTCGCTTGAAAGGCACTTGGGTCGTCACACCGAATCCCCGGCGCGGAAGGCGGGACGGGATCCGGCGCGACGGGGTTCGGCGACGCGGGGCCCCGCGGTCCAATACCCCTTGGCGAAGACGTGGTCCGGTCGTACGCCCGCGTCGTGCACGAGTTCGCGGACCGCGCCGGTGGCGCGGGCCTCGGCGAGAACGTAGACCTGCCCGAAGATCCTCGCCCGTATCTCCTGGTTGACGGCGGCGAGAAGCCCCTCCGGGGAGCCGGGCGGCCGGTCTCCGCGGTCGAGCCAGCGCAGTCGGCCCGCCGCGACGGGAACCCGGTCGGCGGCGGAGGCGGTCTCGATGACCGCAACGACCTCTTGACCGGCAGGCAGCGCCTCGGTCAGGGCCGCGATCGCCGGCAGGGAGGCTTCGTCCCCGACGAACAGGTGGCCGTCCGCCGGCCTCAGTCGCAGCTTCCCCCGGGGGCCGACGAACTCCACGGCAGAGCCGACCCTGGCACTCTCCGCCCAGTCGCTGCCCGGCCCGCCCCCTTCGTGCAGGACCGCGTCGACGTCCCACTCCCCGGCCTGCGGGCGGGCGTGACGGATCGTGTAGCGCCGCTTGAGCCGACCGCCGCGGGCATCGGTGAGCAGCACCTCGATGTCCTGGGCCGGGTGGGGCGTAAGACCGGTGAGACTCGGGCCGCCCAGGGTGAGTCTGACCGTGCGGGGGGTGAGGTGCCGTCGGGCGAGCACCGTACAGCGATGGGTCGGTTTCATGGGGGCTTCTTCCTCTGACGTCCTGGGCGGCCGGGCCAACCGGATCCGGGCACACCCGTGGCCGCCCTCACCAATTTCGAGGCATCGTGACTCGTTACGAGGCTAGCACCATTACGAGGCACCTTGCCTTGATAAGCTGATCCCATGCCACGTACCGCCCACGGGCAGGCCACAGCCGGACGTCCCCGCAGCGAAGCGGCGCGGGTCGCCGTCCTCCACGCCGTCGACGACATGCTCGTCGAGCAGGGGTACGCGGCGATGACCATGAAGGGCATCGCGGAGCGCGCCGGCGTCGGACGTCAGACCGTCTACCGGTGGTGGTCGACCAAGGCGGAGATCCTGCTGGAGGCGAGCACGTCCGACGCGGCCCACGAGCTGGCCACCACGCCGCAGGTCCGCCCCGTCGACGACCTCACCGTCTTCCTCGAAGCGCTCACCACGTTTCTCTCCACCTCGCCGGCCGGTCTCGCCTTCCGGGCGCTGCTCGGCGAGGCGCAGCACGACACCGTGGTGCGCGATCTCGTGCGCGCGGCCGATCTCGTCGGCACGGCCGCCACGGACGTGCTCGATCGCGTACGCCCGCACACCACCGGCATGCCTCCCCCGCCGTTGGCCGCCGCCCAGCTCACCGGCCCGGTCATCGCCATCATCCTGGAGAGCGGGGACCCCCTGTCACCCGACCTGCTCGCCGACCACGCGCGGATCCTGCTGGGCGCCTGGACGGGCGGTGGCTCTTCCGGCGCCGCGGGGAACGGCTGAGGAAAGCCGGCGCGGAGTTCGGTCGGACGGTCAGACGCCGCCCTCGTGGCCGGCCTCGGCCATATGGGTCTTCATCCCGTCGCACGCGCGGCCGAAGCCCTGCGAGACCCCCTTCAACTCCCCGTCGGGGGTGGTGCGGAGCGGGTGCCAGATCAGCCGCACGTGCGGGTTCAGCTCCTGGACGAGGCGCAGTTGGGGATCTCCTGCTCGATCAGGACGCCGTCCGGGGCGCAGGAGCGCAGGATGACCTTGCACGGGCCCCTTCGCGCGGGACACGAACGCCTTGGACAGGATGTTCCAGATCGGCGCCCACTCGGGATGTTCGGTGGGCCGGGCCGCGTAGTGCTCGCTCAGATCACCCGCCTGCCGCTGCAGCCCCACGCGCCGTCCCCGCGGTGCCCGCCTTCGCCCGCAGCCGACGCGCCGCCGCGCTTCCCGGCATCCGTGCCATCGCGTTCGGGCCCTCAGCCGGTTCCGCGAGGTCGGTGCCGACGGGGGTCCGCGGCGTCGCCTGCGGCCACTCGGCGGTTCTCCGTGTCTCGCGCATGCCGCCGGCGCACCCTCCCGGTAGCTTTCGGCGAGCCTGGGAGTGCGGGAGGGACGACGAAAGCCCGGAAGCGCAGAGGCGGGGGAAGTCCTGCGTTCGCCCACGTCCCCCGGTCGCGGGCCTGTCGTCGGCTCCGCGGTCCCCTCGGTCCATTCCCCTCGGTCCCGTCCACCTCGGTCCCCGCGTTCGGCGAGTGGTAGGCGCCCAGACTAGGAACCGGCAGCGTCCGTCCGCGTCAAACCAGCGCGGTACATGAGGGGTAAACCCTGGCGGTACACGAGCGCCGAAAGGCCCGGGGCCCCGAAAGCTCGGGAGCCGGATGGTTCAGAGCCATCCCCGCTGTGCCGCGCGCAGGCCCGCCTCGAAACGGCTGCGTGCGCCGAGGCGTTCCATCAGCGCGGCCATCGTGCGGCGGGCGGTGCGCGGTGACACGTGCAGCTGGGTGGCGGCGGCCTCGTCGGTGAGGCCTTCCCCGATGAGCTGGAGAAGCGCGCGTTCGGTGGCGGTGAGGCCGTCCGGAGAGACCGGGAAGTCCACGCCGAGCGGTGTGGAGCGGTTCCAGACCTGGTCGAAGAGTTCCAACAGCGATGCGACGACGCCGGGTTGTGTGAGGTAGAGCGCGCCCCGGCGCGTGTGCGCCGGGGCGAGGGGGACGAGGGCGGCGCAGCGGTCGACGAGGATCATGCGGGGCGGCAGCGAGGGGACCGTACGGAACTCGGCCCCGTGGCCGGTGAGCCAGCGCGCGTGTTCGAGAGTGGGTCCGTCGGCGCGGATGCCGTCGAGCCCGACCGTCCGGGTCTTGACGCCCCGCGCCAGCAGCCGGGTGTCGTTGCGCCGGGCGGCCCGCAGCGCGGGAGCGGACTGCGCGCCGCCGGGCATGAAGGTCAGCACCTCGTGCGCGGCCTCGTCCGCGAGACGTTCCAGGCGTCGGTGCACCGCGTCGATTCCGACGATGGGTTCCGCGTCCGGGCGTACCCCGTCCGACTGTTCGTCGGCCAGCCGCCGCACCAGTTGGCCGAGCCACGCCTGCCGTTCGACCATCTGCTCCTGCTGCCGCAGCAGTTCCTCGTGCTGGCGGTCCAGCAGCGCCTGGAGCCCGGCCTGGGGGCCGATGGCGCACAGTCTGCCGGGGTGCTCTAAGGACTCCCTGATGAGGTGCAGCTCGAAGAGCGAGTCGAGTGCGTGACCGACCTCGTCGACGCTCAGGCCCAGGTGGGCGGCCAGTTCGTCCTTGCCCCAGGTCTCGTGGTCGCGCATGGCCCGGTACACGGCCTCGTTGGTTCCGGTGAGCCCCAGTACGGCGAGCATCTCGTGTCCCTGCATCCGCCTGTCCCCCTCAGTGATCGCTGCGCGCACGCGCCCCGCATCCACGGTGTGAGGGTGTGGTGAAGGTCAACGTCCTGGCAAGGGGACCCGATCAAGTGGCAATCCGCCTTCCGTCGGCGCCGGGGCGGGCCTTCCGTCTCCCTCCCGGGCCGCGGGTGGCCGAAAGCGTCCTGGACACTTCCGCCACCCCGAACCCCCTTCCGCGGGCGTCTTCCCGGGCTGCACCGTTGGGGATCAGCGGGGCAGGCCCGAGCGGCGCCCCGCGCAGACCACCACATCACCATCAGGGGGAATCACCGTGTCCGTATCCATCGCCGCGCCCAGACGGTTCGCCCGTCTCACCGTTCCCGTTCTGCTCGCTCTGGGCGGCATCACGCTGGTCGGCGGCACCGCGGGGGCCGCGGCCTCCGGGGCCGGCCGCGCCGCGCCGGCCGCCCACGCCGGGCCCGCCGTCGCCGCCCACCCCGCCTCCCAGCCCGCCGGCCACGCCGTCCACGGCGTCCCCCATGGACAGTGGTGACAGCTTGATCTGGGACTGATCCACGACGGAGCACCACGAGGATGCGCCTGACTTTCATCGCCTTCGCCTCGCAGGGCCGCACCGTGCCCCGGTGGCTCGAACCGGTCTACGTCACCGAGCTGTTGCGCCGCGCCGCGCGCCCTGAAGAACGGGTCGAGCACGTCAGCGTCAGCTGCGGGCCCGGCCACGTGATCGTCGGCTTCTACACCCGGCACGCGTCGGTCGATCCGGACGTGCCGCCCCTCCTCGTCGGCCTGGTCGAGCGCGCGTTGTGCTCCCGGCCCGAACTGGCGGGCTGGGCCGTGACCACCGGTACCCGCTGACCGTCGCCGGCCCTGACCCACCCGCTCCCCGAACTTCGTACGGACCGCTCCGTGCGAGCCCCACCGGTACACGGGCGTGCCCGCACACAGGTGCGTCCTCCCTCCCTCCCACCCTCCCTCAGGAGACGCCATGCAGAGGAATGTCATGCACACACGAAGAACGTTCCGTCGCGGTCTTGTCGCCGCCCTCGCCGTCACCGCCGCTTCGGGGCTGGCCCTGACCGCCGCCGCGCCCTCCTACTCCGCGCCGCTGACCAGCAAGGTGGCCGACGAGACACCCGACCCGGTCGGCGAGGACGTCGAGTTCACCCCGACGGTGCCTGACCCGACCAACGCCACCGCCGACGAGGTGGCGGCCGGCGCCGCGGCGGCGGGCCTGCCCGCACCGGAGACACCCGACCCCGACGCCCCGGACACCGACCCGGGCGGCCCGGACGACGCGGGGACGACGTTCGGCCCCGCCGCGCCGGCCAGGACACAGGCGGCGGTCACCGCCGTCGCGGACGACTCCGACGCGGGCGGCGAGATCACGCGCGCGGAGATCCTGGCCCCCGCGCAGAGCTGGGTCGACCAGCAGGTCCCGTACAGCCAGACGCGCTATCACAAGGACCGCAACGGCAAGTACCGGCAGGACTGTTCGGGATTCGTGTCGATGGCCTGGCACCTGAAGTCGAGCGCCAGCAACAACTACGGTGCCACGACGTGGACCCTGCCCGGGTACGCCACCCGGCTCGGCAGCCTGGACGATCTCCGGCCCGGCGACATGATCGACCGGGCCGCCTCCCACGTGGTGCTGTTCAAGGGCTGGACGGACAGCTCGCACACCACCGCCGTGGTGCTGGAGGAGGCCCACAGCGGCACCAACGCCCGCCAGTCCACCCGCACCCGCTCGTACCTGCAGTCCAACGGCTTCCTCCCCTACCGCTACAAGAAGGTGATCGACGAGCGGGTCACCACCCCCTCACTCAACGGCGACAGGACGGCCGACCTGGCCGTGCTCGACACCTCGGGGAACCTGGCGGTGCGCAACAACCACGACGACGGCGCCTACTTCGACGGCGGCAAGGTGCTGAGCAAGAACTGGTCCAACTTCCTCGGACAGCCCGGCAAGGGACAGTTGTACTTCGCCGACGCGAACGGTGACGGCCGCAGCGACATGATCGTGCAGGCGTCGAACGGCGAGGTGTCCGTACGCCGCAACCTGGGCGCCGGCAAGGGCTTCGACGGCGGCAGGGTCATCTCCAAGGGCTGGGGCAACTTCACCGGCCAGCCCGGCAAGGGACGGCTCTACTTCGCCGACGTCAACGGTGACGGAGACGCCGACCTGATCGTCCACGAGACCACCGGCGAGGTGTCGGTGCGCATCAACCACGGCCACGGCGCCTACTTCGACGGCGGCAAGGAGATCTCCAAGGGCTGGGGCAACTTCCTCGGCCAGCCCGGCAAGGGACGGCTCTACTTCGCGGACGTGAACGGTGACGAGAGCACCGATCTGATCGTGCACGAGACGACCGGCGAGGTGTCGGCGCGCCTCAATCACGGCAAGGGCGACTACTTCGACGGCGGCAAGATCCTCTCCGAGCACTGGGGCAACTTCCTCGGCGGACCCGGCAAGGGACGCCTCTACTTCGCCGACGTCAACGGCGACGGAGACGCCGACCTGATCGTCCACGGCACCAACGGAGACGTCTCCGTACGCGTCAACCGCAACCACGGCGGCTACTTCTACGACAGCGGAAAACCCACCTCCCAAGGCTGGGGCAACTTCCTCGGCAACGAAGGCCAGGGCCGCCTCTACTTCGGCTGAGCCGACGCTCCCGACCTCACGTCACCTCACACATGTCACCTCACACACGTCACCTCACACACGTCACCTCATGTCACCCAGGAGCGTCATGCCCAGACCCGCGCGCCTGTCCGGGGCGCTCGCCGCCCTGACCGCCGCCGCCATCGCGCTGCCCCTCGCGCCGCACGCCCTCGCCGCCCCCGCCGGGGCCGCCCCTGCCGTACGCACCGTCAGCTACGGCGGGTACACGTTCCAGGTGCCGGAGACCTGGGAGGTCGTCGACCTGGCCGAACACCCCACCGCCTGTGTGCGCTTCGACCGGCACACGGTCTACCTCGGCGCCCCCGGCGCCGAGCAGGACTGCCCCGCCAGTCTCATCGGCAAGACCGAAGCGCTCCTGGTGCAGCCCGCGAGCACCCCGCCCGAGGAACAGGGCACCGAGGAGGACCCCGCCTCCCACGAGACGCGCGTCAGCGCCGGCACCGTCACGGTCACCGCGACGTACGACACCGACCAGGCCCTGGTCGCCGGCATCCTCGACGGTGCGGGACTCCCCCGTCAGCCACGGCCCGCGCGAGCCGCCGAGCCCCTGGCGGCGGCCGCCGCCCTGCCGCTGTCCACGATGAACCACCTGGGCAAGGGGTTCGACGCCTGCACCGCGCCGAGCGCCACCGCCATGAAGAACTGGAAGGCCAACTCCCCCTACGACGCGGTCGGCATCTACATCGGCGGGTCCAAGCGCGCCTGCAGCCAGCCCAACCTCACCTCGTCGTGGGTCAAGCAACAGGCCGACGCGGGCTGGAAGTTCATGCCGCTCTACGTCGGCGTGCAGGCGTCCCAGATCACCTCGCCCGCGGCCCAGGGCACCGCGGCGGCCGACGACGCGATGCAGGACGCCGCCGCCCTCGGCTTCGGCCGCGGCAGCCTCCTCTACTACGACATGGAGGCGTACTCCGCAGGCAACCGCGCCGACGTGCTGAACTTCCTGGCCGCCTGGACCAAGCGCCTGCACGCCCAGGGCTACAAGTCGGCCGTCTACAGCAGCAGTTCCTCCGGCGTCGACGACCTCGCCCACGCCGGGAGCGGCTACGCCCTGCCCGACGTCATCTTCGACGCCAAGTGGGACGGCAAGGCCGACACGGAAGACCCCGTGATCCCGGACAGCCTCTGGGCCGACCACAAGCGGGTCAAGCAGTACGCGGGCAACGTCACCGAGACCTGGGGCGGCTCCACGATCAACATCGACCGGGACTACCTGGACGTCAACATCGGCTCCGGCACCCCCTCCGACGGCGCCTCCCTCAACGGCGACAGGACGGCCGACCTGGCCGTGCTCGACACCTCGGGGAACCTGGCGGTGCGCAACAACCACGACCAGGGGGCGTACTTCGACGGCGGCGAGGTCCTCAGCAAGGGCTGGTCCAACTTCCTCGGACAGCCCGGCAAGGGCCGCCTCTACTTCGCCGACGCCGACGGGGACGGCCGCACCGACCTGATCGTGCACACGACCGGCGGCGAGCTGTCCGTGCGCCGCAACCTGGGCGCGGGCAAGGGCTTCGACGGCGGGACCGTGATCAGCGAGGGCTGGGGCAACTTCCTCGGCGGACCGGGCAAGGGCCGCCTCTACTTCGCCGACGTCAACGGCGACGGAGACGCCGACCTGATCGTCCACGGCACCGACGGAGACGTCTCCGTACGCCTCAACCACGGGCACGGGGACTACTTCGACGGCGGCAAGGAGATCTCCAAGGGCTGGGGCAACTTCCTCGGCCAGCCCGGCAAGGGCCGCCTCTACTTCGCGGACGTCAACGGCGACGAGAGCGCCGACCTGATCGTCCACGAGACGACCGGCGAGGTGTCGGCGCGCCTCAACCACGGCAAGGGCGACTACTTCGACGGCGGCAAGACCGTCTCCGAACACTGGGGCAACTTCCTCGGCGGACCCGGCAAGGGCCGCCTCTACTTCGCCGACGTCAACGGCGACGGAGACGCCGACCTGATCGTCCACGGCACCAACGGAGACATCTCCGTACGCGTCAACCGCAACCACGGCGGCTACTTCTACGACAGCGGAAAACCCACCTCCCAAGGCTGGAGCAACTTCCTCGGCACCGAAGGCCAAGGCGTCCTCTACTTCGCCTGACCTCGACACCTGAGGGAACTGACACGGCGCGTCCCACCCGCATCCGTCGCGGAGGGGACGCGCCGCCTTCGCGTACGGCACATCTGGACAGGCGACCTTCTCTGGCGCAAGGTCACTACTGCCTGCAAGGGATGTGCCCCGCCGCCGACCTCACCAGGAGGCACCCATGAAGATGCTGATCAACGTCGCCGAGACCGTGGTCGCCGACGCGCTGCGCGGGATGGCCGCCGCGCACCCCGAACTGACCGTCGACGTCGAGAACCGGGTGATCGTACGCAGGGACGCCCCCGTCGCGGGGAAGGTCGCCCTCGTCTCCGGCGGCGGATCGGGGCACGAGCCGTTGCACGGCGGGTTCGTGGGGCCGGGGATGCTGTCGGCCGCCTGCCCGGGAGAGGTGTTCACCTCGCCCGTGCCGGATCAGATGGTGCGGGCCGCGGCCGCCGTGGACAGTGGCGCGGGCGTGCTGTTCATCGTGAAGAACTACACGGGTGACGTCCTCAACTTCGACATGGCCGCGGAACTCGCCGAGGACGAGGGCATCCAGGTGGCCAAGGTGCTCGTCAACGACGACGTGGCCGTCACCGACAGCCTCTACACCGCGGGACGGCGCGGCACCGGCGCCACCCTCTTCGTGGAGAAGCTGGCCGGGGCCGCCGCCGACGCGGGGATGCCGTTGGAGCGGGTCGAGTCCCTCGCCCGGCGGGTCAACGCGAACACGCGGAGCTTCGGTGTGGCGCTCGCCGCGTGCAGCACGCCCGCCAAGGGCAGCCCCACCTTCGACCTGCCCGCCGGGGAGCTGGAGTTGGGCGTGGGGATCCACGGTGAGCCGGGGCGCGAGCGGCGCCCCATGATGACCTCCCACGAGATCGCCGACTTCGCCGTGAACGCCGTACTGGAGGATCTGGAGCCGCGCGACCCGGTCCTGGTCCTGGTCAACGGCATGGGTGCCACTCCACTCCTCGAGCTGTACGGATTCAATGCCGAGGTCCAGCGTGTGCTCGTCGAGCGCGGTGTCCCCGTGGCGCGCACCCTCGTCGGCAACTACGTGACCTCGCTGGACATGGCCGGCGCCTCGGTGACGTTGTGTCAGGTCGACGAGGAGATGCTGCGGCTGTGGGACGCGCCGGTCCGTACGCCCGGGCTGCGCTGGGGCGTCTGACCCGTCCCGTCGCACCGCGCCCCTGGGCCTACAGCCCCCGCGAGCCCCGCCCGCGCCCGCCCGAACATCCGCGCCAACGCAAGGAGACCCTGTGCTCGACGCCGACTTCTTCCGCCGCTGGCTGACGGCCACCGCGAGCGCCGTCGACCGTGCGGCGGACCGGCTCACGGAGCTGGACTCGGCCATCGGTGACGCCGATCACGGCAGCAATCTGCGACGCGGATTCACTGCCGTCGCGGCCACCCTGGAGAAGGAGGCGCCGGACACGCCGGGTGCCGTCCTCACGCTGGCGGGGCGGCAGTTGATCTCGACGGTCGGCGGCGCGTCCGGGCCGCTCTACGGAACGCTGTTGCGCCGCACGGGCAAGGCGCTCGGCGACGCGGCCGAGGTCGACCGGGCGGGATTCGCCGAGGCGCTGCGCACCGGCGTCGACGCGGTGGCCGCCCTCGGTGGTGCCGCGCCCGGCGACAAGACGATGCTGGACGCGCTCGTCCCCGCCCTCGACGCGCTCGACGAGTCGTTCGACGCGGCCCGGCAGGCGGCACACCAAGGCGCCCTGGCCACGGCGCCGCTCCAGGCGCGCAAGGGCCGCGCGAGCTACCTGGGCGAGCGCAGCATCGGGCACCAGGACCCGGGAGCCACCTCCTCGGCCCTGCTCTTCGAGGCGCTGGCCGAGACGGCGGACAGCGGCGGCACGCAGGGAGCCGGCCGTGGCTGACGGACCGGCCGACGACACGGTTGCCGCCCCGCTGGTCGGCATCGTCCTCGTCTCGCACAGTACGGCCGTGGCCGAGGCGGTCGCCGCACTGGCCACGGGTCTCGCGGGCGGCGGCGACACCGCGCCCGTGGCCGCCGCCGGCGGGACGGCGGACGGCGGGCTCGGCACCAGCGCGGAGTTGATCTCGGCGGCCGCCGCCCGGGTGGACCGCGGCGCGGGCGTCGCGGTCCTCACCGACCTCGGCAGCGCGGTCCTCACCGTGAAGGCGCTGATCGCCGAGGGCGACGAACTCCCGGACGGCACGCGCCTGGTGGACGCTCCGTTCGTGGAGGGCGCGGTGGCGGCGGTGGTGACCGCGTCGGCAGGTGCCGCCCTCGCCGCGGTCGGGGCGGCGGCGACGGAGGCGTACACCTACCGGAAGGTCTGACGGCGTCGCCCGGTCCGACCCCGCCCCGCTAGTTGCGCCGCACGAACGCGCGCGCCAGCGCCTCGCCCCGCGCGACCGCCGCCGCGTGACTCTCGATCGGGGTGGCCTTGGAGCCCTTGAAGAAGATGTACGTGACGTCGGAGTCCGCGCCGCCCGTCCGCGGGTCGGGCCGGATGCCGAGCGCCTTCGCCGTGGCGTAGGACGCCTCGCCGATGAGGTCGGTGGGGCCGGTGTCGCCGACGACGGCGTACTGGACCTTGCCGCGGTGGATGACCGCGGCGACGGTGCCGCCCGTGATGCCGTGCTTGGCGTGGTTCCAGCGGCGGCCGGCCCCGGGCACGACGACGTAGGGCAGGCGTTCGGCGTTGAGCTGGCGGCCGTCGGACTGCTGGAAGGCCGTGGCGTGGAAGAACAGCGGGTCGGTGCGGCGGTTGCAGGCCTTGGTCGGCTGCCCGTCGCAGTCGATGTCCATGTCGGCCTTCCAGAAGACGGCGTCACGCGTCCCGCAGACGGCGACGTCCGCGCGGGCGCCGTCGTCGGTGCGGTACTTGCCGTGCGAGATCTGCTTGCAGGTCCCGGTCCTGGCCAGCAGGTCGGCCGCGCGGACCGACCCCTCTCCGATCGATCCCCTTCCGGCCGGTCCTTCTCCGGCCGGTCCTTCGTCGGCCGGTCCTTCGCCGGCCGGCTGCTCCCGGGCCGATACTTCCGGGACCGGATCCGCCTCCGAACCTCCGGCCCCCCATGCGGACTTGGCGACCGGCGCGGGCGCGGGCTGTTGCGCGGCGGCGGGGTACGAGGCGGGGGCCAGCAGGGCGACTCCGGCCGCGGCGACCAGGACCGTCGTTCTGTGACGCACGGGAAAGGGCCTTTCGTAGCGGGAAACTGACGGCATGTAGGCCACATATGCCAATTTGTGCCCCGTCGTATGCACCCTTCGCCGATCAAGGTCCGGACGGCGCACGCCCGTACCCCTTGATGTGCCCTCGTCACCTGTGTCAAATAGGTCCGGACCAATGCCGTCGAGTGGAAGGCAGCCCCCGTGCGACGGAGCCCCCACCTGTGCACCCCTCTGGCCCTGCTGACCGTCATGGCCGCCACCGCGACCGTACTGGGCGGCTGCGCCTGGGGCGGCGACGACGCCAAGGACAACAACCCGCCTGCGGCACCCCGCGGCCTCACCGTGCAGGCGGGCAGCGCCACCACCGCCCACGTCATGTGGAACCAGGCCACCGACGACACGGGGGTCACCGGGTACGAGGTGTACCGCGGCACCGGGAAGGCCAAGGCCGAGAAGGTGAAGGAGGTGCCGGGCAAGGAGAGCATGGTGGACGTCGTCGGACTCCGGCCGTCCACCACGTACACCTTCACCGTCCGCGCCCGCGACGCCGAAGGGAACGTGAGCGAGGACAGCAAGAAGCTCTCGGTCACGACGCCCGCCGCGACCGCCGCCGACCGCAAGCCGCCGTCGCGCCCCGGACACCTGACGGGTGAGGCCGAGGGAGGCCGGGCGGCGATGCTCTCCTGGGGGAAGTCGACGGACGACAAGCGCGTCGCCTCGTACGAGATCTACCAGGGCGGCTCGAAGATCCACAGCGTGGGCGGGAGCCAGACCGCGACGCTGGTCACCGGATTGCGGCCCGGCACCGACTACACGTTCACGGTCAAGGCGCGCGACGCGGCCGACAACTTCTCCCCCGCGAGCCGCGCCGTCCGCCTCACCACCGCGGCGGGCAAGGACTCGGGGCGCGGCACCGCGCCCACCGGCTTCCGCGCGGACACGCACCGCGCCGACGGGGCGTACTACATCGACCTGTCCTGGACACCCCCGCGCACCGGCGGCGCCGTGGCGGAGTACCAGATCCAGCTGGACGGCCGCACCGCCACCTCGCTCGTCTTCGGCGGCACGGCGCCGCGCGACAAGGCCGAGCACAGCTTCTTCATCGGCAAGAAGGCCGGCGAGCGGCACACGGTGCGCGTCCGCCCCAAGCTGGGCGACGGCACGTGGGGCGGTTACTCCCCCGAGCGGACGGTGACCACCGGCTGAGCCACGACCCGGCGGACCCGGGCCCGGGTATCAGCCCCGGCCGCGGGGGGGGGGGGGGGGGGGGGGGTGGAGGGGGGGGGGGGGGGGGGGGAAGGGGGGGGGTGGGGTGGGGGGGGGGGGTGGGNNNNTACGCCCCCCCCCCCCCCCCCCCCCCCCCCCCCCCCCCCCCCCCCCCCCCCCCCCCCCCCCCCCCCCCCCCCCCCCCCCCCCCCCCCCCCCCGCGCCGGCACCAGTCGCGGGTCTCCCGCTCGAAGGAGAGCCCGCGCAGACAGGTCAGATAGGGGCCGACGCGCTCGCCGGTGCGCAGGAACTCCGCCTCGTCCGCCTCGCCCCGCAGCCGCACGAGCAGCTTCTCCAGGACCCCGATCTTCGCGTCGGCGACCGCGGCCCGCTCCGCGAGCTGCTCGATCACCGGCACGGCGGCGACACCGTCCACGGCCTGCACCTTGACCAGCAGGTCGTCCCGGATGAAGGACGGCTTCGCGGCACGGGCTGCGAACCGCTCCATCTCGGCGAGCCCGTCGTCGGTGACCTTGAACAGCCGCTTGTTGGGACGCCCTTCCTGGACCACTTCCCGCCCGGCGACCAGGCCTTCCGTCTCCAGCTTCGCCAGCTCGGCGTAGAGCTGCTGGGGCAGCGCGTGCCAGAAGTTGGCCACGCCGATGTCGAACCCCTTGGCCAGCTGATAGCCGCTGTACTCGCCGTCCAGCAGTGCCGCGAGCACCGCGTGCCGCAGAGCCATCGCCCGGTTCCCCTTCCCTTACGTCGTCCCGCACCCCATCATAGTCATCGATCTGACTACTCAGATTCTTGACTATGCAGGCTTGGCCGCGCTTGACCACGCTTGCCCAGGCTTGCCCAGGCTTGCCCAGACTTGACCACGGTGGCGTGCGCGCGCCGCCGTCGCACCTCCGGGAGGAACCATGACGCACCCCACCGCCGCGCGCTTCCGCGCCGTCGTCGAGCGGGGCGACCTCGACGCGCTGGAGGACCTGTTCACGCCGGACGTCCGCCTCTACAGTCCGGTGAAGTTCACGCCCTTCGAGGGGCGCCCCATGGTGCTCGGACTCTTCGGCGTCCTGTTGCGGACCTTCGAGGACTTCCGGTACGTCGGCACGTACACGGGCGAGGCACGGACCAGCGCCGATGGCAGCCAGGCCGAGTCCGACGTGCTGCTCTTCCGCACCACCGTGAACGGCAAGGAGATCCACGGCATCGACCTGCTGCACTTCGACGAGGAGGGCCGGATCAAGGAGTTCACGGTGATGGTCCGCCCGCAGTCCGCGGTCCAGACGCTCGGGCAGGCGGTGTACGAGGGGCTTGTCGCGGACGGCCTCGTCCCCGCCCCGCGGTGACGCTCGCCGCTCCGTGACGACCCTCCGCGGCCGAACAGGTGACGCCCGGTCAGCACCGCGTCTGCGCCGGACGATGGATTCCGTCACCTGCCCGGCGGCCGTCCGCATGCGCTCCCCGCTCCCGGCACGTTGGCTCGTGACCAGGTAGCACGGGCGTTCCCCGATTCGCGGCGGCGCATGGGTTGTCCGCCTCCCGTGTCACCGGAGGGCAGACTCATGCGTACCGCTCAGACATGTCTCCGTACCGGCCTGACCGTCGTCGCCGCCGCGCTGCCGCTGGTCATGGGCGCCCCGTCGGCGTTCGCGGGCGGCGGTGACCTCACCGTCACCGCCACGGGATCCACCGTCCAGGCCACGACCACCGCATGCGGCACGGGCGGCGGCACCGCCTCCCTGATGGGTGCCGCCAACGCCAGCTTCGCCGGCGGAAAACAGGTGGAGCTGACCAACGGCAGCGCTTCCTGGCAGAGCGTCAGCACCGGCGCCTACACGGTGCTCGTCTCCTGCAAGGACGGCGCGTCGGCCGGACCTCAGACCGTCGACGTCGGCACCGCGCCGACGACGTCCTCCACGACGGCGCCCTCGCGCGGCGTCCGCGGCGGACTCGGGGGCGGCAGCGAGGACCGGGGCACCATCACCCTGGTCGCCGGTGGGGCCCTGGTGGCCACCGCGGCGGCCGGCGGTGTCTGGTACCTGCGCCGCCGGGGAGCCGTCGGCCGTACCTGAGCCGGGGTCACGGCCACCACGGATCGGCCTGCTGCCGCCCACCCGCGAGGACCGCGGGTGGGCGGCAGTCGTCCGCCGAGGCACCCTTGCCCGCCCCACCGAACCGACTTACCGTCCTCCCAGCCGACAGGGAGGGCGCGTTCATGCCACGACCGCTCAGCGTTCAGCTCTACACCGTGCGCGACCAGCTCGTCGACGACCGGGAGGGGACGCTGCGCCGCCTCGCCGGACTCGGGTACGGCGCGGTCGAACCGTACGACGTGCTCGGCGACCCCGAGGGCCTCAGGCGGATCGCCGACGATCTCGGGCTCACCGTGTCCGGCGCGCACGCCGTGCAGCTGCTCGGCCCGGAGCCGGCGGCCGTCCTCGACGCGGTGGCCACGCTCGGCACCGACCTCGCGATCGTCCCCGCGGGCATCCCGCCCGAGGAGTTCACCTCGCGCGACGGGCTCGCGCGGACCGCGGACCGCCTCAACTCCCTGGCCGCGGTGGCCGATCGCCACGGCATCCGCATCGGCTACCACAACCACTGGTGGGAGATCGAGCCCCGCTTCGGTGACGAGAGCGACGTCCACGACGCGAGTCACGCGAACGACGCCGGCGGCACGAGCCGGGGGGACGGCGGGAGCGCGCGGGACGCGGCAGGAGCGGGCGGCGGCCTGCACGCCGTGGACATCCTCGCCGACCTCCTCGACCCCGCGGTGTTCCTGGAGGTCGACACCTACTGGGCCGCCGTCGGCGGCGCGGAGGTCCCCGCGCTCCTGCGCCGGCTCGGCGACCGGGTGCGGGCCCTGCACCTGAAGGACGGTCCCGGTACCAAGGAGGACCCGAACGTGGCGGTGGGCGGCGGCACCATGCCGGTGCCGGAGATCCTCGCCGCCGCGCCGGACGCCTGGCGGATCGTCGAGTTCGACTCCTGCGCGGGCGGCCCGGACGCCCTCTTCGACGAGCTCGCGGCCAGCCGCGCCTACCTCACCTCCCTGGAGGCCGCGTGACACCGCCCGCGGGATCGGGACCCGTCGGCGTCGCCGTCGTCGGCGCGGGCGTCATCAGCTCCCAGTACCTGCGGACGTTGGGCCTGTTCCCGGACGTCCGGGTGGTCGCCGTCGCCGACCTCGACGAGGAGCGGGCGGCAGCCGCGGCCCGCACCCACTCCATACCGGTGTCGGGCGGCCCCGCGGCGGTGTTCGCCCTGCCCGAGGTCGAGCTCGTCGTCAACCTCACCGTCCCCGCCGCGCACGCCCAGGTGGCGACGGCCGCCCTGCGCGCCGGCAAGCACGTCTACGGCGAGAAGCCCATCGCGCTCGCACCGGCCGAGGCGGAGAAGGTACTGGCCGAGGCGTCGGAGCGGGGGCTGCTCGTGGGCAACGCGCCGGACACCTTCCTCGGCGCGGGCCTGCAGTCGGCGCTGCGGGCCGTCGCGGCCGGGGACATCGGGGTGCCCGTGGCGGCGACGACCGTGACGCAGGGGCCGGGGCCCGAGGGCTGGCACCCCGATCCGGCGTTCTTCTACCAGCCGGGCGCCGGACCGCTCTTCGACCTCGGCCCCTACTACCTGACCTCGCTCGTCGCCCTGTTCGGCGGCGTGTCGCGGGTGGCCGCGACAGCGGCACGCGCGCGCGTGGAGCGCGTCGTCGGCTCGGGGCCGAAGGCGGGGCAGACGTTCCCCGTCGACGTCCCCACCCACGTGTCGTCGCTCATCGAGTTCGCCTCCGGGGTGCGGGCCGACGCGACGTTCAGCTTCGACTCCGCGCTGCGCCGCGTCCGCTTCGAGGTCACCGGGACCGAGGGCACTCTCGCGGTGCCCGACCCGAACACGTTCGACGGTCCGCTCAGGCTGCTGCCGCACGGCGGCGACGCGTGGCGCGAACTGCCCGTGCGGGGGCGGACCGACGGACGCGGCCTCGGCGTGGTGGACATGGCACGCGCCCTGCGCGGCGGCGCCGCCCACCGGGCGTCCGGCGCGCTCGCCCTGCACGTGCTGCAGACGATGACGGCGATCGCGCACTCGGCGGAGCGCGCGGAGTTCCTCCCGCTGGCCACGCAGGTGGTGCCGCCGCGGCCGCTGCCCGAGGAGTGGGATCCCCGGGAGGCGACCCTGGAGAACGGAAGCGGCGCCACCTGATGACGGGTCGCCCGGTCGGTGAGACGTTGCGCATCCGGGTCCGGCACCCGGACCGGCACAGCGCCGCGACCGTGCCCCCGGGGAGGGAGAGTCGCCATGACGAAGGAGTACAAGGGCGTCGTCTACGCGGAGAGCGAGAAGGAGGCAGAGGTCCTGCTCCTCGCCTTCTGTGACCGCATCGACTTCGCGCGGGAGTGGATCTCCGACGCCACCTGGCAGAACACGCTCGAGATCGCCTGCAAGAAGGACACCGGCCTCGACACGGCGGAGAAGGCCATCCTCGGAGACCAGCAGGAGCGCCAGAACGCGACGCAGAAAGCGGCACGGAAGGCGAAGATCGCCGAGGACAAGGAGGAGATCCTGGGCCAGATCGAGGACGTCGACTCCTTCGACGACCACGCCGTCACCCTCTTCAAGCAGGTCTGCGCCCAGTACGAGGGAGGCGGCGGCCTCAACATGACGTACGGCGCGAAACTCACCCAGACCCGCTACGACGACCTGTGCGGCCACTGGCGGCGGGTGGGCGCCATCGCGGGCGAGACCGACAAGCGGCTGTTCCGCGGCTTCGACTACCTGCCCGTGGAGAACAAGGAGGAGAAGGGCAAGGGCTCCACGGGCGACACCCTGGAGCGCCGCACCAAGCAGGGCAACTTCTTCGTCACCGTGGTCAACATCCGCTTCAACCTGCACATCAACATCAGCTAGGGCCCGTCCGGGTGCGGGGGCGCCGTGGCGGCTACGGCGCCTCCAGTTCCTCGATCGTCCGTGCGAGCCACTGCGTCCAGAACGTCTCCAGGTCGATGCCCGCGCGCAGCACCACATGGCGCAGGCGGTCCTCCACCGCGTCCCTGCCGGGCGGGAAGTCCCGCCGCTCGATCTCCTCGTACTCGGCCAACTGCCGCCGGTGCAGGTCGAGATGGCGGTGCAGATCCTCCTGGACGCCCGCCGTGCCGACGACCGCGGCAGCCCGCAGCCGCAGCAGGAGGGTGTCGCGCAGTGGCTTGGGGTCCTGACTCGCGGCCGTCCAGCGGGCCAGTTCGGCGCGGCCGGCCGGCAGGACCTCGTACTCCTTCTTCTGTCCGCGCGCCGCCTCCTGGCGCGGCAGCGCGCGGATGGCCCCGTCGCGCTCCAGCCTGCCCAGCTCCCGGTAGATCTGCTGGTGCGTCGCCGACCAGAAGTAGCCGATCGACTTGTCGAACCTGCGGGTCAGTTCCAGGCCCGACGACGGCTTCTCGAGGAGGGCGGTGAGGATCGCGTGCGGGAGTGACATGGGCCAATCCTAGGGACGGGCGCGCCGGGGCTGGTCCGCGTCACAGCGCGGCGGCCAGCTCCGTGCCCTGCTTGATGGCGCGCTTGGCGTCCAGTTCGGCGGCCACGTCCGCGCCCCCGATCAGGTGCGCCGCGACACCGGCCGCGACGAGCTCCTCGTGCAGGTCGCGGCGGGGTTCCTGGCCCGAGCAGAGCACGACCGTGTCGACGGGGAGCACGGAGGAGACGCCGTCGACGGTGATGTGCAGGCCCGCGTCGTCGATCAGGTCGTAGCTCGCGCCCGCCACCATCGTGACACCGCGGTGGCGCAGTTCGGTGCGGTGGATCCAGCCCGTGGTCTTGCCGAGGCCCTGGCCGACCTTGGACGTCTTGCGCTGCAGCAGGTGGACGGTGCGCGGCGGCGTCGGCCGCACGGGCTCCGTCAGGCCGCCGCGCCCGCGGTAGTCCATGTCGACGCCCCACTGCCGGAAGTACGTCGCCGGGTCCAGGCTCGCCTTCTCGCCGCCGTCGGTGAGGAACTCGGCGACGTCGAAGCCGATGCCGCCCGCGCCGATGACCGCCACCCGCTCCCCCACCGGCGCCTCGTCGCGCAGCACGTCGAGGTAGCCGACGACGCTGGGATGGTCGATGCCGGGTATCTCGGGGATGCGGGGCGTGACGCCGGCGGCGACGACGACCTCGTCGTACGCGGCGGCGGTGAGCTCGTCCGCGGTGACGACGGTGTTCAGCCTGACGTCCACACCGCGCAGGTCGAGCTGGGTGCGGAAGTAGCGCAACGTCTCGTCGAACTCCTCCTTGCCCGGGACCTTGCGGGCGACGTTGAGCTGGCCGCCGATCTCGGCGGCGGCGTCGAAGAGGGTGACGTCGTGGCCGCGCTCGGCGGCCGAGACCGCGAAGGCGAGCCCCGCGGGTCCCGCGCCGACGACGGCGATGCGCTTGGCGGTGCGGGTGGGCGAGAGCACGAGCTCGGTCTCGTGGCAGGCGCGCGGGTTCACCAGGCAGGAGGTGATCTGCAGGTTGAAGGTGTGGTCGAGGCAGGCCTGGTTGCAGCCGATGCAGGTGTTGATGGCGTCGGACTGCTCGGCCCGCGCCTTGGCGACGAAGTCCGGGTCGGCGAGGAGCGGCCGGGCCAGGGACACCATGTCGGCGGCGCCGTCGGCGAGCAACTGCTCGGCGATCTCGGGGGTGTTGATGCGGTTGGTGGTGACGAGGGGGACGGAGACCTCGCCCATGACCTTCTTGGTGACGAAGGTGTAGGCCCCGCGCGGTACCGACGTGGCGATGGTCGGGATGCGTGCCTCGTGCCAGCCGATACCGGTGTTGATGATGGTGGCGCCCGCGGCCTCGATCTCCTTGGCGAGGTGGACGACCTCGTCGAGGGTGGAGCCGCCGGGGACGAGGTCCAGCATGGAGAGGCGGTAGATGATGATGAAGTCGGTGCCGACGCGCTCGCGGATGCGGCGGACGATCTCGACGGGGAAGCGGACGCGGTTCTCGTAGGCACCGCCCCAGCGGTCGGTGCGCCGGTTGGTGGGGGCCGCGATGAACTCGTTGATCAGGTAGCCCTCGGAGCCCATGACCTCGACGCCGTCGTAGCCGGCGAGTCTGGCGAGCTCGGCGGCGCGCACGAAGTCCTCGATGGTCCGCTCGACCTCGTCGTCGCCGAGCTCGCGCGGCACGAAGGGGCTGATGGGCGCCTGGAGCGCGCTCGGCGCGACCAGCTTGTCGTGGTAGGCGTACCGCCCGAAGTGCAGGATCTGCATCGCGATCCTGCCGCCCTCGGCGTGCACGGCCGCGGTGATGCGGGCGTGCTCCTTCGCCTCGGCCTCGGTGGTCAGCTTGGCGCCGCCGTCCCAGGGGCGCCCCTCCTCGTTCGGGGCGATGCCGCCGGTGACGATGAGGCCGACGCCGCCGCGCGCACGGGTCGCGTAGAACTCCGCCATCCGCTCGAAGCCGTTCGGGGCCTCTTCGAGGCCGACGTGCATGGAGCCCATCAGGACCCGGTTGGGCAAGGTGGTGAAGCCCAGGTCGAGCGGGTTCAGCAGGTTCGGGTAACGGCTCATGCGGCCCCTCCGTACGCGGTGTCTACAGGACAGTTGTAGACCAGCGGGACCCCTTGTGCAACTAGTTGCATAACTAGGGAATGTCACCGACGTGAGCCGGGAGCGACCCAGCGCGATGTCCGAATCCCGCCAGCCCCGCTCGCGCGCGCGTCGCAGACTGGGTGCTGCCGGCAGGAAGAACCACCGGCCGCGGCACGGTCCGCGAGGCACACCGCACGACCGAGGAGAGTCCGATGACCGTCTACACGACGATCGACAGCCCGCTGGGCGAGCTGCTGCTGGTGGGCGAGGAGTCGGCCACCGCCAAGGGCGGCACCGCGCTGGCCTCGCTGTCCGTGCCGGACCAGAAGGGCGGCGCCGTCGTCCGGGACGGCTGGGTGCGCGACGACGGGGCGTTCGACGTCATCACCGCCCAGCTGCGCTCCTACTTCTCCGGGAGCCTGACCCACTTCGACATCGAGTACGCGCCCGGGGCGGGCACCGCGTTCCAGCGCAAGGTCTGGGACGCGCTGGACACGGTCCCCTACGGCACCACGACCACCTACGGGCGGCTCGCCGAGCAGCTCGGCATCTCCCGGGCCGCCGTCCGCGCCCTGGGCACCGCCATCGGGCGCAACCCGCTGCTCGTCGTACGCCCCTGCCACCGGGTGATCGGCGCCGACGGCTCCCTGACCGGGTACGCGGGTGGCCTGGAGCGCAAGCGGCGCCTCCTCGACCTGGAGACGGCGTGACCACCACCGCGGACACACCCGGCGCGGCGGTCGACGCGGCGGACTGGCCGGCGCTCGCCGCCGAGCTCGACGCGCACGGCTGCGCGCTCACGCCGCGCCTGCTCGACCCGGCCGCGTGCCGCCGCGTGGCCGGGCTCTACGACGACCGCGCGCTGTTCCGCTCCACGGTCGACATGGCCAGGCACCGCTTCGGGTCCGGTCAGTACCGCTACTTCACCCACGACCTGCCCGGCCCCGTCGCGGAACTGCGGTCGGCTCTCTACCCGCACCTGCTCGCCGTCGCCCGCGACTGGGCGGACCGGCTCGGGCGTCCCGCCCCCTGGCCGGACTCCCTGGAGGAGTGGCTCGACCGCTGCCACGCGGCGGGCCAGGCCAAGTCCGCGCAGATCCTGCTCCGCTACGAGGAGGGCGACTGGAACGCCCTGCACCGTGACCTGTTCGGGGACATGGTCTTCCCGCTGCAGGTCGTCATCGGCCTCGACGAGCCGGGCGTCGACTACACGGGCGGCGACTTCCTCCTCGTCGAGCAGCGGCCTCGGGCGCAGTCGCGGGGCACCTCGACCGTCCTGCGCCAGGGGCACGGCCTGGTCTTCACCACCCGCGACCGCCCGGTCCGCTCCGCGCGCGGCTGGTCGGCGGGTCCGGTGCGGCACGGGGTGAGCACGGTGCGCTCGGGACTGCGCAGGTCGCTGGGTCTGGTCTTCCACGACGCGGCGTGAACCGGCACGCGCACGCCGGAGCACTCGGGCGGGACCGCCTCACGCGAGACCGCTCACGCGCAGCGTGATGTTCAGCCGCCCGCTCAGAGCGAGTTCCGGCGGCGCGGTGCCCGGTATCACCCGCGGCACCCCGTGGTACGCGAGACGCGAGGCGCCGCCGAAGACCACCAGGTCACCGCTGCGCAGCTCGACGTCGGTGTAGGGCTTCGTACGGGACTGCGGGGTGCCGAAGCGGAAGACACCCGTGTCACCGAGGCTCAGCGACACCACGGGCGCACCGGACTTCTCGTCGCTGTCGCGGTGCATGCCCATGCGCGCGTCGGCGTCGTAGAAGTTCACCAGGGCGATGTCGTACGCCTCCGACCCGTCGTGACCTGCCTCTTCGGCAGCCCGGCGGCCGAGCTCCGCGAGCCACGGCGGCATCGGCTTCACCGGAGCGCCGTCGCCGTCGACCGCGGTGCGCGCGTACCCGTACGGATACCAGTGCCAGCCCAGGCCGAACTGCCGCGCCGTCATCGTGCCGCCGCCGGGCGTCCTGACCAGGCGCAGCCCCGCGGGCGGCCTGGCCCACGTCCGGCAGGCCGCCACGAGCTCCAGCTGCTCCCGTGCAGTCAGCCAGTCCGGCAGGTGCGCCGCCCCCGGACCGAGGACCGTAGGCGTCCTCGGGAACAACTCGTCGGCGAGTGCCATGCGCGCCCTTCGTTCGTCACCTCTCCCCACACGGTCGCACACGGGTCTGACAACGCAGGCGTCAGGAGGGCCACGTCCAGTCGGCGACCTCGGGCAGGTCCGTGCCGTGCTCGCGGATCCAGGCGTGGTGGCGGGTGCGGGCGTCGGCCATCGTCTGGCGCACGGCCGTCGCGCGCACGGCCAGGCCCGGGACGCGGTCGATGACGTCCATCACCAGGCGGTACCGGTCGAGGTCGTTGCGGACGACCATGTCGAACGGCGTGGTCGTCGTGCCCGCCTCCTTGTAGCCGCGCACGTGCAGGTTGCCGTGCCCGGTGCGACGGTAGGCGAGGCGGTGGATCAGCCACGGGTAGCCGTGGTACGCGAAGATCACCGGCCGGTCGCGCGTGAAGAGCGCGTCGTACGCGAACTCGGCCATGCCGTGCGGGTGTTCCTCGCGCGGCAGCAGCCGGGCGATGTCGACCACGTTGACGACGCGCACGCCGAGCTCGGGCAGGTGCTCGCGCAACAGCGCCGCCGCGGCGAGGACTTCCTGCGTGGGCACGTCGCCCGCGCAGGCGAGGACCACGTCGGGCTCGTGCGACCCGTCCTCCGTTCCGGCCCACTCCCAGACACCGGCCCCGCGCGCGCAGTGGGCACGGGCCTGGTCGAGGCTGAGCCAGTCGAAGCAGGGCTGCTTCCCGGCGACGACGACGTTGACGTAGTCGCGGCTCTCCAGGACGTGCTCGGTCACGGACAGCAGGGTGTTGGCGTCCGGCGGGAGGTAGACGCGTACGACGTGGGGGCTCTTGTTGAGGACGTGGTCCACGAAGCCCGGGTCCTGGTGCGAGAAGCCGTTGTGGTCCTGGCGCCACACGTGCGAGGTGAGCAGGTAGTTCAGGGACGGCACGGGCGCGCGCCAGGGCAGTTCGCGGGAGGTCTTCAGCCACTTGATGTGCTGGTTGACCATGGAGTCGACGATGTGGACGAAGGCTTCGTAGCAGGAGAACAGGCCGTGCCTGCCGGTGAGGGTGTAGCCCTCCAGCCAGCCCTGGCAGAGGTGTTCGGAGAGGACCTCCATGACACGGCCGTCGAGGGCAAGGTGCTCGTCGGTGTCGAGGACGCGGGCCTGCCAGGCCTTGCCGGTCGCTTCGTAGAGGGCGCCCAGGCGGTTGGACTCGGTCTCGTCCGGGCCCACGACACGGAAGTCGCGGCGCTCGGCGGTGTCGGCCATGACTTGCGCGAGCAGCTGCCCGGCGACCCGGGTCGGCTCGTGCAGGGTCGTGCCCGGCTTGTCGACAGGGACGGCGAACCTCTCCAGCGGCGCCAGGGGCAGCGGGCGGGTGAGCCGGCCGCCGTTGGCGTGCGGGGTGGCGCCGAGCCTGCGCTCGCCCTCGGGGACGCAGGACAGGACCTGCTCGGTGGGGCGGCCGTCCGCGTCGAAGAGTTCGCGGGGGCGGTAGGAGCGCAGCCACTGCTCCAGCTGCCGCAGGTGCCGGGGGTTCTCGCGGACTTCGGACAGGGGGACCTGGTGCGCACGCCAGGTGTTCTCTACCGGCTTGCCGTCCACGCTCTCCGGGCCGGTCCAGCCCTTGGGGGTGCGCAGCACGATCACCGGCCAGCGCGCCCGGCCCTGTGCGCCCTCGTTCCGTGCGGCCCGCTGGATCGCCGCGATGCGGTCGAGTGCCTGGTCCATCGCCTTGGCCATCGCCTGGTGGACCTTGCGCGGCTCGTCACCGGCGACGTGGAGGGGCTCGTGGCCGTAGCCCTTGAGCAGTGCGTCGAGTTCGGCCTCGGGCAGCCGGGCGAGCACGGTCGGGTTGGCGATCTTGTAGCCGTTGAGGTGGAGGACCGGCAGGACCGCGCCGTCGTGCGCCGGGTCCTGGAACTTGTTGGCGTGCCAGGATCCTGCCAGCGGCCCGGTCTCGGCCTCGCCGTCGCCGATCACGCAGGCGACCAGCAGGTCCGGGTTGTCGAGGGCCGCTCCGTAGGCGTGCGCGAGCGAGTAGCCGAGCTCGCCGCCCTCGTGGATCGAGCCGGGCGTCTCGGGCGCCACATGGCTCGGCACACCGCCGGGGAACGAGAACTGACGAAACAGCTTCGCCATCCCTTCCGCGTCCCGCGTCACGTCCGGGTACGTCTGCGTGTAGCTGCCCTCCAGCCAGGAGTTGGCGAGCACGGCGGGGCCGCCGTGACCGGGCCCCCACACGCACAGCGCGTCCAGGCCGCGTTCCCGGATGACGCGGTTGAGGTGGGTGTGGACGAAGTTGAGGCCGGGCGATGTGCCCCAGTGGCCGAGCAGGCGCGGCTTGATGTGCTCGGGCCGCAGCGGCTCGGTCAGCAGCGGGTTGCTCATCAGGTAGATCTGGCCGGCGGCCAGATAGTTGGCGGCACGCCAGTGGGCGTCGAGCGCCGCCAGGTGGTCCTTGGCCAGGGACGCCACGGAATTCTCCTCGCAGGTTCGGACGTACGACGGGATCGGGGGCACGGCGGAGTGCCGCACGGGTTCCACGGGAGCGGCGCGTCAGTCGTGCGGAACGACAGCCGTGCGGAACGACGGACGCGCGGCACGACGGCCCTGTGGAACGGCCTGCTCCGCATCCAGCGAATCAGCCGTGCGGGACGACCGCCACCGGGCACACCGCATGGTGGAGCACCGCGTGGTTGACCGGGCCGAGCTGCATGCCGAGCTGCCCCTTGCGGCGCCGGGCCCCGACCACCAGGAGGTCCGAGGTGCGGGCGGCGTCGAGCAGCGCGGCGCGCGCGGGCCCTTCCGGGAGCTCGCGGCGCACCGTCAGGGTGCGGTGGGCGCGCAGCGGTGCGCGCAGGGCGAGGTCGAGCTCGTTCTGGGCCCTCAGCCGGTGCGTGTCGTCGGACAGTTCGGTGGCGCGGGGCCGGGCAGGAGCCTCGTGGGCGGGGCAGCGCCAGGCGTGCACGGCCCGCAGGGTGGCGCCGCGCCGCTCCGCCGTGTCGCACGCGAAGGCCACGGCGGCCGCCGCGTCGTCGGGCTCCCCCACCCCGACCGTGACCTGCCCCGACGTGACCTGCTCGGCCGCGACCTGCCCTGGCGTCACCTGTCCGCCCTCCGGGGAGGGCCCCGCCGCGTCGTCGCGTACGACGACGACCGGCGATTCGGCGCGGGCGGCGACCGCCAGGCTCACCGATCCGAGCAGCAGCCCGGCGAACCGGCCCCTGCCCCGGCTGCCGACGACGACCGCGCACGCCTCGCCACTGGCGCGGATCAGCGCGGCGGCGGGGTCCTCGGGCAGGACCGCGCCGCTGATCCCGACGGCGGCCGTGCGGCGGCGGGCGTGCGCCACGGCCCGGCCCACGATCTCGTCCGCCAGGTCCCGCACGGCGTCCCCGCCGATGCCGAACGACGGCTCGTGGCCCTCGTACCACTCCCAGCTCGACGCGTACACGACCCGCAGCGGCGCCCCGCGCCGCACGGAATCGTCCACGGCCCAGTCCAGCGCCCGCAGACTCGCCGCCGAGCCGTCGACCCCCACGATCAGGGACAGTGCCACGGTTGACCGCCTCCTCCCGCCGGCCCGGGTCGCGGCGCGGCCCGGCAGCCGTCCTTCGACGCTGCCACCGCGCGGACGTCCGCGGGAGTGCCGAACAGGCCCCGGCGAGGGCGCCGGGCCCGTGGGGCGGGTGGGGTCAGCGCCCGCCCTTCACCGTCCGCAGGAGCACGAACTTCGGGTCGCTCGCGACGACTTCCGCGTTGCCGAAGAGCTTGCGGAGCGTCACGTGGTAGCCGAGGTGGCGGTTGCCGACGACCCACAGCTCGCCGCCGGGGCGCAGCGCGGCGCGGGCGCCGGTGAACATGCGGCGGGAGGTCGCGGCGGTCGTGGCCTGGTGGCTGTGGAAGGGCGGGTTGTTCAGGACGAGGTCCACCGTGTCCGGCGCCACGGCGGCCAGGGCGTCCCCGGCCACGAAGTGCGCCTCGGCGCCCTCGGCCGCGTTGGCACGGAAGGTGGCCTCGGCGGAGGCGACGGCCTGGAACGACTCGTCGATGAAGGTGACCGTGGCGTCGGGGTCCGCGACGGAGGCGGCGGTGCCGAGCACGCCGTTGCCGCAGCCCAGGTCCACGACGTGGGCGCCGCCCCGGGCGCGCGGCAGGTGCTTGAGGAAGAAGCGGGTGCCGATGTCGAGCCGGTCGGCGCAGAAGATGCCCGCGTGGTTGACGGCGGTCAGGCCCGCGCCCGCCCCGGAGTCCGCGGGCAGCTCGTACCTGCCGGGCCAGGGGCTGGGGCCCGGCGTGCGCTCCGGGTCGGGGGTGCAGAAGATGAGCCGCGCCTTCTGGCGGGCCAGCGAGGTCCTGGTCGGCCCGACGATCCGCTCGAAGAGCTCCAGGGTCGACGTGTGGATCTCGGTGACCATGCCGGTGCCGACGACGACGGTGCCCTCGTGCACGGCGGGGGCGAGCCGGTGCAGCTGGTCCTCCAGGAGCGCGAGGCTCTTCGGTACGCGGACCAGGAGCACGTCGACGCGCGCGGGCGGGGCTTCCCTGGTCGTCAGGAGCCGTGCCGCGGCCGGCGCGTGGCCCGCCCGGGCGAGGTTGGCCCGGGTCGCCTGCAGGGCGAGGAAGGAGTCGGTGATCTGGACCGGCACGCGCGCGTGGCCCGCGAGCGCGGTGGTCAGGGCGCCCCACCGGTCGCCGACGACGGCCACGGTCCCGGAGAGGTCGACGGCCGCCGCGTCCTCCTCGCCCGCCAGGTGCCGCAGCAGATAGGCGTCGGCCGCCGACCAGGCGCGCAGTTGGTCGCGGGGGTCCTCCGGGAAACGGGTGAGGTCGTACGCGCCCCATGACGTGCTCAAACGGTTCATCGTGCCCTCAGGCTAACGGAGAGCCCGCCGACCCCGGGGCTCAGCCCGTGCGCCGCACGACGGCCGCAGGAAGCACCCCGGTACCTCCGGGAACCCGAGCGCCCCGGCTACGGTCAGCGCTCGACGCTCGGCTCGAACCAGGTGGGCCCGTCCGCCAGCGCCTGCTTGATCCGGAACCGCGAGAACTCGTGCAGCTCGGGCAGCGCGTCCACGTCGAACCACGCCACTTCCAGCGACTCGTCGTCGTTGACCCGCGCCTCGCCGCCGACGGCACGGCAGCGCAGGGTGATGTCCATGTACTGGCAGGTGTCGCCGTTCCCGTAGGTGACCGGTTCGAGGGCCTGCACCAGGACCACGCGCTCGGGCACGCAGTGCACCGCCGTCTCCTCGTACACCTCGCGCACCGCGCACTCGGCGGGCTGCTCACCCGGCTCGGGGATGCCGCCGATCACCGACCACCTGCCGTTGTCCGAGCGGCGCCCGAGCAGCACCTTTCCCTCGTCGTCGAAGACGATGGCGGTGACGCCGGGGAGCCAGAGCAGCTGCGTCCCCGCGTCGGCCCGGATCGTGCGAATGAAATCAGGAGTAGCCATGCTCCGACCCTAACGGCGTCGCGCCACCGCCCTTGGCCGGACCGGGGGTTACCGTCCCCGGCCCGTGACCGGCCCTACGGCCGGGCGGTGCGCCGGGCCCGCGCCGCCGAGGTCACGGCCCAGCCGAGACCGCCCGCGGCGAGCAGCACCAGGATGCCTTCGGGCAGCACGCCGAACCGGGTCGCGGGGGTCTCCGAGGAGCGCAGCGGCACCTCTTCGACGAGCGAGTCGGCGGTGTACCAGGTCGTCTTCGCCTTGATCCGGCCGTCGGGCATGATCACCGCGCTGACGCCGCTGGTCACCGGGACCGTGACGGTGCGGCTGTGCTCGACGGCGCGGATCCGGGACATCGCGAGCTGCTGGTAGGTCATCTCGCTGCGGTCGAAGGTCGCGTTGTTGCTGGGCACCGAGATGATCTGGGCACCATGGGTGACGGTGTCGCGCACCGCCCAGTCGAAGGCGGCTTCGTAGCAGGTCGCGATGCCCACCTTCGTGCCGGCCATGTCGAACACACCGGGCGCGGTGCCGCGGCTGAAGTCCTGGCGCACCATGTCGACATCGCTGCTGAACGTGCTGATGAGGGAGCGCAGCGGGATGTACTCCCCGAAGGGCTGGATCTGGCGCTTGTCGTAGGTGTCCGTGGGGCCCTTCTCGGGATCCCAGAGGATCTGCTCGTTGTAGAGCTTGCCGTCCTTGTTCTCGACGACACCGCCGACGGAGACCGGCACCCCGATGGCCTTGACCGCGTCCTCGATCGCCAGGCGCGCGTCGGGGTTGGTGAACGGGTCGATGTCGGAGGAGTTCTCCGGCCACAGCACGAGGTCGGGTTGTCCGACCTTGCCGGCCCTCACCTCGGCGGCGAGGCGTTCGGTCTCGCGCACGTGGTGGTCGAGGACGGCGCGGCGCTGGGCGTTGAAGCCGAGCCCCGCGCGCGGGACGTTGCCCTGGATCGCGGCGACGGTCGCGGTGCCGTCCTGTGCCTCGTCGCTGACCAGCGGGCGCGCCGCGAAGGCGCCGGCGACGGGGACGAGCACGCTGAGCACCGCGGCGGCCACCGCGCCGCGGCGCACGGCGCCGGTGCCGCGCGCGGCCAGGACCTGGCGCACGATCTCGTGGAGCCCGAAGCCGCACAGAACGACAGCGAACCCGAGCACGGGGGTGCCGCCGAGCGCGGCGAGCGGCAGGAAGACGCCGTCCGCCTGGCCGAAGGCGATCTTCCCCCAGGGGAATCCGTTGAAGGGCACGCGCGCGCGTGCCGCCTCTCCCGCGATCCACAGGGCGGCCGCCCAGAGCGGCTGGCCGGGCAGCCGTGAGACCGCCGCGATGCCCGCGCCCACCAGCGCGACGAAGACCGCCTCGACGGCGGCGAGCGCCAGCCACGGTCCGGGCCCCACCTCGACGCCGGTCCACACGAGGAGCGGCAGCAGGAAGCCGAGGCCGAAGAGGTAGCCGAGGCCGAGGCCCGCCTTCCAGGTGCGGCCGTGCAGGCACCAGCCGAGCAGCCCGAAGGCCGGGAGCGCCAGCCACCACAGGGTGCGGGGCGGGAAGCTGACGTAGAGCAGCACTCCGGAGAGGGCCGCCACGGCGGCGGGCACGAGCCGGCGCAGCACGCGCACGGCACGGGAGGCCTGCGGGGACTGCGGATCGAGCTGGTCCGGCTCGTCTACGGGAGTGGTGGTGGCGGTCACCCGGGGAGTGTACGGCGCCTCACGTGGGGGTTGACAGCTCGGTGCCCGGGCGCAGGAGAGGTCGGTCTGCGGGCGTCCTCGGCGGGGTGGCGGCGCGGGCTCCGGGGGCGTGCGGCGGATCGTTCCTGCACAACTGACCCCACAACGGGGCAACAGCCGTTAACGTGTGGCCACGTCCCTCAGGCCCGGCCGCTCCACGCCACCGTGGACCGGTGCGCGCCGGTGGGGACCCGTCATACACCGGGGGGCGACGGGGTGGGGTCAACGGGGACGGCCGTGCCGGCCGGTCCGGCAGCGGCGCACGAACGGCGGAGCGCGTCCGACGCGACGGGTGCGGCGCTTCTCGGCGCGTGCGCGGCCTGGGCGCTGATCACCGCGGGGGTGCACGGCGGAAGCCCCGAGGGCGTGCTGCTCGCGGTCCTCGCCGTGGCCGCCGGTTACGCGGGCGGGCGGATCTGCGGGGCGTTGCTGCCGGTCGCCGCGCCCTGCGCGGGCGCGCTGGCCGGGCTCGCCCTCACCGTGGCCGCGCCGCGCCTCACGCTCAGCCCGTCCTCTCCCCTGGGCCATGCCGGTGCCACGGCCGCCCTGCTGATCCTGTCGGCCGGTGCGGCCTGCTGCGCGGCGTGGGCGGCCGGGAGCCCCGCGGCGCGCCTGGTGCTGCGGCTGCTCGCCGTGGGCATCGCCGGCGCCGCGGCGGCGCTCGGCTCCCCGGCCGGCTGCGCGGGATGCGTCGTGGTGCTGCTCTGCTCGCTCGCGGTGGCCCGGCTGCGCGCCAGGGCGCTCGGCATCGCCGGGCTCGCCTGCGCGACGGTGCTGGTCACGGGTGTCTCGCTGGCGCTGGCCGACGACTCGCTGCCGGAGGGCCTGACCGCTCCCCTGGAGGGCGGGCTGGGTCGTCAGCGCGTGCTGCTGTGGCAGGACGCGCTGGGCATCGCGGAGCGTGAGCCGGCCATGGGCGTGGGCCCCGGCCGGTTCGGCGAGGCGAGTCCGGTGGCCGCCGAGGACCTCCTGACGGACGGGAAGCCGCACTCGGCGCCGCTGCAGCAGGCCTCGGAGCAGGGCATCGTCGGGCTCGTCCTGCTGGCGGCGGTGTTCTGCTGGCTGCTGTACGCGCTGTGGCGCTCGCCCGGCTCCACACAGGTCGTGCTGTCGGCGGGCGCGGCCCTGACGGCGCTGACGGCCGTGGCGGCGGTGGGCAACGCCCTGAGCGTGACGACGGTGACGACGGGGGCGGGGCTGCTCGCGGGGATCGCGACGGCACGGCCGCTGCCCGACGAGCCGCCCGTAGGCGCCGCGCGGCGGTGACCGAGCGCCGGCAGGGCCCCGTGGGACCGTGCGGTCAGGCCCGGTTCCCCTCCAGGCCCAGGCGCTGCCTGATCGCCCGCACCGCGGATTCGGCGTTGTCGACCGTCACCGTGAACTTGTGGCCGTCGCCCAGGCTCAGCACCAGGCCCTCACCGCGCCGGACCACGACGGCGGTGCCCTTCTCGGGACGCCAGCGATAGCCCCAGCCGCCCCAGTGCCGGGGCGTGACGGCGGGCGCGAAGTCGGCGCCGACGACGTGGGAGAGCGGGATGTTGCGGCGCGGCAGCCCCAGATGGCCGCAGCGCACCTCCAGGCAGTCGTCGTCGACCTTCACGGCCACGTGGACGAAGGCGAGCGTGCCGAAGAGCATCAGGAGCCCGACGGCGATGCACCCGACCACGGACATGACCAGGGGCGCGATGCCCGAGGTCCACATGGAGTCGACAGCGAGCTCGATGCCGAGCGCCATGCAGGCGGCGCCGGCACACGCCAGCAGCCACTGCACGCGGTTGGTCGCACGTCCGGTCCAGACTTCGGGCGGTCCGTCGGATGCGGCCCGCTCGTCGTGGGCTTCCCTCATGCCTTCGAGACTACTCAGATTCCTCCACGAAGGCACCGCGTCGCGGAGAGTGACCACCCACTCGGGTAACGATCCGGCCGCCGGGGGCCGTGGCTCAGAGCGCCGGGCTGACCGCCGCGAGCATGCGCCCCTCCGCGTAGGTGAGCGCCGTCCGGGGCAGCTGCTCCTCGCGGCCGCTGAGCAGAACGGTCAGGCCGGGCGTGGCCGCGGAGGCGGCGCCGGGGTGCGCGCCCGACCTGCGGAGCGCCTGGGCGGCCACGGCACCGGCCGAACCGTGCAGGATCAGGGGCGGCAGACCGGGCTGCTGGATGGCGGCACGAATACGCTCGGCGACCAGCTCGTAATGGGTGCAGCCCAGGACGACGGCCCTTACATCGCGCGGAGTGAGGGCCGCGGCGGCGGCGATCGTCTCGTCGATGGCCTGCTCGTCCGCGTACTGCACGGCGTCGGCGAGGCCGGGGCAGGGCACCTCGGTGACGGCGACACCGCTCGCGAAGTCCTCGATGAGCCCGCGCTGGTACGGGCTGCCGGTGGTGGCGGGGGTGGCCCAGATGGCCACGGGACCGCCGCCCGCGGCGGCGGGCTTGATCGCCGGAACGGTCCCGATGACCGGGATGCCGGGCTCCAGGCGGGCCCGCAGGGCGGGCAGCGCGTGCACGGAGGCAGTGTTGCAGGCGACGATCAGCGCGTCGGGGCGGTGTGCGGCGGCGGCCTCCGCGACGGCGACGGCGCGCTCGGTGAGGTCCTGCGGCGTACGCGGCCCCCAGGGCATCCCGTCCGGGTCGGAGGACAGGACGAGATCGGCGTCGGGTCGCAGGCGACGTACCGCGGCCGCCGCGGCGAGCAGTCCGATACCGGAGTCCATGAGCGCGATCTTCACCCGGTCACCATAGTCGATGGGCCCCACAGGCACCCTCCGGTGGGGCAGACTTCGGCGGATGAGCGCCGTTGCGTGGACCGCCGCCGGATCGCTTGCCGCGTGGCTGTGGCTGCTGTTGGGGCAGGGCTTCTTCTGGCGTACGGACGTCCGTCTGCCACCGCGCCGGGACCCCTCGGCCTGGCCGTCGGTCGCTGTCGTCGTCCCCGCGCGCGACGAGGCGGCCGTGCTGCCCGAGAGCCTGCCCTCGCTCCTCGCGCAGGACTATCCGGGCCGGGCCGAGATCTTCCTTGTCGACGACGGCAGTTCGGACGGCACGGGCGACCTCGCACGCGCGCTGGCCGAGCGGCACGGCGGGCTCGCGCTGACCGTCGGCTCCCCCGGCGAGCCGCCCGCGGGGTGGACGGGCAAGCTCTGGGCGGTGCGTCACGGCATCGGCCTGGCACGCGTGCGTGAGCCCGACTATCTCCTGCTCACCGACGCGGACATCGCCCACGAGCCGGACAGCCTGCGCCGGTTGGTGGCGGCGGCGGACCACGGGGGCTTCGACCTGGTCTCGCTGATGGCCCGGCTGCGGGTGGAGAGCGTGTGGGAGCGCCTGGTGGTCCCGGCCTTCGTCTACTTCTTCGCGCAGTTGTATCCCTTCCGCCGGATCGCGAGGAAGGGCGCGCGGACGGCCGCCGCGGCGGGCGGCTGTGTGCTGCTGCGCACGGGGGCGGCCGAGCGTGCCCGCATCCCCGACGCCATCCGGCAGGCGGTGATCGACGACGTGGCGCTGGCGCGGGCGGTGAAGAACTCCGGGGGTCACATCTGGCTCGGTCTGGCCGAGCGCGTCGACAGCGTGCGCCCGTACCCGCGCCTGGGCGATCTGTGGCGGATGGTGTCGCGCAGCGCGTACGCGCAACTGCGCCACCAGCCCCTGCTGCTCGTCGGGACGGTCGCCGGCCTAGCCCTGGTGTATCTCGCCCCGCCGGTGGCGCTGTTCTCAGGCCTCGCCACGGGGGACGCGGTGGCGGCAGCGGCCGGTGGGCTCGCCTGGCTGGTGATGGCGGCGACCTACCTGCCGATGCTCCGCTACTACCGTCAGCCTCTGTGGCTCGCCCCGCTGCTGCCCGGCACCGCGTTCCTGTACCTCCTGATGACGGTGGACTCCGCGGTGCAGCACTACAGGGGACGTGGTGCGGCGTGGAAGGGGCGTACGTACGACCGTCCCGACAGCACCGCTCCGGAGCCCTCGCCCGAGCGGCCCTGAGCGGTCACTTCCGGCCGGGCGTCCAGTTCATGCCCCACCCGTAGGCGTGGTCGATGGTGCGCTGCGGGCTCACGCCGCGCTCCGGCACCAGGTAGCGGGCCTCCCGCTGGACGACGAGGTCGCCGCCGTTGTTGGTGAGCAGCGCCAGCGCGCACACCGTGGAGGGCACCGTGCACTCGTCGAGCGAGAAGTCGACCGGGGCGCCGTGCTGCGGCTGGAGGGTGACCGTGGCGTTGAGGTCGGCGAAGCTGCGCGCGCCTTCGTAGATCGTCACGAAGATGACGATGCGCCGGAAGTCCTTGATGTGGTCGAGGTTGATGGTGAGGTTCTCGCCGGTGGCGAGGGCGCCGGTGCGGTCGTCGCCGTCGAGCAGCATGTACGGGGGCTGGTGCATCGCTCCGAAGGCGTTGCCGAGCGCCTGGACGACCCCCTTGCGGCCGTCGGCCAGTTCGTAGAGGGCGCAGAGGTCGAGGTCGAGGTCGGCGTGCATGGCGACGGCCCTGCCGAGCTTGGCACCCCAGCCCTTGAACTGCTTGCGCACCTCCCAGTTGAGGTTCACGCGCATGCTGCCCGAGGTGCCGCCCTGCTTCGTGAGGGAGACGGAGGGGGCGTCCTTCGTCAGCGTCACCTTGGTCAGGCGTACGGGAGCGGGGGCCGGGGCGGCGGGCGGCGGGGGCGTCGGTGCCTGGGCGACCGGGGCGGGAGCGGCGGGGGCGGGCGGCGCGGCGACGGCGGCAGGCGGGGCGGGAGCGGGCGGAGGTGTCTGGGCTGGCGCCTGTTGCGGCTCGTCCACCGTGATGCCGTAGTCCGTGGCGAGCCCTTCGAGACCGCTGCCGTACCCCTGGCCGACCGCGCGGAACTTCCACGCGCCCTGGCGCCGGTAGAGCTCGCCGAGGACGAAGGCGGTCTCCACGGTCGCGTCCGTGCTGTCGTAGCGCGCGAGTTCGGCGCCGTTCGACGCGTCGAGGACGCGGATGTACAGGCCGGGGACCTGTCCGAACGTACCGCCGTCGGCCGAGGCCGCGAGCACCACGGTCTCGATCTCGGGCTCCACGCGCGCGAGGTCGACCGCCAGTACGTCCCTCACACCGGCGTCGGAACGCTGCTTGCCCTCGTACCGCACCGCCCCCGAAGCGTGTGCCGCCTGGTTGTAGAAGACGAAGTCCGCGTCCGAGCGGACCTTTCCGGAGGGGGACAACAACAGCGCGGACGCATCGGCGTCGGGCACTCCGGCTCCGGGGGCCCACCCCAATTCGATCCGTACCGCGGGTGCCGGCACAGGAACATTCGATCCTTTAGGCATGGTCATGTCCGCCCCCATCACAAGTCGCCGCGTCCGGCAGGGTCGCCGTTTCCGTACATGACCAACCTATTACCTGGACCGCGAAGAGGCCCACGACCGCGTCCCGCGGGCCCCGCGGCCAACCTCGGGTAACCCGCCAGGAGCTCGGCCTCTACACGATCCGTACGTCGCTCCGCGACCGATTTTCCCAAGTTCGCTCGCATTGGGGAACGACAGTCACTACCGACTCGTAAAACAACCTTCTTATCGGTCTCCCCAACCGGCACATCCAGGGCTTAACTTATGAAGCATGACCTCCCCCCGCTCCACCTATGGCGGCGGTTACTACTCCGCGCCGTCCTTCCCGGACACTCCGATCTACGACTCGCTCGTCGCCGAGCGGGGCACTCCTCAGATCGCCCCGATCCGGGTTCCCTCCGCGTACGACACGGGCAGTCACCTGCCCGCGCTCCCGGCCGCGCTGCCCGCCCTGCCGGCCGCCCCTTCTCATCCCAACCCGGCGTACGGCTACGCCCAGGCCCCGCAGCCCGCTCCGCTGCAACAGGCCCCGGCGCCGTACATCCCCCAGCAGACCTCGGTTCCGCGCGGCTATCCGGGCGCCCAGCCCCAGCGGCCGGCTCCCGGTACGGGGTACGAGGCGATGCGCCCGGCCGCGCCGCGCCCCGCGCCGGCAACGTACGAGGACCCGTACAACCGCCCCTATCGCGGGTACTGACCGGCCGCGGCCGTCCCTGCCTGCGACTGCCCGCGGGGACGGCCGCACGCCGCGTCCGGGACCAGGGTCAGCCTCGTCCACCCGCTCCTGACGGCCGGGGGGCACGCCACCGCGTGAGGCCGTCGTGGAGCACCGGGGACCGACGGAGGGCGGCGCCGGACCTTCGGCGCCCCGACACGCCCACCCCGGCCCGGCGTTGACCGCCGCCGAGGCACCGCCCGGCGGCGCCTTCGCATGTCCGCTCCCGGCCGCGTCACCGCGTACACTCACCCGCCGCTGCCGCGAGCAGCGCGCTCGAATGAAGAGTGTCCCGCCGGGGAACTCGACGGCACGGCACGGTCGTTGGCCATCGTGGACCTGAAGGGCACCGCGAGGGGGGCGGCCTCAGAGGGTGATTTCGCTCTCTCTTCTCGCCTCCCGTGCATAAGCCGTGCCGATTCTGGTAAAGACGGACGCGGAAGGGGGTGCGGGTCAGTGCGAGCAATCGTCGGCCTCTGGCGGTGGCGGCACAATCCGCTGCGCCGTGGCACCGACCTCGTGGAGGCCTGGCTGGCCCTGGTCACCGTGGTGTTGATCGTCGTCGCCGCACCGGTCGTCGGCACCCTCACCACGAGCCTGTCGCGGGACGCCCTCCTCGCCTCGGTGCGACAGCAGCACGACGACCGGCACGAGATCACGGGGACCGTCCTGCGGAAGATCGACTCCGCCCCGGTCGACCCCGATCCCGAGACGTCGTCGGCACGCGACGCGCACAGCCGCGTGCTCGCCCGCTGGACCGCGCCGGACCACAGCGACCACTACGGCGTGGTGCTGTCCAGCCTCACGTCACCGGACGCGGGTGACCGGTTCAGGCTGTGGACCGACCAACACGGCCAGGTCGTCGGCCGGCCCCTGGACGGCGCGACCGCGACCACGCACGCGGTCCTCGCGGGACTCGGCGCGGCCGCAGTGAGCATCGCGCTCGTCGAGGGCGCCCGCAGGCTGATCCTCTGGCGTGTCGTGCACGGGCGTTACGTCCGTCTCGACCGGGCCTGGGACAAGGTGGGGCCCGACTGGGGCCGTACCGGAACCGGTTCCTGACCACTGGCCCCACCCTCCGCGGGGCTCCCCACCACGTCCCTGCCGGCCGGGTCGAAGACACGTACGCCCGGCTCCGCAGGTGAGAGCCTGACCATCGGGTCAACTCCGCCTGCCCGCGCGCGCTACGGTGGACCGGCCGAACTCCTCGGCTCCTCGCGCGGTGCCATGACATGCCGTGTCACGGCACATCGCCGCGAGGTCCCGCGTACGACAAGGTGGGGGCAGAGCAACTCCATGGCACAGGGCACGGTCCAGGTGACGCACACCGGCACGTCGCGGTGGCGGCGCCGCACCGGCGAGTACGCATCGCTCGCCGCTGCCTTGGAGGCCGCGAGCGACGGGGACACACTGACCGTCGCCGCGGGCACCTACCGCGAGAACCTCGTCGTGCAGCGTGCGGTGACGCTGCGCGGCCCCGAGAGCTCCCCCGGCTCGGTGCGCATCGCGCCGTCCGACGGGGTTCCGCTGACCGTGCGCGCCTCCGCGGTCGTCCAGGACCTGCACATCGAGGGCCAGGACTCCTCCGCGCCCGCGCTGCTCGTCGAGGACGGCGCCCCCGAGCTGATCGGCATCCGCGTGGTGACACGGTCCGCGGCCGGCCTCGAGGTGCGCGGCGGCGCGCGTCCCACGGTGCGCCGCTGCACGGTCGACAACCCCGGCGGCATCGGCATCGCGGTGCTGGACGGCGGCGGTGGTGTCTTCGAGGAGTGCGAGATCGTCGCGGCGGGCCAGTCAGGGGTCGCCGTGCGCGGCGGCGCCCACCCCCGCCTGGAGCGCTGCCGGGTGCACCACGCGTCGGGCGCGGGCCTCTCGGTGACCGGGGAGCACTCGGGCCTCGAGGCCATCGGCTGCGAGGTGTACGAGGTCAAGGGTTCGGGTGTGCAGGTCACCGGGCGGGCCGCGGCGCACCTGACCGACTGCGACGTGCACCGCACCACCTCCGACGGGGTCACGCTCGACACGGACGCCGTGCTCACCCTCGCCGACTGCCGCATCCACGACATCCCGGAGAACGCGATCGACCTGCGCTCCCGCTCGGTCCTCACGCTCACCCGGTCCACGGTGAACCGGTTCGGGCGCAACGGCCTCTCGGTGTGGGACCCCGGCACGCGCGTGGACGCCAACCAGTGCGAGATCCACGACAGTACGGGCGACTACCCCGCGGTCTGGGTCAGTGACGGGGCGACCGCCGTCCTGGAGTCGTGCCGGGTGCGCGACGTGCCGGACGCGCTGTTCGTCCTGGACCGCGGCTCGCGCGCCGACGTCGTCGACAGCGACCTCTCGCAGGTGCGCAACACCGCCGTGTCGGTGAGCGACGGCGCGACCGCGCAGCTCGACGACTGCCGCATCCGCGAGGCCGCCACGGGCGCGTGGTTCCGTGACCACGGCAGCGGCGGCACCCTCGCCAACTGCACGGTCGACGCCGTCCAGACGGGCGTGATCGTCACCAAGGGCGCGGACCCCACCATCGAGCGGTGCACGGTCACCTCCCCCGCCGAGGCAGGTTTCTACGTCTCCGCGGGCGGCCGCGGCAGCTTCCACGGCTGCCGGGTGAGCGGCAGCGGCGGCTACGGCTTCCACGTCATAGACGGCTGCCGTACGACGTTGAAGAAGTGCCGCACGGAGCGGTGCGCCCGGGGCGGCTTCGAGTTCGCGGAGGAGGGGCCGCTCGTCGAGGACTGCGCGAGCGACGAGAGCGGCGGCCTGCGCGCCCCCGGGGCGGCGCCGGAGCCGCCCGCCCTACAGACGGCCACGCAGACCGTCGGCCTGCTCGGCGCCCTGCCCGCCCAGCAAGCCCCGCAGACCGCGGCGCCACCGGCCCCGGAGAAGACCTCCCGAGCCTCCAGCGAGGTCCTCGGCGAACTGGACGCGCTGGTCGGCCTGGACAGCGTCAAGCGCGAGGTGCGCGCCCTCACCGACATGATCGAGGTGGGCCGCCGCAGGCAGCAGGCCGGGCTCAAGGCCGCGTCCGTGCGCCGCCATCTGGTCTTCACCGGGTCGCCCGGTACCGGCAAGACGACCGTCGCCCGGCTCTACGGCGAGATCCTCGCCTCGCTCGGCGTCCTGGAGAGCGGCCACCTCGTCGAGGTCTCGCGCGTCGACCTGGTGGGCGAGCACATCGGCTCGACGGCGATCCGCACCCAGGAGGCCTTCGACCGGGCGCGCGGCGGCGTCCTGTTCATCGACGAGGCGTACGCGCTCTCCCCCGAGGACTCCGGGCGCGACTTCGGCCGTGAGGCCATCGACACGCTCGTGAAGCTGATGGAGGACCACCGCGAGGCCGTCGTGGTGATCGTCGCGGGGTACACGGCGGAGATGAAGCGGTTCCTCTCGGTCAACCCCGGCGTGGCGTCCCGCTTCTCACGCACCATCACCTTCAGCGACTACGCCCCCGAGGAGTTGCTGCACATCGTGGAGCAACAGTCCGAGGAGCACGAGTACCGCCTCGGCACGGGTACGTCCGAGGCGCTCCTGAAGTACTTCACGGTGCTCCCCAAGGGGCCCGCGTTCGGCAACGGCCGTACCGCGCGGCAGACCTTCGAGGCGATGGTGGAGCGGCACGCGGGCCGGGTCGCCCAGCTCGGCGAGCCGAGCACGGACGATCTCACCCTGCTGTATCCGGAGGATCTGCCGGAGCCGGTGTGACCCCTTCCTGTTCCTGGGCCTCCGGTTCCTGGGCCGAGGGGGCCTGGGCCGCGGGCCTGGGGGCGGGCACCTTCGGCTTGAGGCGGGCGAGCAGTCGCGCCCGCTCCTCGGCGAACGCGGGATCGGCCTGGTAGTCGCCGTGGCCGAGGATCGGCGCGGGCAGCGGATGCTCCTGCGTACGGCCGTAGGCCAGGGGGTCCTTGAGTGCGGCGCGGTCGACCTGGGGTCCGCATGCGCCGTGCAGCTGGATGGGGCCGCCGATCGGGTCGGTGGTGCGGTACAGGTTCCGCCAGCAGTCGACCTCGCGGTGCAGGGAGGTCAGGGCCGCCGGCCCGAAGTGGGCGGGGAACCAGCGGCCGTAGAGGCGCTCCAGGGGTGAGCCGTAGGTGAGCAGGGCGACGCGCTTGCGGACCGAGGGGCGCAGCTGCCAGGCGGCGGCCGCCGCGAGGACGCTGCCCTGGGAGTGGCCCGACAGGACGAGCCGGCCGCCCGTGGCGCTGGTGGCACGCGTCCAACTGGCCATCCGCCAGGTCAGGTCGGGCACCGCGCGCTCGGCGTAACAGGGCGGCGCGAAGGGGTGGGCCGCGCGCGGCCAGAAGGTGCCGACGTCCCAGAGGATGCCGATGGTGCGGCGCGCCGAGGGGTCCTTGTAGGCGCGGCGGCCCCACGTGACGAACAGTATGAAGCCGAAGCCGATCAGCCAGGAGCCGAGCGCCTGTGCGGTCTCGGCCGCGCCCTCCATGACGTCGGGCGTGCCCTGGGCGGCCTGCCCGGGAACCTCCTCCGTCATCCAGGCGCCCGTGAGCGCGCCCGCGCCCAGCAGCAGTGTCACGGCGGAGATGATGCCGACGAGCAGAGGGGCGCGGTCGGTGAGGGCGGCACGCGCGCGGGTGCCCGCGATGCGGCGGGTGCGGGTGGAGTCCTTGCGCTCGTCGGGATAGTCCAGCGGCATCCGGTCCATCTCCCGGCGCTTGCGCCGCACGGTCTGCACGCCGAACCAGCCGCACAGCACCGCCACGACCACCAGGAGCGGCGGGATCACGGACGCCTGCCAGGTGAGCACCAGGGCGGGTCCTTCGATGGAGCCGTGGGTGCCGTCCAGCCAGTCGGCGACGCGCTGCGCCCCACCGCCGGTCATGACCCCGCCGAGCGCGCAGGACAGCATGGCGACGGCGGGGCCGCCGAAGCCGCGGATGGCGGTGCGGGAGTCGGGCGAGGAGCGGTGGAGGAGGTGGGCGACGACCGCGAGGCACAGCACCAGGACGCCCTGGGCGAGAGTGATCCCGCCGAAGGTGGCGTCGCCGGGGAGCCGCCCCTCGGAGCGCCAGCCGGGGCGCGACCACCCCGCGTACAGCAGGGCGAGGACGAGCAGGACGAGCGCGCTCACCGGCAGCCAGCGCACCAGGGTCTTGTCCAGCTCCTTGTCGAGCCTGTTCTCGCTGCGCCCCCTGCGGCACACCACCCAGATCACGAATCCCCCGCCCAGGACGAGCGCCGAGTCGAGCGCCCAGCCCAGGGTGTCGAGCAGTGCGGAGCCGCCGGGGCGCCGGTCGTGGCGGGCGGCCGACGTGCCCACCGCCGCGGCGACGGTGAGCAGGCCCGCGGCCGTGTGGGCGGCGCGGAGCCGGGCCACCAGGCGGCGGCCGTACCAGAAGCCGGGCCTGCCGAGGGCGGTGCGGCTGGTCTCCTCCTCCGGATCGGGCCGGTCGGGCAGCGGCTGCTGGGACTCGTACGCGCTCCAGGTCCGGTGGGAGAGGTACCAGAGCAGACCGGTGAGAGCGGCGGGCAGGAGCGCGGCGAGGGCGAGGCGGCGGCCGGGCTGGGACCACCAGCCGCCGTGCCCGGCGGAGTCGGCGGACAGGAAGCCGAGCCAGGCGCGGTCGTCGGCGCACGCGGGGGTGCCCGCGCACTGCCAGGCGGTGAGGTCGAGCGCGACCTCGCAGGCGGCGGCCACGAGCAGCACGGTGAGCGTGAGGCCGACGAGACGCACGAGGAGGCCGTAGGTGCGCACGAGGCGTTTGCGGTGGCGGGAGGTGGGGCGCATCCAGTGGGCGATGTTGACGACCATGAAGGGCAGCAGCAGGAGCCAGAGGGCGCGGGAGCCGTTGCCGGAGGTCAGGTTGCACCAGACGTACGCCTCGGGCACCGGTTTGCCCCGGTAGTCGTCGGGGCGCCGCTCGGCGTCGGCGTCCTCGGTGCGGCGGAAGACGGCCGCCGTCTCGTCGCCGGAGATCCGCACGGTGCGCGGGTCGCCCAGCATCTCTTCCGGTGTGGTTCCCCCGACTCCGTGGACCAAGAGTTCCAGGGCGGTCTCGTCCTGTGCGGCAGGCTCCACTGTTCCCCCGAGATACGCGTGGTGAGAGGAGAAGGATCTCGGGTCACGGGCCCCGGCGCACCCCTCGTCACGTAATCTCCCCCATCCAGGTCGTTCCCGAACGTGTGCGACGGCGGGCGGGGCGCGGTCCCCCGGCCGGTGGCACAGCTGTCGGCGGCGCGTGCGAGGATGAGGCAGCGCGCCGGGCGGGCGCGCCGGGCAGGACGAGGCAGAAGGGCCGGACCGGGGCGTGAGCGACCATCAGAACCTCCTCGCCGAGCAGCGCCGCGCCCTGATCCTCGACGAGGTGCGCCGCCGCGGCGGCGTCCGCGTCAACGAACTCACCCGCAAGCTCGGCGTGTCCGACATGACGGTCCGCCGCGACCTCGACGCGCTGGCCCGTCAGGGTGTCCTGGAGAAGGTGCACGGCGGCGCCGTCCCGGTGGTCGAGGCGAGCACGCACGAGCCGGGGTTCGAGGCGAAGTCGGGCCTGGAGCTGAGCGCCAAGGAGGACATCGCGCGCACCGCGGCGTCCCTGGTGGCGCCGGGCACCGCGATCGCCCTGTCCGGCGGCACGACGACGTACGCGCTGGCACACCACCTCCTGGACGTGCCGGACCTGACGGTGGTGACGAACTCGGTGCGCGTGGCGGACGTCTTCCACTCCGCGCAGCGCACCTCCGGGCAGCGTCAGGGTGCGGCGACGGTGGTCCTGACCGGCGGGGTGCGCACCCCGTCGGACTCGCTGGTCGGACCGGTCGCGGACCAGGCGATCGGAGCGCTCCACTTCGACGTGCTCTTCCTCGGGGTGCACGGCATATCGGTGGAGGCCGGTCTGTCGACGCCGAACCTCGCCGAGGCGGAGACCAACCGGCGCCTGGTGCAGTCGGCGCGGCGCGTGGTGGTGGTCGCCGACCACACCAAGTGGGGGACGGTGGGCCTGAGTTCGTTCGCCACGCTCTCGCAGGTCGACACGTTGGTGACCGACGCCGGGCTGCCCGCGGAGGCGCGTTCGGAGATCTCCGAGCATCTGAACCGGCTCGTGGTCACGGGTGCGGATGCCACCGGGGCCTCGGCCGATGCCGCAGGCACCGCGGCCCATGTCACCGGCGGCGCGGACGGGGACGACTCCGAGGCCCCCACAGACATCTGACGAACCGCCAGCTATGGTGACCGCGTTCGGTCAACCGTCTCGTACCGCTGGGGGCAGAGTTCGATGGCACGCCGACTGAGCCCGGTGGGGACCGACTTCGTCGCGTCCGCTCCGGTGCGTCTGGTCTTCGCCCGCGAGGTGAGCGCACCTCCCGAGGCGGTCCACCGCGCGCTGGCCGACGAGGTGACGGAGTGGCCCCGGTGGTTCACCGCCGTCACCCTGTGCCGGCCGACGGGCGGCGGCACGGGCCGCGAGGTCCGCCTCAAGGGCGGCACACGCTTCCAGGAGTCGATCCTCGCGTCCGACGCGCCACGGCTGTACGTCTACCGCGTCGACGAGACGAACGCACCGGGCCTGCGCACCCTCGTCGAGGAGTGGCGGCTCACCCCCGCGGGCACCGGCACCCGGGTGCAGTGGACCTTCGCCGCGGACGGCCCAGCACCCCTGCGCCTCGCGCTGAAGCTCGGGCGTGCGGGCCTGGCCCGGGCGTTCCGGGACGCGGTGACGCGACTGGACCGGCGGCTCACCGCGGCCACGGCATAGCGCCGGGGTTTCCTACTCGGGCCACGTCCCCGTGGCCAGGAGCGTGTCGATGGTCCGCGTGTACGGCGCGATGTCCAGGCCCTGTTCGGCCAGCCACGCGTCCGAGTAGTACTTGTCCAGATAGCGGTCACCGGGGTCGCAGATCAGGGTGACGACGCTGCCCGTGCGGCCCGCGGCCACCATCTCGGCGACGATCTTCAGGGCGCTCCACAGGCCCGTACCGGTCGAACCGCCCGCCTTGCGTCCGAGGGCCTGCTCCAGGGCTCGTACGGCGGCGACGGACGCGGCGTCCGGCACCTTCATCATGCGGTCGATCGCGCCGGGCACGAAGCTCGGCTCCATGCGGGGCCTGCCGATGCCCTCGATGCGGGAGCCGCAGTCGCTCGTGGCGTCCGGGTCGTTCTTCGTCCAGCCGTCGAAGAAGCAGGAGTTCTCCGGGTCGGGGACGCAGATGCGGGTGTCGTGCTGCATGTAGTGGACGTAGCGCGCGATGGTCGCGGAGGTGCCGCCGGTGCCTGCCGTGGCGACGATCCACGCGGGCTCGGGGTAGCGCTCGAGGCGGAGCTGCTGGTAGATCGACTCGGCGATGTTGTTGTTGCCGCGCCAGTCGGTGGCCCGTTCCGCGTAGGTGAACTGGTCCATGTAGTGACCGCCGGTCTCGACGGCGAGGGCGGCGGACTCCGCGTACATCGTGCGCGAGTCGTCCACGAAGTGGCACCGGCCGCCGTGGAATTCGATCAGGCGGCACTTCTCGGCGCTGGTCGTGCGCGGCATCACCGCGATGAAGGGCACCCCGATCAGCTTGGCGAAGTACGCCTCGGAGACGGCCGTCGAGCCGCTGGACGCCTCGATGACGGGACGGCCCGGCCTGATCCAGCCGTTGCACAGGCCGTAGAGGAACAGCGAGCGGGCGAGCCGGTGCTTGAGGCTGCCGGTCGGGTGCGTCGACTCGTCCTTGAGGTACAGGTCGATGCCCCAGTGCTCGGGCAGCGGGAAGAGCAACAGGTGGGTGTCGGCCGAGCGGTTGGCGTCGGCCTGGACCTTGCGGACGGCTTCTTTGAGCCAGTCCCGGTACTCCTCGTCGCTGTGGTCGACGTCGAGCGTCGGCATCGGCCCGTCGGGCCGGTCCTGCTGTGGTGTGGTCACGGCGGGGCTCCTTCGCGTCGTGCCGGACGCGATTCGACGCGGCCGTACACCTCGATCTTAAACACCTGCCACACGCTTCTCACCTGCATAAACACACCTTTGAGCACCTCAAAGCACACGCGCCACAGCCTTGGGGGGAGCGTCACACCGCGCCCGCACACGCGCCCCCGGAACCCCGCCGCGACGTCACCATGCGCACTGGTGCTCGCCGCCGGGTACGTGCAGACTTCACCGCACGGGACACCCGTACCGGTGTCGCGCGGGATGCCCCTGCCGGCAGAACGCGGCACCGGACACCCGAGAACACGGACGCGAGAACGCGGCCACGAAGCGCACAAGGAGGCGGAGTGCCATGGCGGAGCCGGAATTCACGGCCACGGGCGTGCGGATCGGACGGCGCCTGCGCTCCCTGACGCGCGCCGGACAGGTCCGCATCAACGACGGCAGGCTGGAGTTGCTGACCAGCTACGGCACGGAGATCGACAGCGCGCCGCTCCAGGCGGTGCGGACGGGCAAGCCGTGGTTCACCGCGGAGGACCAGGCGCTCGCCGAGGTGAACGGCACCCGCTACCGGCTCACCCTCGCAGAGCACGAACCGAGGCCAGGCGAGGCCGGACCGCCCACCGTGCACCGGTTCATCGAAGCGGTCCGCAGCGCCACGGAACACCAGCGTCCACGCGCCTGAGCGGGTGGAGCGACACCCCGCGCGAGTTGCACGCCCGCACCCCCTGGGTCACTCTGGTCTCACATCACTCTGGGTTTACCGGCGGTGACGCTGCGAACCAGCCCCGTCGGCCACACAGCAGGCGGCAGACCACGCGGCCCCTGCTGGATCCGAACGTCGTCTTCTTCCGGACTCAATTCGGGGAGTCGCAGCCGTGATCAGCCAGCCGAGCAGGCATTGCACGGTAGAGCTCCAAGCCCTGCCGTCGCGGATCGGCCAGGTCCGCAGAATCGTATCTGCGCAGTTGCGCTACTGGCATCTCGATCCCTTGATAGACCAGGCAGCCCTCGGGGTGACGGAGCTGCTCACCAACGTCCACCGCCATGCCGAGCCGGACAAGGTGTGCACCGTGGAGATCGAGCTGCTGCTCGACCGTCTCACGGTCTCCGTCCATGACCATGACCCCCGGCTCCCCCAGGTCCGCGACGCGGAGCCCTTCGCCACCTGCGGCCGCGGCCTCGCGATGATCGCGGCGGTGAGCGAGAGCTGGGGCGTGAGCCCGCAGGGCGAGGCGGGGAAGGTCGTGTGGTTCACGCTTCCCGCCCCCTCCCCCGCGGTGGCCGTGCCCTCGTACCCCGTGTACCGGACGGTCGCGAAGACTCCCGCCCGGTCGGCCGTTGCCGGCTGACCGGGCGGTGATCGTGCGCCCGTCCCGCTCCTCTCCGTCCACGCGCCCCCTCGTGCACGGACGCGGACGGGACGTCACTCGGTGGCGATGGCCCGCAGCACGTCGAGGCGAGCCGCCCGCCGAGCGGGGCGCAGGCCCGCCAAGGCGCCCGCCGTCAGGCCCACCAGGGCGACCACCACGAGCTGCACCGGTGGCACCGCGAACGCGAAGGCACTGTCGGTCGTGCCGTCGGACGCCTTGACGAGGACCCAGCCGAGGAACCCGCCGAGCGCAAGCCCGCCCACCGTGCCGAAGGCGGCGACGAGCACCGACTCCCAGCGGACCATGGCCCGCAGCTGCGCCCTGGTCTGCCCGACCGCGCGCAACAGGCCCAGCTCACGGGTGCGTTCGTGGATCGCGAGGGTCAGCGTGTTCGCGATGCCGAGCAGCGCGATGAGCACCGCGAGGGCGAGCAGCGCGTAGACCAGGGTGAGCATCATGTCGATGCCGGCCGCGGATGCCTGCGCGTACTCGGAGCGGGTCTGCACGTCCGGGTTTCCGTACTCCTCGGCGGTCGCGGCGACCGCGGCCTTGCCCTCGGCCGTGCTCACGCCGTCCTTGAAGGTGACCGAGACGAGACGGTCGGCGTCCTGCGTGCGGTGCGGGGCCCAGGCCTCGCGGGTGATGACGTAGTCGCCCGCCAGCTCGGAGAGGCCGTAGACGGCGCGGACCGTGAAGGTCTCCTTCTGGCCGTCGGCGAAGGCCAGTTCGGCCCGGGACCCGACCTTCAGGTCCTGTTTCTCCGCCTCGCCGCGAGTGATCGCGATGCCTCGGTCGCCGAGCGCGGCCAGGGATCCGTCGACCGTGCCGAGATCGAAGGACTCGGCGAAGGGCCCGGGGTCGGTGACGGTCAGGGCGCGGCCCTCGCCGTTGACCTCCGCCGCGCCCTTGCCGAGACCGACGGCGGTCTCGACCCGCGGCTCGCGTGCGAGGGCGGGGGCGAGCTTCGGGCTGAGCCCACTGCCGCCCGCGCCGAAGCCGGGGGTGCTCACCGCGACGTCGCCCGCGAACGAGCGGTTCACGGTCTGGTCCATCGTGGCCTTGAGGGAGGCGCCGAAGACCGTGAACAGCGAGACGACGGCGACGCCGATCATCAGCGCGCTCGCGGTGGCGGCGGTGCGCTTCGGGCTGCGCAGCGCGTTGCGCCGGGCGAGTCCGCCGGTGACGCCGCGCAGCCGGTCCAGGGGCCCGCCGATGATGCGTACCGCGCGCGAGGAGGCGACCGGTCCGAGCACCACGAACGAGACGAGGGCAAGGACCGCTCCGGCGCCCGCGAGCCACACGGACGGGTCGGCCGGCACGCCGGTCAGGCCGAGGCCGACGGCGAGCAGGGCGAGGCCCGTCCCCACGACGGCCCGGCCGCGCGAGGCGCCGGAGTGGTCGACCGCGCTCTCGCGGAGCGCGGCGAGGGGTGCGGTGCGCCCGGCCCGCACGGCGGGCAGCAGCGCGGAGCCGAGGCAGACCACGACGCCGACGGTGAGCGGCAGCAGCAGGGAGAGCGCGCTGATCACCAGGCCGCCCTCGGGGAAGGGGAATCCGATGGCGGGGAAGAGCGCCTGCAGGCCGGCCGCGATGCCGATGCCGCCCGCGAGGCCCGCGGCCGAGGCCACGAGGGCGACGGCGCTCGCCTCGACGAGGGTCGAGGCGGTGACCTGGCGGCGCGAGGCGCCGAGCGCGCGCAGGAGCGCGTTCTCGCGGGTGCGCTGGGCGACGACGATGGCGAAGGTGTTGTGGATACTGAAGGTGGCGACGAGCAGGGCCACACCGGAGAAGACCAGCAGGAAGCTGGTGAAGAGGGTGAGGAACTGACCGGAGATGTTGTCGGTGTTCTCCGCCGCCGACGCCTCGCCCGTGATGGCCTCGACGCCCTTGGGCAGTACGGGTGTCAGCGCGTCGACGAGTTCCTGCTCGCTGACGCCGGGGCCCGCCCGTACCCGGATGGTCGAGGCCTCGCCGGGCTTTGGGGTGAGGTACTTCTCGGCGTCGGCCCGGGTCATGCCGGTGAAGGTGCTCTGTGCCATCCCGTCCTCGCCGCCGAACGTCGCGAGGCCCACGATCCGCACCTCGACGGGGTCCGGGGCGCGCAGCGTCGTCGTGTCGCCGACCTTCAGGTCGCCGCTCTTCGCCGCGCCCCGGTTGACGACGACCTCGCCGGCCTTCGACGGCGCCCGCCCCTCGGCGAGTCGGTACGCGTTCAGGTCCGTGTCGTCGATCCAGTTGCCCGCGAGGGTGGGCGGGCCCTGGCCGCCGATGGGTTCGCCGTCCTTGCCGAGGAGCTGGCCCGCACCCTCGATGGCGGGTACGGCCGCCGCGACCTTGCTGTTCTTCTCGATGGTCGCGACGAGGTCCGTCCTGACGGGCTTGCGGGTGCCCCGGCTGTCGTCGGGGGTGGTGATGGTCTCGGCGCCGCGGACCACGGCGTCGGTGCCGCTCGCGGCGTTGCCGAACATCGTGTCGAAGCTGGCCCGCAGGGTGTCACCCATGACGAGCGTGCCCGCCAGGAAGGCGACGCCGAGCATGACGGCGAGGAACGTGCCGCCGAAGCGGCGTTTGTGTCCGCGCAGCGAGGCCATGCTGATGCGCGCCGAAGCGCTCAGGGAACTCATGACGACGGCTCCTTGCGGCCGGGCCGGGGGGACGGTGCGGGTGACGGCGAGGCGGACGGCCTCGCGTCGAAGGCCTTCAGGCGGTCGAGGACCCGGTCCGCCGTGGGCGCCGCCATGCGGTCCACCAGGCGCCCGTCGGCGAGGAAGACGACCTCGTCGGCGTGGGCGGCGGCCACCGGGTCGTGGGTGACCATGACGACGGTGCGGCCCATCTCGCGCACCGCCCTGCCGAGGAGGTTCAGGACCTCCTCGCCCGAGCGCGAGTCGAGGTTGCCGGTCGGCTCGTCGGCGAAGACGACGTCGGGGCGGCCGGCGAACGCCCGGGCCACGGCGACGCGTTGCTGCTGGCCGCCGGAGAGTTCGGCGGGCCGGTGGTGCAGCCGGTCGCGCAGCCCGACGACGTCGACGAGCGCGTCCGTCCACTCCCGGTCGCCGCGGGTGCCCGCGAGGTCCATGGGCAGGGTGATGTTCTCGGCGACGGTCAGCGTCGGCACCAGATTGAAGGCCTGGAAGACGAAGCCGATCCGGTCCCTGCGCAGCAGCGTCAGGCGCCGGTCGTCCAGCGTGCCGAGCTCGGTGTCGCCGATGAAGGCGGCGCCCGAGGTGAGCGTGTCCAGACCCGCCGCGCAGTGCATCAGGGTGGACTTGCCCGAGCCGGACGGGCCCATGATCGCGGTGAAGCGTCCGGCGGGAAACCCGACGCTCACCCCGTTCAGGGCCCGTACGGCGGTGTCTCCGCTGCCGTAGACCTTCACGGCGTCGGCGACGCGGGCGGCGCCGGCGGCCGCGCGGTCCGTGGGCGGGGTGACAGGACCGGTCGTGGTGCTCATGCCGCGCCGCCCTTGGACGACGGGCGGCCGAACTCCTCGTTGAGGACCGTCAGCCTGCGCCAGTACTCGTCCTCGTCGATCTCCCCCGAGGCGAAGCGCCGGCCGAGCACGGCGATGGGCGACTTCTCGTCGATGCCGGGGCGGCCGGTGCTGTCGTGGGGACCGTGAGGGCCGCCCACAGCGCGGAACGGGCCGCGTCGCCCGCGCCACACCGTGCGGCGGAGCAGGGTGACGACGCCGATGACGACGGCCGCCCAGACCAGCGGGAAGAACAGGATCCACGGGCCGGGCCCGCCGTCCCAGTGCGCCAGGGTCTGCATCTGAACTCATCTCCTCCGGAGCGATTTCTGCGATGCCTCCAACCTCGCCCCGGGGGTGCCCCCACGTCGTCGTACGGCCAGCGGCACCGTGTGTACCACCACGGGAGTACGTACGGCGGACCCGGCTGCTCCCTCTTCACCCGTCCCCCTGTCGACTGCTGTACCTACTAGTATGTACAGTGGTCTCATGACCACTCCGGAGCGCCTGATCGAGTCCACCCGCGAACTGCTGTGGGAGCGGGGATATGTCGGCACGAGCCCCAAGGCCATCCAGCAGCACGCGGGCGCCGGACAGGGCAGCATGTACCACCACTTCGCCGGGAAACCCGACCTCGCGCTCGCCGCGATCCGGCGCACCGCCGAGGAGATGCGGGCCACCGCCGAGGCCGTCCTTGGCGGCACGGGATCGCCGTACGCGCGCATCGAGGCCTACCTGCTGCGCGAGCGCGACGTGTTGAAGGGCTGCCCGGTCGGGCGGCTCACGATGGACCCGGACGTCATCGCGAGCGACGAGCTGCGCGCACCCGTGACCGAGACCCTCGACTGGCTGCGCGACCGGCTCGCCGCCATCGTCGAAGAGGGCCGCTCCCGGGGCGAGTTCGTGCCCGCGCTCGATCCGCAGGAGATCGCGTCGGCGGTCGTCGCCACGGTGCAGGGCGGCTACGTCCTGGCCCGCTCGTCGGGTGCGCCCGCCGCGTTCGACACGGCGGTGCGCGGCCTGCTCGCCCTGTTGTCCGCCGCGCGCACGACGCCCCCTGCCGCCACCGGCGCCTGACCCTGCCCCCGTAGCCATGGTGAGCGCGGCGAGCGCGGAAAGCGCGCACCACCATCGACCGAACCTCGCACCGCCACCGAGTAAGGATCCGTACGTGCACATCACCCGGAACCGGCCCGACAGCCGTCAGGGCCCGGCCGAGCACTTCACCGGCACCGTCTGGCTCGACGAGATCGCCGCACCGGCATCTCCCTCCCGGCTGCGGATGTTCAGCGTGCACTTCGCGCCGGGCGCCCGCACCGCCTGGCACCGCCACCCGCACGGCCAGGTCCTGCACGTCACGGAGGGCGAAGGTCTCGTGCGGCGTGCGGGCGGCCCGGTCGAGACGATCAGGGCGGGCGACACCGTCTGGATCGAGCCGGGCGAGGCGCACTGGCACGGCGCGGGGCCGCGGACGTTCATGACGCACCTGGCCGTGGTCGAGGCCGCCGCCGACGGCACCACCGCCGACTGGGGCCCGCTCGTCGACGCCGACCTGGGCGCCGACCCCGAGTCCCGCCCCAACTGAGCCTGCCACCAAGGGAGTACGCGATGCACGCGAAGCAGTACGAGGTCACTCTGCCCGCCGACTACGACATGGGCGTCATCCGCCACCGCGTCGAGTCCAAGGGCCACCTCCTGGACGCCTTTCCCGGCCTCGGGTTCAAGGCCTACCTGATGCGGGAGCGCGGCAGGGACGGCTCGCCCGTGAACCAGTACGCGCCGTTCTACCTCTGGAACACCGACGAGGGAATGAACTCCTTCCTCTGGGGGCCCGGCTTCCAAGGCCTCGTCGACGACTTCGGGCGGCCGGTGGTGCAGCACTGGACGGTCCTCGCGTACGAGGAGGGCACTCCCGCCACCGCCGCACCGAGGACGGCCGTGCGCCGCCTGCAGCGGATACCCGAGTCCACGCGCCTGCCGGAGCTGGCGGCCGAACTGGCCGAGGAGGCAGACGCGTTGGTACGAAAGGAGGGTGCGGTGAGCGCGCTGACCGCTGTCGACCCGCGCACCTGGGAGGCGGTGCATTTCTCGCTCTGGGAGCACGGGGCGCCGCAGGGCGTCGGTGACATCTTTCACGTGCTGCACCTCTCGACGCCCGAGCGCGAGAAGCTGCCGCGCGGACGGCAGTGGTGAACGCGCCCGCCGGACACACGGTCCGCACGGTCCTCGGAGACATCGATCCGGCCGGCCTCGGCGTGTGCGACGCGCACGACCACCTCTTCCTGCGCAGCCCTCGACTGCCGGGCCAGGAGCTGGATTCCGCACGACACGCGGCCGACGAACTCGCGGCGTTCCGGGCCGCGGGCGGGCGGAGCGTCGTGCAGTGGACGCCCCACGGGATGGGGCGGCACGCCGCGCACCTGCCGGGCCTGTCCAGGGCGGCCGGCATGCCGCTCGTGGCAGCGACGGGACTGCACCAGGCGGTGCACTACACACCGGAGTTCCTCGACCGGCTCCGCGCGGACGGCCTCGCCGACCTCTTCGTGCGCGAACTCACCGAGGGCATCGGAGCGTCCGGCGCACGGGCCGGACTGATCAAGGTCGCGGGCGGGTTCCATGGACTGGACGCCCACGCGCGCTGGACGATGAGGGCCGCGGCCGAGGCGCACCGGGCGACGGGCGCGCCGATCGCCGTGCACCTGGAACTGGGCACGGGCGCGCCGGACGTACTCGACCTGCTCTGCGGCGAGTCGGGCGTGCCGCCGCACCGGGTGATCCTCGGCCACCTCAACCGGTCCCCCGACCTCACCGCCCACCTGGAGGCCGCCGGGGCGGGCGCGTTCCTGGCCCTCGACGGCCCTTCGCGCGCCCACCACGCCACGGACTGGCGCATGCCGGACGCGGTGCGCGCCCTGGCGGATGCGGGCTTCGGTGACCGGCTCCTCCTGGGCGGCGACACGACGACTGCGGCGGCGCGATCGGTGCACGGCGGCCCCGGGATGCCGCACCTCCTGCGCCGGGTGCGCCCACGTCTCGTGCACGCCGTGGGCGAGGACCTGGTGGAGCGGATCCTGACGGCGAATCCGGGGCGGGCCTTCGGGGTGGAGTGGGCCTGAGCGACTCGGCGGACTCCCCAGCCACGTATTGCACCGCGCGTTCCAAAACGTGTACGGTCTGCGCATGGCCCGACCGCGGAGTTTCGACGAGGAGCGGGCCCTGGACGCGGCGATGCACGCCTTCTGGGCGAACGGCTACGAGGCCACCTCGACCCAGGACCTGTGCGACGCCACCGGCCTGGGCCGCAGCAGCATCTACAACACGTTCACCAGCAAGCACGACCTGTTCCAGCGGGCCCTGACCCGGTACATGAACAGCATGAACGCCACCCAGATGGAGATCCTCGACGACGTGGAGCGGCCGGCCTCGGAGCGCCTGCGCGCACTACTCGCCCGGGTCATCGACGGGGAGTTCGAGCAGCGCGAGGGCGGCCGCAGCATCGGCTGCCTCACCGTGAACACGACGGTCGAGCTGGCCGGGCGCGACCCCGAGGCCGCCGGGATGCTGGAGCGCGACCTGGAGACGCGCCTCACCGCCCTGCGTACCACGATCCGGGCCGGCCAGCTGGACGGCGACATCACGTCCCAGCGGGACGCGGACACGCTCGCCCGGTACGTGAACGCGGTCATCGGCGGCATGCGGGTCTCCGCGCAGGGGGGTGCCGACCGAGCGGAGCTGCAGGGCGTCGCCGACACCGCCCTGGACGCACTGACGGTCCGGTAGCCCCCGGGACTACCGACGCCGGGACTACCGACGCCGGCACGCCCTCTCCCCCTGCGCCGCCTCGCCGCACTCCGCGACGCCTTATTTCTGTACTGATCTGTCCAAAACATGTGACCGACATCCGACCGACATCCGACCGACAGGAGTATCCCGCCATGCCTCGCGCCGTATACGTACTGGCCCTCGGCATCTTCGCCATGGTGACCAGTGAGTTCGTGGTCGCAGGACTGATGCCGCAGATGGCCGACGGCCTGGACGCCACGATCCCCGAGATCGGCTATCTCATCACCGCCTTCGCCGCGGCGATGGCCCTCGGCGGCCCCTTCCTCACGGTCGCCGTGCTGAAGATGCGTCAGAAGTCCGCCCTGATACTGCTGTTCGGCATCTTTCTGACAGGCAACGTCCTCGCCGCCGTCGCCCCCGACTACCGCACCATGCTGGTCGCCCGGGTACTCACCGGCATCGCGTCGCAGGCCTTCTTCGGCGTCTCCATCTCGCTGGCCTCACGCATCACCCGGCCCGAAGTACGCGGCCGTGCCGTCGCGGTGGCACTCAACGGGCTGATGCTGGGCACGCTGCTCGGGCTCCCGTTCGCGACGGTCGTCGGTGAACACCTGGGCTGGCGCGCCGCGTTCTGGGCCATCACCGTCCTGACCCTGCTCGCCGTCGCGGCCACGCTCGTCGGCGTGCCGAGCACCGACGGCGAGAGTGAGGAGAACGGCGGGCTCCGCCAGGAGCTCGGCGCCTTCCGCAACCCCCGTCTCTGGCTCACCCTCACCACCAGCACCTTCGTGATCGGCGCGACCTTCTCCGCCTTCAGCTACCTCAACCCGATCCTCACCGAGCTCACGGGCTTCTCCACCGGGACCGTCCCGCTGCTCCTCGTCGCGTACGGCGCCGCCACCGTCATCGGCAACACCGTCGTCGGAAGGTTCGCCGACCGTCGCACCCTGCCGGTGCTCGTGGTCGGCCTCGCACTGAACCTGGCCTTCCTCGCAGGCTTCGCCGCCTTCGCCCAACTGACCGTTCCCGCCGTGGTGTTCATGCTCGGCATCGGCCTGGTCGGCGTCACCATGAACCCGGCCCTGGTCACCCGCGTCCAGCGCGTCGGCAATGCGCGCCCACTCGTGAACACCGTCCACTCGTCGTTCATCACGCTGGGCATCATCATCGCCACGTCCGTCGGCGGCCCCGCCATCGACACCTTCGGGCTGCGGGCGCCTCTGTGGACAGGCGCGGGCCTGGCCGTGCTCGGCCTGCTCTCCCTGCTGCCGGACCTGCTGCGCCGACGGGCCTCGGCCACCGGCCTCACCACGCCGGCCCCGGCCACGAGCGAGGCCGCGGACGAGGTGCCGCAGCCCGCCTGACCCGCTGACTCACCCTCCAGCTGACCAGCTGCTGACCAGTTGACCCGCTGACCCGCGTTTACCCCAGCGCCCCGAGGGGGTCGTCGAGCACTGGCTGCCAGGCCAGCTCGGCGGCCCCCACCAGGCTGTTGTGGTCCAGCGTGCAGGCCAGGATCGGCACGCCGCCGCTACGGCCCCACAGGCTCCGGTCGGCGACGACGGCGCGCAGCCGCTCGGGGTCCGCCTCCAGAAGGGCGCGGTGCAGCCCGCCCAGGATGATGCGGTCGGGGTTGAGGATGTTGACCAGGCCCGCGAGCCCCAGACCGAGCCGGTCGATCAGGGCCTCGGCGGCGGAGCGCACCGCCGGATCGCCGTACTGGTCGCGCAGGAGTGCGCGGGCCTGCACGAGCAGCCCCTCAGGACCCGGCTCACGGCCCGCCTCCGTCAGAAAGGCCAGCGGGTCGGTCTCGACGTCCAGACAGCCGCGGCTGCCGCAGTAGCAGGGGCGCCCCTCGGAGTTGACGGTGAGGTGACCCACCTCCAGGGCGAGGCCCGAACTCCCGGTGTGCAGACGGCCATCGAGGACGAGGGCACCGCCGACGCCACGGTGGCCGGTCGCCACGCACAGCAGGTCACGGGCGCCCCGGCCCGCGCCGTGGCGGTGCTCGGCCAGCGCCGCGAGGTTCACGTCGTTGCCCGCGAAGGCCGGCCCCGCGATGCCCGCCTCCCGTACGCAGTCGGCGAAGATCTCGCGGACCTGCGCGCCCGCGGGCCAGGCCAGGTGCAGCGGGTTGAGGGCGGTGCCCTCGGGTTCGGCGACCGCGGACGGCACGGCGAGCCCCGCGCCGACGCAGCGGCGGCCCGTCTCGCGCAGGAGGCGGGCGCCCGCGTCGACGACCGCCCCGAGCACCTGCGCCGGGTCGGCGTCGACGACCTCGCAGCCGGGCGCGGTCGCCACGAGGGTGCCGCCGATCCCGACCAGCGCGGCACGGAAACCGTCGGCGTGCACCTGGGCGGCGAGTGCCACGGGCCCCTCCGCCGCGACGGAGAGCCGATGGGAGGGCCGGCCCTGCGACCCGGCGGCAGCGCTGGGCTTCGCGTCGATCCTGATCAGCCCGAGCGCCTCGAGCTCGGCGGCGACGGCGCCCGCCGTGGCGCGGGTGACGCCGAGCTCCGCGGTGAGCACGGCACGGGTGGGGGCGCGCCCGGTGTGGACCAGTTCGAGTGCGGGGCCCAGCGCGCCGCGCCCTCGCTCCAGGCGGGTACGCGTGGTCACTTCCCCCTCGGCACGGGGGTCAGCCTTGCCGTTCATGAAGGCGAGTCTCCCATGATCCGTACACGGCCTCGCCGTTCAGCCGTCATCCGCCCGTTCCTCCCCCACAACCGTCGCGCGCGTCGCTCCCACCCGTCAGGGACGGCCCCTGTCTCCGTCGTGCGTGTCGCGCCCGCCCGTCCCGGACGCGGCCCGCACCGGTGCCGTACGCCACTCACCACCGCCTTGAACGTCGCCCGTACCCACCCCTAGTCTGACTTTGTGCCGCTACTAAACAAAATCGGGACCGCAGCGCCGCGGCCCACCGGACCGGACCTCCGCCGCCTGCGGATCGCCCTCACCGTCTTCTTCGCCCTCGACGGCTTCGTCTTCGCCGGCTGGGTCGTCCGCATCCCCGCCATCAAGGAGCAGACGGGCGCGTCGGCGGGCCGGCTGGGGCTCGCGCTGCTCGCCGTCTCGGCGGGCGCGGTGATCACCATGACGCTGACCGGTCGCCTCTGCAGGCGCTACGGCAGCATTCCGATGACCGTGGCCTGCGCGGTGGCGCTGCCGCTGAGCGTCGCGCTGCCGCCGCTGACGAGCTCCGTCCTCGTGCTGGGGCTCGTGCTGCTCTTCTTCGGGGCCGCGTACGGCGGCATCAGCGTCGCGATGAACAGTGCCGCCGTGGATCTCGTCCACGCGCTGCGGCGGCCGGTGATGCCCAGCTTCCACGCGGCGTTCAGCCTGGGCGGCATGCTCGGCGCGGGCCTCGGCGGCCTGGTCGCGGGGCACCTCTCCCCCACCCGCCATCTGCTCGGCATCACCGTCGTCGGCCTGGCGGTCACCGCGGCGGCGGCGCCTGCCCTGCTGCGGTACGGGGCCGCAGCCGGGCTCCGCGGCTCGGCCGGCCCGGCCCCCGGCACCCCCTCCCCCGAGGACGGCCGCTCGGCGCGCATGGACCGCCGTACCCGTGGCCTCGTGATGGTCTTCGGGCTCATCGCGCTGTGCACCGCGTACGGCGAGGGCGCCATCGCGGACTGGGGACCCCTGCACCTGGAGGAGGACCTGCACGCGCACCCGGGCGTCGCCGCGGCGGGCTACTCGTGCTTCGCCTTCGCCATGACGATCGGCCGGCTCTCCGGCACCACGCTCCTCGAACGGCTCGGCAGGACCCGCACCGTGGTCGGCGGCGGCGCCACGGCGTGCGTCGGGATGCTGCTCGGCGCGCTCGCCCCGTCGACCGCACTCGCCCTGGCCGGGTTCGCCGTGACCGGTCTCGGGCTCGCCAACATCTTCCCCGTGGCGGTCGAGCGGGCGGGCGCGCTCGCCGGTCCCGGCGGGGTCGCCGCCGCGTCGACGCTCGGCTACGGCGGCATGCTGGTGGGGCCGCCGCTGATCGGCTTCATGGCGGACTGGTACTCGCTGCCCGCCGCACTCACGAGCGTCGCCCTGCTCGCCGCGGTCGCCTCGGTCATCGGCCTCGCGACCCGGCACACGGAACGCGGGGGACGTACGGAGCCTACGGAGCCGTAGAGCGTGTACGGAGGCGGCGGGGGCGCACGACGCCGTAAGGGCCGTAGGGGACACGGGAATCGCCCTCCCATCGCCCCGACAGCCCGGTTCGAACGCGCCGGGTCCGACACACTTGCCGCATGAATATTTCCGAGCACATCCAAGTGGTGGACCGCGAGGGCCGGTTGCTGGCCCGGGCCGCGGCGGAGGCCGGGACCGACACCAAGGTGCCCACCTGCCCCGACTGGCAGGTGCGGGACCTGCTGCGGCACACGGGGATGGTGCACCGCTGGGCCGCCGCGTTCGTGGCCGAGCGGCGCACCTCCTACCGGCTGGGCGGCGAACTCCCCGACCTGGACGGGGAGGCGCTCGTCGAGTGGTTCCGCGAGGGGCACGCCACGCTCGTCGCGACGCTGAGCACGACACCGCCCGACGCGAAGTGCTGGGCGTTCCTGCCCGCACCTTCCCCGCTGGCCTTCTGGGCCCGGCGGCAGGCGAACGAGACGGCCGTCCACCGGGTGGACGCGGAGTCCGCACGCGGGGGTGCGCTGTCACCGGTCGACGTGCCGTTCGCCGTGGACGGGATCGAGGAGCTGCTGCTCGGCTTCCACGCGCGCGAGAAGAGCCGGGTCCGCAGCGACGTACCGCGCGTGCTGCGGGTGCGGGCCACGGACACGCCGGACGAACGGAGTTGGACGATACGCCTCTCCGACGGGCCGCCGGTCACGGAGCGCGGCACGACGGCGCCCGCCGACTGCGAGGTGTCGGGGCCCGCGGGGCGGCTCTATCTGGCGCTGTGGAACCGGCTTCCCTTCCCCCAAGTGACGGGCGAGCGGTCACTGGCGGGACTCTGGCGGGAGAAGTCCACCATCGTCATGAGCTGACCGTTCAGCTCGCGGAGCCGCCGAGCATCCGCTGGAGGACCGCCCGCTGCAGGGGCCGTACGTCGCGGTGGAGGGTGCGACCCTTGTCGGTGAGGGAGACGCGCACGCCTCGCCGGTCCTCGCTGCACATCCCGCGCTCCACGAGCCCGTCCTTCTCCAGCCGCCCGATGAGGCGGGAGAGGGCGCTCTGGCTCAGGTGGACCTGTGCGGAGATCTCCTGCACGCGGAACGTGCAGCCGCCGTCGTCCGACGATCCCTCGGCCAGTACGTCGAGCACCTCGAAGTCGCTCGCCCCGAGCCCGTGCGGATGCAGCTCACGGTCGAGCTCGCACAGGGTGCGCGCGTGCACCGCGAGGATGTCACGCCATTGGTCCACGAGCCCTTGCTCGGCCGTCTTCGCCGCCATGACACCGCACCGTAGCAGAGTTTCCCCAATTACTTGCATCGTCATTAAATGCGCCTGCATTCAATTTGGGCGGGCCGCGGCAGCGGGGCACGACCGCCCACGGCTCCCCGCCCCCCTGCTCCCGGCGCCTGGTCGCCCTCCCCGTCCTCGTACGCCACCGGCACGCACCGCGCAGGTCGTGTCAGCCGAGCCAGCCCGGCCGGACGAGGCCCGACTCGTAGGCGAGGACGACCAGTTGGGCGCGGTCCCGGGCGGCCAGCTTCACCATGGTCCTGCTGACGTGCGTCTTGGCGGTGAGCGGGCTGACCACCAGACGGCGGGCGATCTCCTCGTTCGAGAGGCCGATGCCGACCAAGGCCATCACCTCCCGCTCACGCTCGGTCAGCCCGCCGAGGGCGTCGGCGGCCGCGGGCTCCTTGGAACGGGCCGCGAACTCGGCGATGAGGCGGCGCGTGACCCCGGGCGAGAGCAGCGCGTCACCCTCGACCACCGCCCGGACGGCACGCAGCAGTTCCTCGGGCTCGGTGTCCTTGACGAGGAACCCCGACGCACCGGACCGGATCGCCTCGAAGACGTACTCGTCGAGTTCGAAGGTGGTCAGCATGACCACCTTCACGCCGTCAAGACCGGGCTCGTCGGTGATCCGGCGGGTGGCGGCCAGCCCGTCGAGCAGCGGCATGCGGATGTCCATCAGGACGACGTCGGGGCGCAGTTCGCGCACCGTCCGCACGGCCTCTTCGCCGTCCGCGGCCTCCCCCGCGACCTCGATGTCGGGCTGCGCGTCGAGCAGCGCCTTGAAGCCGGCCCTGACCAGGGACTGGTCGTCGGCGAGCAGTACGCGGATCACTGGTCCTCCCGAAGTACGGTGCGGGCCTTGGGATCCCGGCCCGCCGGCAGCGGCAGTACGGCGGTCACGCGGAAGCCGCCGTCCGGACGCGGGCCCGCCTCGATCGTGCCATCAAGGGCGGCGGCGCGCTCCCGCATCCCGGCGAGTCCGTTGCCGCTGCCGCCCGCGTCGGCGCCGGTGGCGGGCCCGTCGTCGTCGACGCGCAGGGTGAGCGCGGCCTTCTCCTGGCGGATGAGCACGCGCGCGTGGCGCGAACCCGAGTGCCGCACGACGTTCGTCAGCGCTTCCTGGACGATGCGGAAGGCGGCGAGGTCCGTGCCGGGCGGCAGCCTCACGCGGGCGCCGCCCTCAGTGGTGACCTCGACCGTCAGACCGGCGCTCCTTGCCTGCTCGACGAGTTCGGGCAGGCGGTCAAGGCCCGGCGCGGGGGCTCTGGGCGCGGCGCCGGGGGCGCGCAGCGTGCCGAGGACCTGGCGCACCTCCCCCAGCGCCTCTTTGCTCGCGGCCTTGATGGTGGTCAGCGCGGTACGGGCCTGTTCGGGGTCGGAGTCGAGGAGGGCGAGACCGACGCCCGCCTGGACGTTGATGACGGAGATGCTGTGCGCGAGGACGTCGTGCAGTTCCCGCGCCATCCGCAGCCGCTCCTCGTCCGCGCGCCGCTCGGCGGCCCGCGCCCGCTCGGCGCGCTCCTTCGCCCACTGTTCACGGCGTACGCGGCCGAGTTCGGAGACCGCGACGATCGCGACGACCCACACGGCGACCACGATCTCCTCGCTCCAGGGGCGGGCTCCGTCGTCACCCGGCGGCAGCCAGCGGTAGAGCCAGTGCGCGATCAGCAGATGCCCGGCCCAGAGCCCGCCGACGGCTGCCCACGCAGCGTGCCGGTGCCCCGCGACGATGGCGGCGAAGCAGCCCACGGCGACCGCCAGGAAGACGGGTCCGTACGGGAATCCGGCACCGAGGTAGATCAGCGTGAGCCCGGCGGTCGCGCACACGACCGGCACGGGGTGACGGTGGCGCCACAGCAGGACCGCCGTGGCCAGGAACAGCAGCACCCGCGCGAGCGGGCTCAGCGTTTCGCGGCCGGGCTGAGCGTGCCCGGCGAAACCGGAACCGATCTGCACGAACGCGGTGAGCAGGAACGTCGTGGGCCAGGGCAGCCGACGGGCCGCCCGCTCCGGTGTCCCCGCGTTCCACCAGGGCGGCCCCTGCCGCCACATCGGCGGTCCGCCCCAGGGCAGGGGCGGACCGCCGGACCTGCGTTCACGCTGCTCGTCCATGGCGTTCACGCTAGACCGCGCCTCCTCCCGCGGGCGTCCGACAGACGTGGCGATCACGCGTACTCCCGCGGGAGTAGAGACCGTGCGCTCCCCTACGCCCCGCGGGCCTCGACCACCTCGGCCCCGCACCCCTGCACCCCTTCCGCCCGTCAGCCCGTCAGCCCGTCAGCCCGTCAGCCTGCGGTGCTTCAGCCATGCGGCAGCAGCCCCACCCCGTGGGCGAGCTGGGTGACCGCGTGCGAGAAGAACGCCTCACGGTCCTCGACCAGGCGGTTGAACTGCCCGAACACCTCGAAGCCCACGAGCCCGAACAGCTGCGCCCACGCCGCGACCATCGCCGTGATCGCCGCGGCCGGCAGATCGGGCGCCAAGTCCGCCGCGAGCCGCTCGCCCTCGGTGCGCAGCTCCCCCGGCAGGGGCTGGACGGCGACGCCCCGCCCCTGGTGGGCATCGCGCACGATCCCGATCAGCAACAGCCCCACGCGCGCGGCGGCCCGGACCGTCGAGTCGGGCGCACTGTAACCGGGTACGGGCGAGCCGTAGATGAGCGCGTACTCGTGCGGATGGGCCAGCGCCCAGGAACGCACCGCTGCACACACCACCACCCACCGCCGTACCGGCTCCTGCCCGGCGACCTCCGCGTGCGCGGCCTCCGCCACGCCACCGAGGGAGTCGTACGCGTCGATGATCAACGCGGTCAGCAGGTCGTCGCGGCTGGGGAAGTAGCGGTAGAGCGCGGACGAGACCATGCCGAGTTCACGGGCGACGGCGCGCAGCGAGAGCTTGGCCGCGCCGTCGACCGCGAGCTGCCTGCGCGCTTCGTCCTTGATCGCGGCGGTGACTTCCTCGCGGGCGCGGGCCCGGGCTCCTTTGGTAGCGCTGGTGGTGGCGCTGGGGCGGCTCATACGACCAGTGTGCCACGGGTTCGGAGCGGTGCACACAATCGAGAGCGGCGAACACTTTCGAGAGCGACAGACATTTTCGAGAGCAGTGCTCTTGCTATGGCGCACCGATCTCGTGCACACTGCTCTCAAGCGAGAGCAGTGCTCTCGGAATTGTGATCCACGCGGACTCTCATCCCGACTCCGCGCCGGCACCGCTCCCACCGCAGGAGGGCCCCATGTCCACGTCATCCGCCGCCCCGACCCCGACCCCGACCTCCACCCTGACCACCGCTTCCCCCTACTACCTTGAGGGCAGCCGACTGACCGTCCGCTTCAACAGCGTGGTCGGCTGGATGGCGCGGCACGGTGTCAGCCTGATGGGCAGCGCCGAGCTCTCCGTGCGGGGTCGCAAGAGCGGCAAGATGCAGCGCGTCCCCGTCAACCCGTACACGCACGGCAGTGACCACGGCCAGTACCTCGTGTCGGCGCGCGGGCACTCCCAGTGGGTGCGCAACATGCGCGTGGCCGGTGGCGGGGAGTTGCGGGTGGGGCGCAAGGTGCGGGAGTTCACCGCCGTGGAGGTGCCCGACGCGGAGAAGCTGCCGCTGCTGCGCGGCTATCTGCAGAAGTGGGGCTGGGAGGTCAACCAGTACTTCAAGGGCGTGACCGCCGACTCCTCCGACGAGGAGATCGTGGCGGCCGCGGCCGACCACCCCGTCTTCCGCATCACCGTGCAGAAGCAGCGGCAGAAGCGGAAGTAGGGGCGGCCGGTCCTCAGGACCGGCGGACGGCCGGTGTGCGAGGCAGACGCGGCTGCGGCACAGGCCCTAGCGGTCCAGTGCCTGCAGGGCGCGGCCGACCATCGGGTGCGTGCGCACCAGTTCGCCGAGGGTCGAGGAACCCCGCGTGATCTTCGCGAACGCGTTCCACGCGGGACGGAAGCCCGTGAGCGCCGCGTGCAGCGCGCCGGGGCGGCGTTCGAAGAGCTGGAGCATGCGGCGCCCCACACTCATCTCCACGCCGAGCCCCGCCTTGATGGCGAAGGCGTAGTTCAGGGCCTGGCGGCGGGCGTCCACCGCGTCGTGCGACTCGGCGACCCGTACCGCCCACTCCCCCGCGAGCCGGCCGGAGCGCAGCGCGAAGGAGATGCCCTCGCGGGTCCACGGCTCCAGGAGTCCCGCGGCGTCGCCACAGACCAGGACCCGGCCGCGGGAGAGCGGCGAGTCGTCGCTGCGGCAGCGCGTCAGGTGTCCGGAGGAGATGCTGGGCTCGAAGCCGGCGAGGCCGAGCCGGGCGATGAAGTCCTCCAAGTACCGCTTGGTGGCCGCGCCTTCGCCGCGCGCGGAGATCACACCGACGGTGAGGGTGTCGCCCTTGGGGAAGACCCATCCGTAACTGCCCGGCATGGGACCCCAGTCGATCAGGACCCGGCCCGCCCAGTCCTCGGCGACGGTCTCCGGCACCGGGATCTCGGCCTCCAGGCCCAGGTCGACCTGGTCGAGCTTGACCCCGACGTGTGCTCCTATGCGGCTGGCGCTGCCGTCGGCGCCCACCACCGCGCGGGCCAGGACGGTCTCGCCGCCCTGCAGCACGACGGCGACCGTGCGCCGGTCGGGCACCTCGGAGCCGTGCTGCTCCACGCGTGCGACCGTGACGCCGGTGCGCAGCTCGGCGCCCGCCTTCTGTGCGTGCTCGACGAGCTGCTGGTCGAACTCGGGACGGTTGATGAGCCCGAAGAGCATCTGCCGGGAGCGGCGGGTACGGCTGAACTTGCCGTCCAGGGAGAACGTCACCGCGTGCACCCGGTCCTGGAAAGGCAGCTCGAAGCCGGGCGGCAGAGAGTCGCGGGTGGGGCCGATGATGCCGCCGCCGCACGTCTTGTAGCGAGGAAGTTCGGCTTTCTCAAGGAGGAGCACACTGCGTCCCGCGACCGCTGCCGCGTAGGCCGCCGAGGCCCCCGCGGGGCCGGCTCCGACCACGACGACGTCCCACACGTACCGGGTGTCGTCCGCTGAGTTCTCGCTGCTCACGTTGGTGTACCGCTCCTGATCCCGCTGTTGGCCGCGCTGTCCTCAGGCATCCTACGGCGCAGGCCCGAGCGTCCCTCCTGTGGGAGGATCACTTGCACCTACACGTAACAACGTCGCACCCACGAGGAGCGTGCCCATGTCGCCGGATCCGATCGCCGAGACCGTCGCCTCGCTGATGCCGAAGGCGAAGGCGGAGCTCACCGAACTGGTGGCCTTCAAGTCGGTGGCGGACTTCGAGCAGTTCCCCAAGAGCGAGAGCGAGGCGGCCGCCGGCTGGGTGGCGGACGCGCTGCGGGCCGAGGGCTTCCAGGACGTCGCGCTGCTCGACACCCCGGACGGCACGCAGTCGGTGTACGGCTTCCTGCCGGGCCCCGAGGGAGCGCCGACGGTCCTGCTGTACGCGCACTACGACGTGCAGCCGCCGCTGGACGAGGCCGCGTGGACCACGCCGCCCTTCGAGCTGACCGAGCGCGACGGCCGCTGGTACGGCCGGGGCAGCGCCGACTGCAAGGGCGGCGTGATCATGCACCTGCTCGCGCTGCGCGCCCTCAAGGCGAACGGCGGCGTACCGGTGAGCGTGAAGGTGATCGCGGAGGGCTCGGAGGAGCAGGGCACGGGCGGTCTGGAGCGGTACGCGGAGGAACACCCCGAGCTGCTGACGGCCGACACGATCGTCATCGGTGACGCGGGTAACTTCCGGGTGGGGCTGCCGACGGTGACGTCGACGCTCCGGGGCATGACTCTCGTACGCGTCAGTGTCGACACGCTCGGCGGGAACCTGCACTCGGGGCAGTTCGGCGGCGCCGCGCCGGACGCGCTGGCCGCGTTGGTGCGCACCCTGGACTCGCTGCGCGCCGAGGACGGCTCGACCACGGTCGACGGCCTGACGGGCGACGCCGTCTGGGACGGTCTGCAGTACGAGGAGAGCGACTTCCGCAAGGACGCCAAGGTCCTTGACGGTGTCCGGCTGATCGGTGAGGGCACGGTCGCCGACCGCATCTGGGCGCGCCCCGCCGTCACGGTCCTCGGCATCGACTGCCCGCCGGTGGTCGGCGCGACGCCGTCGGTGCAGGCGGCCGCTCGGGCGCTGATCAGCCTGCGGGTGCCGCCGGGCGTGGACGCCGCCGAGGCGACCAAGCTGCTGCAGGCGCACCTGGAGGCGCACACGCCGTGGGGCGCGCAGGTGCGCACGGAGCAGATCGGGCAGGGCCAGCCGTTCCGTGCGGACACCACGAGCCCGGCGTACGCGGCGATGGCCGAGGCGATGGGCGAGGCCTACCCGGGCGAGGAGATGCAGTACGCGGGCCAGGGCGGCTCGATCCCGCTGTGCAACACCCTCTCCGAGCTCTACTCGCGCGCGGAGATCCTGCTGATCGGCCTGAGCGAGCCGGAGGCCCAGATCCACGCGGTCAACGAGAGCGTGTCGCCCGAGGAGTTGGAGCGTCTCTCGGTCGCCGAGGCACTGTTCCTGAAGAAGTACGCGACGAGCTGACCGACCCGGTGGACACCGCATCCGCGCGCGGGTGCGGTGTCCATCGGCACCACGTCGGCCTTGCCGCCGGCGGCCGGTCAGCCGCCGAGCGGCACACCGGCCTCCAGGTAGAGCACGACCCCGCGCTCCCGTGCGCGCAGCGCCCAGCGCAGCCGTTCGTAGCGCACGGAGGGCAGCAGGTCGGCGGCCTCCTGTTCGGTGACGAAGCGCCAGCCGCGCAGTTCCGGCCCCGGCAGCAGCATGCGGACCTCGCCGCTGTCGAGCCGCCCGCCGTCGAAGAGGAAGCGCATCCCTCCGTAGCCGGGCGGGTTCGGCGGCTCCCAGTCGGCGACCAGCAGACCGGGCGTCCCGGTGAGTCGGATGCCGGTCTCCTCGGCGACCTCGCGCACTCCCGCGCGCGCGGGGGCCTCGCCGGGTTCGACGACGCCGCCGGGGAACTCCCAGCCGGCCTTGTACGTGGGGTCCACGAGCAGCACCCGGTCCCGTTCGTCGAAGAGCAGCACGCCGGCGGCGAGGGTCTCGGCGGTGGGCTCGGGCGTCTGCACGATGTCGCAGACGGGCGCGGCCTCGGTGCGGACGGCGTCGGCCAGTAGTTCGGCGGTCTCGTACGGCGTGAGGGCGCTGGTGTCGATGCGGTGTGCGTCCGCGTCGAGCCAGTCGGCGCGGGCGGTGCGGTACGGCTCGATGCGGTCGAACGACCACTGTCTGGTGCGGGTGTTTCCTTCGGACAGGTCCTGCGGTGCGGGCCGGCCGGATATTCGCTCGCGCAGGATCGTTTCGTCCGGGGCGAGCAGGACGTGCCGCACGGGAATCCTGCGCGCGGCGAGACCGCCGAAGATCTCGTCGCGGTACGCCTGGCGCAGCAGCGTCATCGGGACCACGAGGGTACCGCCCACCTCGGCGTGCAGCGCGGCCGCGGTGTCGATGACGAGGCGGCGCCAGATCGGCAGGTCCTGGTGGTCGCTCACCTCGTCGAGGCGCTTGGGCGGCAGCAGACAGGGCAGTGTGCCGCCGATGACCTCGGGGTCGAAGAGTGTGCTGTTCGGGATCAGCTCGATCAGTTCCCGTGCGGCGCTGGTCTTTCCCGCACCGGACGCGCCGTTGATCCAGACGATCACGGTTCCCCCTCTTCTGTTGGCCCCCTGTGGCTTGCCCGCAACAGCCTGCCATGGAAACCAGGCCCTGATGGAGGGGGAACCAACCGCGGCGCGCCGGTGCCAGGACACCCCACCACGCCCGTCCCCCATCCCAATGGCACCCCCCTTCACGTCAAGTTGATTGCTGTAACTTCACCCCAACGTGTGGCGCGCGCCTTCCGTGAATCGTTCCCGCACTCCAGAGCGCTCCGGACCCCGCTAGCGTTTCCCGACAGGCGCCCCAGCCCCCGGTGGCCTCGGACGATTGGCACCCGCTGCGCCGCACTCCTCCCTGGATGCGTCGGCGCCGGCGCTGGGGGGATGTATGCGGCAGGACGAACTGAGTGAATATGCGCGTGAGGACGCCGAGCAGCCTCCGCGCGTGTACGGACTCGACCAGGCGGTAGTGATCGAACTGCACGGCGACGTCGACCTCGTGGCCTACCAGCGGACGGTGTCGCTGATGGACACCGTCACCGCGGGATCGGAGCCGGTGGTGGTCATCGACCTGAGCCAGGTCGACTTCGTCGACTGCTCCGGGCTCTCGCTGCTGATGCGGGCCCATCGGCGGGTGACGGCCAGAGGAGGCAGTCTGCGCATCGTCTGCGCCCACCCGATGACGTTACGCATGCTGCGCGTCACCAAGCTGACGTCGGTCCTGTCGCCGGCGCCGACGCTCGCCGCGGCACTGCTCGCACCGCACGACCGCGAAGGACCCTGACGGGCCGACGCGAGCCGGTCCAGGGCGGGGGACACCGCCCGGCCGGTGCGCGTCGGCCGTCGCCGTCGAGCACGCCGCGTCGTACACGCCATGTCGAACACACCGTGCCGAGCGCGCTGTTCGGCGTCAGCGGCTCCGCACCGGTCGCCTGCGCGGCTTCGCCGGCTCGTGGTGGCGCTGGTAGTGATCGCGCCAACGCGGCGTGGCGGCACCGCCCATGACCGTCATCACCACGTCGTGGGCGAGGGAGTCCGTGACGGGCAGGTGCCCGAAGAGGACCCGGTGGTAGGTGGTGGCGCCCAGCATGTCCAGGAGCAGGTCGATGTCGGCCTCGGGACGGATGTCGCCACGCTCGATGCCGCGCCGCAGGGCCGCCTCGGTGGTGACCCTCCTGGGGCGGAAGATCGTCTCGGTGAAGACGCGGTTCAGCTCGGGGTCGTCGGCCAGTTCGGCCATCAGGGCGGGCAGCGTACGTCGGCCGAGGCTGCCGCCGAAGGCGCGGCTGAGGGTGTCGATGCCTTCGATCAGATCGCAGTGCGTGCACCCCGTGTCGGGCGTGGGCGCCGTGCCCATCGTGTCGGCGAGGGCGGCGATGACGAGGTGCTGCCGGGACGGCCAACGGCGTCGGATGGCCGGCTTGGTCGTGCCGGCGAGCCGCGCCACCGCCTCCATCGTCAGGCCGGGATAGCCCACCGACTCGAGGAGTTCCTGCGTCGCCGTCAGGATCGCCTCGTCGAGCCGGGTGTCGCGCGGGCGTCCCGCGGGACGGGCGGCGCGGGGCTCGGGGTCGGGGGTTGCCATGGGAGCCAGTATAGGTAGCATGTCGTTTCGTTCCGATCCGGATCGAAATATAAGGAGGGGCTGCCTTGTCCCAGCAGGAGTCGTCGTCCGACGGCACGCTCACCGACCGTGCGGCACGCGGGGGAAGCACGTCGTCCCGGTCGCCCGGGCCGTCCGGCTCGCCCCGTGACAGCGGGCGCGAGAGTGTCTTCCGATCCCCCTACGCGGCCCTGACCTGGGGCATCGTGCTCTCCGTGGGGCTCGTCGCCTTCGAGTCCATGGGCGTGGCCACCGTCCTGCCAGAGATCGCGGGGAGGCTCGGCGGCCTCGGCGCCTACGGATGGGGGCTGTCCGCGCTGATGCTGGCCAACCTCATCGGCACCGTCGCCGCGAGCCGCGCCTCCGACCGGCGGGGCCCCGCACGGCCGTTGGCCCTCGGCCTCGCCGTCTTCGCCGTCGGCTGTGCGCTGGCCGGGTCGGCGCCCGACTGGCCGCTGTTCCTCGCCGGGCGCTTCCTGCAGGGGCTCGGTGTCGGCGCCGTCATGGCCCTCGCGTACACGGCGATCGCGCTCGCCTATCCGCAGCGGCTGCGCGCCCGGATGTTCGCGCTGGTGTCGGGCGGCTGGACGGTCCCGTCCCTGATCGGGCCGACGATCGCCGCACTGATCTCCGACCACATCTCCTGGCGCGGCGTGTTCGTCCTGCTGCTGCCACTGGTCGCCGTGGCCGCGGCGCTCGCGCTGCCTCCACTGCGCCGCCTGGGCAGGCCCGAGCGGGCTGCACATGCGGACGCCGACTCGCCTGCGGACACCGGGCCGTGGTGGACCACTCCGGTGGCACGGAGCGTCTTGCTCGCGGCCGGCACCGGCGTTCTCCTGGCCGGCCTCGAACTGCGCCGGCCGGCCTTGCTGATCCTGCTCGTGCTGGCCGGCGGCGCCACAGCCGTCGTGGCGCTGCGCTCGGTCACCCCCGCCGGCACGCTCAGCGCGCGGCGCGGGGTGCCGGCCGGTGTGGTGCTGCGCTTCCTGCTCTGCGGCGCGTACTTCGGGAGCGAGGCGTTCCTGCCGCTCGGCCTGGTCGAGCTGCGCGAGTTGAGCGCCACGGAGGCCGGCCTCGGCCTGTCGGCGGGCGCGATCACGTGGGTGCTCGGGGCCGCCTGGCAGGGCAGGGCCGACAGCCGCTGGAGCGGCCGGTCACGGGCGGTGCCGATCGCCGCGGGGTTCGTGGTCCTGCTCGTCGGCATCGTGGTGATGGCGCTCGGCGTCCTGGTCGACGCGACGCCCGCGCTGACGGCCGTGGCGGGCTGGGCGATCGGCGGTGCCGGCATGGGCGTGGCCTTCAACGCCGCGACCACCGACGCCATGGAACAGGCCCCGGCCGACCGGCAGGGCGAGGCCAGCGGCGCGATGCAGCTCGCGCAGACGCTGGCCGTGGCGGTCCTCAGCGGCCTCGGCGGCGCGGCGCTCGCGTTCTCCGACGCCCATGGCTCGTCGGTGTCGACCGCGCTGACGGCGACGTTCGCGCTGACCGCGGCGCTGGCGGCGGCCGGGGTCCTGTTGGCGCGGCGGATCAGGCCGGGGGTGGGGTGATGGTGAGGCGGCGGGCGAGGTGAGGAGACTCCCTGGGAAGGGGCTGACAGGTGGGCGGCGTCAAGAACCAAGGGCGGTGAGCCACGTCCTTGGCAGCCCTCTCCGCGAAGCCGGCCCTCCCCTCGACTCGCCGCCCGCCCCTCCTGAACTAGCCGCTCCCCCACAGCCGAGGTGCGACCTCCACCTTCTACCGAAGCGTGCTCTCCACCTTCAGGTACCCGCCCTCGGGCCCCGAAGATCCGGTCCACGGCCGGGTGCGCAGGGTCGGCAACCTGCCACGGCTCAGGGCGAATCGGGGCAGTGAGACCCCGAAGGTCTCCGCTGTCGCGTCCAGGGCGCGGCGCTCGTCCGACCGGTCGGCCGCGGGTCCGGCGGGATCCGGGAACAGGTGGTCCGGCGCGAGCGCCGCGGGGACGTCACCCCGGCCGCGCCTCTCCGTCCCGTGGACCGTGAACGCGTACCGCTCCTCGCCGTCCTCGGCGCAGGCGAAGTGGAAGAGGCCGGGCGCGCACCAGACGGTGAGGGCGCGGGTGCCGCGTGACAGTTCGGTGCCGGGGCTCGTCAGGCGGTCCGCGTCGAAGGCCGCACGGAATATCGACTCGAAGGCGAAGCTCCAGCCGTCCACGGCACCGATCCGCGCGAGGGGGCCGCGGGGCCCGTGGGAGCCACCGCCTCCCTGGACCCGCACGACCTGCAGGTCCCAGAGTTCGTTCTCGGCGCTCACCTGTCCCGGAGCGCCGGTGCCGAACCGCTCGGCCAGTTCCTCCGGCTGAACGCCCTCGACCAGGACGAACCGGTAGCCCTCCGTACGGACTTCACCCCGTCGGTCCCGGTCGGTCAGCCAACCCAGCCCGTCGCGCACCGGCTCCGCACCGGAGAGGGGCTCAGGCATCGTCCCCGCCTGGCCCGCCCGGGGCGTGCGCAACAACTGCCTGCCCCGCTCGGGCGTGACGACCGGCCCGAGCACAGGGTCCCCGAGCAGGCCGAACGGGGCCAAGTGGTCCTCCCTGTACGGCTCCCACCGCGGGACGGCCGCTTCGATCACCCGCCAGGCGGCGTCCGTCTCGCCTCTGCGTGCCAGCTTCCTGGCCTCGGTGACCGCGTGCCCGAACGCACCCGGCGCGGCGTACTCGTAGGTGCGCCGTCTCATCGCCGCGAGGACGACGGCGGCCCGCTCCCTGTCCGTCTCGTAGTCCTCGGTCACGGGGCCGAGGACGAAGCCGTCGTCCCATCCGTGTCGCCGCAGGTGGTCCGTGATTTTCAGCGGCAGTACCTCACCCGCGTACATCGGGTCGTCCATGCGCGGGTCGACCGGTACCCAGCCGCTCCCCTCAAGCACCGCCCGCACCTGCGCGGCCAGCAGGCCCGCTCGCGGTCTGCCGAGCTCCGCCGCCTCCACGAAGACGGCGAGCGCCTCGTCCACCTCGCCTCTCAGGCAGGCCAGTCGGGCGGCCTCCACCCTGGCGTCCAGGTCCCGTGTCACCTCGGTCTCGAAGCCCTCGTGGCCACCGCCCAGACGGTAGAACTCCTTGTACATGTCCTCCATGAACGCGCGGAACGAGTCGTAACGGTCGGGCGGCTCACCGCTCCAGCCGTGCCGTACGTACACCGCCCACTCGCCATCGGCGTCCACGTCTCCCGGGTCGAGCAGGACGTCCGTCATGTCCGAATCGACGGCGAGCTGCAGCGCGCGGCTCCACATGCCGGCCTCCCGCGCCTCGGCGTCGGTCGGGTCCGCGGAGAGCTGCTCCTCGTACAACTTGCGAAGCTCGTACGGATCTCCGTAGGACGTGATGTCGTCGGTCCCCGCCAGCAGGTAGACGAAGCCTCCCGCGTGTCGCCAACCGTCCGACGTCTCAAGGAAGGAGCGCAGCGACGGCGGCAGAGCCACCGTGATCCCGAGCCCGCGGAGCCGCTCCTCCAGAGCCGTCATCCGTGCCGGAGTCGCCGGGGCGAAGCCCAGCCAGCGCTCCCGCACCAGGTCCTCGTCCAGCTCGTCGAACTCCTCCGGCTCCTCCGCCTCCAGGCCGTCCAGCCATTCCTCGCTCCACCGCTTGAGCAGCGGCCCCCACTCGAAGATCTCCATGGGCCCCATCGTGGCACCCGGCACTGACAGCCGGTCCGAGCGCACGCGGCGGCCCGTTCCCGTGGTGCGCGGGCACCAGCGTGTGCGCGGGACTGGTCCGGGCGCACCAGGCGAAGACGGTGGCGGCGGACGATGCCGGGCGGGGCGCCGCGGAGACATGTTGGGGGCGCGTGCATCTCACGCGTTCCCCTGTCTCTGGTTGTGTCTGGTTGCGTCTGGAGTGATCGACAGATGGCGAAAGGGACGTCCACGTCCGAAGCCGTGGTTTCCCCGGTCCGCGTCGGGAGGCCGGCGATCGGTGCCCTCGGCATCCTCGCCCTGGCCCTCGGCGCCCTGCAGTCCGTGGTGGAGCCCGCGCTTCCGCTGCTGCAGGGCGAGTTGGGGGTGAGCCCTGCCGAAGGAGCCCTGATCGGCAACGCCTTGCTCATCACCGGCGCGGTCCTCACGCCCGTCGCGGGCAAACTCGGTGACCGCTACGGCGGGAAGCGGGTGCTGGTCCGGCTGATGGCCGTGGTCTCGGCCGGCGGGCTGCTGGCCGCTCTGGCGCCGAACCTGCCGGTGCTGCTGCTCGGCCAGGTGTTGCAGGGCGTCATGGTGGGCGCGCTGCCCCTCTCCTTCATCCTGGTGCGCAAACACCTCCCCGCGGGAGCGTCACAGGCGGCGATCGGGCTGGTCGTCGCGCTGTTCACGGGCGGCAGCATGGTGGGAATGCTGTTCGCCGGGCCGGTCGCGGAGGGACTGTCCTGGCACTGGATGTTCGCGATACCGACGGCCGTCGTCATCGCGGCGACGCGGGCCGTGGTCCGGCTCGTGCCGCACGATCCGCCGGTCGGGCCGGACAGCGGGATCGACTGGCCCGGGGTGCTCCTGCTGAGCGGCACGTTGCTCGCGTTCATGCTCGGGCTCGTCACGGTGACGCGGGACAAAGGCCTGCCGCCGCTCGCGGTCGGTGCCGTCGCGGTGACCGTGGCCGGCCTCGCGACCGGCTGGGTCGTCGTGGAGCGCCGGGCGCTCTCGCCGATGGTCGATCTGCGCATGCTGGCCAAGCCCGCGATGTGGCACGCGTGCGTGCTCACCCTCGTCGTCACCACCAGTTCGGGGATGGTGCTCTTCCTGCTCCCGCAGCTGTTCGCGGTGTCGGCCGACGGGTACGGCTTCGCGGCGGGCACCACCGACATCGGGCTGTTCCTGCTGCCCGGTGCCGTCGCCGGGGCGGTGAGCGATTCGGTCGGCGGCATCGCGGCGCGGCGATTCGGGCCGCGTTCCGTGGTCGTCGTGGGCACGGTCGTCACGGCGCTCACGCTGATCGCCCTTGCGATGCTGCACACCGCGGAATGGCAGCTCGTCCTCGCGAAGGTGCTGACCGCGTTCGCCGCGGGCGTCGGTACCACGGCGTTGCTCGCCGGCACCGCCACCGCCGTCGGGACGAGGGACATCGGCATCGCCACCAGCCTGCTCGTCGTGACACGAGTGATCGGCGTGGCCCTCGGCGCTCAGCTCGGCGGCGCGATCCTGGCCGCCGGAGCCGACCCGGTGACGGGCCTGCCCGCCGAATCGGACTTCGTCACAGGCTTCGCCGTCGCCGGCCTCGTCGCCGCACTGTCCCTGCTCGTTGTCCGCGTCACGAAGATCCGCGTCAAGTAGATCCACGTCAAGTAGATCCACAGCACGAAAAAGGGAGCCCAGGCATGACACGTACCCCTACCGGCACCGATCCGTCGACGACCACGAGGTCCGCCCGGACGCGCAGTGTGCTGATCTCCGGGGCCAGCGTCTCCGGACCCGCGCTCGCGTACTGGCTGCGCCGGTCCGGGTGGGCGGTCACCGTGGTGGAGAAGGCGGAGGCCCTGCGGGGCGGCGGCTATCCGATCGACATCCGCGGTACCGCGGTCGAGGTCGTCCGGCGCATGGGGATACTGCCGCAGCTGCGGGACGCGCACATCGAATCGCGGCGCTGCACCTTCCTGGACACCGACGGCAGGCACATCGCCTCGCTCTCCCCGAGCGCCGTCGCCGGCGGTGTCCAGGGGCAGGACCTGGAGGTACGCCGTGGCGATCTGGCGGCGATCCTCTACGCGACCGTCCGCGACGACGTGGAATTCCTCTTCGGCGACTCCATCGGCACCCTCGACCAGTCCGCACACGGGGTCGACGTCACGTTCCGCGGCGGGCAGCAGCGTACGTTCGACCTGGTGGTCGGCGCCGACGGCATGCACTCGCAGACCCGGGAGTCCCTGTTCGGCCCCGAGGAACAGTTCCACCGCCACCTCGGCCTCTGCTTCGCCATCTTCACCATGCCGAACGCCTTCGGACTCTCCCACGAGGTCGTGCTGTGGAACGCCCCGGGGAAGGCCGCGGCCCTCTACGCCGTCGGGGACACGGACGAGTTGCACGCCTTCCTCACCTTCCACAGCCCGGAACCGCCCCGCGAAGCCCTCAGGAACCCCGACGCCCGGCGGGACGTGATCGCCACGGCCTTCGCGGGGGCGGGCTGGGAGGTCCCCCGCATGCTCGACGCCCTGCGCGACGCGGACGACCTGTTCTTCGACACGGCCGGGCAGATCCGCATGCCCCACTGGTCCAGCGGCCGCGTCGCGCTCGTGGGCGACGCCGCGTACGCGCCCTCGTTCCTCACCGGGCAGGGCTCGAGCCTCGCGCTGGCCGGCGCCTGCGTGCTCGCCGGCTCCCTGGCCACGAACCGGGACCACACCGCTGCCTTCGCCGCCTACGAACGGGACACGCGCGCGTTCGTGGCCATGAACCAGGCACTGGTCGACCACGGCGCCGCCACGCTCTTCCCCACCACGGCGCGGGCCCTGGCGTTGCGCGATGCGAGGCTGCGTGGCCTCACCGCCATGCCCTTCGCACCGGCACGGCCGGCCCACTCGGCCCTGGCCCTGCCCGAGTTCGCGCCCCTGCCGTGAACCGGGGCCGGCGCGTCGGACCGTCACAGGTCCCCGTGCCGGTCTACGGCGGGCCGTCCGGGGCGGCGTGAGCCAGGCCCGTCCGGTAGGCGATGACGACGAGTTGCGCCCGGTCGCGGGCCTCCAGCTTCGTCATGGCGCGCTGCACGTGGGCCCGTACGGTGAAGGGACTGAGGAACATGCGCTCGGCGATCTCCTGGTTGGACAGCCCGGTCGCGACCAGGCCCACCATCTCGCGTTCGCGCGGGGTGAGCACGGCGAGTTGCTCGGGGTGGTGCGACGGGGTGATGTCCGGCGTGGCGAGGAAACGGGCGACCAAGGAGCGGGTCGCGGCCGGGGACAGCAGGGTGTCGCCGGCCGCGATCGTCCGTACGGCGTCCAGCAGGTCCTCGGCCCCGATGCCCTTGCCGATGAAGCCGCCGGCCCCCGCGCGCAGCGCCTGGGCGACGTACTCGTCGGTCTCGTACGTGGTGAGGATCAGGATGCGGCTGGCCCGCAGGTCCGGGTCCGCGCAGATCTCCGACGTGGCGGTGAGCCCGTCGACCTCGGGCATGCGGATGTCCATGATCACCACGTCCGGGCGCAGCGCGCGGGTGAGCCGTACCGCCTCACCGCCGTCGGCGGCCTCGCCGACGACGGTGATGTCGTCGGCGGAGTCCAGCAGTATCCGGAAGGCGCCGCGCAGCAGGGCCTGGTCATCGGCGAGGAGCACGCGCAGCGGCGTCACAGTTCTCCCCCGGTCTCTCCGTCACCCGTACGTCCCGCGCCGGTCCGTCCCTCTTCTGTCGCTCCGTCAGTCGTGCTTCCCTCTATGGTCGTTGGCCCGTCGGTCCGCCGCGCCGTGCCCTTATCGGGCGGGAGGGGAAGGTGGGCGCGGACGAGGAAGCCGCCCTCCTCGCGCCTGCCCGCGGTGAGTTGTCCGCCGACCGCGGTGGCGCGTTCCCGCATCCCGATCAGACCGTATCCGGGGGGACGGTCCGACGCCGTGGACGCACTCGGTCCCGTACGTGCCGTGGATCCCGCGGACGTTCCCGGGCCCGTGTATGCCGTCGATCGCGCGGGCGGCCTCGGCTCCGTACGCGTACTCCCACCGTCGTCCGCGACGGTGATGGTCACGCGGTCGCGGTCCCAGACGAGCCGCACCCGGGCGCTGCCGGTACCGGCGTGCTTGGTCACATTGGTCAGGGCTTCCTGGACGATGCGGTACGCGGTCAGGTCCACTCCCGGCGGCAGCTGCCTGGCCCTGCCCTCCTCGTCCACCGACACGTCCAGGCCCGCGCGGCGGAAGGACGCAAGGAGCGTGGGCAGCCGGGACAGCCCCGGCGCCGGTTCGGCGGACTCGGCCGCGTCACCGGTCTGACGCAGCAGGCCGACCGTGGCGCGCAGGTCGTCGAGCGCGTCGCCGGTGGTGACGACGAGCTCCCTCAGGCTCTTGCGGGTCTGCTCCGGGCGCGTGTCGAAGAGGTGGGCGGCGACCGTTGCCTGCGCGTTGGCGAGGGTGATCTGGTGGGCCACGAGGTCGTGCAACTCCCGGGCGATGCGCACGCGTTCCTCGGCGACCCTGCGGCGCGCCTCGCTGTCCCGGCTCGCCTCGGCCCGCTGGGCCCGCTCCTCCACGGCAGCCAGGTAGGCCCGCCGGTTGTGCGCCGAGCGTCCGAGTACGCCGGCCACCAGCGGGAAGGCCGCCACCGCCCCCATCCTGCTCGCGTCCTTCCACGACAGGGCGCCGAACACGGGGGTGAAGGCGACCAGGAGCGCCGCGGAGGTGAGCAACACCGCGCTCGCCGCGTGCCGTTCGGTGCGCAGGGTGAGCGAGTACGCGGTGATCACGGCGGGGGCCACGATGAGCGGGCTCAGCAGGAGGCCGAGGAACGGCACCAGCACGCCGGCCGCGGTCGTCACCGCCATGGCGGCCAGCGGCGCCCTGTGCCGTGCGGGCAGCACGGCACAGGACGCCACGGCGATGAAGTAGGCGGCGGCGGGCGGCGCGGCCAGCGTGCTGCCGTCGTCCTGCAGCACACCCCCGAGCAGACAGAGCACGAACGCCGTCGCCGTGATCGTGCCCTCGCGCCACCACGTACCTCGGCCACCGCCGCCTGTGTTCGCCATGGCCGCTTCAGTGCCGGTGCCGGCCGGCGGGGATCCGCGGCCCCGTCACGTCCGGCTCGGGCCCCCACTCGGCCGCGGAGGCCGGAACGTGCCTGCTCAGCCTGTCACCCTCGATGTCCACGTTCTCGATGTCCACGTTCGGCAGCACGCGGTTCAGGATACGGGGCAGCCACCAGGCCCGGTGGCCGAGCAGCGCGAGGACCGCGGGCGCGATCGCCATCCGGACCACGAAGGCGTCGAAGGCCACGGCGGAGGCCAGGCCGACGCCCATCGTCCGGATCGTCGGACTGCTCATCCCGATGAACCCGGCGAACACGCTGATCATGATGATCGCCGCCGCGGCCACCACACGTCCGCTGTGCCGGAACCCGCTGACGATGGCCTCGCCGGGGGACGCGCCGTGGACGTAGGCCTCCCGCATCCGGGTGAGGAGGAAGACCTCGTAGTCCATGGCGAGGCCGAACACGATGCCGATGATGAGGATCGGCATCAGCGACATCACCGGTCCGGTCTGCTCGATGCCGATCAGGTCCGCCGCCCAGCCCCACTGGAAGACGGCGACGAGGACACCGAAGGCGGCACCCACCGACAGCAGGAAGCCGAGCGCGGCCTTGACCGGGACCAGGAGGGAGCGGAAGACCACCGCCAGCAGGAGCACGGCAAGGCCGATGACCACCGTCAGGTACGGGATCAGGGCGTCGGACATGGCTTCGGAGATGTCGATGTTCATCGCGGTGGTGCCGGTCACGAAGACCGCGGCGCCCGTGTCGGTCTCGACGCCGGAGACCGCGCCCCGGATCGCGTGCACCAGTTCCTTGGTCTCGCCGCTGTTCGGCGCGGTCCGCGGGACGGCGGTGAGGACGGCCGTGTCCTTGGTCCCGCTGAACACCGGAGCACCGACCGACGCGACTCCGTCCACCGCCCGCAGGGTCTTGACGGCCAGGTCCGTGGTGGCCCGGGTGTCCCCCGTGCCCGAGGTGTCCACGACGACGGTCAACGGGCCGTTGAAGCCGGGGCCGAAGCCGTCCGACAGCAGGTCGTAGGCGCGGCGCTCGGTGGTCTGCACCGACTTGGACTCGTCCCCGGGCAGGCCGAGTTCGAGGCTCAGCGCGGGCAGGGCGACAGCGCCGAGACCCAGTACGGAGACCAGGAGTACGGCCTGCGGGCGGCGCAGCACGAACCGTGCCCACCGGGTGCCGAGCCCCGGCCGGCCGGCCTCGGCGGGCACCGGGCAGGGGCCACCGGTGCCCGCACGGGTGGTCTTGCGGACGGCGCGGGACAGGATCCGGCGGCCGAAGGAGCCGAACAGCGCGGGGACCAGGGTCAGTGCGACGAGGACGGCGAGGGCCACGGCGCCCGCACCGCCCATGCCCATCTTGGTGAGTTCGGGGATTCCGACGACGCCGAGTCCGATGAGGGCGATGAAGACGGTCGCGCCGGCGAAGACGACGGCGGATCCGGCCGTGCCCACCGCCCGGCCCGCGGCCTCGTCCGGCGCACAGCCCCGGGCGAGCTCGTCGCGGAACCGTGAGGTGATGAACAGGGCGTAGTCGATGCCGACCGCGAGGCCCAGCATCAGGGCCAGGATGGCGACGGTGGACGTCAGGCCCAGCGGTACGGCGAGCGCGGAGACCAGGCCGAAGGCGATGGCCACGCCGACGACGGCGGTCAGCAGCGACAGTCCGGCAGCGACCAGCGATCCGAGGGTGAGGATCAGCACGACCGCCGCCACCGCGACGCCGATGATCTCGGTCGTACCGCCCGGGGACTCCTCCGACTCCAGGGCCGAACCGCCGATCTCCACGGTCAGCCCCGCGTCCCGGGACTGGCCTGCGGCCTCCTCCAGGGCGCTCTTCGTGGACCCGGTGAGGTCGACGGCGTCCGCGGTGTAGGTGATCGTGGAGTAGGCGATGGTGCTGTCGTCGCTGACACCGCCGGTCACGAAGGGGTCGGTGGTCGACGCGACCTGATCGCCCCCGTCCAGCGACCCGAGCGACTCCTCGACGGCCGCCCTGTACTCCTTGGCCGTCACGCGCTGCCCGTCCGGGGCCCGGAACACCAGGCGGGCCTCGGCACCCTGGGAGTTGCTCCGGGGAAAGCGCTCGTCCAGCAGGTCGAACGCCCTCTGCGACTCGGTGCCCGGCATGGAGAGGTCCTCTTCCTCCCCGGAGGGCGCAACGGCGGCGGCGACCGCGGCCAGTACGAGGGCGCCCAGCCAGAGACCGCTCACGAGCCGGCGGCGCCTGAAGGCCCACCGTCCGATCCGGTAAAGAATTGTCGCCACCTGTCGATCACTCCAGACACCGCTAGGCAAGGGGGTTGCGCGGTTCTCGCGCGCCTCCCACACTCCCCTCGCGGCCCCCGCCCGGGCATCGTCCCCGGCTGCCGTCCTGCCGTGGTGCACGGGGACCAGCCGGTGGGGTGTTCTGGTGCGTACGCACCAGGCGCGATACGCGATGGCAGCACGCGAGCCGCCATCCTCGATGCCGTCCTCTACCCCGAACGCGTCAACGTCCGCCGAATCCTCGACGGTCTCGCCGAAGGCAACCTCGGCGCCCTCACCGCCCAGGAAAAGCTCGAGCGCATCAGTACCATCGTCAACGCCACTGACGACTAAACGCCACTGACGACTCGACGCAGCGTCGGCCACGACAGGTGGGGTGGGCGAGCCAGGGCGGAGGGTGGCCGGGCCGGGCCGAGTCGAGTTTCGATGCACGGATGGCAGGAGCAGGGGCTGGTAAGCACCCCCAGTTGAGCTCAGTGTCGAGGAGGACCACCTCACCGGGCAGGACTCGATCCCTCTCGTCTCCGCCCATGACCTCTGCGGGGTTGCCGACAGAACCCGCTCACGCGCGCACGTGCTTACTGATCGCTTCAGAGTGAGTTGAACTGCGGTTCTGCTCCTGCACCTTGCCGGATGCGGCCCCGTCGATCCGGGGTCTACGGGGCAGCCCTCGTCACAGACCCCGTCGCGGACCCCGTCGCAGACCCCGGCGGCTGTACGCCGACCGGGGCTGCGACTTCGACAAGTACCGCCGCCTGCTGTGGAAACGCGGCATCAAGCCCGGCATCAAGCCCGTGCTCGCCCGCCGCGGCGTCGCTCACGGCTCCGGACCAGGCAAGGTTTGCCAGGTGGTCGAGCGGCCCTTCGCTCACGCGTACTGGTTCGGCCGCCTAAGGATCCGCTGGGAGATCCACGACGACATCCAGACGACATCCACGAAGCTTTCCCCACCCGGGACGGTTCGGCCTGCGGGTCAGCGTTCGAGGAGGGCGATGCGGATGGCTCGTTCGACGTGGGCGGCGGTGTTGGCGTGGCCTTCGGCGTTGGGGTGGACCAGGGTGACACGCTTCTGGATGAGACCGCAGTTCAGCGCGGTGCCGGGGAGCTTGGCCGGCCAGTAGTCAGCGGCGTCGCCGCAGATTCCCTCCACCCACTTGGTGCCCGCGGGTTGGCAGGCATCGTGGCCCACGCTGGAGGAGTAGACGTCGACGTAGCGGTCACCGAAGAACGACGTCACGCGCTGGATCGTGCCGTTCAGTGACTTGAGGACGTCGTCACGGAGCCAGTCGACGTCGGCGTGCTTGATGCCGCCCAGTTCGGTGAGCGAAAGGCGGTTGCAGGCGCTGCCGTCGTCCGGCAGGACGGCCGGATAGCCGACGGTGATCACCTTGGCGTTGGGTGCGGCCTCGTGCGCCTTGGCCAGCATGTGGATGTACTCGTCCTGGACCCTGGCGAGCTTGTCCTGGATGCTCTCCTCCCCCTCGGGCGGGCTGGTGTAGTGCTCGCGGCAGGTCTTGCCGGGCGTCGCGCCCAGTTCGAGGCACTTGAGGAGCATGCCGCCGAAGGGCAGGCTGTTGCCGCCGACGCCGATGGTGACGACGTCGGTGGTGTCGTTGAGTTTCGCTCGCTGGATCTGCGGGTCCACCGCGGGCCAGCCTCCGGCGGGGGGCTGGACCGGGCTGATCGGCGTCTGCTTGGCGTCGGCGATGTCGGCGATGGCGGCGTTGCCGCAGCTGACGTTGGTCAGTTGGACGGGCTTGCCCGGCGGGAACTCGTCGAGCTCCCGCTCGACCACGTCGGGGTAGGCGTTGGTGGTGCGGTCACAGCCGTCCCGCGACGCACTGCCGAGCGGGGGCTGCGGGTCTCCGACGAACCCGCCGGCGGTGTACGAGTCACCCAGCGCGGCCCACTGATACTGATCAGCCGCACCGGCGGACCCCGAAGGCACGAGCGCGGACACCGCCAGCGCGAGTCCCACGGTCAGTGCTCCCGTTCGCAGGCGGGAGACGGGCCGCCGCACGGCTCTCCCAGGTCGGGCCCGCAGGGCCGTCAAGGCCAGGGCTGCCAGTCGCCCCGTACGCGTCGAACGCATCCACAGTCTCCATTCACTCATCGCAGTCACATGACTACAGAGCGAAGCTAGGTGTCGGTGTGTGATCGCCGGACGGATACGCCGGGTAAACCACCCGCGCGTATTGCGCCGAGGTTCTGGGCCACGGCGAGTGCGCCGGGTGGCCGCCCCCTGGCAGCGAAGAGACGTGCCACAGAGGGGTTCAACCGAACACAACCGAACGCGAGCGTCGGATCCCACTCCCCCGATGCACCCGCCGTTACGGGTCCGGCGCCAAGCCATCGAACGGGTACCGCACCTCTTCCAACACAGTCCAACAAGCCCTACCGTAAACGCGCGCGTGGCACGTACATGCAAAGCCCCCATCTTTCGCGAGTACGGAGGAACGTAACGATGCGTCATCTCCCCACCCGCACCATCCGCCGGAGAGTGGTCGGATCGCTGACCGCCGCCCTGCTGTGCGCCGCCGGGCTCGCCACGCCCGCCGCGGCGCGGGACATCGCCGACCGGGCGGCCGCCTCTCACCAGGCCGCCGCCGACCCCGGCGTGAAGCTGCCCGACGGGCTCGCGCTCACCCCGCCCATGGGGTTCAACAACTGGAACTCCACCCACTGCAGGGCCGAGTTCGACGAGGAGATGGTCAAGGGGATCGCGGACCTCTTCCTTGAGAAGGGCCTCAAGGACGCCGGGTACGAGTACGTCAATCTCGACGACTGCTGGGCCCTTCCGCAACGCGACGCGAACGGCAAGCTGGTACCCGACCCCGAGCGTTTTCCCGGCGGGATCAAGGCAGTTGCCGACTACGTCCACGCCAAGGGCCTCAAGCTCGGCATCTACACCAGCGCGGGAACCAAGACCTGCAATTCCGCGGGCTTTCCCGGCGCGCTCGGCCATGAGCGCAGCGACGCCCAGCAGTTCGCGGAGTGGGGTGTCGACTACCTCAAGTACGACAACTGCAACAACCAAGGCGTGGACGCCAGACAGCGGTACATCACGATGCGCGACGCGCTGAAGGCCGCCTCGGAGACCACCGGCAGGCCCATCGTCTACAGCATCTGCGAATGGGGCGAGAACAAGCCCTGGGAGTGGGCTGCCGACGTCGGCCATCTGTGGCGCACCACCGGCGACATCAGCGACAGCTGGGGATCCATGTTGTCGATCATGAAGCAGAACCTGCCCCTCGCGGCGCACGCGGGACCGGGCCGCTGGAACGACCCCGACATGCTCGAGGTCGGCAACGGCGGCATGACGGACACCGAGTACCGCACGCACTTCTCGATGTGGTCGATCATGGCCGCCCCCCTGCTCATCGGCTCCGACCTGCGCAAGGCCACCCCCGAGACCTTCGAGATCCTCGGCAACGAAGAGGTCATCGCCCTCGACCAGGACCCGCTGGGCAAGCAGGGCGAAGTCGTCTCGTCGCAGGACGGACGCTGGGTCGTCGCCAAGGAGATGAAGGACGGCAGCCGCGCCGTCGCACTGTTCAACGAGACCGGCAACGCGCAGTCCGTCGCCACGACGGCGAAGGCGGTCGGACTGCCCGGGGCCGACGCGTACACCCTGCGCGACCTGTGGCAGCACAAGAGCTACAACACGGCGGGCCGGATCGCCGCGACCGTCCCCGCACACGGCACCGTACTGCTGCGCGTGGCCGCCGACGGCACATGGGCACACCACCCGCCGGCCGCCGAACTGGGCGTGGACGACGGCCTGTTCGTGGAGAGCGGTAAGGCCGCGAAGGTGACCTCCAAGGTGACCAACTTGGGCCGCACGTCCGCTCAGCAGGTCTCCGTCACCCTCGGCGCCCCCTCGGGCTGGGCCGTGCGGGCCACGTCGCCGAGCACGGCACGCTCACTGCGGACCGGTGGGACACTCGCGACGTCCTGGACGGTCACCGCGCCCGCGGGCACGAAGCCGGGTCCCTACGACGTGTCCCTCAAGGCCACCTACCGCTCACCGAAGGGCGTGCGGGCCGAGAAGGTGCTGCCGGTGACGGCCCAGGTGGTCGTCGCACCGCCCGCCGGCACCTCGCTCCTGGGCGACCTGCCGTGGCTGTCGACCACGAACGGCTGGGGGCCCGTGGAACGCGACACCAGTAACGGCGAGAGCGGTTCGGGCGACGGCAGGCCGATCACCATCGGCGGGAAGGCGTACGCGAAGGGGCTCGGCGTGCACGCGGAGAGCACCGTCGAGTACTACACCGCCGGCGCCTGCGAGAAGGTCACCGCGCAGGTCGGCCTCGACGACGAGACGCTCGCGAAGGGCACGGTCGCCTTCGAGATCTGGGCGGACGGCGAGAAGGCCGCCGCGACCGGGGTGCTCACCAACGCCATGCCCGCGCGGGAACTGTCCGCCGACGTGAGCGGCGCCCGGACCGTCCGCCTCGTCGTCACGGACGGCGGCGACGGCATCGACTCGGACCACGGCGACTGGGCGGAGGCCACACTGAGCTGCTGAGCTGCCGAGACGCACGGAGGGGGCGGGAGCGGTCGCGTCGCCGGGCCGCGCCCGCCCGCTCCCGCCACGCATGGGGCTCCTGCCGCCCACGCCCGTAACGGAGCAGTACCCGCAGGGGATCGGGACGGCAGCCGCACGGAAGGAGCACGCGAGCGGGGGCACACAGAGGGTGGCTCGGGAGCCGCATCCCGACACGCGGACTCCCCGCGTCCCGACGCGCGGACTCCCGGCGGCCGAGGCCGGCCTCAGCCCCCCACCGCACTCCCCAGCCGCACCGCCGCGCTCGGCGCGACGTCGAGCGCGGCCGCCGCCGCACCCACCAGCCCCGCGTCCGTGCCCATCAGGGCGGGCGCCACGGTCAGCCGACTCACGAAGGAGAGCGTGGCGTAGTCCCGCAGACAGCGGCGCAGCGGCGTGAAGAGGACGTCTCCGGCCTTGGCCACTCCCCCGCCGATCACCGCGATGTCGATCTCGACGAGCGTGGCCGTGGCGGCGATCCCGGCGGCCAGCGCCTGGGCCGCCCGCTCGAACGAGGCGAGCGCGACCGGGTCGCCGGCGCGCGCGGCGGTCGCCACCGCGGCCGCCGACGTGTCGCCGTCGGGGCCCGGGGTCCAGCCACCGTCCATGGCGCGGCGCGCGATGTTCGGGCCGCTGGCTATCCGCTCGACGCAGCCGCGCGCTCCGCACGGGCAGGCGTCTCCGTCGAGGTCCACGCTGATGTGGCCGATGTGGCCCGCGTTGCCGGTGGGCCCGGGGTGCAGCTTGCCGCCGAGGACGAGGCCGCCGCCGACTCCCGTCGACACGACCATGCACAGCGCGTTGTCGTGGCCGCGGGCCGCGCCCTGCCAGTGTTCCGCCGCGGTCATCGCCACGCCGTCGCCGACCAGGGCGACGGGCAGGCCGCCGGTGGCCGCGCGGACCCGGTCGACCAGCGGGTAGCCGCGCCAGCCGGGGACGTTGACGGGGCTGACCGTGCCGGCCGACGCGTCCACGGGACCCGCGCTGCCGATGCCGACGGCCGTCGCCCGGCCCCACAGATCACTGGTGGTCAGTTCCGCGAGGACCTCTTCGACCGCCCGCATCACCGTGTCGCCGTCCTCGCGCGCCGGCGTGGGCCGCTGGGCGCGCAGGAGGATCCGGCCGTGCCCGTCCACCAGGGCGCCGGCGATCTTGGTGCCGCCGATGTCGAGTGCGGCGACGAGGTCCATGTGCATCTGTAACGGGTCTCCTGGTGTATCGGCAGGCCGGAGAGTGCGAAGGTCAGTCTCCCTTGCATCTGACAACGTTGTCCAGGCCCTATGCTCGACGCCACATGCTCATGGAGGGTCCGAGGCACGGACCGGCGAAACCGCGGCCGCCCCAGGAACGTCCCACCGGTGAGCACGTGGACGAGATCGTGGACGACAGGACAGGACAGCGCATCGTGGCCGAGACCGCCGCCCGACGACCCGAGAACCGTTACGGCAACCGGCCGACCATGAAGGACGTCGCCGCGCGCGCGGGAGTCGGCCTCAAGACGGTCTCGCGGGTCGTCAACGGCGAGCCGGGCGTCACACCCGACACCGAGCGCCGCGTCCAGGAGGCCATCGAGGCCCTGGGCTTCCGCCGCAACGACAGCGCGCGCGTGCTGCGCAAGGGCCGCACCGCCAGCATCGGCCTCGTCCTGGAGGACCTGGCCGACCCCTTCTACGGCCCGCTGAGCCGCGCCGTGGAGGAGGTCGCACGGGCGCACGGCGCGCTGCTCATCAACGGGTCGAGCGCCGAGGACCCGGACCGCGAGCAGGAGTTGGTGCTCGCGCTGTGCGCGCGGCGGGTGGACGGGCTCGTGGTGATCCCCGCCGGTGACGACCACCGCTATCTGGAGCCGGAGATCGCCGCCGGTGTCGCCACCGTCTTCGTCGACCGGCCCGCCGGGAAGATCGACGCCGACGTGGTGCTCTCCGACAGTTTCGGCGGCGCGCGCGACGGCGTCGCGCACCTCATCGCCCACGGTCACCGCCGGATCGGTTTCATCGGCGACCAGCCGCGCATCCACACCGCCATAGAGCGGCTGCGCGGCTACCGGGCGGCGATGGAGGACGCGGGCATCCCGGTCGACGAGGAGTGGGTGTCGCTCGGCGTCACCGATCCGGAGCGGGTGCGCACGGCGACCGAGGAGATGCTGGGCGGCCCCGCGCCGGTCACGGCGGTCTTCGCGGGCAACAACCGTGTGACGGTGACGGTCGTACGGGTCCTGGCCTCGCTCGACCGTCCGGTGGCCCTGGTCGGCTTCGACGACATCGAGCTCGCGGATCTGCTGAGCCCCGGCGTGACCGTGGTCGCGCAGGACGCGGCGCAGCTGGGCAGGACGGCGGCGGAGCGGCTGTTCCGGCAGCTCGACGGCGCCTCGGAGACGCCGGAGCGGGTCGAGCTGCCCACGCGCCTGATCACCCGCGGATCGGGCGAGCTGCCGCCCGCGCCCTGACGGAGCACTCTGGGGGGGCGCTCCTGGTGCGGGCCGTGCCTGCTCCTGCTCCTGCTCCTGCTGTCGAGTGTCGAGCTCCGCTCGGGGGCCGATGGGCCTGCTCAGAGCAGGAAGACGATGCCGAGGGCGATCAGCGTGCCGAGCGCCACGAGGCCGCCGACGACACCGAAGACGCGCGCGGCCTTCTGCGTCGCCGGCCGGAGCTCCTGCCAGCCGAGCTCGTCGGCCGCGTCCCGGATCAGACGGTGGCCCTCTGCGGACGAGAAGGAGAAGCGTTCGCCGCTGTCCGGCGAGGTGCCCCAGGTCCGGTACCGGCTGCGGCCGACCTCCACCTTGACGCCCGCCGCCCCGATCGCGCCGTGCTGCCGGGTGCGCACGACATCGGTCATGGTGAACGTCCTGTCCCGCGGGTGCAGTTCGACGCGGTAGGTGTGCACCTGCGTGGAGCTGCGGAGCGCCTGCGGGACGTCCACGGCCACGTCGAAGCCCTTCTCCGTCGGCTGCAGCCGGTAGTCCGTGCCCGCCGTCGCGACCTCCATGCGGGCGTACAGCGCCGCGGGGCCGCCCGCGCCCGGGGTTCCGCTCATCGATTCCCCTCCTCTCCCGCGCCGGGTCACTGTCGTCCTGGGATCAGCAAGTGGGCAGGCCCGGCAGCGGTTTGTCGTTGCCGCCGCCCTTGAGGTAGACGTCGCTGACGAAGACGTCGGTGTTGCCGCTGTCGTCGTCCGTCCTGGCCCACCAGACGTTGGTCCACTGCCCGTACGTCTCGCGGCGGCCCAGGTTCTGCTGGCAGTAGAAGTAGTTGGTGCCCGCGTTGAGGGTGCCCGCCTCGGCGCCGGCCGCCGTGTACGACTTCGCGCCGCGCCAGACCTGGCAGTTGTACTTCCCGCCGCCCGCCGGGTGACAGGCGGGGTCCGTCGCCGATCCGCCGCCCTCGGTCGGCTTGGTGGTGGGGTCGGGGCGCGAGGGGGACTTGTCGCCGTCGTCGTCCTTGTCGCCGCCGGAGGGATCCTTGCGCTTCTTGTCGGCCTTGTCGGCTCTCTCGGCCTTGTCCGCGCCGTCGTCCGCGCCGGCGGACCGGTCGCCCTTCGGCTTGCGGGGCTTCTCGTCGCCCTGCCCCGACGGGTCGGGGCGCTTCGACTCGCCGCCGAGCGGTCCGCGGCTGCCGTCGTCCTCGGCCTGGCCCGCGCCGGCCGGGCCCGCGCCCTCGCGCGCCTGCGTGCCGCCGTCTCCCTTGCCGTTGAGGACGGCGACGGTGACGCCGGTCGCGGCGAGGACGACGGCCACGGCGACCGCGGCGAGCAACGCCCTTCCCCGGCGCGGGCGTTGGGCGGTGCGCGTCTCGGCCCGGCTCGCGGGAGCCGCGGGGGCCTGCTGCACCACGTACGGAGCGGGGCTCGGTGCGGGGCCTGCGGCGTCGCGGACGGGGGCGGCCCGAAGCCCGGCGGGGGTGCGCTCGGGATGCTGCGTTCCGTCGCCCCGTACGGCGCCTGAGCGAGCCCCTGTGGCGAGGTCGCTCCCGTCTCCCCCCGCCCCGCCGACGCCACACCGGCGAGCAGCAGCCGCGCATCCTCCGCGTCGGGGCGTGCCTGCGGGTCCTTGTCCATCAGCTGCCGCAGCACCGCGGTCAGCGGCCCCGAGCGGCGCGGCTCGGGCAGCGGGTCGACGACGATGGCGGTGAGCGTCGACCACGTCGACGTACGGCGGAAGGGCGAGGAGCCCTCGACCGCGGCGTACAGCGTGGCACCCAGCGCCCAGACGTCGGACGCGGGGCCCGGGTCGTGGCCCTGGGCGCGCTCGGGCGCCAAGTAGTCGAGTGAGCCGACCAGTTCGCCGCTGCGGGTGAGGTGGGTGGCCGAGCCGTCGCCGGGGTCGTCCATGGTGGCGATGCCGAAGTCGGTGAGGACGACGCGGCCGCCGGACTCCAGGAGGATGTTGCCGGGCTTCACGTCCCGGTGCAGGACGCCCACTTGGTGGGCCGCGGCCAGGGCCTCCATCACCCGGGCGCCGATGCCGGCGGCCTCGCGGGGGTCCAGGGTGCCGCGGCTCTGCAGCACGTCGTCCAGGGAGGGGCCTTCGACGAGCTCCATGACGATGAGCGGCCGTCCTTCGACCTCCGCGACGTCGTGCACGGCGACGACTCCGGGGTGGCGCACCCGGGCGGCCGCCCGGGCCTCACGCTGCATCCGCAGGCGCAGATCGGCCAGTTCGGGCCCGGCCGCGTCCGTGTACGTGCGCAGTTCCTTGACCGCGACCTCGCGGTGCAGCACCTCGTCGACGGCGCGCCACACGACCCCCATGCCGCCGCGCCCGAGTTGCGCCGTGACGCGGTAGCGCCCGGCGAGGAGTCTGCCGACCCCGTCCGTGTGTTCCTGGTCCCCCGAATGCACCGCTGCCCCGTTCCTGCGACACCACGTTCCGTGGCGTACAGAGTACGGGGCAGCTGTGACAGGCGGTGGCCGGTGTTACTTGCCCGACACCGTGAGGTCGCCGCGCCGCGGGCCCGAGAAGCCCTGCAGGCGGGCCAGGGTGAGGCCGGTGAGACGGGTCACCTCGCCCGCGTCGAGGGCGCCGCAGTCCAGTCCGCGCAGCAGGTACCCGGCGAGGGCCTTGGCGGTGGCGGGCTCGTCGGCCACGCCGCCGCCCTCGTGGTGCCCCGCGTAGGCGGCCAGGCGCGCGGCGGCCGCCTCGAAGCCCTCGCGGTAGAACGCGAACACGGCGGCGTAGCGGGTGGGGATGTGGCCGGGGTGCATGTCCCAGCCCTGGTAGTAGGCGCGGGCCAGGGCGCGGCGGGTGAGGCCGTAGTGCAGCCGCCAGGCGTCGTGGACCTGCGATGTGGTGCCGACGGGCAGGACATTGGTCGAGCCGTCGGAGACGCGGACTCCGGTGCCCGCGGCGGCGACCTGCATGACCGCCTTGGCATGGTCGGCGGCCGGGTGGTCGCTGGCCTGGTAGGCGGCGCTGACGTGCAGGCAGGCGCTGTAGTCGAAGGTGCCGTAGTGGAGTCCGGTCGCGCGGCCCTCGGCGGCCTGGATCATGCGGGCGACGGCGGCGGTGCCGTCGGTGGCCATGATGGACTGGCTGGTCTCGATCTGGATCTCGAAGCCGATGCGGCCCGGCTCGATGCCGCGCGCCTTCTCGAACGCCTCCAGGAGGCGCACCATCGCGGTGACCTGCTCCGGGTAGGTCACCTTGGGCAGCGTCAGGACGAGGCCGTCGGGCAGGCCGCCGGCCTCCATGAGTCCGGACAGGAAGATGTCGAGGGTGCGGATGCCCCGGTCGCGTACCGCTTCTTCCATGCACTTCATGCGGATGCCCATGTACGGGGCGGCGGTGCCGTTCTTGTAGGCCTCGGCGACCAGGCGGGCCGCGCGGGCGGCGTCCTGGTCCTCGTCGGCGCCCTTGTAGCCGTCCTCGAAGTCGATGCGCAGGTCCTCGACGGGCTCGCGCTCCAGCTTGGTGCGCACGCGCGCGTAGACGGCCTCCGCGAGGTCGTCGCCCAGGCCGAGGACGGCGGCGAAGGAGGCAGCATCGGGGGCGTGCTCGTCGAGCATCGCCAGCGCCTTGTCGCCCCACGTACGGATCGAGGCGGCGTCGAACTGCTCACCGGGGACGTACACGGTGTGGACGGGCTGGCGGGTGCCTGGGTCTCCCGGGTAGAGGCGCTCCAGCTTCGCGTCCACCGGGGCGAGGGAAGCGCTGATGCCCTCGCTGACCGCGCCGGCGAGGCTCGTTGCCACCTTCTCTTGCTGACCCATTCCTGCATCCTCCACACGCTCGGTGCCGCGCCCGGCATTTCCGCTCCACGGAATCAACAATCCGTATAGCGAAGTTATCTGCGACCTTCGTGCTGGTCAACACCCTCTCGTGTCGTGGACCCGTCCCCGACCTCGGGAGTTCACGCTTGTCCCGGATTCTTCTCCCGCTGTCTCAGATCCTGCTTCCGCACCCGTACGCGCGCACCCCATCCTGACCGCGCGCCCCGAACCGAAGGAGACCGTGTGTCGTCCGACTCCCGTGTCACACGCCGTTCCGGCCTGCGGACGGTGGTGGCCGCGGCCACCGCGCTGCCCCTCCTCACCGCCCTGTCCGCCGGTCCCGCGCACGCCGTGCCGCGTCCGGGCCGCCGCCTGGAGGTCATGTCGTTCAACCTCCGCTACGCGAGCACCACCCCGCCGAACACCTGGGCCGACCGCCGCCCGGTGACCCGGGAGCTGCTGCGCCGCGCCAGGCCGCACGTCATCGGCACGCAGGAGGGGCTCTACCAGCAGGTGCGGGACATCGCGGCCGACCTCGCCCCGCACTACGACTGGATCGGCACGGGACGCGCGGGCGGCAGCCGCGACGAGTTCATGACCGTGTTCTACGACACCCGCAGGCTGGCCCCGGTCGAGTACGACCACTTCTGGCTCTCCGACACCCCGGACGTCATCGGCTCCAACACCTGGGGCGGCGGCTCCATCCGGATGGTCACCTGGGTGCGCTTCCACGACCTGCGCACGGACGACGAGCTGTACGTGCTCAACACCCACCTCGACAACGCCTCCCAGCACGCACGCGCGCGTGCCGCCGAGCTGATCGCCGAACGCGTCGCCCGCCTCGACCGTTCCCTGCCGCTCGTCGTGACGGGCGACTTCAACGTGGCCGCCCACAAGAACCCGGTGTACGACACGCTCCTGGCCGCGGGCCTCGTCGACTCCTGGGACGCGGCGGACCGGCGCGGCAAGGCGTACGCCACCTTCCACGGCTACAAGCCCCTCACCCCGGACGGCGACCGCATCGACTGGATCCTGACGACCCCCGGGGTGCACGTCCACGAGGCGGCGATCAACACGTTCTCGCTGGGCGGGCAGTTCCCGAGCGACCACCTGCCGGTGCAGGCGAGCCTGACGCTGTGACGCGCCGAGGCCCCCGTCCCGCGGCAGCGGGAACGAGGGCCTCGGACGGTCGAGGAGCTCAGCCCTTGCGGGTCTTGACCTCTTCGGTGAGCTGCGGGACGACGTCGAAGAGGTCGCCGACCACGCCGTAGTCGACCAGGTCGAAGATCGGGGCCTCGGCGTCCTTGTTGATGGCCACGATGGTCTTCGAGGTCTGCATGCCGGCGCGGTGCTGGATCGCGCCGGAGATGCCGGAGGCGATGTACAGCTGCGGGGAGACCGACTTGCCGGTCTGGCCGACCTGGTTGGAGTGCGGGTACCAGCCGGCGTCGACCGCGGCGCGCGAGGCGCCGACGGCGGCACCGAGTGAGTCGGCGAGGTTCTCGATGATCGAGAAGTTCTCGGCACCGTTGACACCTCGGCCGCCGGAGACCACGATCGCGGCCTCGGTCAGGTCGGGGCGGCCCGTCGACTCGCGCGGGGTGCGCGCGACGACCTTGGTGCCGGTGGCCTTCTCGGAGAAGGAGACGGCGAGGGCCTCGACGGCGCCGGCGGCCGGGGCGGGCTCCACGGCGGCCGAGTTCGGCTTGACCGTGATGACCGGGGTGCCCTGCGAGATGCGGGACTTGGTGGTGTAGGAGGCGGCGAACGCGGACTGCGTGGCCACCGGGCCCTCGTCGCCGGCCTCGAGGTCGACGGCGTCCGTGATGATGCCGGACTTGATGCGGACCGCGAGGCGGGCCGCGATCTCCTTGCCCTCGGCGGAGGACGGGACGAGCACGGCGGCCGGGGAGACGGCCTCGTACGCGGCCTGGAGGGCGTCCACCTTCGGTACGACGAGGTAGTCGGCGAACTCGGGGGCGTCGGCGGTCAGTACCTTGACCGCGCCGTGCTCGGCGAGCGTGGCGGCGGTGGCCTCGGCACCGGAGCCGAGGGCGACGGCGACGGGCTCGCCGACGCGGCGAGCCAGGGTCAGCAGCTCCAGGGTGGGCTTGCGGACGGCGCCGTCCACGTGGTCGACGTAGACGAGAACTTCAGCCATGGGACTTCAATCTCCTGCGATTACGAAGAAGTTGGGGCGGTTGAGGGGGTGACTGAAGCTCAGATGAACTTCTGGCCCGCGAGGTACTCGGCCAGCTGCTTGCCGCCCTCGCCCTCGTCCTTGACGATCGTGCCGGCCGTGCGGGCCGGACGCTCGGCGGCGGAGTCGACCTTGGTCCAGGCACCCTCGAGACCGACCTCTTCGGCCTCGATGTCCAGGTCACCCAGGTCGAGCGACTCCACCGGCTTCTTCTTGGCGGCCATGATGCCCTTGAAGGACGGGTAGCGGGCCTCGCCCGACTGGTCCGTCACGGACACGACGGCCGGCAGGGACGCCTCCAGCTGCTCGCTGGCGGTGTCGCCGTCACGGCGGCCCTTGACGACGCCGTCCGCGACGGAGACCTCGGAGAGCAGCGTGACCTGCGGGACGCCGAGGCGCTCCGCGAGGATCGCCGGCAGCACGCCCATGGTGCCGTCGGTGGAGGCCATGCCGGCGATGACCAGGTCGTAGCCGGTCTTCTCGATGGCCTTGGCCAGCACCAGCGAGGTGCCCATCACGTCGGTGCCGTGCAGATCGTCGTCCTCGACGTGGACGGCCTTGTCGGCGCCCATGGAGAGCGCCTTGCGCAGCGCGTCCTTGGCGTCCTCGGGGCCGACGGTCAGCACGGTGATCTCCGCGTCGTCCGCCTCGTCGGCGATCTGCAGTGCCTGCTCGACGGCGTACTCGTCGAGCTCCGAAAGGAGGCCGTCGACGTCGTCGCGGTCGACGGTCAGGTCATCGGCGAAGTGCCGGTCGCCGGTGGCGTCGGGCACGTACTTCACACAGACAACGATCCTCAAGCTCACGCCGGCTCTCCTACTGCATCGTCTTTACTGGGCTGCTGCCTTGGCTTATGGCTACTGCCTTCTTGCAGGCAGCATAGGCGCCTGAAGCGGCGGATCCCGGTCGGGGCGGCCCGCGCTCCGACCGGAATATTACTCATGAGTACACCCAGTTCATTCCCACTGAGCAAGCGCTTTGAACTGTGACCTTCCCAACGCTCCGTAATCGGGGGAGGGGCCCGTGAGCGGGAACTCTCAGTCGCGCAGCGCGTTGAAGCGCCCCTGGTGGTACAGGAGCGGGCGGCCCTCGTCCACGCGGTCACCGACGACGGCCTGGGCGAGCACGATGCGGTGGTCGCCCGCGGGCACGCGCGCGACGATCCGGCACACCAGCCAGGCGAGCGCGCCGTCGAGCACGGGCACACCCTGCGGACCCTCGTGCCAGCTCGTGGGCGCACCGAATCGGTCGGCTCCGCTGCGGGCGAACGTGGCGGCGAGCTCGTGCTGGTGCTCGCCGAGTATGTGGACCCCGACGTGTGTGGCCTCGGAGACCGCGGGCCAGCACGAGGAGCCGGTACCGATCCCGAACGAGAGCACCGGGGGCTCGGCCGAGACCGAGGCGAGCGAGGTGGCGGTGAAGCCGACGGGGCGGGAGCCGTGGGCGGCCGTGATCACCGCGACACCGGCGGCGTGCTGGCGGAAGACCGAGCGCAGCAGGTCGGGGGTGGCGGTCCGGGGGGTGCTGAGGGCTGGCGATGCCGTCATGGAATTGTCCTTCTGCCGGAGGTACGAGCGAAGACGTCGGTGCTCAGCACTGCGGACAGCGCGCGCTGGCATGGCGGGCGAGGTCCACGTGGACGCGCTCGTACAGAAGGAGATCCCGAGGCATGAAAGCAGGCTCGCGATAGATGCCGCGTGCAGTCAAGTCCATTCCGGGATATGAAAGACGGATCACGGCCCCGGGCTCCCGCCACGGGCCGTGACCTGCGCGACGGTCGGTCACACGGCCTCCCCCAGGGCGGCGATCACATCCGCCTTCCGGGGCTGTCCGACCGCGCGCCGCACGACGTGTCCGGCCGCGTCCAGGACGAGCACGGTCGGGGTCTTCAGGACCCGCAGCTCTCGTACGAGGGCGAGTCGGGCCTCGGCGTCGATCTCCACGTGGGAGACGCCGGGGACCATCTCGGCCACTTCCGCGAGGACTCTGCGGGTCGCACGGCAAGGCTGGCAGAAGGCGCTGGAGAACTGCACGAGCGTCGCCCGCTCCCCCAGCGGCTCCCCGATGTCCGCCGCGCCGAGCCGTCGCCCGGTGTCGCGTCCCTGCACGTGATCCTCCACCCCCGCTGTCCTGGCCGGCGCCCTGATCGGCATCGCTCCCAGGTACAGCAACGGCGCGCCCCGGATGATTCCGACGTGACGAGAATCTCGCGCATCGGCGGCACCAAGGCTGGTCACCCGTCCGTTGATGGGGCACGATCTGCGCAAAGCCGAAAACCTACGGCTGCGTAACTTCCCGCCGGGAACCCCCTCCCCAGGCAGAGAACGAAGGGCCCTCCCCACCCATGGCAGAGCTTGTCTACCGTCCGGTCATCGGTGCCGCGAAAACCCTGTTCAAGGCATGGGACCTGAAGATCGACTGCAAGGGGTCGGAGAACATCCCACGCTCCGGCGGCGCGGTCCTCGTCAGCAACCACATCAGCTACCTCGACTTCATCTTCGACGGGCTGGCCGCCCTGCCCCAGAAGCGCCTGGTGCGTTTCATGGCGAAGGAGTCGGTGTTCCGGCACAAGATCTCCGGTCCGCTGATGCGCGGGATGAAGCACATCCCCGTCGACCGCACGCAGGGCGAGGCGGCCTATCAGCACGCCCTGGCCTCGCTGCGCTCCGGAGAGATCATCGGCGTCTTCCCCGAGGCGACGATCTCGCAGTCGTTCACCCTGAAGTCGTTCAAGTCCGGTGCCGCGCGCCTGGCCCAGGAGGCCGGGGTGCCCCTCATCCCCATGGCCCTGTGGGGCACGCAGCGGCTGTGGACCAAGGGCCACCCCCGCAACTTCAAGCGCAGCCACACGCCGATCACGATCCGGGTCGGCGAGCCGGTGGAAGCGCCCAAGGACCAGTACGCGGGCGCGATCACGCGGCGTCTGCGCGAGCGCTGCCAGGAGCTCCTGGAGGCCGCGCAGCGCGCCTATCCGGTGCGCCCCAAGGGCCCGGACGACACGTGGTGGATGCCGGCGCACCTCGGCGGCACGGCCCCGACGCCCGCCGAGGTGAAGGCCGCCGAGGCCTGAGCCTGAGCCGTTACGACGGTTCGCCCGGTTCCGGTGCGCGGACGGTGATCCGCGCGCCGGGGCTGAACTTCTCCAGGAGCTCGACGAGCTCGGCGCCCGCGGCTCGCAGGCCGGCGTCCGGGCCCATGCCCTCCAGCAGGAAGACCGCGTTCACCGACTCCTCGGTGAGGCGGGTGCGCGGGCCTTGGCGCCAGTTCCAGCGACGGCAGGTGACGCCCTCGTCGTCGCACCACACGACCTCGCCCGCGTCGGGGTGCTCCACGACCCGCTCCCCCGCCGCCGCGGTCACGAACTCCTCGTCGCCTGCGGCCCGCACGAGGCGCATGCCGCCCTTGATCAGGTCCAGGTCCTCGCCGCCGACCGGGATCAGGTGGGCCACGCTGATCGCGTTGTACAGGTCGACCAGGACGTTGATCCGCGGCAGGCCGCCGTCGGCGAGCGCCCGCTTGGCCAGTGCCTCGGCGGAGTTGCGGGTGCGTGAGGGCTTCGCACCGAACGCGGTGTAGGCGGCGCGCCAGGCGGACATGTGCGGGTCCTCGTGCGGTGCGCGGCCGTCGAGGCGGGCGGCGAGGCGTCGGGCGGCGTCGTCGAGGAGCGCCGACGTGCCGTCGGTGCTGGGTCCGTTGACGAGCCCGTGGGCCTCGATGACCAGGTGCGTGAAACCGGGTGCGAGGGCGCGCACCTCGTCGGAGACGGTGAGCGAGAGGGGCGGGACGGTCATTCGGGGCGCCTTGCTGCGTCGGGGCTCGTCAGAGCGCGTCGGGAAGGTTCTCCCACAGGTACGGCCGGTCCGGGGCGCTCTTCAGGACGCGCAGGACCACCGGGTGCGGTACAGCATAGAGTACCGGATAGTCCATCTCACTGTCCTCGGCGTCGGGCACGTAGGCCAGCCGCTCCCCCGTGAGCGAGAACTGCGCGTCGACGCCCGGTTTGTTGCCGCGGCAGTCCTGCCGGTGCCACCGTCCGCGGAAGCGCACGGCGACCATCCCGTGCACGCAGTGGCCGGTGCCGGCGTCATGGGTCAGCCGCTGATAGGCGAGCGCGGTCGGGATGTCCTCGGCGCGCAGCAGCGCGGCGAGCGCGTGCGCCTTCGCGTGACAGATGCCGGTGCCCTGCGCCAGGACGTCGGAGGCGCGCCAGGTGACGCGCAGGTCGCCGCTGTCGGCGGAGTGCGGAATGGCGTCACGTACATACTCATAGGCGGCCTGCGCGTATACGTATGAATCCGTGGCCGTCGCGGCAAGGCGTGCGGCGGTCTCGCGCACGAGCGGGTGGTGGTGATCGATGACCTCGTCCGCGGCCAAGTAGGCGGACAGGTCAGGGGTTTCCTGGATCAGCTGCATGCGACGAGAGAATAGAAATACGGTCGACCGCGCGTCAATGCCTTTACGGTCGACCGTATATCTATGCACCTATCCACGTAAGCTCAGGTGGCCCTACGCGTGGTGGATCAGCGCGCCATCTCTTCCTTGAGCGCCGCGAGGAAGCCGTCGACGTCCTCCTCGCGGGTGTCGAACGCGCACATCCAGCGGACGTCACCCGCCGCCTCGTCCCAGAAGTAGAAGCGGTACCGCTTCTGCAGGCGCTCGCTCACGTCGTGCGGCAGCCGCGCGAAGACGGCGTTGGCCTGCACCGGGTAGAGGATCTCCACGCCGTGCACGGAGCGGACGCCCTCGGCGAGGCGCTGCGCCATCTCGTTGGCGTGCCGGGCGTTGCGCAGCCACAGGTCCTTGGCGAGCAGGGCCTCCAACTGCACCGAGACGAAGCGCATCTTGGAGGCGAGCTGCATGGACATCTTGCGCAGGTGCTTCATGTGACGCACGGCGTCCTGGTTGATGACCACGACGGCCTCGCCGAACAGCGCACCGTTCTTGGTGCCGCCGAGCGAGAGGATGTCGACGCCGACGGCGTTGGTGAAGGTCCGCATGGGGACGTCGAGGGCGGCCGCGGCGTTGGCTATCCGGGAGCCGTCCAGGTGCACCTTCATGCCCAGCTGGTGGGCGTGGTCGCAGATCGCGCGGATCTCGTCGGGCGTGTAGAGCGTGCCCAGTTCGGTGTTCTGCGCGATCGAGACGACCTGCGGCATCGCGCGGTGCTCGTCGTCCCAGCCGAACGCCTGCCGGTCGATCAGTTCGGGGGTGAGCTTGCCGTCGGGCGTGGGCACGGTGAGCAGCTTGAGGCCGGCCATGCGCTCGGGGGCGCCGCCCTCGTCCACGTGGATGTGCGCGGACTCGGCGCAGATCACCGCGCCCCAGCGGTCGGCGACCGCCTGGAGCGCGACGACGTTGGCACCCGTGCCGTTGAACACGGGGAACGCCTCGGCGGTGGGCCCGAAGTGACCTCGGATCACCTGCTGGAGGTTGGCCGTGTAGTCGTCCTCGCCGTACGCGATCTGATGGCCGCCGTTGGCGAGCGCCAGGGCGGCCATCACCTCGGGGTGGGCTCCCGCGTAGTTGTCGCTCGCGAAGCCGCGGACGTCCGGGTCGTGGTGCCGCCGGGCGTCGGTCTTCGGAGGGTTCACGGCTTCTCGGTCAGCCACAGGCGGTTTCCGTTCACTTCCCCGGCGGGCCGCTCCCAGACGCCGGCGATGGCCTCGGCCAGCTCCTTGACGTCCGTGAAGCCCGCGAACTTCGCGTTGGGCCGCTCCGCGCGCATCGCGTCGTGCACCAGCGCCTTGACCACCAGGATCGCAGCAGCCGCGCGTGGCCCGTCCTCGCCCCCCGCCTTGCGGAAGGCGTCGGCGAGCGCGAGCGTCCAGGCCTCTGCGGCCGCCTTGGAGGCCGAGTACGCCGCGTTGCCCGCGGTGGGCTTGGAGGCACCGGCGGCGCTGATCAACAGGTAGCGGCCTCGGTCGCTGCGGCGCAGGCCCTCCTCGAAGGCGAGGGAGGTGCTCTGCACGGTGCGGATCAGGAGCTTCTCGAGGAGGTCCCAGTCGGCGAGGTCGGTCTCGGCGAAGCTGGCACTGCCGCGCCAGCCGCCGACGAGGTGGACCAGGCCGTCGATCCGCCCGAACTCCTTCTCCGTGCGCGTCGCCCACTCGCGGGCCGCGTCGAGGTCGAGGAGGTCGACCGTGTCGCCGATGACGGTGGCACCGCCGTGTGCGTACCGCGCCGCGTCCACCGCTTCGGCCAGGCGCGCCGCGTCGGCGTCCGAGGCCACGACGGTGGCCCCTGCCTCGGCCAGCCTGAGCAGGGTGGCACGCCCCGCGGGTCCGGCGGCTCCGGCCACCGCGACGACGGCTCCATCGAGTGCGGACATGGTCCTCGCCTCCTCCTGGCGGCCGCTCACGCGGCAGCCTTCTCGACGCCCGAGGAAGCCGTGATCCCCTTCGTGGAGGCGATCACGTTCTTCAGCTTCTTGGAGAGCGCCTCATAGAACATGCTGAGCGGAAACTCGTCAGGAAGCACATCGTCGACGAGTTTGCGCGGCGGAAGCGAGGTGTCCAGGGCGTCCGGGCCCTTGGCCCAGCGCGATCCGGGGTGCGGGGCGAGGTACCGGGACACCAGATCGTACGCGGCGAACCAGTGGACCAGCTTGGGGCGGTCGATGCCCGCCCGGTAGAGGTCCTCGATCTCGCCGCACAGCTGGTTGGTGACCTGCGGGGCGCGCTCCCAGTCGATCCGGAGCTGGTTGTCGGTCCAGCGGACCACGTCGTGCTTGTGGAGGTAGGCGAAGAGGAGCTGGCCGCCGAGGCCGTCGTAGTTCTTGACGCGGTCGCCGGTGACCGGGAAACGGAACATCCGGTCGAAGAGGACCGCGTACTGCACGTCGCGCGCCTGCGGGACGCCGTCGGCCTCCAGCTTCACGGCCTCCTTGAAGGCGGTGAGGTCGCAGCGCAGCTCCTCCAGGCCGTACATCCAGAAGGGCTGGCGCTGCTTGATCATGAACGGGTCGAACGGCAGGTCGCCGTGGCTGTGGGTGCGGTCGTGGACCATGTCCCACAGGACGAACGCCTGCTGGCAGCGGTCCTGGTCGCCCACCATCGCCCGGATGTCGTCGGGCAGTTCGAGCCCGAGGAGGTCCACGGCGGCCTCGGTGACGCGGCGGAAGCGGGCGGCCTCGCGGTCGCAGAAGATGCCGCCCCAGGAGAAGCGCTCGGGGGCCTCGCGCACGGCGATGGTCTCGGGGAAGAGTACGGCCGAGTTCGTGTCGTACCCGGCGGTGAAGTCCTCGAAGGTGATGCCGCAGAAGAGCGGGTTGTCGTAGCGCGTGCGCTCGAGCTCGGCCAGCCAGTCGGGCCAGACCATGCGCAGCACGACCGCCTCGAGGTTGCGGTCGGGGTTCCCGTTCTGCGTGTACATCGGGAAGACGACCAGGTGCTGCAGGCCGTCCTCGCGGTGCGCGGCGGGCTGGAAGGCGAGCAGCGAGTCGAGGAAGTCCGGCACCTCGAAGCCGCCGTCGGCCCAGCGGCGCAGGTCCGCGACGAGCGCACGGTGGTACGCGGCGTCGTGCGGCAGGAGCGGGGAGAGCTCCTCGACCGCGGCTATGACGCGGTCCACGGCGAGTTCGGCGAGGCTTCTCGGCGGGGCGCCGTCCGCCGCGAAGTCAATGGATCCGTCGGCCGACTGCCAGGGCCTGACGTCCTCCACGGCATCCTTGAGCACCGGCCACGCCGGGTGGTCCACCACCCGCCCACCAGCGGAAGGAACCGCACCCTCCGTACCCGCCTGCACAAGAATTTCCGTCATGACCCACCTTCCACGGGAGAACCTCGCGTATGAACACCGTATGCATGCGAGGTTCTCCGCGACAAGGGGGGTCTCCGGAAATTATCCTGTGCCACCCCCTTCCAGGCCGCTGTTTTTCCTGCGATCAGCGGCTGACTCGATTGCTTCTGCCACATCGGTGAGGGCCTGTGCCGCGTCGGGAAGCAGCTCGGGGAAGCCGAGGAATCCGTGGAACATCCGGGGGTAGTGGGCCACGGTGACGTCCGTGCCGGCCGCGCGCAGCCGCTCGGCATAGGCCAGCCCCTCGTCGCGCAGCGGATCGCAGCCCGCGGTCACCAGGTGCGCGGGCGGCAGCCCCCCGAGGTCCGGGGCGCGCAGCGGCGAGGCGAAAGGGTGCGCGCCGTCGCCGTCGGGGCCGAGGTACTGCTCCCAGAACCAGCGCATGTGCGGGGCTGTCAGGAAGAAGCCGTGCGCGTTCTCCCGGTACGAGGGGGTGTCCTGGGCGGCGTCCAGGACGGGGTAGAGCAGGACCTGCAGCGCGACGGCGGGCCCGTCCTCGTCCCTCGCCCTGAGGGCCACGGCGGCGGCGAGCCCGCCCCCACTGCTGTCCCCCGCGGCGACGAGGGCGCCCGCGTCGCCCCCGAGCCTGCCGCACGCGGCGGCGGCCCAGCACAGGGCCGCGTACGCGTCGTCGACGGCCGCGGGGAAGCGGTGCTCGGGGGCGAGGCGGTAGTCGACGGAGACCACGGCGGCGCCGGCCCCGGCGGCGAGTCCCCGGGCCGTGGCGTCGTGGGAGTCGAGGCCGCAGAGCGTGTAGCCGCCGCCGTGGAAGAAGACGACGGTCGGGCGGGGCCCTGCGTGCCGCTCCGGGTCCGGGAGGTAGATGCGCACGGGGATCTCGGGCGCGTCCCGCACCCCCGGGATCGTCCGGTCCACGACCGCCCCGACGACGGCCGGCCGCTTCCCGGAGGAGGGCGCCGCCGCAAGGATCCCGCGCGCCTCGGCGGCGTCGGTGACGCTGCCGCCGAGATCGGGGAAGGCGGCGGTCAGGGCGTGGACGAGGGGGCGGGCGAGGGGGTCGAGACGGGCTTCTTCGGCGGGGAGGGACGGTCCGGGGCGGGCGCCCCCGGTGGGGAGGGACGGTCCGGAGCGGCCACCCCCGGCGGGGTGGGACGAACCGGAGCGGCCACCCCCGGCGGGGTGGGACGAACCGGAGCGGCCACCCCCGGCGGGGAGAGACGAACCGGAGCCGCCGCCCCCAGCGGGGAGGGACGCTCCGGGGCAGGCATCCCCAGCAGGGAGGGGCGAACCGGAGCCGCCCGCTTCGGCGGGGAAGGACGGTCCGGAGCGGCCACCCCCAGCGGGGAGAGACGAACCGGAGCGGCCACCCCCAGCCGGGAGGGGCGAACCGGAGCCGCCCGCTTCGGCGGGGACGACCGGGCCGGAGCCGCCGCCCCCGGCAGGTACGGCCGAGGCAGGGCGGGCCTCCTCGCCGGACTCGACCGGCCCGGAGCCGTGCCGTTCGGCAGGGACGGCCGGATCGCGGCGGCGTCGGGGCACGGGTCGCATCAGCGGGCGCCCGCCTCCTCGCCCTCCTGAGCCCCTCGGGCTCCCCCGGCTCCCCCGGCTTCCCCGGCTCCCCCGGCTTCCCGAGGCGGCTCGGCCACCTTGGCCGCTGCCTCCGCCGCCCCCGCGGCCCCCTCCGCCTCCCGCGCGCGAAAGTGCGGGATGACCTTCTCGCCCCACTGCCGCAGGGTCTCCAGACACGCCTCCTGCGGGACCGTGCCCATCTGGATGAGGCACATGATCTCGTCGGCCCCCGCGTCGCGCAGCCGCTCCACGTAGGCGATGGCGTCGTCCGCGGTGCCGTAGGCGTGGTCGGCGTTGAACGTGGCCGTCGAGGTGGGGCGCACCGGAATGTTGTGCTCGTGGAGCCGGGCGACGACCTGTTCGGCGGCCTTGCGCATCTCGGCGGCCTCGTCGCTGCCCTCGACGACCGCTTCGTCGGGGATGCCCGCCCCGCCGTACCAGTGCCCGATGGACTGCGCGAAGAACCGCTGGCCTCGGATGCCGACGCGCCGCGCCGCCTCGCCGTCGTCGAGCACGATCGTCGGGCAGAGCACGGAGAAGTGGTCGTTGACGACACTCGACACGCATCGCGCGTCGGTGCGGGCCGCGACGGCCGCGTCGTACGCCTGGCGCATCCCGGCGATCGACTCGGGTCCCGCGAAGCCCATCACCAGGGCGCCGACGCCGAGTTCGGCCGCCTGCGTCAGCGTCTCGGTCCTGCTGCACGCGAGGAAGAGCGGGGGGTGCGGGGTCTGCTTCGGGCGCGGCAGGATCGGGTGCGGGCCGATGTCGAGGAGCGGGCCGTGATGCTCGAGCTCCTCCTTCTCCCAGGCCTTCCCGATGATCCGCAGCGCCTCCTCGACCTCTTGCGTCGTACGGTCCTTGTCGACCCCGCACAGCGACGTCTCCTGCGCCGTGCCGCCCCGGCCCGCGCCCAGGTCGAGCCGCCCGCCGGAGAGCAGGTCCAGCATGGCGGCGCGCTCGGCGACCCGCGCCGGGTGGTTGAAGTTGAACGGCATGCAGACGACGCCGTGCCCGATCCTGATGGTGCTGGTGCGCGCGGCGACCCACGTGAGGAAGATTTCCGGCGCGCTCATGTGCGCGTACCACTTGAGGGAGTGGTGCTCGACAGCCCAGATGCGGTCGAACCCCATCTCCTCGGCGAGTACGGCCTGTTCGACGCTGTCGCGGATGACCTGGTGCTCACGCTCGACGGTCGGGTCGGCGAGCTGCGCCTCGAAGATGACGGAGAACTTCACGTGCCCTCCAGGGAGTTGTGCCGATGCGGCTTGAACCCTTGATGTTCCTAACAGTCATATGACTAGCCGTCAGGTCCACAAGTCGCAAGGGATTCCACAGAGGTTCCGCGTGACCGACGGAGGCCCCGCGCGGACGGTTGCCCGTACTTCGCGGTCGCCCGCCTCGGTGCTCAGGAGCCGGGCACCCTCGGCGAATCCGGAGCGCCGGGCGAGTGCCCGGAGGTGGCGGCGGTCGCTGATGTCGTCGCCGTCGGCGGTGGCTCACGTGGCACGAGCGGCGCGCTCTGCCCGCTCGACGCGCCCCGGGATGAGGTGCCCGACCCGCTGGACGCCCTGTTCCGGCACATCGCCGACAGCGCGGCCCTGTACCGGCGCATGCTGGGCCCGCAGGGCAGCGCGTCACTGACCGTCCGCATGCGGGAACGGCTGGCCGCCGAACTCACCTCGGCCTTCCGCACGGGACGCCGGCCCGCCGGCATCGACGACGTCCCCGTCGAGACGCACGCCGACTACCTGGCGGGCGCCATGACCGGCGTCATCGCCACGTGGATCACGGGCGGCTCCCCCGCCCCTGCCGGGGACACGGCTCTCGCGTTCTGGCGGGTGTTCCGGACCTGAGCGCGGGGCGGCGCGGTGCACGATCCACTCGGCCCTGCCATCCCCTCAGACCGTTCGGTCCGCTCAGGCCGTACCATCCGCTCAGGCCGTCCCGCCCGAGAAGGCGCCGTCGACCGCGAACGCGCGCTCGGCGAAGCGCGCGCCGATGCGCCGGTGCGCGGCGGCGTCCGGGTGGAGGTCGTCGGGCAGGGGCAGTTCGGCGGAGTCCTCGGCACCGTAGAGTTCGCGGCCGTCGAGGTAGTACAGGTGCGGGTCGTCGGCCGCACGCTGCTTCACGATGCGGGACAGTTCGTCGCGGATGACGTTGAGCGTGAGCTTGCCGCCCGCCCGCTCCGCGGGGTCGCCCATGGCCTTGAACCGGATCTTGCCCTCGCTGAAGTCGCTGAGGTCCGGCGCGGAGGGGCCGGGGGTGTCCTCGTGGACGGGGCAGAGGATGGGCGAGACGACCAGGAGCGGGACGTCCGGGTGCCCCTCGCGGATCGTGTCAAGGAAGCCGTGCACCGCGGGGCCGAACGCGCGCAGGCGCATCAGGTCGGCATTGACCACGTTGATCCCGATCTTGACGCTGATCAGGTCGGCGGGGGTGTCCCGCAGGGTGCGCGCGGTGAACGGGTCGAGCAGGGCGCTGCCCGCCAGCCCCAGGTTGATCAGGTCCACGCCGCCGAGCGAGGCGGCGAGCGCGGGCCAGGTCGTGGTGGGGCTCGCGGCGTCGGAGCCGTGGCTGATCGAGCTGCCGTGGTGCAGCCACACCTTGCGGTTCGTCTCCGTCGCGGGCTCGACGGGGGCGTCGGTGCGCAGCGCGATGAGTTCGGTGGTCTCGTTGTGCGGCAGCCAGATCTCGACGTCCTTCATGCCGTCGGGCAGATCCGCGAAGCGCAGCGTGCCGGGCTGTCCGGCGGCGAACTCGGCCGTCCCCGTGGTCATGTCGATCGTCAGTATGTTGCCGCCGGTGGCGCTCGCGTGGCCGGCCGGGCGGCCGTCGACGAGCAGGTCGTAGACGCCGTCCGGGCGCGGCGGGGCGCCCGTGTAGGCCCGCTTGGTCCGCAGCGCGTCGAGCTCGATGGCACGGGCACGGGTGCGGAACACCAGGCGGACGCCGGCGGGTTGGGACTCCGCCATGGCCAGTTGACCGTCGGTGTTCTGGGCGCGAGCCCGTGCCGGGAGGCGGTGCGGCAGCACGCCGTGCTCGGTCTGCTCGATGTCGAGGGCGCCGCGCAGGAGGTCCGCGGTGATGGGTGTGGTGATCCAGTGGTGGTCGTTGTTGTTCATGGCCTCAACGTTGTTCATAGCCTCAACCTGTTGATCAATAGGAGGGGACAGATTCAGGTCCCCGAAGAGTGAGTCAGGTCCCGTCCGGGCCCGGCCAGTTGCGCAAGAGGGCGTCAAGGGCGTCGATGACGCGCGTCCAGGTCTCCTGGCTGTCGGGGGCGCTGTGACTGAAGGAGCCTGCGAGTTCGAGGCTTACGTAGCCGTGGAAGACGCTGCCGAGGAGGCGGACCGCGTGCGTCTGGTCCGGCTCCGTGAGGTCGTAGCCGCGCAGGATCGCCCGCGTCATCTCCGCGTGGCGGCCTCCGGCGCTCGCGGCGGCCGCCTCCGGGGCGAGCCGGAACTGGGCCGCCGCATATCTCCCGGGGTGCTCGCGGGCGTAGTCGCGGTAGACGTTCGCCAGGGCGGCCAGGGCGTCCTTGCCCGCGCGTCCTGCCAGGGCGTCGGCTCCCCGGTCGGCGAGTTCCGCCAGGGCCAGCAGGGCGATGCCTGTCTTCAGGGCCTGGGAGTTCTTCACGTGCGAGTACAGGCTCGCGACCTTGACGCCGAACTGTCGGGCGAGCGCCGAGACGGTCACCTGGTCGAATCCGACCTCGTCGGCCAGCTCGGCCCCGGCCCGGACCAGTCGTTCCGTGGTCAGCCCCACGCGCACCATGACGTACCCCTCTCTCGACATCGCCGAGTATGCATTTGCCTAAAGGCTTTAGGCAAATAGGAACGTCTTTAAGGTTGTACGGGCCCGATTCGCTTCTCGAACCAGTGGCGGGCGTACGGCTCGTCGCTGAAGGGCGGAACCCAGCTTGAGCCCGGCGCAGCCGATGGGTTCGCCGTGTGTACAGGCGACCGGGAACAGCCCGCGCGGCGGCCGGAGCCCGCCCGCGTCGGGCAGCAGGCTCCGCGCGGGGGCGAAGCCGGTGTCGAAGCGCTCCCCCAGCTCGGTGGAGTAAGCACGCAGGAAGGAAGGAACGGGCATCCGCGGCCGTCGGGGTCGACGGCCTCCACGGTGACCGTCGCAGCGGTGAGCGGCCGGTCGGCCTCGGCCGTGGCGGCGACGAGACGGGCGCGCCGCGCGGGGTTGAGCGGCGCCAGGAGGGAACGCGCCAGTTCGTCGCTGCGCTCGTCGAGCAGGGCACGTTGGCGGCGGCCCGCCTCGGCCGGTGGACCGTGCAGGCCTTGCGGTCACGGGGATGCGGCTCGACCGCCACCAGGCCGTCGGTCTCCAGCGCGCGCAGCAGGCGGCTGACGTAACCGGAGTCGAGCCCGAGGCGCTCACGCAGCCGGCGCGCGCCCTGCCCGTCCTCGCCGATCTCCCACAGCAGGCGGGCCTCGCCGACGGGCCTGTCACGGCCCAGGTGGCGGTCGTGGAGCACGCCCACGCGTTCGGTGACGGTGCGGTTGAACCGCCGTACCTGATCGATCTCTTCGGCCTTCGTTCCCTGACCTCAGTCAGGGAACGAAGGCCGGACCGGAGACCCGGGCGGGCGGCGGCGGGACCGGGGCGGACCGGCCGGTCAGGGCGCCGCGCCGGTCAGGGCACCGTGATGTGGCCGGGCGCGGGCAGGCGCGGGGCGGTGGCGGGCTCGTGGATGTCCGCAAGGGCCATGAAGAGCAGGGCCACGGCCAGGGCGCCCGGGTCCGGCACGCCGAGGGCGTGGTCGCCCACGTAGCTGGCCCTGCCGCGCCGGGGGCGCAGCGACGCGGTGGCCAGGGCGCCGCGGATGGCTGCCTGGGCGGCGTCGGTGAGCGGGGCCTCGGGGTCGGTGTCGCGGGCGGCGGCCAGCGACTCGGCGGCGGGCGCGAGGGCGTCGACCAGCGTGCAGTCTCCGGGGCTCGCGCCGCCCACCCGGTGGATGGCGGCGTGACCGGCCGCGGCGGCGTCCGCGAGCGCGGCGACCGAGGGAGCACCGCCGTCCGCCGGCGATGCGGCGGCGAGGTGCTGGAAGAGGAGCCCGAACAGCGGGCCGCTGGTGCCGCCCACGTCGTCCAGGAAGGCCTGGGCGAGAGCGGCCGTGCCGTCCATGCCGGTCTCGTCCGCCAGCTTCACCGCCCGCCGTACGCCACCGGCGAGGTTGTCGCCGAAGTCGCCGTCGCCCACGAGCTGGTCGAGCTTGGTCAGGTTGTCGCGCACCTGGGTGACGGTCTGCGCGTACCGGTCGAGGAGCGCGCGGTCGCCGCCCGCCTGCGGTACGTCGGCCCGCGTGCTCTCGGGGGCCTGCGGCGCGGTGGTGGCTGCCGGGTCCCGGTCGAGGGAGGGGCGCGGCAGGACGAGCGGGGTGCGGGTCGGGGCGGCCCACAGCTCCGGCCACCCGTCCTCGAGCCTGGTGAGGGTCAGCGAGAAGCCCGCCATGTCCAGCGCCGCGGTGAAGGTGCCGGGGACGACCAGGACGGGTCGCAGGCCGCGGGCGGTGAGCTCGTCGCTCAGGAGCACGGCGATGGCGTTGAGCTCCAGCTCGGTGGTGGCGCCGAGGCCGTTGACGAGGGCGAGCACCTCGTCGGGGCCCTCCGGCAGCGCGTCGAGCAGGTCGTCGGTCATCCGCCGCACGAGGTCGCCGGTCGCGGGCCGGGCGATGGTGCGGATGCCGCGCTCGCCGTGGATGCCGACGCCGTAGTCGAGGGTCCCCTCGTCCAGCGCGAAGGCGGGACTCATCGTGGTGGGCGAGGTCTGGGCGCGGGCGGCGACCGCGACGCTGCGGGAGCGGTCCACGATCCGCCGCCCGAGCTCGGCGAGCTCGTCGAGGGTCGCGCCCCGGTCCGCGGCCGCGCCGAGGAGCTTCTCGACGACGACCGTGGCGGCGGTTCCCCGGCGGCCCGTCGCACTGTCCGCGCTGTCCGTGGCCAGGTCGTCGTCGACCAGGACCGTGGCGACGGAGATCCCGTCGTGCCGCAGCCGCTCCGCCGCGATCTGGAAGTTGATCACGTCGCCGGTGTAGTTCTTGACGATGTGCAGCACGCCGCCGCTCTTGGCCGCCGCCGCGCTCGCCTCGTAGATCTGCCGGTTGTGCGGGGAGGCGAAGATCTCGCCGGGACAGACGGCGTCCAGGCCGCCGCGCCCCAGGAGGCCGGTGTGCAGGGGCTCGTGCCCGGAACCGCCGCCCGAGACGAGGCCGACCGTGCGGGCCGGGTCCGCGTCGCGCGCCCACAGGTAGAGCGGGCTGCTGTTCACCTCGATCATGCCGTTGTGCGCCAGGGCCAGCCCACGGGCGGCGGTCAGCACGGCATCGGTCTCCGGCAAGAAGTGGCTCATCGTTGAACTCTCCGTAGGTGTGCGGGGGTACGCGGGCGGCTCGCGTACGGGTGGTGCGCGGGCCTCTCGCGTACGAGTGGCGTACGCGACGGCTCGCGTACTGGTGCGGTCGGCCCGGCGGAAGGGCCGGTCGGGCCGTCCGGCACTCCGGAGTTCCGATGGTGCCGGGTGCCGCGCCGCCCACCCTCGTCGCCCGCCGCTCCCAAGGTCGGCACTCACGGATACCGGCACGCTCGCGTTCCGGTGTCCGCGCCCGTGTGCGAGGCTGACACCGTGCCCCGGACCGGGCGGCGATCCGCGCGGGGCTCGCGGCACTCTTCGCACGACAACCCCTTCTTTGCGAGGTCTTTACCGTTGATGGACGCGCGACGCGTGGATCTCGGGCGGATGCTCCGCGGCCGGCGGATGGCCCGGGACCCCGCACTGCCGGCCGACCCCGTCCCCTTCCGCGGCCACCGCAAGTACCTCACCCAGCTCGACATGGCGCTGCTCCTCGGCGTCTCCGAGCGCTGGTACCGCGCGCTGGAGCGGGGCGAGGACCGCACGTACGCGCGCGAGATGATCGCCGGCGTCGTCCGGATCCTGGACCTGTCGCCCCGGCAGGCCGACGCTCTGTACCGGGGCACCGGCCACCAGCCGCCCCGCACCCCGGTCGAGGGCGTCCGGCCCGATGCCGCGCTGCTCGACCTGCTGCACCAGCAGCGCAGGGTGAGCTGGATCTGTGACCAGGCGTGGGACGTACTCGACGCCAATGCCGTCGCCGCGCGCCACTGCCCCTGGCTGGTCCACGCGGAGGCGAACGTCATGACCTGGGCGTTCTCCGCGGAGGCCCGCTACCAGCTGCGCGACTGGGACACGAAGTGGGCGGTCCCGCTGCTCGGGCGGCTGCGCCTGGCCTGGCAGCGCTGGCCGGAGAACGCGCGCCTCGACGAGGTGGTGCGCACCGTGCGGCGCGAGCCGGGCGTCGCCGAGCTGTGGGACCGTACCGACGACGGCCGCCCGGCCCCCGACGACGCGGCACGCCCGATGTTCTTCCCGCTGGTGGCGCCCGACCCCGTCGACGTGCGTGTCGCGGCGTACGGGCGCTACGGCGACACGGCGCTGCGCTGGCTGGTCCTCACCCCGGTGGACCCGTCGGTCACGTTCCCCTGAGGCCGCCCGGCACGTACTCCTGCCCACCCGGTCCGCTCACCGGCGGGCCCGGCGCCGGGCCCTGTGCGCCCATGACGTCAGTCGGACAGGGTGGCGAGCCAGTCGGTCAGGAGCCGGTTCACCTCCGCGGGGCGTTCCTGCTGGACCCAGTGGCCGCAGCCGTCGAGGACGTGCGCCGCGTGCAGGCCGGGCAGGGTGTCGGGGAACGCCTCGATCGCGTCGGCGAGCCAGGTCGTCGAGGCGTCCAGGGCGCCGCCGACGAACAGCGACGGCTGGGTGATGGGGGCGCCCGTGAAGCGCGGGGTGAGGTCCTCCCAGTCCCGGTCCATGTTCCGGTAGCGGTTGAGGGCGCCGGTCAGCCCGGTCCGCTCGAACTCCCCCGCGTAGACGTCGAGGTCCCGCTCGTCGAGCCAGCCCGGCGGCTTCCCCGCGGGGAACCGGTCCCGCAGTCGCCCGCCGGGGCTCACGAAGTGCGGGTCCGGCGTGCCGGCGCCCGGCAGGGTGTCGCCGGAGAACGCGGCGTAGAAGCCGGCGAGCCAGCCCCGTACGTCGGGTTCGGCCTCGGCCTCGGCGCGGCCCGGCTCCTGGAAGTACGCGACGTAGAACTCCTCGTCGCCGCCGAGACCGGCGAAGGCCTCGCTGGGGCGCGGGCCGCCCGGCGGCGTGTAGGGGACGCTCAGCAGGCCGACCGCGCGGAAGACGTCCGGCCGCAGGAGCGCGGAGTGCGCGGCGACGTTCGCGCCCCAGTCGTGGCCGACGATCACCGCGGTCTCCTCGCCGAGCGCGTGCACCACGGCGACGCTGTCCTCGACGAGGTCGAGCATGCGGTACGCGGCGGTGTCCGCGGGCCGTGACGAGCGTCCGTAGCCCCGCATGTCGACGGCTGCCGCGCGGTGGCCCGCCGCGGCCAGGGCCCCGAGCTGATGGCGCCAGGAGTACCAGGACTCCGGGAAGCCGTGCACGAGCAGGACGAGGGGCCCGGCGCCCTGCTCCACCAGGTGGATCCGGCCCGCGGGCGAGGGGACCAGCCGGTGCGTGCGGTCCGTGGCGGGCTGCGTGTCGGACAGGGGCCTGGTGCCGGACATGGATCCTCCTGAGGTGCTCGTGCCGGGTCCCGGGCGGGCTCCGACGCTCGTGACCACCGCAAGAGTGGCCTTCTCCAGCATGTGTGGGGGTGTGCGGCGCGGCGATCTTCGTTGCCGTTTCGGCAAAACACCGTGAACACCGCGAACACCGCGAACACAGCGAACACCGTGAACACCGCGCCGCGCGCGCCGTGACGAGTCGCCATGCCGAGTGCGGCGCGTGCCCTCCGGAGCGATGTCCGTCCCGGTGCGGCACCCTCCCTTCCGTTCCCCACGCCCGCCGGGCGTCAACTCCGTTCCGTACGCCGGGGGTTGACAGGCACGGTGGCCGGAATACGTTACATGCAATATGGAACATGCCGTCGAACAGATGGGGCTCCGGTGACAGAGACGAACCATCAGCGACCGCGCACCTGCGATCTCCTGCTCTCCCACGCCCGCGTCGTCACCGTCGACGACGAGCGGGCCGTGCACGAACCGGGGTCCGTCGCCGTGGTCGGCGACCGCATCGCGGCCGTCGGACCCGCGGCGGACGTCGACGCCGCCTGGCGGGCCGCCAGAACCGTGGACTGCCGGGGCCGTGCCGTGCTTCCGGGGTTCACCGACGGGCACACCCACCTCTTCCAGTCGCTCGCCCGCGGCCTGGGCGAAGGGCTGCCGATCTGGCCGTGGCTCTGCGAGTTCATGTGGCCGTACTCGATCGCCGTGGGCCCGGACGACGCCCGCGTCGCGGCGACGCTCGGCGCGGTGGAGGCGCTGCGTTCGGGCATCACGGCCGTCGTCGACCACCACTACGCGCCCACGGACGCCGAGACCGTGCTCGCGGTCGCCGACGCCGTCGAGTCGGCCGGCCTGCGGGGCGCGATCGCCCGCGGCATGCTCGGCGACCGCACGGCCGTCGCGGCGGCGCGCGGGCTTCCCGAAGCGCTGTTCCGCTACTCCACCGCGGAGGAACTGGAACTCACCCGCGAGTGTCTGACGCGCCGGCCGCCCGGGGCCCGGGTCGGCGTGTGGCCCGCACCGTTGAACCTCGGCTACGCGGACCAGAAGCTGGTCACCGGATCGGTGGCGCTGGCCGCGGAGTTCGACACGCGCTGGCACACGCACTGCTGCGAGGGCGCCAAGGATCCGGCGAGCTACCTGGACGCGTACGGCGTGCGGCCCGTGGAGTGGCTCGCCCGCGCGGGGCTGCTCGACGCGCGGGCGACGCTCGCCCACGCCGTGTGGCTGGACGACGACGAGATCTCCGCGGTCGGCGAGCACCGCGCGGGCGTCGCCCACAACCCGGCCTCCAACGCGTATCTCGCCTCCGGCGTCATGCGCCTGCGGGCGCTGCGGGAGGCCGGGGCCGTGGTGTCGCTCGGCACGGACGGGCCCAGCGCGGGCCACCGCCAGGACATGTTCGAGGTGATGAAGCAGACCCTGTTCGGGCAGCGCCAGCACACCTTGGACCCGGCGGTGCTGCGGGCCGAGGACAGCCTCGAGCTCGCCACGCGGGAAGGCGCCCGGTACGCGGCCACCGGCGCGGGCACGCTGTCCGTCGGCGCGCCCGCCGACCTCGTCGTGGTCGGCCTGGACCGTCCGCACCTGCGTCCGCTGCACCGCACCGTGGCCGCCCTCGTCTACTCGGCGCGCGGCTCGGACGTCGACATGACGATCGTCGACGGGAGAGTCGTCTTCGAGGACGGCCGCTGCCCGCTGGTCGACGAGGAGGCGGTGCTCGCCGAGGCCCAGGAGCGGGCCGAACACCTCATGGAGCGGGCCGGGTTCGCCGGTCTGCGCACGGCCTGGCGGCGCTGAATCTCCACAGCGCCGCGGCCCGGTCCCACCTCAGCACCGCATCTCCGTCTCTCGGCTGCCCGTCCGCGGCCTCGCACGTGCGCCACAACATCACGCCCCGTCGGGCGGAGGGAGAACGCACATGCCCCACCGGAAAGCACAGGACAAGGACGTCCACCCGGCCGCGGAGAGGGACCCGGCGCAGCGGGCCCCCGCACCGGAGGACCCCGTGGAGAACGTGCCGTCGGCCTGGCGGCTCGCCGTGTACGGGCTCCAGCACGTCCTCGCCTTCTACGCCGGAGCCGTGGTCATGCCGCTGCTCGTGGCCGAGGGCATCGGCCTGTCCGGCGACGACATCGCTCTGCTGGTCAACGCCTCGCTCCTGACCTGCGGCATCGCGACCCTGTTGCAGTCCGTCGGGCTGCCGGGCGTCGGCATCCGGTTGCCGGTCGTACAGGGCACGTCGACGACCGCCGTCCCCTCACTCGTCTCCGTGGGCCTCGCGGCGGGCGGGGCGAGGGCGGGGCTGCCGACGGTGTTCGGCGCGGTGATCGCCGCCGGGCTCGCCCTGTTCGTGATCGCGCCCGTCTTCAGCCGGCTCGTGCGGTTCTTCCCGTCGCTGGTCACCGGCACCATCGTCACGATCGTCGGCATCACCCTGCTCGCGGTGGCCGCCCGGCAGGTCGGCGGCGGCGACCCGTCGGCGCGCTCGTTCGGGTCGCCCGCCCATCTGGGCCTGGCCGCCGTCACGTTGGTCGCCATCCTGCTCTTCAACAAGCTCTCGCGGGGGTTCCTGGCCACGGTCGCCGTGCTGGCGGGGCTCGTCATCGGCACCGGGGTCGCCGCGCTCGCCGGGCGCACGGACTTCTCCGGGATCGGGGACTCCGCTTGGGTGGGCGTGGCGGCGCCGCTGCATTTCGGCGCGCCCCGGTTCGACACGGTGGCCGTGCTCTCCCTCTTCCTCGTCATGGTCATCATCGCGGTGGAGTCCATCGGGCAGTTCTTCGCCGTCGGGCGGATCGTGGGCCGGGAGGTGTCGGGGCGGCACGTCACGCGCGCGCTGCGGGCGGACGGCCTGGCGACGGCCGCCGCCGGAGCCCTCAACTCCTTTCCCAGCACGGTGTATTCGCAGAACATCGGGCTGATCCAGCTGACCCGGGTGAAGTCCCGCTGGATCGTCGCGGCGAGCGGCGTGATCATGATGCTGCTCGGCCTGGTGCCCAAGGTGGGGGCCGTGGTGGCGTCGATGCCGACGTCGGTCCTCGGCGGCGCGACGATCGTGCTGTTCTCGACCATCGCCGTCGTCGGCGTGCAGATCCTCGGCCAGGCGGACCTGACCGACCAGCGCAACACGATCCTCGTCGCGGCCAGCATGGGCATCGGCTTCCTGCCCACCGCGTTCCCGCAGTTCGCCGAGCAGATGCCGGGTCGGCAACTGCATGCACTCTTTGAGAGCGGCATCATCCTGGGAACCCTGACGGCGGTGCTGCTCAACCTGTTCTTCCACCATCTGAGGCTGCCGGGGCAGAAGAAGGGCGACGCGCGCTCCATTGACCGGCCAGAACATTGCATGCAACATGAAGAACAGCCTGCCGGGCCCGAATTACCGGCCAAGGACACGCCATGACAAGGGAGTTGAGGATGTCGACGCAGAGGGCGGTGAACCCGGTGGCGGCGGGCAGCCTGCTGGCGGACCGCGCGTACGAGGAGCTGAAGGGAGCCGTGCTCGCCGGGCGGCTGCGCCCCGGGGACGCCCTGTCGGTTCCCGCGCTCGCCGCCCAGATGCGCATCAGCCGCAGCCCCGTCCGGGAGGCCGTGCAGCGGCTCATCCACGACGGCCTGGCCACCCACGTCGCCCATCGGGGCGCGGTCGTCTCCACGGTCGACATCGAGGACGTGCGCGAGCTCTACGTCGTGCGCGAGGTGATGGAGGGGCTCGCCGCCCGCCTCGCCACGGAACGGCTCGGCGCCGGCACGGTCGACGAGCTGCGCCGCCTCCTGGAGCGCCACGAGGCCCTCGTGGCCTCCGGGTTCGACGAGCAGGCGCACATCGAGATGGATGTCGCCTACCACCGGCTGATCCGCGAGACGGCGGGCAACGACCACCTGGCCGCCGCCCTCGACACCATCGAGGGCAAGGCGCACCTGGCGCTGCACTCGCTGTGGCGCAGCCCGCAGGCGCCGCGGCTCGCCGTGGACGAGCACCGGCGCATCTTCGAGGCGATGACGGCGGGGGACCCGGACGCGGCGGAGCAGGCGGCCCGCGACCACATCAGGCGGCTGCGGACCCGGCTCTCCCAGGCCGTCACCGCGGGCCCCGCATCGGAGACGGACGACCGGGCGGTACGCCCCATCGCGTGAGCGTCCACCCCCCTCGCTCACCCCGGCCCGCTCCCGCCCCGCGCCACGGAAGGCTCCACGGCCCCACGGACAGTTCCACGGAATTCCACGGAAGGGATGTGACCGATCGTGAGCACCGTCACCGGCGTGCGCGACGGCGTCGGCGAGAGCGTCCGGCGCCCCGACGGCAGGCTGAAGGTCCGCGGCGACTTCGCCTACGCCTCCGATCTGCGCTGGGACGGCATGGTGTGGGGCGCGACCCTGCGCAGCCCGCACCCGTCGGCCCGCATCGTGCGCCTGGACGCCTCGCGGGCTCGCCGCCTGCCGGGGGTGGTGGCCGTGCTCACCCACGAGGACGTGCCGGGACAGCCGCTGTACGGCATGAAGGTCGCCGACCAGCCGGTGCTCGCCGCCGACCGGGTGCGCTACCAGGGCGAGCCGGTCGCGCTGGTGGCCGCCGACCACCCCGAGACGGCCCGCCGCGCGCTGCGCCTGATCGAGGTGGAGTACGCCGAACTGCCCGCCCTCACCGACCCCGAGCTGGCCCTCACGGACGCAGGGCCGCTGGTGCACGAACGGCGCGTGGACGGCGGCAGGGGCAACGTCGTACGCCATGTCAGGATCCGGCACGGAGACCTGGCCGCCGCCCGGGACGCGGCGGACGTCGTCGTGTCGGGCACGTACCAGGTCGGCATGCAGGACCAGGCGTTCCTCGGCCCGGAGGCGGGGCTCGCGATACCGGCCGAGGACGGCGGCGTGGACGTGTACGTCTCCACGCAGTGGCTCCACGACGACCGGCACCAGATGTGCGCGGCCCTCGGACTGCCGCCTCACAAGGTGCGGCTGACCCTGTCCGGGGTGGGCGGCGCGTTCGGCGGACGCGAGGACGTGTCGGTGCAGATCCACGCCGCGCTGCTCGCGCTGCGCACCGGGCGGCCGGTGAAGATGAGCTACCACCGCGAGGAGTCCTTCTTCGGCCATGTGCACCGGCACCCGGCGACGATGTGGTTCGAGCACGGCGCCACGCGCGAGGGGAAGCTCGTCTTCGTGAAGGCGCGGCTCCTCTTCGACGGCGGCGCCTACACCTCCACGTCCCAGGTCGTCATCGCGAACGGCTCGTACTTCGCCGCCGGGGCGTACGAGGTGCCGCACGTCGAGATCGACGGCTTCTCCGTCTTCACCAACAACCCGCCGTGCGGGGCGATGCGCGGCTTCGGCGCCGTCCAGTCCTGCTACGGCGTGGAGTCCAACCTCGACAGGCTCGCGCGGGAACTAGGTCTGGATCCGGTCGAGTTGCGGCTGCGCAACGCCATGACGACCGGCACCGTCCTGCCGACCGGGCAGGCCGTGGACGGCCCGGCACCCGCCGCCGAGCTGCTGCGGCGACTGCGCGCCCGCCCGCTGCCGCCCGCCCCCGAGGGCGCCTTCGCCTTTCCCGGCGGCCTCAACAACACCTCGCACGGGGAGGGCATCAGACGCGGTGTCGGGTACGCGATCGGTGTCAAGGCGATCGGGTTCTCCGGCGGGGTCGACGACCGCTCGGTGGCGCGCGTGCGGCTCTCGCTCATCAACGGCGAGCCGGTCGCCGAGGTCCGTACGGCGGCGGCCGAGTGCGGGCAGGGCATCATCACCGTGCAGGCGCAGATCGTCCGCACCGAACTGGGCGTGGACCGCGTGGTGGTGCTCCCGGCCGACACCCGGGTCGGTGACGCGGGCTCGGCGTCGGCGTCACGGATCACGTGGATGAGCGGGGGCGCGGTGCGGGGCGCCTGCCAGGCGCTGCGCGAGCGGCTGGTCGGACTCGGTGAGGGTGGGCTCACCGAACTGCTTGACGCGCACGGCCCGTTGGAGAGCGAGTACGAGTACGCGCACCGGCGCACCCGTCCGGTCGACCCCGAGCGCGGGCAGGGCGACGCGCACATCGCCTTCGCGTTCGCGGCGCACCGGGCCGTGGTGGACGTGGACACCGGGCTCGGCCTGGTGAAGGTGGTCGAGCTGGCCACCGCGCAGGACGTCGGCAAGGCGATGAATCCCCTCGCGGTGGCGGGCCAGATCGAGGGCGGCAGCGCGCAGGGACTCGGCCTCGCCCTCATGGAGGAGCTGCGGGTGGAGAACGGCCGGGTCCGTAACCCGTCCTTCACCGACTACCTCATCCCCACCATCGCGGACATGCCGCCCGTCCCCATCGACCTCCTCGAACTGCCGCACCCCGACGCGCCCTACGGCCTGAACGGGGTGGGCGAGCCGCCGACCCTGTCGTCCACGCCGGCGATCGTGAACGCGCTGCGCGACGCGACCGGCCTGGACCTGCCCCGGGTGCCGGTGCGGCCCACCGATCTCCTGACCGCGGAAGGGGGGTGAGGCGGGCCCTGCCCCGGGTCCCCGAACGGTCCACCACAGAGACACGGTCGGTACCAGCTGGGAAGGAACGAGCACCTTGATCATCGATACCCACATGCACCCCACGAACATCGTGGACCAGGCGTGGCGGCACGACGGTTCCCCCTTCACGGGCGAGCGCACCATCGAGATGATGGACGGCCCGTACATGATCAACGGCAAGCCGCGCCGGATCGACTACGGCTGCATCATGCCGCCGCCCGGCAACAGCGTCTGGCAGGACGGGATGCGGACCGGGCGCGAGGGCATCCGCGACTACATGGCGTACATCACCGAACTGGTCCAGCGCTATCCGGACCGGTTCATCGGGAACTTCATGTACAACCCTCGCTTCGGGCCCGAGAACGGCGCGAAGGAGCTGGAGTTCCACGTCAAGGAGTACGGCTACAAGATGGTCAAGCTCCACGCCAACATGCACGCCTACCGCCCCGACCGGGCGCTCGACTGGCTGCGGCCGGTGCTGCGGGTCTGCGACGAGCTGGGGCTCGTGGTCCTGATCCACACCGGGGACGGTCCGTACTCGATCCCGACGCAGTTCTACCCGATCATCCGGGAGTTCAAGGACGTCAACTTCATCCTGGCGCACTTCGGGGTGCAGACGGGCGGCGTCTACTGCTTCGAGGCGCTGTACATGATCCTCGACTCGCCCAACGTCTACGGGGAGTCGGGCTGGCTGCTCCAGTCGCGGATCGTGGAGTTCGCACAGCAGATGGAGCGCCACCAGCTGGTGTTCGGCACGGACTCGCCGCCGAACGAACCGGGCATGTGGGCACGGGAGTTGGAGGTGCTGTGCGGCCCGCCGCCGCAGGGCATGCACCTGTCCGAGGAGGACCTGGAGGGGTACCTCGGCAACAACATGGCCAAGCTGCTCGGCCTGAAGCCCACTCCCCCGCCGCGCGACCAGGAGGAGGCACGGCTGCGGCTGAAGGACACGTACGCCTCGCTGGACGCGGCATCGCGGGCGTAACTCCGCCGCGCGGGGCCGCCCTTGCGCACCGAGGGCGGCCTCGCACCTTCCTCCCGTCATCCCCGCCGGCCCGTCACCCCCGGTCGGCACGACGTCGAGAAACGGACCCCTCATGCAGCGCATCGGCCACCTCCTGCCCTCCACCTCGCTCGGCGCCGGCCGCTGGGCGGTGCAGATCTGCGCACCCGTCGCGGTGGAGACCGCCCACCCCACGGCCCGCGCGTCGCTGCCCGAGCAGCTGTGCGGCCCCGCGATCGCCGGCAGCCAGGCAACGGAACTGGTCCGCGCGGCGCAACAGTTGGCGCAGGCGGGTGCGGACGCCGTGGTGTGGAACGGCGGCTCGTGCGGGCTGCACGGCGCGGCGCACGCGCGGGCCATCGCCCGCACGATCGAGGAGACGGCGGGCGTCCCCGCTTCCACGGTCACCCTGGGCCAGCTCGACCTGCTGACCCGGCACGGGCTGCCCTCGCTGGCCCTGGTCACCCCGGGCTCGCGGGAGAGCGCGGGGCGTATCGCCGACACCTACCTCGCCGCCGGCCTGCGGGTCTCCTCGGTCACCGCGCTGGGCCTCGCGTCGCCCCGGGAGGCCGCTGAGCTGCCCGTGGCGCGGCTGCGGCGGCTGCTGCTCGACGCGGACTCGGACGACGCGCGGTGCCTGGTGGTGGCGGGCACCGAGCTGCCGGTGGCGCCGGTGGCCGCACCGGTCGAGCGGGCCATCGGCAAACCCGTCTTCGACGGGGCGCGGGTCGCGGTGCACACGGGTCTTGAGCTGCTGGGACTGCGCGTCAACTCCCCTGAGTGGGGGCGGCTGTTCACCAGCGAAGAGCGGGCGGGGGTCTGCTGTGACAGCCACTGAGACCCCGGCGCAGGACCTGCGCGCGTTCCTGGACACCCTCGCGGGCACCGACGACGTCCTCACCGTGACGGAGGAGATCGAGGGCGAGGACGTGGCCGCGCTGGTCGGGGAACTGGCGGCGCGCGGCAGGGACGACCTGCTGGTGTGCCCGCGGGTCAAGGGCCTCGGCACCACGCTGGTCACCAACGTCTTCGCCTCGCGCCCCCGCCTGGCCCGCCTCCTCGGCACCGACCGCGCCGGACTGCACCGCGCCTACCAGACCGCCGCGGCCCGGCCCCGGGAACCACGGGTGGTGGCACGCGGCCCGGTCCAGGACGTCGTGGCGCAGGGCTCGGCGGTCGACCTGACCGCCCTGCCGCTGATCCGGCACTTCGCGTCCGACCGCGCCCCGTACATCACCAGCGGCGTCATCACGGCCGAGGCGCCGCCCGACGCGCCGGGCCGCGCCGGGAACCTCAGCTACCACCGCTCCATGGTCCACTCCCGCACCGAACTCGCCACGAGCCTGCACTCGCGCGGCCACCTGTGGCAGCTGCTGCGCCTGGCCGAGGAGCGGGGCCGGGTCCTGCCGGTGGCGATGGTGATCGGCGCCCATCCGCTGTTCCTGCTCGCCGCGTCCGCCCGCGTCGGCCCCGGGGACGACGAACGCGCCCTGGCGGGCGGCCTGTTCGGGGCGCCGCTCGACGTGGTGGAGACCCCGCGCCACGGGATCCGCGTGCCCGCGGGGGCCGAGCTGGTCCTGGAAGGCTTCATCGATCCGCTGCGCCGGGCGGACGAGGGCCCGTTCGGGGAGTTCTCCGGCTACTCCTCGGACCGCTCCACCCGCAACGTCCTGACCGTGGAGACGGTCCTGCGCCGCCGCGACGCCCTGCTCCTGGACGTGGTCGGCGGCAACAGCGCCGAACACCTCAACCTCGCCCGGCTGCCCCGCGAGGCGGAGATGGCCGACCAGCTGACACGGCGCTTCCCCGAGGTCACCGCCCTCCACTACCCCACGTCGGGCACGCACTTCCACGCGTACGTCGCGCTGCGCCAGGCCCGCCCGGGCCAGGCACGGCAGATCATGCTGGCGCTGCTGGGCTGGGACCCGTACCTCAAGACGGTCGTGGCGGTCGACGAGGACGTCGACGTGACCCGCGACGCGGACGTGCTGTGGGCCACGGCCGCGCACCTCCAGCCGCACCGTGACGTGTTCGTCGTCGACGGCCTGCCGGGCAGCCCGCTCGACCCGTCGTCGACCGCGGACGGCACGACGTCGCGGATGGCCCTGGACGCGACGCGGGGCGCCGACTTCCACGGCGTACGCATCCGCATCGATCCGCACCGTGCGGAGACGGCACGGCGGCTCCTCGACGGGCCGGCGGCGTGCGGCTGATCGTCGGCGTCACGGGCGCCACCGGGGCGGTCCTCGGCGTCCGGCTCCTGGCGGCGCTGCGGGAGCTCGACGACGTCGAGACCCATCTGATCCTCAGCCGCTGGGCACGCGCCACGATCGAGCTGGAGACGCCCTGGACGGTACGTGAGGTCGCCGGGCTCGCGGATGTCGTGCACCGGCCCGGGGACCAGGCGGCGGCCGTCTCCTCCGGGTCGTTCACCACCGACGGCATGGTCGTGGTGCCGTGCAGCATGAAGACGCTCGCCGGAATACGGGCGGGCTACGCGGACGGGCTGATCGGCCGCGCCGCGGACGTCGTGCTCAAGGAGCGCCGCCGTCTGGTGCTCGTCCCCCGGGAGACCCCGCTGCACGAGATCCACCTGGAGAACATGCTGGCGCTGGCCCGCATGGGCGTCACCCTGGTCCCGCCGATGCCCGCCTTCTACAACCACCCGGCGACGGTCGCCGACATCGTCGACCACCTCGTGGCCCGCGTCCTGGACCAGTTCGGCCTGCCGGGTCCGCGCACGGGACGGTGGAACGGCCGTGCTGGGCGGCTTCCCGGCCGCCTCCCCTGAGCGGCCCACCCGATCCACCCAATCCACGTGGTCCACCCGATCCGCCTGATCCGCCTGATCCGCCTGATCCGCCTCTTGACAGCCGGTGGCCCCGCTGGCTTACGTTGACGCCGCATCAAAACCGAATGTTCGGTCGGCACAGGGGTGGAGAGAATGACGGCCCACGTTCCAGGCGGCCCGATACCCGGCCCGGTCGAGACGATGTTCGCCGCGGACGAGGCGTCACGAGGGCTCGGCATCGAGCTGCTGCGGCACGGCGAAGGGACCGCCGTGGTCCGCATGACGGTGACGCCGGCCATGGTCAACGGCCACGGGACCGCCCATGGCGGCTATCTGTTCCTCTTCGCCGACACGGCGTTCGCCTGCGCCTGCAACACCCACGGACCCGTGACCGTCGCCGCGGGCGCCGACATCGACTTCGTCGCACCGGCGCACGAGGGCGATGTCCTGCTGGCCACCGCGCAGGAGCGCACCCGCTTCGGCCGCAGCGGCATCTACGACGTGAGCGTCCGGCGGGGCGAGGACGTCATCGCCGAGTTCCGGGGCCGCAGCCGCACCCTGCGCGGCACACGGAACGACGAGCGGCGATGAACGACTGACCGGACCTCAGTCCCCGTCGGTGCCGGTGAGGACCGCCACCAGGACGCGCACATGCCCGTGCGGGAGGTCCTTGGTCGCGGTGAGGAGGGTGAGACGGCCCGCGCGGGCGAGGGCGCGGAGCCGGTCGAGGCCGGCGGGGCGGTCGGCCTCCGTGAGCTCCCGCCGGTAGCGCCCGGCGAACTCCTCGTACCGGGCGGGATCGTGGTCGTACCAGCGCCGCAGGTCGTTCGACGGGGCCAGTTCCCTGTCCCACGCGTCGAGCCCGGCCCGCTCCTTGGAGATGCCGCGCGGCCACAGCCGGTCGATGAGGACCCGGCTGCCGTCGTCGGGCTCCGCGGGGTCGTAGACGCGCTTGACCTGGATGTCGAGGGGTCGGCTTGTCGTCATGTCCCCATGGTCGCCGCACCGTGCCGGACGTGCCGGACGTGCCGGGCGCACCGTGTGTTCCGGGTAGGCCGGGCGACACGCGCGTGACCCGTTCGGGCGAGCAGTACGGGCCTTCGCCCCCTCACCCTGATCCAGTGTGGCCATGACGGGACGCATCGGCAGGATCGACCGGCGATGGTTCGAGCGGGTGGCGTCGGCGCGGCTGCCCGGCGCGGACCAGGTGCTGCCCTCGCTCAGCGCTGCCGCCAACCACGGGCGGCTGTGGTTCGGCACCGCGGCGGTCCTGGCGACCGCAGGCGGCCCCGCGGCCCGCCGCGCCGCGCGCCGCGGCGTGGGCGCCCTCGCGCTGGCCTCGGTGACCACGAACGTCGTCGCGAAGTACGTGGTGCGCCGGCACCGCCCCGTCGTGGATGCGGTCCCCATGGTGCGGCGCCTGGCGAAGGCGCCGTGGACGTCGTCGTTCCCCTCCGGACACTCGGCGTCGGCGGCGGCGTTCGCCGTGGGGGTGGCCCTGGAGGCGCCCCGGTACGGCGCCGTGGTCGCGCCGGTCGCCGCCGCCGTGGCCTTCTCCCGCGTGTACGTGGGGGTCCACTACCCCGGTGACGTGCTCGCCGGCTGTGCGATCGGGGCGGCGGCCGCCGCGGTCACCTGCTACTGGTGGCCGCCGCGGCCCTCGCCCGCGCAGCACCGGCGGACCCGGGTGACGGCTCCCGCGCTGGCGGCCGGCGAGGGGCTGGTGGTCGTCCTCAACTCCGGGTCGGGCAAGGGCGTGCCGGGGCGGCTGCCCGCGCGCGAACACCTGGAGCTGCTGCTGCCGAAGGCCGAGATCCTGGTGCGCGGCCCGTCGGACGACCTCGACGAGCTCCTGGACGAGGCCGTGGCGCGGGCCGCGGGGTCGGCGGGGGTGCTCGGCGTCTGCGGGGGCGACGGCACGGTGAACGCGGCGGCCCGGCGGGCCGCCGAGGCGGGGCTGCCGCTCGCGGTGTTCCCCGGCGGAACCCTCAACCACTTCGCCCTGGACGCGGGCACACCCACCTTCGAGGACACCGCGCACGCCGTGCAGCGCGGCGAGGCGGTCCGCGTCGACCTGGCGCGGGTGCGCGACGGCGGGGGCGCAGACGTGACGGGCTTCGTCAACACCTTCAGCATCGGGCTCTACCCAGACCTGGTGCGCAAGCGCGAGAAGCTGGAGGGCCGCATCGGCAAGTGGCCGGCGGCGGCCGTCTCCTTCCTGGAGGTGCTGCGCACGGCGACGCCGCTGCGGGTCCGCCTGGACGGCCACGAGCGCGTCTTGTGGCTCCTCTTCGCGGGCAACGGCCAGTACCTGCCGAACGGCCTCGCGCCCACGCACCGGCCGCGCATGGACGACGGTCTCCTCGATGTCCGCACGGTCGACGCCGAGGCACCGCTGGCCCGTACGCGTGTCGCCCTCTCCGCCCTGGGCGGCGCGCTGCGGCGCTCCCGGGTCTTTCACACCGAGCGCGTCCAGGCACTCCGGCTCGGCGGCCTGACGGACGTGGCGACCCTCGCGTACGACGGCGAGACCGCGCCGGCGCCGGACGCCCTGGTCCTCGACAAGCGGCACGGCGCTCTGACGGTCTACAGCCCCGCCGCGCCCCTGGACGAGATCGCCCAGCGGGCCCGCACGATGACGCTGGCGGCCAACCGCCGCCCGCGCCGCGATCAGACCTGACGGATCGCCCGTCGGCGGCGGGCCGCGCCGGGGCCTTGCGCCCGGAGCTCGCCGTTCACTTCAATGCGGCGTATGGCAGCCCGTCGTACGACATCGCAGCAGCAAGAAGGCCCTTCTTCCAGCTCCTCCAGCGACTCCTCCGGCGCGCTGCCGCCGACCGCCTGGGCCGTGCTCGGTCTGCTCTCCTTCCCCGGGGAGCGGACCGGGTACGAGCTCAAGAAGTGGGCCGACGCCTCGCTCCGCTTCTTCTACTGGTCGCCCGCCATCAGCCAGATCTACGCCGAACTGCGCCGCCTGGAATCACTCGGGTTCGCCACCTCGCGGCGCTCGGGGCCCGACGCGCCCCGCACCAAGCGCTCGTACGCCATCACCGACGAGGGCCGCGCGGCGCTCGCCGCCTGGGCGTGCGGCGGCCGGGACGCAGGCCCGCCCGTCCTGAAGCACCCGCTGCTACTGCGGGTCTGGCTCGGGCACCTCACCGCGCCCGACCATCTGCGGGCGCTGGTCGGTGAGCACGTCGCGCGGACGAAGGGCGAGCTCAAGGAGGTGCGGGACGCGCTGGCGCGGGCCGAGGGCGCCGAGGCCTGGTCCCACCCCGAGGTGGCGCTCCGCTGGAGCGAGCGGCGCCTGGAGTCGGAGGTGGAGCTGGCCGAGGCGATGCTCGGTGACCTCGACGCCCTCGACGCGGGGGGCGCGACGGGGACCTCGCCGGACAAGGCGTCACCCGCCGCTCCCAGACCCCGTCAACCCAGCGAGGACGCGCCCACCCCCGGGTGAAGCGGCTCGCCCCGGTGGTACTCCTGGCGGTAGGACGGACCGGGTCAGCCGCCCCCCGTCGTACGGAGCCGCGCACCCGTGAGCACCCGCGCCGTCCTTGTCGCCGCCCTGATCACCGGACTCCTGCTCGGTATCGCGGGAACCAGAGCGGACGACTCCACTCACTCGCGTCCACCCGGTTCCCACACCGAGGCGGGCCATTAGGCTGCGACATTGCCGCGTGGCTTCATCCGTCCTCGCCGCGCGGCCGCCGAGCCTCCGTCGACGGAAGCGAGTGGATCTTGAACTTCCTCACCATCGGTCATCGCGGGGTCATGGGTGTCGAGCCCGAGAACACCCTTCGTTCCTTCGTCGCCGCCCAAGCGGCGGGTCTCGATCTCATCGAGCTGGATCTGCATCTGAGCAAGGACGGCGCCCTCGTCGTCATGCACGACGCCGACGTGGCCCGCACGACCGACGGCAAGGGGCCGATCTCCGAGAAGACCCTCGCCGAACTGCGGGAACTGGACGCCGGCCGCGGCGAGCGCATCCCCGTCTTCGAAGAGGTCCTCGACGCGGTGCAGGCACCGCTGCAGGCCGAGATCAAGGACATCTCGGCCGCGCGCGCCCTCGCCGAGGTCATGCGCGAGCGCGATCTGGTCGCGCGGGTGGAGGTGATCTCCTTCCACGACGAGGCGATCGGCGAGATCGCGCGCCTCGTGCCGGGGGTGCGCACCGCGCTCGTCGCCAGCCGGTACGGCACGGACGTGGTGGAGCGCGCCACGGCCGTCGGCGCGACCACGCTGGTGCTCAACATCCGGCGCCTGACGCTGGAGATCGTCGAGCGCGCCAAGAAGGCCGACCTGCGGATCATCGGCTGGGTCGTGAACACGCAGGACGACCTGCGCCTGGTGCGGGCGCTGCAGCTGGACGGCGCGACCACCGACTACCCCGAGATCAAGCGGACGGGCCGCTTCACGGCCTAGGGCCGCACGGCCTGGGACCGCACGGCCTCAGACGAGGTCCTTGACCAGCAGTTCGAACTGCAGGTCGTCGCGCTGCGGGATGCCGAAGCGCTCGTCGCCGTACGGGAAGGGGGTCATCTTTCCCGTACGGCGGTAGCCGCGCCGGACGTACCAGGAGATGAGGTCCTCGCGGGCGGAGATCACGGTCATGTGCATCTCGCGGACGTTCCACGTCGCGCGTGCCGCCCGCTCGGCCTCGGCGATGATCACCTTGCCGAGGCCCGCGCCCTGCAGCGCAGGGCTCACCGCGAACATGCCGAAGTAGGCGTGGTCGCCCCGGTGTTCCAGCTGGCAGCAGGCGACGAGGGCGCCGTCCCGCTCGACGGCGAGCAGCCGGCTCGTCTCGGACTCGATGACCTCGACGACACCTCGCGGGTCGGTGCGCTGCCCCTCGAGAAGGTCCGCCTCGGTGGTCCACCCGGCCCGGCTGGCGTCCCCGCGGTACGCCGACTCGATGAGCGCGACGATCGCGTCGACGTCGGCGGTCGTGGCGTCACGGTAGGCGAGCTCGCCGGACGTGGGGTGCGGGGCGGTGTCCATGGGCCTGACTCTCCGAATCTCTGCGCGGTCGGTTCCGCCGAGCCTAACTCCCCGCCGGGGACGGCTAGGGTGCGGCCGCATGGTGCATGTACTGAGCAGCAGGACGCTCCTGCGTCCCACCGACCCCGAGCGCTCCCGCGTCTTCTACGGCGAGACGCTGGGCCTCGGCGTCTACCGCGAGTTCGGGACGGGTCCCGAGCGCGGCACCGTCTATTTCCTCGGCGGCGGCTTCCTGGAGGTCTCCGGCCGCGCGGACGCTCCGCCCTCGCCCGGCCTGCGGCTCTGGCTCCAGGTGGCGGACGTCGCGGCGGCGCACGAGGAACTCGCGCAGCGCGGCGCCGAGGTGCTGCGGCCCCCGGTGCGCGAGCCGTGGGGCCTGGTCGAGATGTGGATCGCGGATCCCGACGGCGTCGAGATCGTGCTCGTCGAGGTCCCGCACGACCACCCGATCCGCTACCGGCCGGGCATCTGACACCGGCCGGGCAGCTGACAGCGGCCGGGCAGCTGCCGCCTAGGGTCCGCCCAGGTCCAGCACGGGGAAGGTGTGGTCCCGCCAGATCAGGCGGGACGCCTCCTCGGGGTAGGCGGTGACGGCCGGCCGGGCGTCGAAGAGCTGGACGAGGCGCTGTTCTTCGTCGTAGAGGGGCCAGCCGGGGTCGCCGTGGGCGGCGAACGACGTCCAGGCGGCGCGCATGCGGGCGGACAGTTCCTCCGCCTCCGCGGAGGGGACGCCGCCGATCAGGGCGGCGGGCTGGCCACGGTCCAGGTTGCCGAGGACGAGAGGCACGTCGAGGCCGTGGCAGGCGCCGAGCACGCCGTCCATGCCCGGGGCGGGCCAGGTCAGTTCGTAGACGTGGGCGCGGCCGCCTCCGGCGGTCTGGGCCCGGGCCAGGTGGAGCGTCGGCATGCGGAACACCCAGTCGGACAGGACCAGTTCGTGCAGTTCGCCGGGGCCCGCCGCCGGGAACGCCTCGCGGTAGCGGCGGGCGCCGTCCGGGCCCGGCGCGAACGTCCGCAGGGCGGTCGCCGCCTGTTCCTCGGTGACCTGGCCGAGCAGCCCGTCGAGCGCGGTGAGCAGGCGCTGTTCGTGGCGGGTGTGACCGACGAGCAGGTCGATGTGCCGTCCGGCGCCGGCGGCCAGGGCCTGCCACGGCGTGCCGGACAGGGCGTCGCCGTCGACGACGGGCGCGAAGGTGATCGCCCGGCGCGCGGGCGGGCCCCAACGTACGGCCCACTGCGCCGACTTGGCGCCGACTGCGTCGCCGGCGGCGGACAGCTCGTGCGGGGCGACCGCCGACAGGTCGGCCACCGTGGGCCGCAGGCCCAGCTCGGCGGCGCACGCGGCGGCGATGTCGGCGGCGAGTGCGGGCGAGAAGAAGGTGCCCTGCGCGCTCTGGGCGACGGCCCGGGAGAAGAGCCCGGCCGCGCGCTCCGCCGCCAGCAGCGCGGCGACCGATCCGCCGCCCGCCGACTGGCCGAAGACGGTGACGCGGTCCGGGTCGCCGCCGAAGGCGCGGATGTTCTCGCGCACCCACTCCAGGGCGGCGATCTGGTCGAGCAGGCCTCGGTTGGCGGGCGCCCCCTCGATCTGCCCGAACCCCTCCAGCCCCACGCGGTAGTTGAAGGTCACCACGACGACCGAGCCGTCCCGTGCCAGGCGGCAGCCGTCGTACTCGGGCAGACCGGACATGCCGATGGTGTAGGCGCCGCCCTGGATCCACACCATCACCGGCAGCCCCGCGCCCGGCGCAGGCTCGGGCGAGAAGACGTTGACCGTCAGCCAGTCCTCGCCCGCCGACCGCTGCGCCAGCGCGTCCATGCCGAAGTGTCCGCCCTGCGGGGGCGGTGGCCCGTACGCGCGGGCGTCGCGCACCCCGTCCCAGCCCCGCGCGGGCCGCGGCGCGGCGAAGCGCAGCGCGCCGACCGGGGACTCGGCGAACGGAATGCCCCGGAAGACGGCGACACCCGCCGCACGACGGCCGCGCACCGCCCCGGCCCCCGTGCGGACCTCGGGCCGGTCGCCGGACGCCCCCGACTCGGCAAGGCTCATCACCACTCCCCCTCCGCAGGGCCGGCACGCGCGGCCACTGGGACGCGCGTCGCCCGGACACCACGGAGCATCCCGCCGCGCCGGCGTCGGGCGCCAGCCATTTACGGCGTCGCACACACGACCGGTCACGGGCTCACCGCCCGGGGGCCGCCGTGGCAGCATGAGGAGCCGTCGCCGAGTCGCCGTGGAGGCAGCCCGTGTCCGACCTCGACAGCCAGACCGCGTACTGGGACGCCGCCGCGGAGACCAAGACCTTCGCCCACCCCTTGCACACGCCCTGGCTGGACGGGGTGGGCCGGGACGCCGCCGTCCTCGACTACGGCTGCGGTTACGGCCGCACCCTGCGGACCCTCGCCGAGCAGGGCTTCCACGACCTCGCGGGAGCCGACACCTCCCCGGGCATGATCGGCCGGGCCCGCGCCCTGCACCCCGCGATGCGCTTCGACGTGCTCGACGCGCCGCCCGCCCTCGACCGCCCGGACGCGAGCGTCGACCTGGTCGTCCTCTTCGCCGTGCTGACCTGCGTACCCCGCGGTGACGCCCAGCGGCGGCTGGTCGGCGAGCTGGGCCGCGTACTCAGGCCCGGCGGCCTGCTCTGCGTCAGCGACCTCCTGCTCCAGGACGACGCGCGCAACCGCGAGCGGTACGAGCGGTGCGCGGAACGCTACGGGGACTACGGCGTGTTCGAGACCGGCGACGGCGCCGTCTGCCGCCACCACACCGAGGACCGCCTCCGCTCGCTGTTCGCGGGGTTCGAGACGGTCGACAGTCGGCACCTCACCGTGGCCACGATGAACGGGCACGAGGCGGCGGGCCTGCAGCTCCTCGCCCGCAAGCCACCCACACCCCCACCCATGTGAACCACGTCACACGAGCAATCCATCCGGGATGCAGGGGTACAAGGCCACGGGTACGGTCCGCAGAAGATCTTGCACGATCCCGAAAGACGCCACAAAGCCCTGAAGTCGATCTCCCACACCTCAGGAGAGACATCACATGGCAGCTCCCCGGATCCTCATCGTCGGCGGCGGTTTCGCCGGCATGGAGTGCGCTCACAAGCTGGAGAAGAAGCTCTCGCCCCACGAGGCGGAGCTGCGGCTGATCAGTCCGCAGGACCACCAGCTGTATCTGCCGCTGCTGCCACACGTCGCCTCCGGAGTCCTCACGCCGCAGTCCGTGGCGGTGCCCCTGCGCAGGATGCTGCGCCGCACCGCGATCGTGCCGGGCGGCGCCATCGGCATCGATCCCAAGGCCAAGGCCGTGGTCGTACGGAAGATCAATGGCGAGGAGGTCGTGGAGCGCTACGACTACTTGGTCCTGACCCCCGGCAGCGTCACCCGGCAGTTCGACATCCCCGGTGTCGACCGATACGCGGTGGGCGTCAAGACGCTCGCCGAGGCCGCCTGGATCCGCGACCACGTCATCTCCCAGCTGGACCTGGCCGCGGCGAGCTCGCACCGCGAGGAGCGCGAGCAGCGGCTGCAGTTCGTGGTGGTCGGCGGCGGTTACGCGGGCACGGAGACGGCCGCGTACCTGCAGCGTCTGACGAGCGCCGCCGTGAAGCGCTACCCGGGCCTGGATCCCGCACAGATCAAGTGGCACCTGGTGGACGTGGCCCCGAAGCTGATGCCGGAGCTCGGCCCGCGGCTCGGCGACAAGGCGATGGCGATCATGCAGCGCCGGGGCGTGAACGTGTCCCTCGGCGTCTCGGTGGCCAAGGCGACCGAGGACACGGTCACGCTGACCGACGACCGCGTCCTGCCGTGCCGCACGCTGATCTGGACCGCGGGGGTCGCGCCGAGCCCGCTCATCGCGACGCTGGGCGCCGGGACGAACCGGGGCCGGCTCGTCGTCGACGCCGATCTGACGGTCCCGGGGCTCGACGGCGTCTTCGCGCTCGGCGACGCGGCGGCGGTGCCGGACCTGGCCAAGGGCGGCGACGCGGTCTGCCCGCCGACCGCCCAGCACGCCATGCGCCAGGGCTGGGCCGCCGCGCGGAACGTCCTCGCGGCGCTGCGCGGCTTCCCGCTCACCGACTACCGGCACAAGGACATGGGCCTGGTCGTCGACCTCGGCGGCATCCAGGCCGTGTCGAAGCCGATGGGCGTGCAGCTCACGGGGCTGCCCGCGCAGATCGTGGCGCGCGGCTACCACCTGGGCGCCCTGCGCACCGTGACCGCCCGCTTCCGCACGGCCGCCAACTGGGGCCTCAACGCGCTCGCGGGCGACGATTACGTGCGGACCGGCTTCCAGTCCCGGCGGCCCGCGACGCTCAAGGACTTCGAGCTGACGGACGTGTACCTGACGGAGGAACAGATCAGGGAGCGGATCGCCGCGGCCTGACGCGCGCGAAGGACGTGCGGGGGCCGGATCGTGAGCGCGGGTCCATCGGCCCCCGGCGTGGTGACTTCCGCCGGGCCCGGCGCGGCTTTCGCGGGCGGACCATGGAAGGGTGCGGCGACGACGTGACCTGAGGGGCGCCCCGGTCAGCCCGGCTGGAAGGTGGTGCGCAGGCGGTAGCGCTCGCCGCTGTACTCGACGGTCGACAGCAGCACAGGCCGCTGATCACGCGCGTAGATCGTCTGGTCGAGGGCGAGTACGGGTGAGCCCGCGGGGACGCCCAGGTGCCCGGCCAGTTCCGGCTCGGCGCCGCGGGCCTCGATGGTGACCTCGGAGCGGTCCAACTCGACGCCACGGGCGCGCAGTTCCTCGAAGAGCGAGGCGGAGGTGAACTCGGCCCGCTCGATGCCGGGTGCGAGCCGGGCGAGGACGAGGGTGCGGTCGACGGCGACCCGGACGTCGTCCAGGAGCCTGACCCGGTCGAGCCGCAGCAGTGCGGTGCCCGCGGGGACGTCCAGCCGGTCGGCGTCGTCCAGGGAGGCCGTGACGGCCTCGTGCCGCAGCACGATCGAGCTCGGACGCATGTGCTTGCGCCGGGCCGTCGCCGTGAACGACTCCAGGTCGTTGGGCCACTCCCGGGCGGGAGCGGGCTCGGCGACGAACCAGCCGCGCCCGTGCGAGGCCGTGAGCAGCCCCTGCTCGACCAGGTGCAGCAGGGCCTTGCGCAGGGTGACGCGGGAGATGTCGAAGCGCGCGCACAGGTCACGCTCGGAGGACAGCCGCGCCCCGGGGGCGAGCCCGTCCCGCGCGATCTCCGCCCGGATCAGGTCGGCCGCCTGCGACCACAGGGGCGCGGCACCGGTGGCGCGCTGGGGCGCGCGGCCCGCGGGGGCGTGGCCCGCGGGGGCGTGGCCCGCGGGGGCGTGGCCCGCGGGGGCGTGGTCCGCGGGGGCGTGGTCCGGCATGCGGAAACCTCCAGGTCGACGCGGTCGGCACCGACGAACCATACCACCGCTTACCACTGAGGAGCGGGCCCTACGCACCGGCGCCGCAGGCCCTAGGACCCGAGAACGGCCGCGGAAGGCCTCGGACACGACCCGGCATGAATACCACTATTGACCAGTTGCAGACCACTGTTTACCTTGTGGGTGCAGCGACCGGACACTTCCCTCGCTGACCTCGGTGTTCTCGCCCCACGGCTCCTGGGCCGTCCGTGGACACCGATCCCCCGGGCCCGATGGAGGAATTCGGATGAGTACGGCCACCGCGAAGAAGCGAGCCGGCGGCGGAGTCATGGCAGTCATGCAGCGCATCGGCCGCAGCCTGATGCTGCCCGTGGCCGTGCTGCCCGCCGCCGCCATCCTGCTGCGCCTGGGCAAGCCCGACCTGCTGGGCCGTGAGGAGTTCCCCGAGCTCATCCGCAAGTCCGGCATGATCCTGACCGCCGGCGGCCAGGCGGTCTTCGACAACCTGCCGATGCTCTTCGCGATAGGCGTGGCCATCGGCTTCGCCAAGAAGGCGGACGGCTCGACGGCCCTCGCCGCCGCCGTCGGCCACCTCGTCTTCAAGAACGTCCTCGCGAGCCCCGCCTTCCCCAACGGCGTCGACGGCAAGCCGCTGGACGCCAAGGTGCTGGGCGGCATCGTGATGGGCCTGGTCTGCGCCCTGCTCTACCAGCGGTTCAGCCGCACCAAACTGCCCGACTGGCTCGGCTTCTTCGGCGGACGCCGCCTGGTGCCGATCCTCAGCGCCTTCGCAGGTGTCGTCATCGGCACGGCCTTCGGCGTCATCTGGCCGACGGTCGGCGGCTGGTTCTTCCACTTCGGCGAGTGGCTGGTGGGGACCGGTGCCTGGGGCGCGGGCCTGTTCGGCGTGGTCGTCCGTGCCCTGATCCCGGTCGGGATGCACCACTTCTTCTCGTTCTTCCCGTGGTTCGAGGCCGGCAGCTTCACCAACCCGCAGACCGGCGCCGAGGTCCACGGCGACATCGCGCGCTTCCTCGCGGGGGACCCGAGCGCCGGACAGTTCATGACCGGCGGCTTCCCGATCTACATGTTCGCACTGCCCGCCGCCGCACTCGCCATCGCGCACACCGCACGCCCGGAGAACCGCAAGGTCGTCAAGGGCATGATGATCTCCGTCGCGCTGACCTCCTTCGTCACGGGCGTGACCGAGCCGATCGAGTTCAGCTTCATGTTCGTCGCGCCCGTCCTCTACGCCCTCCACACGGTGCTGTTCGGCATCTCGATGGCCGTCTGCTACGCCCTCGGGATCCGGGACGGCTTCGGCTTCTCGTCCGGTGCGATCGACTACGTCGTCAATTTCGGCATCGCCACGAAGCCCTGGCTGCTCATCCCCATCGGTCTCGTCTTCGCCGCGCTCTACTACGCGATCTTCCGGTTCGCCATCGTCCGGTTCGACCTGCCCACACCGGGCCGCGAACCGCTCGACGAGACGACCGACGCCGACGGACCCGCCGAGTCCGCTGAGCCCGCCGAGTCCGCTGAGCCCGCTGACTCCGTGGATGCCGACGCCTCCGCCGCGCCCGGCTCCCCCGCACCGCCCAAGGCCTGACGCCCCCGCGCCCCTCGCCCCCCAGATCCCGCTCCCGTGCGCGTCCCCGCGCCGGAGCTCCCGAAAGGAACCCCCATGTCCGGCTCCCGCATCACGTTCCAGACCGGCCAGGACGCCCAGCCCGAGGCCCTGGAGCGCGTCGCGGCCCACGTCCGTGCCCAGCTGACCGCCGCGGACTCCACCGCGCTGCGCGCGGTGCGGCGCCCGCTGTTCGCGGGGATCGGCGCCTCCTACGCGGCGCTCGCCGTGCCCGTCGAGGTGCTGCGCACCCACGGCGTCGCGGCCCAGCGCGTGCAGTCCGACGAGATCGAGGCGGGTCTGACCGGCTTCGACACGGACCTGCTGCTCGGGGTCTCGCAGGGCGGCCGCAGTTCGGAGACGCTGGCGGCGTTCAAGGCGGCCGGCGACGCGCCGACCCTCGCCGTCCTGAACGTCACCCCCTCCCCTCTCGGCGGCCTCGCGGGCCGCACCGTCGACCTGGGCAACGAGCCGGACTCCTACGCCTCCACCGTGGGCTTCACCGGCACCGTCGTCGCCCTCGACCTGCTGGCCGGGGCCGTCGCGGGCCGGCACGACGACCCCTGGCACGGCATCGCCGGCCACGTGCGGACGACGCGCGAACGGGCCGCCGCGGCGATCGGGCCGGTGCGCTCCCGGGCCGCCCGGTGCGTCGCCGCCGACTGTGTCGCCACCGGTGCCTCGCGCGCCGCCGCGGAGGAGACCGCCCTGCTGCTGCGCGAGGTACCGCGGCTGCCCGCCGCCGCCTCGACGACCCGCACGTACCTGCACGGCGAGATGGAGTCGGCGGGCAACACGCTCCACGTCGTCTTCGGTGACGGCCGCGAGATCGACCTGGCGCGATCCCTGTCCTCGGCCGGTCACCTCACCCTCCTGGTCACCGGCGAGGACATCGCCCCCACGGCCGATCTCGCGGTGGTCCGCCTCCCCGAGACCGGCACCGCCCCGCGCGTCGTCCTCGAAACGGTCGTCGCCCAGGAACTGGTCCGGGCCCTCGGCGTCGAGCGGGACGTGCCGATCGAGTCGTTCGTCTTCGCCAACGACGACACCAAGGAAGGCGGCGTGAACCCGGGTGACTTCGCCATCGGTTCCCCGGAGCTGACCCGCTCCTGACCGCGCGGGGCGGCGGCGTCACTCACTCATGGACGGCCCTCGTGGACGGCCCGCACGAGCGGCTCTCACGGCCGGCGCACCTCCGCGTCCCGTCGTTCCTCGAAGCGGCCCGCCCAGTACGCGGTCCGGTCCAGGTAGGCGGTCTCGGCCGCCTCGCCGGTCTTCCCGTACGCCCCTTCGAAGGTCTGGTAGCCGTGGCCCGCCGGCGGTGTGCTGTCGGCGGGCTCGATGGAACTGCCCTCGTGCCACTCGTTGAAGGACGTCACCGACACCCAGGCCGGGTCGCCGCCGACGGCCGGGTCCAGGGCGTTGTTCCACTGCTTGTCGTAGGCCGCTCCGTCCGCGCGGCCGAGGGTGGGTGTCGTGTTGCCGGGGACCGCCCGGTCGTCGAGGTAGCCGGGGGCGACCGACGGGGCCCAGATCAGGCCGTGCGCGCGGGCGTAGTCACCGGCCTGCTTCCAGCCGGGCGCGGTGGCCCCCGCGATCCCGTCGTAGGTGTACATCCCGGAGAAGTGCGCGATCTTGGTGGTGTCGGTCGTCTGGGCGAGCACGATGTTGTCGTCCGTCACCTCGTCGAGCGCCGCCCAGTCGGTGACGCGCAGGCTCTCGAAGACGTAGAACGCGGGCCGGTCGCCGTGTTCGGCCGAACGGTAGAAGGCGGGATGGCCGCCGTAGGCGTCGTTGATGTACTTGATGTCCGCCACGGTGGATGCGCCCGTGCGTCCCGCGTACGGCTCCAGGTGCCAGGCCACCTTGACGCCTTGTGCCGCGGCCGCGTCCAGGACGCGTCGGGCCAGCCGGTCCTCGTAGCCGTCGCGGCCCCACCAGCTGTAGACGAGGACCCCTGCGCCGGAGCGTTTCACCCACTTCATGTGCTGGGCGACGGCTCCCGTCACGTCCCCGGAGTCGTAGGGGCCGAGCGCCGGGTAGAGGTCGGCGCCGATGTCGTCCGGCGGCGTGTGGCCGCCCTGCGGCCAGTGCCGCCAACTGCCGCTGCCCGCGGGGCTTCCGTACCACGGGTAGTAGAAGAGGTGGACGTTCTGCGATCCCTCGTCGGCCGGGCCCGCGTCGGCCGGCCCGCAGTCGCCGGGTGCCTGTCCCGCCGCGTAGCGGACCGCGCCGAGCAGCAGGGCGCGGAACGCGGGATCGGCGTACGACTCGGCGGTGTGGCCGAGTCCGGTGTAGAAGGAGCGGCCCTTGCCCTGCGCCCGGCACCAGGTGATGGGGTGGTCGCCCGCCATCTCCCCGCCGTTGTACGTAGATTCGTCCAGGCTCTGCAGGACGTGCACGCCGGCCCGGGGGTTGGCGCGGTAGTTGTACCACTCGTCGGTGCGGGACCAGGTGGCACCGAGGTGCGAGGTCGCCGGGTGCGTGCGGTCCTCGGTGACGACGGTGGCCCGCTGGACGGCCGGGTGGCTCTTGAAGTACGCGCCGACGAGCTGTCCGTAGTAGGGCCAGTCGTATTCGGTGTCGGCGGCCGCGTGCACCCCGGCATAGCCGCCGCCCGTGTCGACGTACGACTTCAGGGCGTCCTGCTGGGCGTTGTCGAGCACGTCGCCCGTGGTGTTGAGGAAGACGACCGCCGCGTATCCGGAGAGGTTGTCGGGCGTGAAGGCGGCCGGATCCTCGGTGGCCGTGACGGTGAAGTCGTTCGCCTCCCCGAGGCTGCGCAGGGCGTCGATGCCGGCCGGGATCGAGTCGTGGCGGAAGCCCGCGGTCCTGGAGAAGACGAGGACCTCGTCGGGGGCCGCGGCATGGGCGGGCGCGAGGGGCGCGGTGAGCCCCGCGGCCAGTGCGAGGGCGAGGGCGGCGGGTCCGCGGCGCAGGCGCCGCATCAGGTTCCGCATGGTCAACGTCCCTTCCGCGCGGAGGTGGAGAGGGTGAACGCGTCGACGTCGAAGAGGTTCCCCTGGCCGGTGGGCCCCTTGAAGACGAGCACGAGGTCGGTGGTCCCCGACGGCGCGCCGGACAGGTTCGTGGTGACGTCCTGGAAGTTCTCCCAGCCGCCGGTCACGGGCACGTTCACGGAGCCGATGAGCGTCCCGGCCGGCGAGCCCGCGCGGATCTCGATGGTGCCGCCGGCGCCGCCGGAGGATGTGCGGGCGGTGAACGACGTCGCGCTGCCGAGCGCGTAGGGCTTGAAGGAGATCCAGTCGCCGTTGTCGGTGAAGCCCACCGTGTTGGCGCCTTCGGCGTTGCCGTGTCCGGCGATCTGGATGCCCGACTGGGCGGAGAAGTGCTCGGCCTGGCGGTGGCGCGGCTGCAGGGTGTGCCTGCTGTGGGTGGTCAGGCCGTCCTTGTCGGTGTACTCGGCGTCGAAGACCCCGTACAGGTTGGCCGCGCTGTCGTGCTCGCCGTCGGTGGGCACGGTGATGCTGCCGGTGCAGCCGTTCTTGGAGGTGATGGCGTGCGAGTGGCTGTCGTGGCCGAGCAGATAGGTGACCTTGACCTTGGCACAGTCGATGCCGCCGTCCTCGGGGTCGCTGACCGAGACGTCGAAGGGCACGGTGTCACCGAAGGAGAAGGGCCGTCCGTCGGCGGGCTGTTTCAGGGTGACCGTGGGTGCGGTGTTGCCCGCCGTCACCACGAGGCTCGCGCTGCCGGTGAGCCCCTCGGGGTCCTTCACCGTGAGCGTGGGCCGGTAGGTGCCCTTCGTGGTGTACGTGTGTGAGGGGTTGGCCTGCGTCGAGGTCGTTCCGTCGCCGAAGTCCCAGGCGTAGGAGAGGGATCGGCCCTCGGGGTCCGAGCTGCCCGCGGAGGAGAACTGCACGGTCAGCGGCACGGCGCCGGACGCCTTGTCCGCGGCGGCCTTGGCGACGGGGCTGCGGTTGCTGCCGCCCAGGTACTCGATGCGGTACAGGGCCTGGTTGTTGCTCCCGGTGCCGTAGTCCAGGACGTACAGGGCACCGTCGGGGCCGAAGTCACTGTCCATGACCTGTGTGCCGGTCCAGGGGAAGTCCTCGATCGTGCCGCGGGACCCGTCGGGCTTGACCTCGATGGACTTGATCCATTTGCGGCCGTACTCGGTGGCGAGGAAGCGGCCGTCGAGGGACTGCGGGAACTTGACCGAGGAGTTCAGGTCCGGGTCGTACCGGTAGACCTCACCGCCCATCGGGGACTCGGAGCCGCTGCCGAGCTCGGGCGGCGACCCGTCCCAGCCGTACTTGATCCAACTGGGCTTCGCGGCCGGGAGCTTGGCCAGTCCGGTGTTGCGGAAGGAGTTGTTGGCCGGGCCGCCCGCGCAGTCGTACTTGGCGGCGGAGGGGCCGCTGGGGAAGGTGTACTCGTTGTAGGTCTCGGTGGTGGTGTTCGTGCCGGTGCAGTACGGCCAGCCGTAGTTGCCCGGCGCGGTGATGCGGTCGAACTCGACCTGCCCGCCGGGACCGCGGCCGGCGTCGCCGCCGCCCGCGTCGGGTCCGTAGTCGCCGAGGTAGACGGCGCCGGTCTTCTTGTCGACGCTCATCCGGAAGGGGTTGCGGAAGCCCATCGCGTAGATCTCGGGACGGGTCTTCGCCGTGCCGGGGGCGAAGAGGTTGCCGGCGGGGACGGTGTAGCCGCCGGCCGCCGTCGGTTTGATCCGCAGCACCTTGCCGCGCAGGTCGTCGGTGTTGCCCGAGGAGCGCTGGGCGTCGAACTGCGGGTTGCGCTCGGCGCGTTCGTCCAGCGGCGCGTAGCCGGCGGAGTCGAACGGGTTGGTGTCGTCGCCGGTCGTCAGGTACAGGTTCCCCGCGGCGTCGAAGTCGATGTCGCCGCCCACGTGGCAGCACTGGCCGCGGTCGTTGGCCACTTCGAGCACGACCTTCTCGCTGGCCATGTCGAGGGTGTGGTCGGCCTTGAGCGTGAACCGGGACAGATTGAGGTGACCCTTCCACCGGTCGAAGTCGGCGGCGCTGCCGGTGGCCGGGGCGTCACCGGGCGGGGTGTCGAGCTTGGGCGAGTAGTAGAGGTACACGTGGCGGCTCGATGCGAAGTCCGGGGCCGCCGCGACGCCCTGCAGCCCCTCCTCGTCGTGGGTGTAGACGTCGAGCTTCCCGGCGGACGTGGTGTTCCCCGCCGCGTCGGTGTATCTGACCGTGCCGTCGCGGGCGGTGTGCAGGACAGACCGGTCGGGCAGCACCGACAGCGACATCGCCTCGCCCAACTCGGCGTTGCCCGAGGCGAGTTGGACCTGCTGATAGTCCGCGGCCGGAATGTCCCGCGCGGCCGCGCCCGCGGCGCCGGAGGTGGCGGCGGACGTGACGGTGACACCGGAGAGCACGAGTGCCAGTGCGGTGAGCAGCTTGAGCCCTGTACGAGGGCATGGGGACATGGGGCATCCTCCTGACGCTCGGGGTGTGTCAGGCAGGGGCGCGCGCCGGCCGCGCTCGCTGCGAGGGGGTGACCAAGTCGTGCGTGAATTGCACGTTCAGCACAGAGAATTACGCAGACGTGCGAGCGCTTTGCATGCTGGCAATCGGCCGACAATTTGTCAAGGCCGTGTCAAAAATAGCCCGGCGGGCGGGCGCGGGCCGGCCGGACGCGACGGTCCGGCCCCTGCGGCCACCTCGCCTCAGCCCCGCCGCACCCCGAGCCGCCCTTCCAGCTGGGCCAGCAACTCCCCGAGGAGTCCGCTGAGTTGACCCTGCCCCGCACCGTCGAGCACGGACAGCACGACCGTCTCGTACGCGAGCTGCTCCGGCAGGATCGCGTCGACGAGGTCGCGTCCGGCCCCGGTCAGGCCGACGTGCGCGACGCGGCGGTCCCGCGCGTCGGCGCGCCGCTCGACCAACTGCCGCTCCTGGAGCTGCTTGAGCCGCTTGGTGACGGCGGCCCCGGAGGAGAAGGTCTCGCGGGCCAGCTCGCCGGGCGTCAGTTCGTGGCCGGTGCGGCGCAACGCGCCGAGCAGGTCGAACTCGGCGCGGGTCAGACCCGCCCTGCGCAGCGGGGCGTCCTCGGCCTGCTGGAGGAGGGCCGCGCAGCGGTTGATGCGGCCGATGACCTCCATGGGTCCGGTGTCGATGTCGGGCCGCACCGTCTGCCACTGCCGCACCACCGCGGCCACGGTGTCCCCGCCGTGGCCGCCCACCGGACCGTTCTCTGTCGTCATGCTCGTGCGCCCTCCCAGGCGTCCGCGAGCCCCGCGCGGGGCCGCGTCCCCTGTCCGTTCTCACCGCTCTGTCGTCGGACCGTCGCCGCGAGCGTACGGTGTCCGGCGCGTTCGGCGGCGAGCACCCGCTGTTCGGGCAGGGCGCGCTGCCACCATTCGCCGGCGGCCGCGTCGGCGGCGGCGCGCAGGTCGACGAGGGCCGCGGCGAGGCGGCGCCGCGCGGGTTCGACCGCGCCCGCCCCCGCGAGTCCGGCCTCGGCGTGCTCCCTGGCGAGGTCGGTGGCCGTGATGGCCCGCTCGATGTGGTCGGCGGCGCGCCGGTTGGTGACCAGGACCGCCGCCGCGACGCCGAGCACGGCGCCGACGAGGGTGTCCACGACTCGGTCGAGGATCAGCTCGCCGGGCTGCTGGAAGCGGGCGAACTCGGTGACGAGCAGCGCCATCGGCGTCACGCACACGCTGCCCAGCCAGTAGTTGCGGGTGATCAGCGCCTCCGCGCCGAAGGCGAGGACCAGGCAGCTCACGATGAGCTCGGCGTGGCCGAGGTGCGCGAACGGCGCGACGGCGGCGAAGGCGAGCACCCCCACGAGGTTGCCGACCACGCGCTGCACGCCCCGGTTCCAGGTGAGGGTGACGTTGGCCTGGTAGAGGGAGGCGGCGGTGACCAGGGCCCAGTAGGGGCGGCCGATGCCGAGCGCGAGCGAGCCGTATCCGGCGAGGGCACAGCCGACGGCGGTGCGCAGCGCGATGGGCAGCAGCGGGGAACCCGGCGCGAGCCGCCGCCACAGCGGGACCCCGGGCCCGGCGAGTTCGGCGTCCACGCCGAGGAGTTCGTCCGCCTCGCCGGGACGTACGGGGCCGGGACGCGGGACGGCGCCGGTGCCGCGCAGCCCGGCCGCCCAGGCGCGCAGCGCGACGGGGTCCGAAGCGGCGGGGTCCGCGAGCGACTCCTCGGCTCGGACCACGAGCCGGGCCAGGGCGCGCCGGGCGGCGACGCCGCGGGCGCCGGTGGCGAGCAGCGACTGCCAGGCGGCGTGCACGGCACCGGCCGCGGCGGCGCGGGCCCGTTCGGCGGCCTTGGCGCCGTCGGTGTCGCCGCGTTCCGTCTCGCCGCGTCCCGTCTCGCCGCGTCCCGTCTCGGCGCGTCCTGTCTCGTCGTGGCCCGAGTCGCCGTGGGCGGCTTCCGCGTACGCGGCGGTGGCCAGCAGGGCGCGGGCGGTCGCCCTGCGCTCGGGTCCGTGCGGGCGCACCAGCGCGGGCGCCATGCCGACGAGCCAGGCCACGGCGCCGCCGGCGAGGGTGAGCGCGATGTGGCCGGGGACCTGGCCCAGCGTCTGGGGCGCGAAGAGGGTCGCCGAGCTGATGAAGGTGAAGATCAGATGACCGGGCGGCCCGATGCGAGTGGCGTCGCAGAGCGTCTTCTGCGCGGCGGCGAGTACGGCGCCGACCGCGACGAGGATCGCGGCGGACCCGGTCAGCGAGGCGGTGACCAGGGCGACGGCGATGCTCGCGGTCATCCCGGCGACGACCCAGGCCAGGGCACGCGCGCGTGCGGCGTAGGGGAGGTTGTGGGCGTACAGGGCGCAGAACGTGCCGGCCATCGTGTACATCACCAGGTCGAGCCGCCCGAGGGCGAGCAGCGTCAGGTTCGGTATCGCGGTGGCCACGGCCACGCTGGTGGCGGGCTTGAACCAGATGTCGGACGGCTTGCCCGGGCGCAGCACCCCGGCGAGCGGGAGCCGGCGGGCGCGGACGGGACGGGGGGACGGGTGCGGGGACGGCGGCGTACTGCTCATACCCAAAAGGTTAACAAGTGTTTTACTCGAAAACGATTTGCGTCGGAACCGGGCTCCTCCGGCACCGGAACCAGGACTCCTCCGGCCTGCCGCACCGCACCCCGCCGAGGGCGCGCGGGAGCTGCCCCCGGCGGCTCGACCGCTCCCCAGTGCTCCCCATGCACCCCCGTGCGCTCGCGTACGGCCTCGCGCGCCTGGGCATCGACTCGACGGACACCGTCGACAGGGGAGGGTGCGGTGCACGGACCGGCACAGGCCGCCTGGCTGCTCGTCGCCGTGTGCGCGGCGACCGGGGCCTACTGTCTGCTGCGGATGCGCAGCCGGATCGAGGAACAGCGCCGCACGGCCGGCGGCGAGGCGCTCATGGGGTTCGGGATGGCGGTGATGGCCGTGCCCGCGGCCGTGCTCGCGCCGCCGCGCTGGACGTGGCTGGTGTACGCCGCGGTGTTCGGCGCCGCCGCCCTGCACGCCGTGTGGGCGGCCCGCACGAACCGCCACCACCTCCACCACCTGGTCGGCGCGTCCGCGATGGTCTACATGTCGGTGGCGATGGCCACGGCACCGGGCGCGCACGCCGGGCACGGTGGAGCCGGTGTGCCCCTGCTGACCGGCGCGCTCCTGCTCTATTTCGCCGGGTACGTCCTGTGGTCGGGCGCGCGGCTCGCCCCCGGGGCGGTCTCCGGGGCCGGCGGCCCCGCCGTGCTGGGGTGGGCGGACCGGTCCGAGGTGGCACTGGCCTGCCGCCTCTCGATGGGCATCGGGATGCTGGCGATGCTGCTGACGTTGTAGGGCCCGCCTTTTCATCGCTGTCGTCGCCCGGAGGGCGGGCCCGCGGCGTCTGCCGCGCGCTCTCTGCGTGCTCTCGGCGCGCTCTCTGCGTGCTCTCTGCGTGCCGGGCGGATGTCCTCGTACTGGACGTACGTGGGCATGCGCCCGGCGCCGCGAAGGTGCGTGCCAGGCCTCGCGGGGCGTCCGGACGCAGCCATGGCGTGACGTCGACAGCCAGGGCCGGGCGGTCATCGGCCGCCTCGGGCAACGGCATTGATGCCACCGCCCGACGCAGCCGGCCGACGTCCAGCCGTCCGCGATCGAGGCCCGCGTCCAACGCTCCGTGACCGCGGCGGTGTTCGGCCGCGGAAGCGCCAGGCCGACCAGCTTCTTGACCGGCCCGTCCGCGCACAGGATCAAACGAAGGCCGCCCCGCTGAGCGGCGTCTGTCACCATGAGTGATCAAGTTCGAGACGCGATGCGACCGGCGAGGGTAGACGCAAGCCGCCCTCTCCCCCGCCGCCCGGTCACCGGCGCGCCCCCGCAGCCGCGTCGCCCGCAGGAGCGGGGGCGCCCGTTCACCGCCACCGGACGGGACTGCCGCACCTCACCGGAGCCCGCCGCAGGGGGCGGTGGCCCCCTGCCGACGCCATGTCATCGCGGCCCGGTCACGGGCGCCCCGGCCGCTTCCTGCGTGGCGCGGTCCGGGCCCGTCCCCGCGCAGGACGTCGCACCTGCCGCGCGTGCGGTCTCGACGCGCCTGCGGGCCCGCGGGGCCGGCGGCCGCATCCGCGGGTCGAGCATCGGCCGGCTGCCGCTGTACCGGTGAGGCCTCACCGGCGACCCGGGGTGCGGGCCGCCACACGGTCGGTCCTATATTCATACAAACAATTCACGCGCGGCCCTGCTGCGACGGACACCGGGGTGGGACCGCAGTGATCGAACCCGACGGCACCGAACCCGCCCGGGGAGGGGCCCGCGTGGCCCGTAAGGCGCGCGCGAAGGCGCGAATGCGCAAGCGCGTGGCCGTGGTTGCCGCTGTGGTCGGGCTGGGCGGGGCGGCCGCCACGGGTGTGGTCGCTCTGGGGGGCTCCTCCGGGGGCCGGGACGGTGCCGGGGACACCGCGTCCGCCTCTTCGGGCAGCGCGGCGGACAAGGCGCGTGCGGCGAAGCGTGCGAAGAAGGGCGAGGAGAAGTGGGACGGCAAGGTACGGGTGCTGGGGGACGGCTCCACCTCGTACACCGGGCCGCAGCCCGGGCAGCTCAAGCCCAAGCGGCTCAAGCCCGGGGAGAAACCGCCGCAGTTCGTGGTCTTCTCCTGGGACGGCGCCCTGGAGGGCGATGACCGCCGCTTCTCCCACTTCCGCCAAGTGGCGCGGGAGAGCAAGGCCCACATGACGTTCTTCCTCACCGGGATCTACCTCCTGCCGGAGAGCAGGAAGTCGCTCTACCGCCCTCCGCAGCACAACCCGGGATCGGCCGCCATCTCGTATCCGACCGTCCCGCACATCCAGACCACGCTGGAACAGCTGCGCGGTGCCTGGAAGGACGGGAACGAGATCGGTTCGCACTTCAACGGGCACTTCTGCGGCGCCAAGGGCGGCGGTGACTGGAGTACCGGGGAGTGGAAGAGCGAGATCGAGCAGACGTACGCGTTCATGAAGAGGTGGAAGACCAACACCGGGTTCACCAAGGAGGGGCCCCTGCCCTTCGACCCGGACCGGGAAGTGGTCGGCGGCCGTGCGCCCTGCCTGGAGGGGCAGAAGAACCTCCTGGCCGCGGCCAAGCCGTTCGGCTGGCGCTACGACGCGAGTTCCGCGGGCGACTTCCAGATATGGCCGTCCAAGGCCGAGGGCATGTGGAACTTCCCTCTGCAGCTCCTGCCCCTGGAGGGCAAAGAGGTGCAGGTCCTCTCCATGGACTTCAACTTCCTCTACCACCAGTCCGGTGACAGCACCCAGGGCGACCCGGCGAAGTTCCCCGCGTGGCAGGCGCAGGTCTCCAAGTCGTACATGAACGGCTTCAACCGCGTCTACAACGGCAGCCGTGCGCCGATGTTCATCGGCAACCACTTCGAGGACTGGAACGGCGGCATCTACATGAACGCCGTCGAGGACGTGATGCGCACGGTGTGTCCGCGCAAGGGCGTGCGCTGCGTGTCGTTCCGCGAGCTGGCCGACTGGCTCGACGTCCAGGACCCCAAGGTCCTGGCCCGCCTGCGCCTGCTCGACCCGGCGCAGGCACCGGAGTGGAAGTCACTGGTCAAGTAGCGGGGGCCGTCCACTCCATGACTCCTGCCTCTAGGTGAGCGCCTCGATGTAGTGGGCCCACAGGTCAACCGCCCGCCGACTGGCGGGTGTTGCGGGGTCGTCACCGCCCAGCCCCTTGAGCGGCAGCGGCACCAGGTCCTTGAGAGACATGCGGTAGACGACCACGGCCGTGGTCTCCTCGCGGGTGCCTCCCACGAACCAGCCCGCCGTGTTCGCGGTGGTCGTCCCGGTCTTGCCCACAGTGCCGGCGTGGGCCGCTCCCGCCGCCTTGGCCGACCCCTCGGTCATGGTGGCCCGCAGGGCGTCCGTGACCGTCCGGGCGGTCTTCCCCGACACCGCCCGGACGGGTTCGGGTCCGACGATCGGCACGGCGTCCCCGGCCCGGGTGACCGAGCGCACCGAGTAGGGGTCGGTGTGCATGCCGCGGGCGGCGAAGGTCTGGTAGGCGCCGGCCATCCGGATGGCGCTGGGCGTCGAGTTCTCCCCGAGCGCGAACAGGGGGACCCGCTCCCCCAGGCTCGAGGGGAGCAGCCCCGCCCGCAGGGCGTACCGCTCCACCCGGTCCAGGCCGACGTCGAGGCCGAGTTGGAGCAGGGGCGTGTTGACGGAGTCGGCGACAGCCTGCCGCAAGGTCACCCGACCCCAGTCGCGGCCGCCTTCGTTGCGGCCCTTGACCACCTGCCCGCTGCGGTCCCAGTACGGGCCCTCCGGCGTCTGCACGGCGATCTTGTCGTCGCCGTCGTAGACGCTGGCCGCCGAGACGGGGGTGCGGCCCCCCTCGCGGGTGCGCCGGACGCCGTCCTCGAGCGCTGCGGCATAGACGAAGGGGGTGAGCGCCGAACCGGCCGGAATGGTCGTCGCGTTCGACTGGTTGAAGCCCTGCTTCAGGAAGTCGTGGCCGCCGTACACGGCGAGCAGCCGGCCGTCCGGGGCCACGCTCGCCGCGCCGATCCTGGCGTGCTGGTCGGTCTCGGGGCGCCGCTCGGCGTCGAAGTCCTTCTGGGCCTTCTGGACGGCGGCGGTCAGGGCCTTCGTGCGGTGGCGGTCGAAGGTCGTGCGGATCTGGTAGCCGCCGAGGTCGTAGTCGGCGGCTCTGATGTGCCCGGCCTTGATCGCGTGCCGCTTGGCCAGCTCCACCAGATAGCCGGTCTGCGCGCCGGGGATGTTGCCGGAGCCCGACTTCGTGGGTTCGGGGAACTTCTTGTAGGTGGCTCGCTCGGCCCGGGTGAGGTGGCCGGTTGAGACCATGCGGTCCAGGATCCAGTTCCAGCGTTCGACGGCCCGCTCGCGGTTCTCCTTGCCAAGGGCCGGGTCGTAGAGTCCGGCGCCCTTGAGGAGAGAGGCCAGGAAGGCGCCTTCGCTGGGGTTGAGGCGCGAGACGTCCTTGCCGTAGTACGCGTGCGAGGCGCGCTGGATGCCGTAGGTGCCCCGCCCGAACCAGCTCGTGTTCAGGTAGTCCTGGAAGATCTTGTCCTTGCTCGTGTGGTTGTCCAGCTTCACGGCGAGGAGGGCTTCGGTGAACTTCCGGGACAGGGTGCGGTCCTGGCTGAGGTAGACGTTCTTCACGTACTGCTGGGTGATGGTCGACCCGCCCTGGGTCTCCCCTCCGGTGACCGCGGCGGTCGCGGCGCGCAGGACTCCGCTCGGTGAGACTCCGGCATCCGAGTAGAAGCTCGCGTTCTCGGCCGCGAGGACGGCGCCCCGGACTTTCGGCGGCACCTTCTTCAGCGGTATCTCCTGCCGGATGACCCAGCCGGTGCGGGCCATGACGCTGCCGTCGGACCAGTAGTACACGTTGTCCTGTTGTGTGGCGAACGAGTTGAGGTCATCCGGTATGTCCGTCGTGGCGTACGCGATCGTGACGAAGCCGGTCAAGCCGAGGGCCAGGTACAGGAAGGCGCCCAGCCACTGGCGCCATGACGGCAGCCACCGGCGCCATCCGCTGCGGCCCGGACGGGGGTAGGCCGGCCGCAGCCGGCGCAGTTGTCTGCGCACCCCGGCCAGGGCGCCGGGTATGCCGCCCTCGGTCCGCTGCCTGGACTTCCTGCGCCGGCCGGTCGCCGCGCGGCGCTCCCCCGGTGCCGCCCGCCGTCTCCCGCTCCCCTGACCTGCGGCCATCCTGCGCCCACCCACCCCGTGTGCCTCCTCTGCTGCGCTCTGGCGCTCAGATTAGAGGCACGCGGCCCGGCCCGCGGGGCCCTGGCCCCCCCGGTCCGGGAACCCGCGGGTCCTGCGGAGGGGGGCAACGGCTCCGGAAAGGCCCGCAGTTGTGCCAAGATTCCGTGCTCCGGTCGGGGTGATCGGGTGATCGGGTAACGGAAGAGGAAATGCAGTGATACCCATAGCGATATCCAAGAGATACAGATCCGTCGTCCTCGCAGGTGTGACCGCGGCCGTGGCGTCCGGCTGCCTGCTCGCGCCCCCCGCGCACGCGGACGCCGCCGGCAGTGCGCCCCGCGAGGCCGACCACCGGGCGCTCGCCGCCTTCGCCCGCATCGCCGACGATGTCCTCTCCCGGCGCACCCAGGCCCTGGTGGAGGACCGCGCGGGACGCGGCGGCCCCGACGCCGCCGTGACCACGCGCATGTCCGGCCGGCTCAGGAAGGACGAGGACGCCGCGCTGCGCTCGCTGCACGCCCGCAAGGCGCGGCTGGCCAGGCTCGGCGAGGCCTACACGAAGGCGGACACCCGCGTCGTCGTGGACCGCGCCACGCTCACCGGCAGCACGGCGACCGTCCAGGTCACCGCGTCCTCGACGCTCACGTACAAGAAGACGCGCGAGGGCGGGCCGCAGACCACCGCGTTCTCGACGCGGCAGGAGCTGAAGCTCGCCGGCACGAAGGACGGCGGCTGGCGGCTGACCGCGATCACCTCGCGCAACGAGGGCCCCGTCGCGGTCGACGAGCCCTCGGCGGCCCGGGTGAACACCGTCGATGACGACGGCAACCAGTACCCGGACGGCACCCCGGCATCGACCACGTACCCCACCACACCGATGCCCTCGGGCAAGACGGCCGGCGCCTACGACTACTCCGCCATGGCCACGTACGCGGAGAAGTACTGGCGCAGCTACAACCCGGCGTACCGCAAGTTCAACGGAGCCGGCGGCGACTGCACCAACTTCGTCAGCCAGGCGCTGAAGGCGGGCGGCTGGAAGTCCGTCCCCGGCTCCGCCTACGACTACCGGAACTGGTGGTACGAGAGCGCCGGCCAGAGCACCTCCTGGGTCGGGGTGAACGAATGGGCGTGGTTCACGCTGTCCAACCGGCGGGCCCCGAACCTGGCGAGCGTCTACCAGATGGACGTCGGTGACGTCCTGCAGGTGGACTTCGACAAGAACGGGTCCAAGGACCACACCATGCTGGTGACCTACCGCGACAGGCGGGGCATGCCGTACCTGACCTACCACTCCACCGACACCTACCGCAGGTCCCTCGCGAGCGTCATCGCGTCCTACCCCAACGCGCGCTACTTCGCGTACCGCACCTGACGCATCCGGTAACTCCCCCCGGTCGGCGCGGACGGCTCCGGGGTGTCCCGCCACGGCAAGGAAGCGCGGCCACAGCGGGGGGAGGTGACCGATGTGGCGGGGCCGGACTCCAGCCGTCGCGGACCGGAGCAGCGGCCCCGTCCTGCGTCCGAACCGGGAGCTCGGCCCAGCGGCCGGCTGGCGTTTCGGCCCTGCCCGAAAGCCCTGGAGGCGGCCCCGGGGCCGCCTCGGCTCGTTCTCCGTCCACCAAGATCTTCCGGGCCTGCCGACGGCCTTGAGGGTCTCGGGGCGTTCGACGGTCTTGCGGACGCCGTAGCGGGGTGCCCGGTGCTTGTTCCTCGCGCCGGGTGGGCGTCCGGGGCCTGCTCCTTGGGGGTGGGGAACACGGGCCGGGCAGGCGAGGCGAGCGCGGATGTTCCTGAACCCTCGGGCGGATCCGGGCGGGGGTGAGCCGGTCAGGGGTGGTGGGTTTCTCCCAGGGGCGGCGGAGGTCCGCGGCGCGGGGCCGGGCGAGCGAGACGCCGTCCGGACCCGCCCCTCCCCGCCCTGTGACACGGACGGAAGATGGGGAACAAGCCGAGCGGCGCGGTCGGCGTCCGGTGAGGGACCCCCGGGCCGGGCGCCGGGGGCGCCGGGGGCCTCAGCGCCCGATCAGGGAGGAGAGCGCGATGAGGCCGTCGATCTGCCAGTCCGCCGCGTCGGCGACGGCCGGGTCGTCCGCCCAGTAGTGCCCCCACGGACCGCGGCGGATGTGTGCCGTCCGCAGGCCCGCCTGCCGGGCGGGGTAGACGTCGTGGGCGGGGTGGTCGCCGACGTACAGCGTCTCCTGCGGCCCTGCCTGGGAGACTTCGAGCACCCGGGCGAAGAAGGCGGGATCCGGCTTGGCCACGCCCCAGTCGCCGGACGTCACGACGAGGTCCGCGGGCAGATCGAGGTCGCGCAGCAGTTCGCCGGCGCGCACCGTCTGGTTCCCGGCGACGACGACGCGGACGCCGAGCTTCCGCAGACCGCCCAGGGCGGGGCGCACGTCCGCGTACAGGTCGGCCTCGCCCAGGTGCTCACCCCGGCCCGCGGCCTCGCGCGCGTGGTAGGCCGAGGCGATGTCCATGTCCGGACTGATCAGGCGCAGCGCGTCGGCGCTGTCCCCGCCCCGCGCGACGACGGCGCCCACGAGCGCGGAGACGGTGTGACGTGGCACCTGCAGCCAGTCCGCCCATGATGCCCAGTAGCGGTCGTCTTTGGTGAGGGTCTCCCCCACGTCGAACACGATGGTCTCGATCACCATCAGCACATTACGGCGTCCCGGCGCCCGGGCCGCGGTCGTCACTCGTACGGGAAATACACCCGTGTCGGCCGTGGCGTGCGTCACTTGGGGTGACAGCCCATACCCTCGGGTAGCCCGACCCTCATAGGCTGGGCCGCATGATGGTCCCCGTCGCGTTGTTGCTGCTGGGCGTTCTCACCGCTGTCGTCGCCCCCCGCATGCTCGCGCGGGCCGACTGGCCTGAGCGCGAACCCGTGGTCGCGCTGTGGGCTTGGCAGTGCGTGGTGGCGGGCGTCCTGCTCTGCTGCGCGCTCTCGATGACCCTGAGCGCCGCCGCCGCGTGGCAGGCCGTGCGCGGCCATCTCTTCGCCCCCGCGCCGCACGCCGTGGTCGAGGCCTACGCCCTGCAGGCGCCCGGCCCGTGGGCCGCGGCGACGGCCGTGATCCTGGCCTGCGGCGGGGTGTGGACGGCGGCCATGCTGACCCGGGAGATCGCCCGCTCGCGCGCCCGGAGGTCCGGGCGGCGCGCCGAACTGCTCGTGCGTTCCCCGCTGTTGCCCGGCGAGGAGCCGGGCGCCAACCGCCTCGTCGTCCTGGAGGGCGAGCGCCCCGACGCCTGGTGGCTGCCCGGCCAGGCACCTCAACTGGTCATCACCACGGCCGCGTTGCGCCGCCTGAAGGGCCGCCAGCTGGACGCGGTGCTGGCCCACGAGCAGGGGCACGCGCAGGCCAGGCACGACTGGCTGCTGCACTGCTCGGGGGCGCTGGCCATCGGCTTCCCGCAGATCCGGGTGTTCGCCGCGTTCCGCGACGAGATGCACCGCCTGGTGGAGCTCGCCGCGGACGACGTGGCGTCGCGCCGCTTCGGCCGTCTGACGATCGCCCTCGCCCTGGTCGAACTCAACGAGGACCGGGGCGTGTTCGGTCCCTGCCCGGCCCACCAGGCCCACGTCCCGCAGCGCGTGCACCGGCTGCTCGCGGCCCGCCCCCGGCTCACCACGGGCCGCAGGATCCGTCTGACGGCGACGGCGGCGCTGGTGCCCGTGATCCCCGTCCTGGTCACCTTCGTGCCCGGTCTGCGCGCGCTCGGCTAGGGCCTGTCCTCACACCCCTGGAGTCGCCCGGAGGGCGGGTCCGCGGCGTCTGCTGCGTGCTCTCGGCGTGCCGGGCGGATGTCCTCGCGTGGCGAAGCGGACGGCCGCCTTTTCCTACCGGTCCGCACTCGTTCGTACCGGCGGGCGGTGATCCGGCACGCGGGTGCGCCTGCCGGGCCCGGGAAGACGGCAGCGCATCAGGGGGCGTACCGGACCACCGCGCCCCGGGCACGGGCCGTCGATTCCGCCGAACGGGCGCCGCCCCCGCACACGCCCGCACAGCCCTGACCGCCCCCGGGATGGCCCCGACCCCGCTCCGTCGGCGAGGATCACTCCATGTACCCCGCGCCCACCGACTCCCCGACCCGACCGCCCGGCACCCGGGCCGCGCGCACAGCGGCCGCCCTGTGCGTGCCGTCCGTCCTGCTGCTCTTCCTGGTCGCGCTGGAGTGGCGTCCGCTGCTCTCGCTCGACGGCGACATCGCCCGTACCACCCACCGATGGGCCGTGGAGGGACCCGGCGTCACCCGGGTCAACCGGATCCTGTCCGACTGGGTGTGGGACCCCTGGGCCCTGCGCGCCCTGTGCGCGGTCGTCGTCATCTGGCTCGCGGTGCGCGGGGCGTGGTGGCTCGCGCTCTGGCTCACCGGCACCTGCCTGGTGGGCTCGGCGGTGCAGCAGGGGCTCAAGGCCGCGGTGGACCGGCCGCGCCCGGTGTGGCCGGACCCGGTGGACTCCGCGCACTACGCGGCGTTCCCCTCGGGGCACGCGATGACGGCGACGATCGTCTGTGGCCTGCTTCTGTGGCTGCTGCACACGCACGGCGCGCGCCCCGCCCTGTGGCGCACCGCCCTGGCCCTCGCCGTGCTCTCCGTCGCCGGCGTCGGCCTGACCCGGATCTGGCTGGGCGTGCACTGGCCTTCGGACGTCCTGGGCGGTTGGCTGCTCGGTGCGCTGCTGGTCGCGCTGGCGATCGCGACGTACGCGCACGGACCGGGCAGGCGGGCTTCCCGCACGACCTGAGGAGGCGGTTTCCTCTGGTCCCGCCCCATGAGGCGCCCCGGAGAGGAGGGTGGCAGGCGGTTCACCCGCCACCCCTCTCCCGCGCCCACCGGGCAACTCACGCACGGAGCCCACCGGGCAACTCGCGCACGGACCGGATGCCGATCTCTGAGCAGTCCGCGAAGACGGAGCTCACCACGTCCTCGTCCGCGGGTGCGAGGTCGCCCTTGAACCAGCCGGGGACGGTTCCCAAGTACCCGCTGTAGTCGCTGTGCTTGTAGATGTGGATACGGGTGGGCGTCCGGTTCCAGACCGAGCTCGCCCGGTCCTCGAACCACGAGGGCACCGTGTGGTGGCCACAGCTGGGCACCACCCACAGCCAGCCGCCGCCGTTGTCGTTCTGGAAGAAGCACGAGCCGCTTCCGCACTGGTCCCAGGCCTGGGCCCCGTAGTCGCCACCGCTGAGCCGGTACAGACCCTCCACGCCCGGCACCTTGGTCACGCGGGTCTCCTCGGCGCTCGCCGCGGTCGGCGCGGCGAGCGCGCAGACGGCCGCCGTGGCCGCGACGAGCGCTGCGATTCTCTTACGCATGTCTCCTCCTGACGTTCTGAAGTTCTGAAGTCCTGGAGCCGCTGGGTTGGGTTGATGGGCTGGGGTTGATGGGTCGGGTTGATGGTTGCCGAGTCGCTGGATTGCCGTGCGTTCACTGTGGCCCGCGATGACCGTCTGATCGTCGGCAACGAGCGCACTCTTCCTGGGCATCCAGCGCACGCGCCCGCGGTCGGGCCACCGCCCTCGCCTCGCTCGGCGGGAATCCGTACGCCTTGCGGAAGGCGCGGCTGAAGTCCGCCGGGTGGCGGAAGCCCCAGCGGGCGGCCGTCGCGGCGATGGTGCGGTGGTCCAGCGCCGGATCGGTCAGGTCCGTGAGGCAGCGCTCCAGGCGCAGGCGCCGGATCATCGCGCCCACGGTCTCCGGCTCACCCCGGAAGAGCAGGTGGAGGCTGCGTACGGAGATGTGGTGGTGGGCGGCGATGGCCGCGGGGAGCAGCTCCGGATCGCCCAGGTTGTGGTCGATGAAGAGCTTGACGCGGGCGCGCAGCGTGGCCTTGCGCGTCTCCACGGGCAGCGTGTCGTGAGCGCCGAGCCGACCGGCCAGCACGGTCGCGGCCAGGTCGACCCCGATCCCGCCGAGCCGCACCAACTCCGCGGGGCCACAGGCGCGGGCGGCGGTGGGCAGCCCGGCCAGGTACGAGCCGAGCAGTGCCGCCGACCCCGAGCGGGACCGGGTGGACAGCGGCTCGGCCAGCAGCCGGTCCGCCCGGCCGCCGGCCAGCGGCAGCACCGTTCGCGGCAGCCGCAGCAGCGTCAGACGGGTCTGTCGCCCCCGGTCGACGAAGTCGCAGAAGAGCGGTGCCGAAGTCGAGAACAGGGTCATGTCGCCGGCCCCGAGGCAGGCCACGCCGCGGGCCTGCTCCAGCCGGATGGGACTCCCCTGGACGAGGACCAGGTAGTACTCCTCCGGATCGTGGCGGCGGATGTACCGGGGGGAACGGTGGGCGGCCATCGGGGAGAAGTTGAAGGCGGCCACCTGGCTGTGCGGCATCCCCACGGCCTCCACGCTGCCCTGGAAACGGGCCGCGTGCGGGCTGCGGATCGTCACGGGCATGACCTCGGCGCCGACCATCTCGACCCACCAGTCGAAGCGCTCCGCCGCCGGGACCACGTCGGTGCTCGCGGACACCACGGGTCCCTCCGCGCCGCCGTCCTGCCGCGCCGCCTCATGGGTGATGGACATTCAATGATGCTCACGGGCGGGCGCCCGGCCGGAAAGCCGACAGCCGGTCAGATGACGTCGCTTTCCCACCATCCCGTTGTCCGCCTTCCCTGTCGCCCCCCCCTTCGCGGTGCCCGCGTTCCCCGTTGCCCCCCTCCCGGTTCCCGCCTTCCCCGTTCCCGCTTCTCGGCCGGATCCGAACTCCCTCCCCCGTGGACAGCTGGACGCACGCCACCGTGATCCCCTGGGCGAGGCACGAGATGACCGAGGCGAGAGGAAACCCCAGATGACCGTCAAAGGCGTGCTCTTCGACTTCTCCGGGACGCTGTTCCGGATCGAGCCGGCCGAGTCATGGCTGCACACCGTGCTCACCGACCTCGAAGTGCCGCTGCCGGACGCGGAGTCGGGGCGGGCGGCCGAGGCACTGGAGCGGGCGGGCGCACTGCCCGGCGGCGCCCACCCGGTCGACGTGCCGGAGCATCTCGCCCGGGTGTGGGCCGCCCGCGACCGCAGCGCCGAGCTGCACCGCGCCGCGTTCACGGGCCTGGCCAGGGAGGTGCCGCTCCCCGATCCGCGGCTCTACGACGCGCTGTACGAGCGCCACATGACCCCCGAGGCCTGGCAGCCCTACGACGACGCGGCGGACGTCCTCGCCGGGCTGCGCGAGCGCGGCGTCGGCGTCGCGGTGGTCAGCAACATCGGGTGGGACCTGCGCCCCGTCTTCCGCGCGCACGGCCTCGATCCGTACGTCGACGCGTACGTCCTCTCGTACGAGCACGGTATTCAGAAGCCCGACACGCGCCTGTTCGCGCTGGCCTGCGAGGCGCTCGGCATCGCCCCGCGGGACGCCCTGATGGTCGGCGACGACCGGCGGGCCGACGCCGGTGCGGCCGGTCTGGGGTGTGCGGTGCGCTTCGTCGATCACCTGCCGTTGGCGGAACGCCCCGACGCGCTGCGGCCGGTGCTGGACCTGACCGGGTGAGGGGTCAGCTTGTCGACCTGGTTGTCGACCGGGCCGGGTGAGGGGGCGGCGCGCGCCGTCAGCGTCCGGGCGGGCCGAGGGGCCGCAGGGACCCGAAAGGCCGCAGTACGGCTGATTTTCGCTGCGGTCGCGACGCGACCGCAGCGCATCACCCGTGTCTCATTGCGCCGGCTCCCCGCCCGCGGCACGGACGCGCAGGTGCCCGCGGAGCACGATGCGGCCGTCGGCGTGCCGCTCCACGTCGGTCGCGGCGGGCGGCGCCTCGGTGGTGCCGTCGACCTGCCGGTGGGGCGTCGTGCCGGACGGGCACCGCCCCACGACTTCGGCGACCTCGGCGGCGGGTGCGGCGTGCCGGCCGGGTCCTGGGGCGTCGGCCGGTGTCGAAGACCCGCGGCAGACCGCGTACGCACTCGGCGGCGTGCAGGTCACGAAGGGCGCCGAAGGTGACGGTGACGACGCGGCCCCGGTACGGCTCGGCCGGCTCGCCGCCGGTGCCGCCACGGCCGGTGCCGCCCGCCGGGTCCTCAGTTCGCTCGGTCTCCGCGGCGGGGCCGTCAGTTCTCTGCCGTCATGACCGGTACCCCTCGACCTGGTCGGACGGCCGCACCCGCGCGCTGTCGGGGTCCTCGCCGAACTCGCTCTTCGCGCGCCGCTGGCGCAACAGGTCCCAGCACTGGTCGAGCTCACGCTCCAGAACGCCGAGCCGCTCTCGCTCGGTGGGCCCGTCGATCTCGCCGGCAGCCAGGGAGTCGCGCAGCTGTTTCTCGTCCTCGACCATCGCCGTGATGCGGGACAGGATCTGCTGTTGGTCCATGTCGGTCAGCCTCCTCGGCCCCCCGGCCCACTGTAAGGAGGACGGGCCCGATCGGCGAGAAGAGAGCCCGGAGGGCCGCCTGGACGGCTCTGGAACAGCCTGCGCGCGGTCGCCCGTGGGCAGGCAACACTCCCCCGCGGTGCTGCCTGCCCCAGGCTCCTGCGACCCGCGCGGCGCCTGACCTACGACTCCGGCCCGGGTCGCTCCGAGTATACTGGCTCAGAGCCAGTCAACGCAGGAGTTACAGAATGTCCCCGCGTAGCCCTTCGGTCAATGAGGAATTGCGCAGACGTTCCAGGGAGCGGCTGCTGCAGGCCACGGTGGAATTGGTCGCCGAGCGCGGCTACGAGGCGACGACGCTCGGCCACATCGCGGACCGGGCGGGCGCCGCGCGCGGTCTGGTGTCGTACTACTTCCCCGGAAAGCGCCATCTGCTGCAGTCCGCGGTGCACCGGCTCATGCACCGCACACTGGAGGAGGCGCTGGAGCGGGAGCCCCGCCCCGGGAAGGGGGAGGACGGGGAGCGCGGGGAGGACAGCAGGGGCGGGCGGGAGCTGCTGGCGCGGGCCATCGACGCGATCCTGGGCCTCGCCCGGGACGAACCCCTGCTCATGCGCACCCACATGGCGGGCATCCTGCAGGCGGAGGGCTTCGTGCAGTGCCCCGAGCAGCAGCGCCTCGCGGAGCTGCTGCGCGAAACCGTCGTGCGCTACGGATCGGACGACCCCGACCGCGACTATCCGCTGCTGCGGGCGCTCTTGATGGGCGCGGTCTTCGCGCTGCTCATCCCGGGGGCGCCGATGCCCCTGGAGAGACTGCGGGCCGAGCTGTTCCAGCGGTACGGACTCGACTGGGAGCTCGGGTTCCCGCCGGGCGGCACACCGCCCGACGGGACTTCCGCGAACCGGCCGACACTGCCGACCTCAACCGGTCGCCGCTCCTGGCGACTTGACGCTGGTGGCCGCTACTTGTCGAAGTAGTCCGGCTGCGTCTGGACGTTGAGCTCGTGCAGGCGGACCCGCTGGCCGGGGTCGGTCCGCTTGTCGTTGATCTTCAGGACGTCGAGGCCCTTGGCGATGTCGTTCGAGTAGACGCGGCCGTTGTAGTAGTACGCCGACCAGGAACCGCCCGTGGTGATCTTGTCGGTGGTGAGCGGACCGCGGTCGAAGTAGCCGATCTCCTTGGGCTTCCTGGAGTCGGTGAAGTCCCAGACGGAGATGCCGCCCTGGTACCAGGCCTGGACCATGAGGTCCTTGCCCCTGACCGGGATCAGGGAGCCGTTGTGGGCCACGCAGTTCTCGGTGTCGGCCTGGTGGCGCGGGATCTTGAAGTAGCTCTTGAAGACCAGCTTGCGCTTGTCTCCCTTGCCCTTGATGTCGTAGATGCCGTTGGCGCCGCGCTGGGGTCCGGTGGCCGCGTTGCAGGTGGCGCCGGAGCCGCCGCCGAGCTCGTCGGTGAAGACGACCTTGTCGGCCTTCTGGTTGAAGGTCGCCGAGTGCCAGAACGCGAAGTTGGCGTTGTCCTGCACCTGGTCGATGACCCGCGGGTTCTCCGGGTCCTTGATGGAGAAGAGGATGCCGTCGCCCATGCAGGCGCCCGCCGCGAGGTCCTCGGAGGGCAGCACGGTGATGTCGTGGCAGCCGGTCGTCTTGGAGACGCCCGGGTTGGTCGGGCCGCCCGGGTTGCCGCCGCCGTCGGGTCCCTCACCAGGGAAGAGCACCGGGAAGTTGACGACCGCCGCCTTCTGCGGGGCCTTGCGCGGCACCTTGATGACCGAGATGCCGTCGTGCGGGGGCCGGCAGTCCGGGAACGTCGCGTTCGGGGAGTACGAGGAGACGTACACGTAGACGTTCCTGCGCTCCGGCACCAGCGTGTGCGTGTGGGAACCGCAGGCGGTCTCGACGGCCGAGACGTACTTGGGGTTCGACTTGTCGCTGATGTCGAAGATCTTCATGCCCTCCCAGGAGGACTTCTCCGTGGCGGGCTGCGTGGTGCTGTTGCAGGAGTTGTCGCTGCGGGAGGAGTCGGTGGAGAGGAAGAGCAGGTTCCCGGAGACGGATACGTCGTTCTGCGATCCCGGGCACAGGACCTGGGAAACCGTCCTGGGAGCCTTCGGGTTGCTGATGTCGTAGATGCGGAAACCGTCGTAGTTGCCGGCGAAGGCGTACTTCCCCTGGAAGGCGATGTCCGTGTTGAGGCCGGGCAGCGCGTCCTTGGGGATGTTGGCCAGGTGCTCGATGTTGTCCGAGTGGACGATCTCGCCGGGCGCGGGTATCTCGCCGTCCCCGATGGCCTTCCTGGTCCGGTCGGCGTCGCTCTTGGAGACGCTCTTCGGCGCGGCGGGACTGTCACCGGGGTCGGGTACGGCTCCCGCGGGCGCGGCGGTGAGCAGCGCGGCCAGCAGTCCGGCGGCCGCCGCGCCGACTCCCAGGCGTCTGCGCCGGGTTCGGGGGTTGTTCAACAGGGTCACTGCGTCCTCCCTTGTCGCCGTTCGCAGTCGAACGGTTCACGGACACCCGCAGTATCGTGCTCATCATGCACAGATCAACAGAGGGAAACGTACTCGTAACGAGAGTTTCCGATCACCCGCGCTCATCCGCGTGCTAATACGGACCCCAACTCGCCTGCCGCAGGAGGTCGCTGTGCCCAACCGTCGTACGCCCGCTCTCACCGCACTCATGGCGGCGGCCGCTCTCGCCCTTGCGGGGTGCGACTCCGGCGGGGACGGCGGGAACAAGGCCGACACCAAGAGCCGGGCGGAGCCCGGCCCTTCGGTGATCGCGCCGGGCAAGCCGGGCGAGACCGCGGCAACGATGTCGGCGAAGGACGCGGCGCGGCAGAGATCCGAGGACGACTCCCCCAACTCGGCCGACTTCACCTACACGCAGATGATGATCGTGCACCACGGCCAGGCCCTGAAGATGACCGAACTCGCCCCCGAGCGGGCCGAGTCGAGCCGGGTCAAGCGCCTCGCGTCCCGGATCAGCTCCGCCCAGCGGCCCGAGATCGGCGCGATGAAGGGCTGGCTGAAGAACCACGGCGGCCCGCGCGAGCACGCGGGGCACGATCACGGGACGATGCCGGGCATGGCGACGCGGGCGCAGCTCGACCAGTTGCGCGCCGCGCAGGGCAAGGCGTTCGACCAGCTCTTCCTCAAGCTGATGATCACGCACCACACCGGGGCGCTCACGATGGCCACGGACGTGCTCTCCGACGGCAACAACATCCAGGTCGAGGAGATGGCCAACGACATCGTGGCGCAGCAGTCGAGCGAGATCAGCAGGATGCGGGAGATGGACTGACGTACGGGTGGTGGGGGCGGGTGACGCCGGGTGGTGAGGGGCGGGTGACGCCGGGTGGTGAGGGGCGGGTGACGCCCGGCCGGCCCGGACGGTTCACCCTGCCTCCTACCGTCGGTTGTGCCGCGGAGCCAGAAAACCCGCGTCGCGCGCCCCCGCGATCAGTCTGAGCGACTTGCGGCGGCTGTGCCCGGTCGCGCACATCACGGCGAGCACCGGATCCTGCCCTTCGCTCTGCGCGGCGCGGTAGGCCTCGGCCACGATGCGGCGCCCGGCGCTGCCGCGCGGCCAGGCGGGGCGGGCTCGACGGGCGGCGGGCGGTTCGTCCGGACGGCTCTGGGTGTCGTGGGCGCACGGCCGGGCCCCGCCCGTCGCCGCCCCGCGCGGTTCGGCCTCGTACGGTTCGGCCGCACGCGGTTCGGGCCCGTGCGGTTCCGCCCCGTGCGGCCGGTCGTCCTCCAGCGGACGTTCGATCCAGTCGACGAGCGCGGCGAAGTCGTCCGGGGAGAGCGGTGGCTGGGCGTGCAGGTCCTTGATGGCGATGCGGCCGTGCGACACCACGGCGAGCACGTCGACGTCGGCCCCGTCGCTGAAGGTCAGCCGGACGCGGAACGAGGGCGGCAGAGGGCCCTCCTGCGCGTCGGCGTCGTTGTGCGCCGCGGCGGAGGCGTGACCCGGCAGCTCCCACCAGGCCGGCCACTCCGGTACGGCGACGTCCGGTCGATAGTGATCAGAAACATCAGCAAATGATCTGTTCCGCACACGTACACGCTATCCGCGCGGGCGCGTCCGTCCGGGTACGGCACGCACGGGGACGTCGAGGACGCGGAGCGGGACACCCTGACAGCGCACCCGCCGACCGCACGCACCGGCCGCCGCACACCCTGACAGCGCGCGCCCCCGGTGCGATCCTGGGACCGTCCCGGGGTCGCCTCGCGGAAGGAGCACCACCGTGCTGCAGGTCGCCGTCGTCGGTTCGGGCCCCAGCGGGGTGTACACCGCGCAGTCCCTCGTCCAGCAGGACCGGGTGCCGGACGTCCGGGTCGACGTGCTCGACCGACTCCCCTGCCCGTACGGCCTGGTCCGCTACGGCGTCGCACCGGACCACGAGAAGATCAAGTCCCTGCAGAACAACCTCCGCGCGGTCCTGGAGCACGAGCGCGTCCGCTTCCTCGGCTCCGTCGAGATCGGCCCCGGCGCGCTGCCCCCGGCCCGGCTGCTCGGCCTCTACCACGCGGTGGTCTACTGCGTCGGCGCGGCGGCGGACCGCAGGCTCGGCGTGCCCGGCGAGGACCTGCCCGGCAGTTGGTCGGCGACCGAGTTCGTCTCCTGGTACAGCGCGCACCCGGACGCCCTGCCGGACGTGTCCGCGCCGGACGACTTCGTACGGGGCGTGGACTCCGCCGTCGTCATCGGCGTCGGCAACGTCGCCGTGGACGTCGCGCGCATGCTGGTGCGCGGCGCCGCCGAACTGCTCCCCACCGACATGCCCGACGCGGCGCTCGGCGTCCTCGCGCGCAGCCGGGTGCGCGAGGTGTCGATGGTGGGGCGGCGCGGGCCCTCGCAGGCGCGGTTCACCACCAAGGAGCTGCGCGAGCTGGGCGCGCTCCCGGACACCGAAGTCGTGGTGGACCCGGCGGAGTTGGCGCTCGACCCGGCGTACGCGGATCCCTCCGGGCTGCCCGCGGCGAGCCGCCGCAACGTCGAGGTGCTGCGCGGCTGGGCCGAACGCCCCGAGCGGGGCCTCGCCCGGCGGCTGCGGCTGCGCTTCTTCCTGCGGCCCGCCGCCCTGACGGCGGGGGCGGACGGCCGGGTGGCCCGCACCCTGTTCGAACGCACGCTGCCGGACGGCCGGGGCGGGGTGACGGGTTCGGGCGAGTACGAGGACATCCCGGCGCAGCTGGTGCTGCGCTCGGTCGGCTACCGCGGGGTGCCCCTGGACGGGCTGCCGTTCGACGCGGCCCTCGGCACGGTGCCGCACGCGGCGGGACGGGTGCTGCGCGACGGCGCGCCCTCCCTGGGCGAGTACGTGGCGGGATGGATCAAACGCGGCCCGACCGGCGTCATCGGCACGAACCGCCCGTGCGCCAAGGAGACGGTCCTCTCCCTGCTGGACGACGCCCCCGCCCTCGACCGGAGAGAGCTCGCCCAGGACCCCCTGGCCGGGCTGCGCGAGGCGGGCCTGCGCCCCGTCGAGTGGCCCGGCTGGCTGGCGATCGAACGCGCGGAGGCGGAACTCGGGCGCACGCTCGGGCGGGGCGTGGTGAAGATTCCGGACTGGGAGGGGCTGCGGGCGGCGGCCGGCGGGGCGCGGGGGGTACCGGGCTAGCGGGACTCCCGGCACACCCCGCACCCGGCCGGACGGATCGCTCAGCCCGCGTCGCCGAGCCGCGCCGCCTGGCGGTCCGCCGCGGCCAGGACGGCGGCGAGCAGGCCGGGGAAGAGCGCGTCCAGGTCGTCGCGGCGCAGCACGTTCAGCTTGGCCGTGCCCCGGTAGATCTGGCGGATCACGCCACTCTCGCGCAGCACGCGGAAGTGGTGCGTACACGTCGACTTCGTGACGGGCAGCTCGAAGTACGAACAGGAGAGCCCGGCCGCCCCTTCCTCGCGTGCCAGCGCCCGCACCACCCGCATGCGCATCGGATCGGCGAGCGCGTGCAGTACCGCCTCGAGCCGGAGGTCGTCGGGCTCGGGGTGGGCGAGCGTCCTGCTGCCGGCACTGCCGGTCGCTGCGGCGGTCGTCATGGCGGCTCCACTTCGTCCTGGTCGCCCCGAGTCCCTGAGCTCCGGGCCATCACTGCGTCCCAGTGTACGAGTTGTACGAGAGGCTTCGTAGTTTGACAGGCGCCGTACTACGAGGTTTATCGTACGAGGAGCACTTCAGCCGTGACGAATGGAGCCCGCCGTGAGCTCGCTGTTCGAGCCGTACACCCTGCGATCCCTGACCATCCCGAACCGGGTCTGGATGCCTCCGATGTGCCAGTACTCGGCGGCGCCCGACGGCGCCGAGGCCGGAGCCCCGCAGGACTGGCACTTCGCGCACTACGCGGCCCGTGCCGCCGGCGGCACGGGCCTCATCATCGTCGAGGCCACCGCGGTCAGCCCCGAGGGCCGCATCAGCCCGTACGACCTGGGCATCTGGAACGACACCCAGGTGCAGGCGTTCCGCCGCACCACGGACTTCCTCAGGAGCCAGGGCACGGTCCCCGGAATCCAGCTCGCCCACGCGGGCCGCAAGGCGGCCACCGACCGTCCCTGGAAGGGCGGCGCCCCACTGGGCCCGGACGAGCACGGCTGGCGGCCCGTCGCCCCCAGCCCGGTCGCCTTCGACGAGCGCCACCCCGTACCGGCGGAGCTCACCGTCGAGCAGATCCACGAGGTGGTGGAGCAGTTCGCCGACGCCGCGCGCCGTTCGCTGGACGCCGGCTTCGACATCGCGGAGATCCACGGCGCCCACGGCTATCTGATCGGCGAGTTCCTCTCCCCGCACAGCAACCGGCGCACGGACCAGTACGGCGGTTCGTACGAGAACCGCACCCGCTTCGCCCTCGAAGTGGTCGACGCCGTGCGGGCCGTGTGGCCCGAGGACAAGCCGCTGTTCTTCCGCATCTCCGCCACCGACTGGCTGGAGGAGGCGGGCTGGACGGCTGACGACACCGTCCGTTTCGCCACCGAGCTCAAGGAGCACGGCGTCGATCTGCTCGACGTCTCCACGGGCGGCAACGTGTCGGGCGTCAGGATCCCCCTCGGACCCGGCTACCAGGTGCCGTTCGCGGCGCGGGTGAAGGCCGAGACGGAGCTGCCGGTCGCCGCGGTCGGCCTGATCACCGACGTGGAGCAGGCCGAGAAGGTCCTCGCCAACGGCGAGGCGGACGCGGTCCTGCTGGGCCGGGAACTGCTGCGCGACCCCTCGTGGGCGCGGCGCGCGGCGCGTGAACTCGGCGCCGAGGTGCACGTGCCGGACCAGTACCACCGGTCCGTCTGATCGCGTGCCCCTGCGCGTGTGCGGGGGCACGCGATAAATCCGGCGACGTCGACGATCATCCCCGGAATACTGGTCGTCCATGGATGAGGTCAAAGTCGTCGTCGCCCACTCCGAGCGGGCGACCCTGCGCGTCGGCGACGTGTTCCTGAAGGTGGACGCCGACCGGGCGCGCATGGACGTCGAGGTCGAGGCGATGGCCCTGGCGCCGGTCCCGACCCCGCGGATCCTGTGGCGCAAGCCGCCCGTACTCGCGATCGCCGCGGTCCCGGGGACGGCGCTCGGCCGCCTCGGCGAGCCGTCGGCCGCGTCGCCGGCGGCGTGGGCCGCGGCGGGTGCGGCCGTCCGGAAGCTGCACGACGCCCCGTTGCCGCCCCGGCCGGGCAGGGCGGGCCGGGACCTCGACGCGTTGACGGCGGACCTCGACGGCGAGTGCGAGTGGCTCGTGTCGAACGGCGCCTTGCCCGCCGACCTGGTCACCCGCAGCCGCCGGATCGCCGAGGCCGCGCTCCGGCCGTGGACTCCGGCGTTCACCCACGGCGATCTGCAGATCGCTCACGTGTTCGTCGACGGCGACGGGGTCACGGGCATCATCGACTGGTCCGAGGCGGGCCGGGGCGATGCGCTGTACGACCTCGCCACCCTCACGCTCGGCCACCGTGAGCACCTCGACGACGTCGTCGCCGGCTACGGCAGCGACGTCGACCTCGACGTGCTCCGCGCGTGGTGGTCGCTGCGAAGCCTGCTGGGAGTCCGCTGGCTGATCGAGCACGGCTTCGACCCGTCCGCGCCGGGCTGCGAGGTCGACGTACTGAGGTCCCTCTAGGGTTTGTGGGTCACCCACAGCAGTTCCGCCGGCCAGCGGTGTGCCCAGTCGGGTGGGTCGGTCTCGTTGTAGCCGTTGGGTGTTCCGGGTTCGGGCCGCGGCTCGATGAGGTCGTCGATGACGAGACCCGCGCCGCGCAGGACCCTGACCCAGTCGCCGTAGGTGAGCTGATAGCTGGTCGCGCCGTCGCCTTCGGCGATGGCGTCCAGCCCGAAGTAGTCCCGCTGCAGCGTCGTGGTCACGCGACGGGCGGCTTCGTCGTAGCAGGCCTCGAACCAGGGGCTCGCGACGTTGAACACCAGACGCCCGCCTCGGCCCAGGACGCGGGCGGCCTGCGGGACGGCCAGGTGCGGGGGCGCCCAGCTGAGCCCACCGAAGTCGCAGAACACCAGGTCGAAGCTGTCGTCGGCGAAAGGGAGTTGTTCGGCGGAGCCCTGCACGAGCGGGTAGCGGTCCGCTCCCATCGCACGGTCCGCCGCGGCGAGTTGGGCTTCGGACAGGTCGAGCCCGACCACGGTGGCCCCCTCGGCGGCGAGCGCCCTGGACCACTGCCCGGCGCCGCAGCCGAGTTCGAGGACGCGCTTGCCGGTGACGTCGCCCAGGGCCTGCAGGCGCGCGTCGGGGATGGAGTACATGCCCCACAGCCGGGGCGCGGCGCCGATGTGCGGGTCGTGCTCGTGCTGGTAGGCGCTGCTGATCCGGTTCCAGAGCCGCCGGTTGGCGGGGATGCTGTCCACGTGCCGACTCCAGCACTGCCTGCCGGGGGCGGTCAACACGATTAAGCTCCTGGCCGGCCCTCGGCGGTCACGCCGGGCCGCGGGTGGCAGTCGGCCCCGCGAACGGAGCGGTGGGCCGGTTCCCGACCAGGTCGAGCCAGGCCGCGTTCACTCAGGAATGGCAGCCAGCGTGAAGGAGTGCCCCGCGGGATCCGAGTACGTACGGCTGTCCCGCGGACCGTTGTTGTCCTTCGTCTCCACGGGGCGCGCACCGAGGCCGACCACCTCGCGCTCCGCCTCGTCCATGTCGTGGCGGGCCACCATGATCCTCAAATGCGCCTGCTGGGAGTCCTCGGGACGCGGCCAGCTCGGCGGGATGTAGTCCCGTTCCCTGTGCACGGCCAGACAGACCCCGGTGTCATTCGTGATCTCCACGTAGTCGGGGTCCTTGCTCAACCGCACCTCGGCGTCGAGGAGTCCCGCGTAGAACTCGGCGAGCCGCTCGGGCTCCGAACAGTCCAGTACGAGCACGGTGTTCTTGTGAACGGTCATGCGGACCGTGTCCCCCGGGCCCCTCCCTCCAAACGACCAACGGTTTCCTGGCCCGTGGCGTGGGCACTCGGACGCGCACGGAGTGGTTGATGAGGCCCACGGAGTGGTGGGGACGGGCCGCTTGCACCGACGAGGGAGGAACGGGTGGCACTGCGCAGGCGCCTGCGCCGCCGGGCCCGGCGCATCGGCGCGCAGCCACCCGCGGGGTGACGGCGCCCAGGTGCTCACCGCGGCCCGTGCGGCCGGGCAGGTGCTCGCCGGAAACCGACCCGCTCCGGCTCACTTCATCCATTCCGCCTCGTACTTCGCGTACGTGCCGTCGTGCGTGGCCAGGTGCACGAACTGGTCGACGTACGCCTTGAACTCGTCGTCGCCGCGCGGCATCGCGTACGCCTTCTCCGAGAAGGTGAAGGGCTTGTCGGGGTGGAGGGCACAGAGTTCGGGGTGGATCTTCGACTGGTAGAGCGTCTCGCTCGCGTCCGTCATCATGACGTCCGCCCGGCCGTCGACGATCTCCTTGAAGATCGTGGTGTTCTCCGGGTGCAGCTTGATCGTGGCCCGCTTGATGTGGGAGCGGGCGAACTCCTCGTTGGTGCCACCGGGGTTGACGATGACGGTGGTGCCCGGCTTGTCGATGTCGGCGAGCGCACCCGCACCGAACTCGTCCTTGTCCGCGCAGCGCACGACGGGCGTCTTGCCGTCCTCGCGGGTCGGCTCGCTGAAGGAGACCCGCCGGGCGCGCGGCAAGGTGATCGAGACACCGCCGACGGCGATGTCGCAGCGCCCTGCCGCCACGTCCCCGGTCAGTTTCGCCCAGGTCGTGGCGACGAATTCCGGTCGGGCTTCGAGGCTCTTGGCGAGGTCCTTCGCCATCTCGATGTCCACCCCGCTGTACGTGCCCCCGGCGGGCTCCCGCTTGGTGAAGGGGGCGTAGTCGCCGGTCGTGCAGACCTTCAGGACGCCTTTGTCGGGCACGGCGTCCAGGAGGCTGACGTGCCGGCGCTCCCCTCGGTCCGGTCGGTCCGGCCGCCCGCCCGCGTCGGGCGAGGCGGGCGCGGCGGCGGTGACGGCCAGCAGACAGACCAGGGCGGACAGGGTGGCGGCACGCTTCACGGGTGGGCTCCTCTGTACTACGGGTGTACTACGGGCGGCTCGAAGGGATCACCCTCGCAGACCCGTTCCCGCAGCTGAAGCCCCTTCTCACGGAGCGAGCGGCGCGAGGCGTGCCGGGGTCAGGTCCGGCTCCCCGCCGTCGTACGCGTCGTCGTCGAAGGGGTACAGCGGCCGCTCCACCCGGTGGTGGCCGAGGCGCGGCAGGTCCTGGTCGACGCCGCCGGGTGTGAGCGCGAGGAGCCAGTCGGCGGCCATGTCGTGGAGTTCGGGCTCCAGGTAGCCGATCTTCACGACGACGAGGTCGTACGTGCGGGGGTCGACGCCGAGGCCTCCCTCTGCGGGACCCATGAAGTCGGCCAGGGTGTGGAAGGGCTTGCGGCGCTCGACCAGGATGACGGTCAGGCCGCCGCTGCGCACAGCCGCCATGTCGACGCCCCGGTCGTAGGCGCCGCCCTCGGCGCGGTCCTTCTGGTCGGCGGCGCGCTGCAGGGCGACGACGGTGCCGGTGAGCTCGTGGGGACCGCCGTGGTTCGCGTCGACCTTGCCGCCGACGCTCAGCGTGACCTCCGTGCCCACGCCCGCCTCGAAGCAGCGGGCGACGGCGACCGGGTCGGTGATTCCGGGGTGGACGGCGGTGACCCGCCCCGAGCGGATCGCGTCGTTCTCCAGGAGCTTGCCGAGCATGTACGCGAGGTCGCCGGCGCCGCCCGCCGTGGGGTTGTCGCCCGAGTCGCTGATCAGGAAGGGGCGCCGGTCGGAGGCCACGGCCCGCGCGACGCACTCCTCGGCGGTGCCGGTGGGGCCGACGAAGACGAAGTCGCGGCGCGCGTCCCAGTAGCGGCGGGCGAGCTTGGCGGCCTCGGCCGCGGCGAGTTCGGCGTCGTCGCCGGTGACGACGATGGCGGCCTGGCAGCGCGGCTCGTCGGCCCAGGCGTAGCCGACCCACATCGCGGCGTCGAGGATGCCGGGCAGCCGCTCGATCTCGGCGAGCGAGGCGTAGAGGGACTTGGCGGGCTCCAGGCGGGTGCTGGTCTTCTCGCCGGGCAGCAGGACGGGGACCTGGACCCAGGCGCGGTGCGGCCGGGTGCCGTCGCGCAGGCAGGTCACGAGGTTGCGGGCCGCACGTTCGCGGGTGTCCCAGGCGTCCTCGTGCGGAGCGAGGCGGTGGGCGGTGAGCAGGTCGATGGGCTCGGCGAAGCGGCGCGAGACGTTGCCGTGCAGGTCCATGGCGGTGGAGATCATCGGGCGGCCCGTGCCGTCCGGGGTGCCGACGGCGTCGAGGGCCGCGCGCACCGCTTCGGTGAGGTCGGCCTCGGCGTCGGTGAGGCCGATGACGCTCATCGCGCCGTGGATGTCGAAGACCAGGCCGTCGAGCGGGCCCGCCGCGCGGATGCGGGTGACGAGTTCGTCCTTGAGGATCAGGTACGACTCCGCCTCCGCCGGACCGCCGGGCAGTGAGGTCGCGTGCAGCAGGGGCACCCACTCGACACGCGCGGCGAGGTCGGAGTCCGGCCGCGTCCAGGTGTAGCGGTCCAGGAGGTCCTGGCCGCGGGTCTGGCGGAAGTCGTCCGTGGTGGAGCGGTGCGGGCAGAACGTGGACGACTCGATGCCGATCCCGCCGATGCCGATGCGCAGACGGCGGTGGTGCGTGGAGGGGGTCATGCGGGTGCGCTCTCTTCCTGGGGTGCGAGGGCCTGGGCCGGGGAGGTCGGGACGTACTGGCGCAGGGCGGTGAGACCGACGCCGAGCAGGCCCGCGTCGACGCCCGTGACGGTGGTGGTGATCTCCAGGTCGGCCGTGGCCAGCGGCAGGCAGCGTTCGTAGAGGACGCCGCGCACGGCGGCGACCAGGGGTTCGGCGGTGGCGAGGACGCCGCCGAGGGCCACGGCCTGCGGGTTGAAGAAGTTGACGACGACGGACAGGACGGTGCCGATGTGCCGTCCCGCGGTGCGGACGAGGGTGGTGGCCTGCGGGTCTCCGTCGGCCACGAGCCGCAGCAGATCGCTGGTGTCGGTCACCTCGACGCCCTGCAGGGCGAGTTCGCGGATCAGGGCGGCGCCGCTGGCCACGGTCTCCAGGCAGCCGATGTTGCCGCAGCTGCACGGCCGGTCGCCCGCGGCGTCGACGCGGACGTGGCTGATGTCGCCCGCGCTGCCGTTGGCTCCGTCGTGCGGGCGGCCCGCCGAGATGATGCCGCTGCCGATGCCGCGCCCCGCCTTGACCACGACGAGGTGGTCGAGCTCGGGGCGGGCGGCGCGGTGTTCGCCGACGGCCATCATCGTGGCGTCGTTGTCGACCGTGACGGGGATGCCGAGGCGCTCGGCGAGGACGTCGCGCAACGGGTAGCGGTGCCAGCCGGGCATCCGGGAGGGGCTCAGGACACGGCCGGTGGCGGGCTGCACGGGGCCGGGGAAGGCGACGCCGAACGCCCGCACCGTGCGGCCCTCCTCGCGCTGCCGGGCGACGAGCGTCTCCACCTGGCCGCAGAGCCAGTCGACGGCGGACTCGGGGCCCGCGGTGATGTCGTGCGGCAGGTCGACCGCGCCGGTGACGGCGCCGTCGAGGCCGACCGCGCCGAGCCGCGCGTGATGGCTGCCGAGGTCCGCGGCGAGGGCGACGCCGCCGTGCGCGGCGACGCGCAGCAGCCGTGGCCTGCGGCCGCCGCGCGAGGCGCCCTCGCCGGATTCGCTCAGCAGCCCGGCGTCGACGAGTTCCTGCACCCGCAGGGAGACCGTCGAGGGGGCGAGGCCCAGCTCGCGCACGAGGTCGGCCCGTGAGGTGGCCGCCCCCGAGGAGACCAGGTGCACGATGTGCTGCCCCGAACCTGGCTCGCCGAGTGGTGTTCCGGTCATGCGGCCCCCAGTTGCTTCCCTGTTGCTTCGACGCGCGCTGCCGCGACACCGGGCGCCTCGCCGCAGGTTGCTTCGACGTGGGGTGCCGCGATGCCGGTTACTTCGATGTGTTCGTTCGACAGCAGGATGAACACTAAGTCTCACCGAACCAAGTTGACCAGACCCTTCGGCTTTTCCACTTCTTGCCGAATGAAGCTATTGACTTGTTTTTCACCTGCGGCCTAGCGTTCGGGCGCCGCCCCGTCGTTCTCCGGCACGGGCCGGCCCCGTACCCCTTGGAGGCCCATCGCCATGCGCTCATTCAGGTCCGCGGCGGCCGCGCTGCTCGTCCTCGCGGCGGCCCTCACCGGCTGCACCCGCGAGGGCGGCCGCATCGACATGGGCCCCACCGGCGGCACCCCGGTGGAGGGCGGCACGGCGACGATGGCGCTCCCGCCGGCCGCGACGCCCAACTGGATCTTCCCGATCGGCGCGCCCGGCTACGGCGCCTCGTACAACTACGGGATCTACTCGCTGATGTTCCTGCCGGTGTACGACCCCGTGCAGGACGAGGAGAAGGACGAGCTGACCACGCACGGGCCCGGCACGCTGGGCCTCGAGCCGAAGTACGGCGACGGCAACACGACCGTGACGGTGCCGCTGCGCGAGGGCGTGAAGTGGTCCGACGGGAAGCAGGTCACCGCGCGTGACCTGGAGTTCTGGTTCCACCTGGTCAAGGCCAACAAGGCGGACTGGGGCAGCTACTCGGTCGGCACGATGCCCGACAACGTCAAGCGGTTCGAGACCGTCGACGACCACACGATCCGGCTGCACCTGACACGCGCGTACAACCCGGACTGGTTCACCGCGAACCAGCTCACGCTGCTGCGGGCCATGCCCCAGCACGCCTGGGACGCGAAGACCGACGACGGCAGGATCGGCGACTGGGACCGGACGCCCGCAGGGGCCAAGGCGGTCTTCGCGCGGCTGACCCGGCACGCCAAGAGCCTCGGCTCGTACGGTTCCGACCCGCTGTGGAAGACCGTCAACGGGCCGTGGAAGCTGGCGGGCTGGCGCGACAGCGGGCAGGTCACGATCGTGCCGAACGAGAAGTTCACCGGCCCAAAGTCGGAGCGCCCGCACCTGGACAAGGTGGTCTTCAAGCCGTTCACCACGGCCGACTCCGAGTACAACGTGCTGCGGTCGGGCGGTGTCGACTACGGGTACATCCCGCCGTCGGTGATGGCGCAGAAGGAGAAGTTCGAGGACAAGGGCTACCGCGTCGATCCGTGGGAGGGCTGGGCGGCGACGTACATCGTCTACAACTTCAACTCCACGCACGGCGGCCCGATGATGGACCAGCTCTACATCCGACGGGCCATGCAGCACCTCGTCGACCAGAAGGCGATGAGCGACGTCATCTGGCAGGGCAGCGCGACCCCGACGCTCGGCCCGGTGCCGGTCACGCCGAAGAGCCAGTACCTGTCGGACACGATGGAGAAGAACCGGTACCCGTTCTCCGTCGAGAAGGCCACCGGGCTGCTGGAGCGGCACGGCTGGCGCATCGAGGACGGCACGGCGCGCTGCGTACGCCCCGGAACGGGCGGGGACGAGTGCGGCAAGGGCATCGGGAAGGACGCCCCGCTGAAGCTCACCCTGCTCTCCCAGTCGGGCTCCACCGAGACGACGAACATGATGCAGGAACTGAAGTCGTCGCTCTCCAAGGCCGGGATCGACCTGACCGTGCGTCAGCAGCCGCTGAACTCGGTGCTCGGCAACTCCGTGCCCTGCAAGGCGAAGGACGCGGGCTGCGACTGGGACATGTCCTTCTTCGGGACCGCGGGCAGCTGGTACTACCCGCTCAACCCCAGCGGCGAACAGCTCTTCTCGACGGGCGCCTCCGCCAACTTCGGCAACTACAGCGACAAGAAGGCGGACCGCATCATCCGGGGCGTGCAGTACTCCCCCGACATGAAGTCGGTGCACGAGTACGGCGAGTACCTCGCCGAGCAGCTGCCCGTCATGTGGATGCCCAACCCGGCGTACCAGGTCTCGGTGATCCGCAACGACCTGCGCGGGGTCTCGCAGAACCCGACCGTCACCTTCGCGCCCCAGCACTGGTACTACGTCAAGAAGAAGGGGGCCGAGAAGTGACCGGCTTCACCGGCTTTCTGGTCAAGCGCTTCCTCCAGGCGATCGTCGTCCTCTTCCTGGTCTCGGTCATCGTCTTCGTGCTCCTGCACCTGCTGCCGGGCGGCCCCGCGCGCGCCATCCTCGGCCCGAAGGGCACGCCGCAGCAGATCGAGCACTTCAACCACCAGCAGGGGTACGACCGTTCGCTGCCGATGCAGTACGCGATGTACCTGAAGCGGCTCGTCACGGGCGACCTCGGCGAGTCCTTCAAGCTCAACTCGCCCGTCTTCGACCTGCTGAAGCAGCGCCTGCCCAAGACACTGCTCCTGACCGTCCTGTCCACCGTGCTCGCGGTCGTCATCGCGGTCCCGCTGGGCCTGCTGCAGGCCGTGCGGCGCGGCAAGGCGTCGGACTACGCGCTGACGGGCCTGGCCTTCCTGATGTACGCGACGCCGGTGTTCTTCCTCGGCCTCATCATGATCATCCTGTTCGCGCAGGTCATGCCGATCTTCCCGGCCGAGGCACCGCAGGGCGAGTCGATCGGCGACCTGCTCGGCGACTTCACCGGGCTGATCCTGCCCGTGGTCACGATGGCCTTCGGCATCATCGCGATGTTCAGCCGCTACATGCGCTCCGCGGTGCTCGACAACCTCACCGAGGAATACGTCCGCACGGCGATGGCCAAGGGGCAGTCGAGCCGCCGGATCATGGTCCGGCACGTCCTGCGCAACGCGCTGATCCCCCTCGCGACGCTGCTCGGCCTCTACCTGCCGACGCTCTTCAGCGGCGCCCTCGTCGTCGAGTCGATGTTCAACTACCCCGGCATGGGGCTGCTGTTCTGGAACGCGGCGCAGGGCTCCGACTTCCCCGTACTGCTCGGCGTGACGCTCGTCGTCGGTGTCGCCACCGTCGTCGGCTCGCTGCTCACCGACGTCCTGTACGCCGTCCTCGACCCCCGGATACGGAGCGTGGCATGAGTACCACGGTCGCCCCTGTCACCGCGCCAGGCCACGAGGACGCCGCGCGGGCCACCCCCTCACTGGCCCGCCGCACGCTCCAGGTCTTCACCGGCAACAAGCTCGCCCTGACCGGCGTGGTGGTGCTGCTCCTGCTGCTCGCGTTCAGCTATCTCGGCCCGCTCCTGTACTCCACCGAGCAGGTGCACACCGACCTGGCGCAGGCCAACCTGCCGCCCGGCACGTCGGGCCACCTCCTCGGCACCACCGACCTCGGCTACGACATGGTCGGCCGGCTGATGATCGCGGGCCGGACCTCACTCGAAATCGGTCTGGCAGCGGGCCTGTTGGCCACGCTGTTCGGCACCGTCTACGGCGCGATCGCCGGATACTTCGGCGGCTGGGTCGACGCCACGATGATGCGGATCACGGATGCCGCGCTCGCCATCCCCGCGATGTTCCTGCTCGTCGTGGTGGCCGCGATCATCACGCCCAGCAAGGGCGTCCTCATCATGATCATCGCGGCGGTGGCGTGGCTGTCCCCGGCCCGCCTCGTGCGCGGCGAGGCGCTCTCGCTGCGCAACCGCGAGTACGTACAGGCCATGCGGATGATGGGTGGCGGCGGCACCCGGGCCGTCTTCAAGCACATCGTGCCGAACGCCATCGGCACGGTCATCGTCAACTGCACCTTCCAGATCGCCGACGCGATCCTCTACGTCAGCTATCTCGCCTTCCTCGGCCTGAGCATCCCGCCGCCCTCGGCCGACTGGGGATCGATGCTGTCGGCCGGCATCACCTACACGCAGAACGGCTACTGGTGGCTGATCTTCCCGCCGGGCATCGCGATCGTGCTGGTCGTCGCCGCGTTCAACTTCATCGGTGACGGACTGCGGGACGCCTTCGAAGTGCGGCTGCGGAAGTAACAGGAGACACGACAGATGACCGAGCCCCAGCGCACGGCCGAACCGCGGCCCGCGACCGAACCCCTGCTGACCATCGAGGACCTGCGCGTCGACATCGCCTCGCGCGAGCGCACCGTCCACGCCCTCGACGGCGTCTCCCTCTCCCTGGCTCCCGGCGAGGCCCTCGGCATCGTCGGCGAGTCCGGCTGCGGCAAGACGATGACCGCGCTCAGCGTCCTCGGCCTGCTGCCGCCGGGCGGCGAGATCACCGGCGGCCGCGTCCTCTTCGACGGCCAGGACCTCGCCGCCGCACCCGCCCCCGTCGTCCAGGACGTCCGCGGCAACACCATCGGCATGGTCTTCCAGGACCCGCTGACCTCACTCAACCCGACGATGACCATCGGCGCGCAGGTCGCGGAACCCCTGCTCCTGCACAGCCCCGGCATCGGCCGCAAGGAGGCCTGGGCACGCGCCCAGGAGATGCTGCGCCTGGTCGGCATGCCACAGCCCGCCGAGCGCATGAAGGCCTACCCGCACCAGCTGTCGGGCGGCATGCGCCAGCGCGTCGCGATCGCCATGGCGCTGGTCTGCGAGCCGAAGCTGCTGATCGCGGACGAGCCGACGACGGCCCTCGACGTGACGACGCAGCACCAGATCCTGGAGCTCGTCGACGACCTGCGCACCCGTCTCGGCATGGCGATGATCCTGGTCACGCACGACCTGGGCGTCATCGCCAACCGCGTGGACCGGGTCGCGGTGATGTACGCGGGCAAGGTCGCCGAACAGTCGGACGTACGCGGCCTGTTCGCGCGACCGCGCCACCGCTACACGGAGGCACTGTTCGCCGCGCTGCCCGAGCGGGCGGCCGGCAGCGGCACCGCGCTGCACACCATCCCCGGCCTGCCGCCGAACCTCGCGACACGCCCCACCGGCTGCCGTTTCGCACCGCGCTGCACCTTCGCCACGGACGAGTGCCGCGCCGAGGAACCGCCGCTCGTGGAGGACACCGTCCAGGGAGCGGAGCACCGGTTCGCGTGCTTCCACCCGGTGCCGGAGGCCGCCGCGTCCAAGGACGACGTGGTGGTCCCCCCGGCCGTGCCCGCCACCGCCGAACCCGGTGACGTACTCCTCGAACTCGACTCTCTGGTGAAGGAGTTCCCCCTCAAGGGAGGACCCTTCTCGCGCGGCCGGGGCACGGTCAGCGCGGTCGGCGGGGTGTCGCTCACGATCCGCAAGGGCGAGACGTTCGGCATGGTCGGCGAGTCGGGCTGCGGCAAGACGACGCTCGGCCGGGTCGTGGCGGGCCTGGAGGAGCCGACCGGTGGTGCGGTGCGCTTCGAGGGCACCGATCCGGCGCGGATGTCGCGGGCCGAACGGCGCGCGCACCGCCGCCGAGTCCAGCTGATGTTCCAGGACTCCACCGCCGCGATGGATCCGCGCATGCGGGTCGGCGAGATCCTGCGCGAACCCCTCGTCATCCAGGGCGTCGGCAACCGCGCCGACCAGGAGAAGCTGGTCGGCGAACTCCTCGACGCCGTGGGCCTGCCGCGCGGCGCCGTGCACCGCTACCCGCACGAGTTCTCCGGCGGACAGCGCCAACGCCTGGGTCTCGCAAGGGCGTTGACGCTCTCGCCGGACCTGGTGGTCGCCGACGAGCCGGTGTCCGCGCTCGACGTGTCGGTGCAGGCACAGATCCTCAACCTGATGCGGGAGCTGCAGCGCGAGCGCAGCCTGACCTATCTGTTCATCTCGCACGACCTGGCCGTCGTACGCCACCTCGCGGACACCGTCGGCGTGATGTACCTCGGCAAGCTCGTGGAGTCCGGCCCGGCCGAGCAGGTGTACGCGCATCCGCTGCACCCCTACACGCGCGGGCTCCTGGACACGGTCAACCTGCCCGACCCCGAGGCCGCCGCGGGGTCGGACCGCGCGCCCCTGGAAGGGGAGACCCCCTCGGCGGCGAAGCCCCCGTCGGGCTGCCGCTTCCGGACCCGCTGCCCTCTCGCGCAGGACGTGTGCGCCACGACCGAGCCACAGGTCAGCACGCCGAACGGGGCCGGGCACGAGGTGGCATGCCACTTCCCCCTGGCCGCGCCCCGGCTGGCGTCGGCGCTCCGGGACTCCTAGCGTCGGCGGGGTGAGACTCGCCGAAGCCCTTGCCCAACGCCCTGTCGTGCTCGACGGCGGCCTATCCCACCAGTTGGAGGCCGCCGGGCACGACCTGGGTGACGCCCTGTGGTCGGCGCGGCTGCTCGCCGACGAGCCCGGGGCGATCGAGGCCGCCCACCGCGGATACTTCGAGGCGGGCGCCGAGGTCGCGATCACCGCGAGTTATCAGGCGACGTACGAGGGATTCGCACGGCACGGCGTCGACGCCCGGCGCACCCGCGAACTCCTGCGTCTGAGTGTCGAGTTGGCCCGCCGCGCCGGGTCCGGGGTCGGGCACGAGGTGTGGGTGGCCGCGTCGGCGGGACCCTACGGGGCGATGCTCGCCGACGGCTCCGAGTACCGGGGCCGGTACGGGCTCTCCGTGGACGCGCTGGAACGCTTCCACCGGCCGCGGCTGGAAACCCTCGCCGAGGCCGACCCGGACGTCCTCGCCCTGGAGACGGTCCCCGACACCGACGAGGCGCGGGCACTGCTGCGGGCGGTGCGCGGCCTCGGCGTCCCGGCCTGGCTGTCGTACAGCGTCGCGGGCACCCGCACGCGGGCGGGACAGCCGCTCCAGGAGGCCTTCGCGCTCGCCGCCGACGCGGACGAGGTGCTGGCGGTCGGCGTGAACTGCTGCGACCCTGCGGACGTCGACGCCGCCGTGGCGCTCGCCGCACGGATCACCGGCAAGCCTGTGGTCGTCTATCCCAACAGCGGCGAGACGTGGGACGCGACGGCCCGCTCGTGGCGGGGCCCCGCCCGGTTCACCGCCGGTCAGGTCGCGGGGTGGCGGGCGGCCGGGGCGCGGCTGATCGGCGGGTGCTGCCGGGTGGGCCCTTCGGTCATCGCGGAGGTGGCCTCCCGCCTGTCGCCGCCCCGGTCGACGGGCTGACCACCTGACCCCGCGCCATGCCGGGGACACGGCGCTGACCTGCGAGTACTCCGTCTCCGGGGGTGACTGTCAGTGCCGGGGTGCAGACTTGCCGGTACCTGAGACAACGACGTCCCGGAGGTGGTCGGCATGGCCGACATCATCCTGACCGTAGGCACCCGCAAAGGCCTCTTCATCGGCCGCAGGCGAGAGGGCGCCTGGGAGTTCGACGACAGTCCGTACTTCAACGCGCAGGCGGTCTACTCCGTCGCCATCGACACCCGCGCCCCCACCCCACGCCTCCTCGTCGGCGGCGACAGCGCGCACTGGGGCCCCTCCGTCTTCCACTCCGACGACCTGGGGCGGACCTGGACGGAGCCCGCGAAGCCCGCCGTGAAGTTCCCCAAGGACACGGGGGCGTCGCTGGAGCGGGTGTGGCAGCTGCACCCGGCCGCCGCCGAGGACGACGTGGTGTACGCGGGCACCGAGCCGGCGGCGCTGTACCGGTCCGAGGACCGCGGGGAGTCCTTCTCCCTCGTACGCCCCCTCTGGGAGCACCCCACCCGCTCCAAGTGGGTGCCGGGCGGCGGCGGAGAGGGCCTGCACACCGTCCTGACCGACGCCCGCGACGCCCGTGCGATGACGGTCGCGGTGTCCACCGCCGGGGTGTTCCGCACCCAGGACGGCGGCGCCTCCTGGGACCCCTCGAACAGCGGCGTCTCCGCGGTGTTCCTGCCCGAACCGAACCCCGAGTTCGGCCAGTGCGTGCACAAGGTCGCACGGGACGCGGCCGACCCGGACCGGCTCTATCTGCAGAACCACTGGGGTGTGTACCGCAGCGACGACTCGGGCGCGCACTGGACCGACATCGGCGACGGTCTGCCCTCCGACTTCGGTTTCGCGGTGGTCGCCCACCCGACGCGCGGCGGCACGGCGTACGTCTTCCCGATCACCGCGGACAGCGACCGCGTCCCCGCCGACCACCGCTGTCGCGTCTACCGCACGGCCGACGCGGGCAAGAGCTGGGAGCCGCTGAGCGCGGGCCTGCCCCAGGAGGACCACTACGGCACGGTGCTGCGCGACGCCATGTGCAGCGACGACTGCGACCCTGCGGGCATCTACTTCGGCAACCGCAACGGCGAGGTGTACGCGTCGGCGGACGACGGCGACAGCTGGCAGCAGCTCGCCTCCCACCTGCCGGACGTGCTGTGCGTACGGGCGGCGTCCATCGGTTGACCGTTCGACGCTCAGGGGCGGCGGGCGATCCACGTGGTGCGGGTCGTGCGCACGCTCAGGCCGGCACGCCGCGCGATCCCGTGCGGGTGGGTCTCGTCCAGCAACGCGTCCAGGGCGGCCAGGTCGTCCGGGGCCAGGGCGTCGGTGGCGTGGGAGCGCAGCTTGGCCAGGCAGACCTGGGCGTACCGGCTCAGGGCCGGCCCCGCCTGGGTCTGGTCGAGGCGGATCTCGAAGGGTCGGCGCGCCTCGACGGTGAATCCGGCATCGGTGAGCCGGTCGGTCCATTCGTGGGGCGGCCGGGTGTTCGTGACGGCGTGCAGGCGGGCCTCCAGGCCTGGCCGGCCGACGCCGGTGTCCTCGGGCAGGAAGCGGGGGAAGAAGTCCATCTCGGTGACGGCAAGGAGTCCGCCCGGCCGTAGGCGCTCGAACGCCTGGGCCAGGGCGCGGGCCGGATCGGCCAGGTGGTGCAGGAACGCGGCGGCCCACATCAGGTCGTACGGACCGGCCTCACCGGTCGGCGGCCACTGCTGGTCGAGGTTCGCCTCCAGCGTGCGGATCCGGTCGGCGACACCGTGCGCCGCCGCCTGCTTGTGGAGGCGGTGCAGCATGTGCGGGGAGATGTCCACCGCCGTCACCGTCGCCGTGGGGAACCGGTGGGCGAGGGCGAGGCCGCCGGTGCCGGGGCCGCTGCCGAGATCCAGGATCCGGGCCGGGGCGGGGTGCGCGAGATCGGCGAGCCAGCCGGTCAGCTCCGTGAGGTAGGGGGCCAGGACGTCGGCGTCCAACTCGAGCAGCCGGGCCATCCCCGTGTCGGAGCCGGTCGCCGGCTCGTGCCAGAGCTGGCCGTGCGTGCCGTGGTGTGTGCTCATGCCCCGACGGTAGGGCGCCCCTTGTCCAGACCTCATAGACTCTTGCCGGTGGAGCAAGAATCGACGTTGGACGCCACCGTCAGGATGCGGATCAGGGCCCTGCGCAAGGCGCGCGGCTGGTCGCTGGACAACCTCGCCGAACGCGCGGGCATCAGCCCTTCCCAGCTCAGCCGCATCGAGACCGGACACCGCCGCATCAGCCTCGACCAGCTCACCTCGATCTCCGGGGCGCTGGGAAAGTCCCTCGACGTGCTCGTCGAGTCCCCCGACGACTCCGACGTCGTCATCCGCCCCGACCGCGACGAGTCCCGCGGCCTGACCACCTGGCTCCTCACCAACGGCGACGGTCCTCAGGCTCTGACCGTCGCCAAGATGCGCATCACCGACCAGGCGGGCGACGTCCGCGCCGACGACTTCGGCGTCCACCCCGGCAGGGACTGGTTCACCGTCCTGTCCGGCACCGTCGTCCTCTACCTCGGCGACCGCGTCATCCGCGTCGAGGCGGGGCAGGCCGCCTCGTTCACCACGATGACCCCGCACGCCCTGCGCAGCGACCGGGGCCCCGCCGAGATCCTGTGCGTCCTCGACCACAACGGCGAACACAGCCACCTCCGCACCTGAGCCCGGCAACCTTCCTGGGCTTGGCACACCCTAGGGATCGAGCCGCAGGTGGAGCATCGCTTCGAAACGGGCTTCGGGGGTGGTGAGATCGAGTCCGGAGACCTTGGCGAGGCGCTTGAGGCGGTAGCGGAACGTGTTGGGGTGGACGTGCATGGTGGCCGAGGCGGAGATGACGTCGCCGAACGCGTCGAGCCAGGCGGCCAGGGTCGCGGTCAGCTTCGTGCCGTGTTCGGCGTCGTAGGCGCGCAGCCGGACGAGCGGTCCGTCCGGCGGGGCGCCGTCGGCGGCGATCCGGTCGGCGAGTTCGAGGAGCAGGGCGTCCACGTAGACGGCGGCGAGGCGGGCGGTCCTGAGGCCGGGCCGCCACTCGCGCAGGACCCGCAGCGCCCGGTCGGCATCGGCACGTGAGCGGCGCAGGTCCTCGGGCCTGGCCGCGACACCGCCGACCCCGATCACGGCGGACGCCCGGTCGCCGATGCGTTCCAGGAAGGACTCGGCGACCCGCCGGGCCGCCTCGTCCGACGCGGTGGGCAGCACGGCGTAGGTGACACCGCCGAGCGTGGCCGTCGCCGTCCTCGGGTGGATCGCGTTCAGGTGCAGGGCGAGCGCGCCGGCGATCCGGTCGGTGGCCACGACCCGGTCGGCGACGGGTGAGGCGTCGGTCGCCGCGAGGGCCAGGACGCATGCGGGCTGGGCGGAGAGGCCGAGCCTGGCGGCGGCGCCAGGAGCGCCCTCGCCGCCCTCCAGGAGGGTGGCCAGCAGGTCGGCGCGGAGCCGGTGCCCCACGTCCTCGCCCGCCCTGCGGCGCAGCAGATGCAGCGCGGCGACCTTGGCCGCGTCGCTCAGCGCCCGCTCGCCGTCCTCGCTCAACGGGCCTTTGGCCACGACCCAGATGGACCCGAGGATCTCGCCGCCCGCGCGGACCGCGATGGCGACCCGCGGCTTCGCCGAGATCCCTTCCAGATACAGCGGCTCGTCGTTGCGGTAGAGCGCGCGGAACGCGCCGCGCTCCTCCAGGACCCGCAGCTTCTCGGCCGGTACCTGGCGATCGAGGATCGTCGCGATCCTGGCGTCGTCGCCCTCGTCCTGGCGGCTGGAGAAGGCCAGCACCCTCCCGTCTCGGTCCTCGACCGCGTACGTCATCGAGTCCTTCAACGTCAGCAACCAGGTCGTGCTGCGCGCGAACAAGAAGTACTACGGCACCAGACCCGCGTACGACAAGGTCGTCATCCGCAACGTCGAAGCGCCGGCCCGGAAGCTCAACGTGCTGCGCGGCGACAGCCAGATCGCCCTCAACCTCTCCGGTGACCAGGCCGGGAACATGCCGGGCGGGCTGCCGGCCTCCTCGAACTGGCCGGCAAGGGGTCGGTGCAGGCGCCCGGCATCATCCCGTCGCCGCTGCTCGGCGCACTCCCGCCGGAGCAGGCGCCCGAGCGGGACATCGCGGGAGCCAAGGCGGCGCTCGCGGCGAGCGGACTGACCGACCCGTCGGTCGAGCTGGAGTATCCGAGCGAACTCACCGTCAACGGCCTCACCCTCCAGCCACTGGCCGAGCGCGTCCAGGCCAACCTCAAGGAGGTCGGCATCACCGTCGATCTCAAGCCCACCCCGCTGACCACCGCGGCGGACAACTACCGCGACGGGAAAGACGAGATGGGCCTCTGGTACTGGGGTCCCGACCACCCGGACCCCAGCGGCTACCTGGTGTTCCTGCCCGGCAGGCCGGTGGGCCTGCGCCTCGGCTGGAAGGGGGGCGCGGACAAGGAGCTGGAGGTCATGGGCGGCAAGGCGGCCACCGCGATCGGCGACGAACCCGTCTCCGCCCTGGACGCCTCCGCCCAGTCCCAGGTCGCCACGCTCCTGCGCGACCTCGCCGTGGACGCGGGCGCCGGGCTGCCGTTCATCAGCCACGACCTGTCCGTGGTCCGGCTGATCGCCGACCGGATCGCGGTCATGTACCTCGGCAGGATCGTGGAGGCCGGCGAGACCGCCACCGTCTGGGACTCCCCCCGACACCCCTGCACCCAGGCCCTCTTGCGGGCCGCCCCGCGCCCCGACGGCCTCGGCACCCTGCCCGCCGAACTCGCCGGGGACGTCCCCGACCCCGCCGACCCGCCACCGGGCTGCCGCTTCCACCCCCGCCGCCCGCACACGATGGGCATCTGCCGCGTGAAGGAACCCGACTTCGGCCCGACCGCGTGCCGGCTCCACGCGCCTTCCTGACCGTGGGGCGGGGAGAACCGGCGGCCCGGAGGGTTCGGCCTACGGCAGTCGCCAGTCGACCGGCTCGGCGCCCTGCCGTGCCAGCAGCTCGTTGACCTTGCTGAACGGCCGCGAGCCGAAGAACCCGCGGTCCGCCGACATCGGCGAGGGGTGCGAGGACTCCACCGCCGGCAGTTCACCGAGCAGCGGCCGCAGATTGCGGGCGTCTCGGCCCCACAGCACGGACACCAGCGGGCGCCCCCGCGCGACCAGCGCGCGGATGGCCTGCTCGGTGACTTCCTCCCAGCCCTTGCCGCGATGTGCGCCGGGCTTGCGCGGGGCCGTGGTGAGCGCCCTGTTGAGCAACAGGACGCCCTGCCGCGTCCACGGCGTCAGGTCACCGTTGGAGGGCCGTGGCAGACCGAGGTCCGCGTTCATCTCTCGGTAGATGTTCTCCAGGCTGCCCGGCAGCGACCGCACGTCGGGCGCCACCGCGAAACTCAGGCCGATCGCCATCCCCGGCGTCGGGTAGGGATCCTGACCGACGATCAGCACGCGTACGTCGTCGAAAGGCTGCTGGAAGGCCCGCAGGACATGCGCCCCGGCCGGCAGATACGTCCGGCCGGCCGCCACCTCGGCACGGAGGAAGTCCCCCATGCCCGCGATGCGATCGGCCACCGGCTCCAGAGCCTTCGCCCAGCCGGCTTCAACAAGTTCGTGCAACGGTCGCGGTGCCATACCGACTCACTCTAGTAGCCCACACCGACAGTACGTACAAGCACATGAGCCTCCTGCGTGGGGGCCCTGACCGGCGCTACGCTTCCTCCTCATCAAGGCCGGACGTCTGGCCGGACGTCGGGCCGCACGTCGGGAAGGTGAGGAGCCCAGGTGCCCAGTGATCAAGCCATCGGTGGACCGGCGGCCGCCGTGACGGGCCCGGGTCCCGGCCGACGACGGCGGGAGTTCGTGCTCGGCGTCGACTCGGGCGGCTCCGGACTGCGCGCCGCTCTCGCCGGTACCGACGGCCGCGGCGGTCCCGACGGCCCCGACGGTACCGACGGCCCCGACGGCATGGCCCGCACCGACCCGGCGCGCTCCTCGGAGCCGGTGCGCACCGGCGCGCGGGGCATCGACGCCGGGCACTTCCTCGAACAGCTCCTGCCCATGGCGCGGGGTCTCCTGGAGCGGGCGGGCGGCGGACGGATCACGGCCGTCGCCATCGGCGCCGCGGGCCTCGCGACGCTGGGCGACGACCTGCGTGCCACGCTGCCGTCCGCGCTCGAACAGGCTCTGGGTGTACGCCGCACCGCGCTCGCCGCGGACGCCGTCACCGCGTACGCGGGGGCGCTCGGCGACCGGCCTGGCGCGGTCGTCGCCGCGGGCACCGGCATGATCGCGATCGGCACGGACCTGACCGCGTGGCACCGCGCCGACGGCTGGGGTCACCTGCTCGGCGACTGCGGCGGCGGTGCCTGGATCGGCCGGGCGGGGCTCGATGCGGCGATGCGCGCGCACGACGGCAGGCGCGGCGGTTCGAAGGCGCTGCTCGTGCGCGCGGAGAAGATGTTCGGCCCGCTGACGGGCCTGCCCGGGCAGCTCTACCCCCGTACCGACCGGCCCGCGGTCCTCGCGTCCTTCGCGCCCGAGGTGGCTGGGTGCGCGGGCGACGACCCCGTGGCCGACCGCATCGTGCGAGACGCGGCCCGCCAGATCGCCGAGTCCGCGGCGGCCGTCTGCCCGGCCGACGAGGGGGCCGAAGTCGCGCTCACCGGCGGCCTGTTCAAACTGGGCGACCCGCTGCTCGTACCCCTGTCCGAAGAACTGGCCGGCCAACTGCCGCACGCGCGACGGGTCGCCGCGGCAGGCGACCCGCTGGACGGCGCGCTGCGCATAGCGGTCGATATCGCCACGGACCGGCTGCGGCTGCCGTACGACGCGCGCATGCTCTCCGTCCACAGAGAAGGCGACAGTTGACCTCTGCGTAATTCATCAGACAAAAACGGACTTATACCGCCCACCTGCACCCTCCCCGAACAGGGACGGCCCGCAAGCCAGTAGCATGCGGGCGCATGAGCTCCCCCACTGGGCCCGCATCCGGCCTGCCTGTACGAATGCCGCGCCCCCGTCAGCCGGGCCGGCACCGCCGTCCGGAGCCCGTCGCGGCTCCTGAGGGCGCGCCCGCACTCGTTCTCGCCGTGCCGGGCGCCCCCAGCACCACCACGCGCAGCCTCGCCGAGGAAGTCGTGAGCATCGCCCGCTCCGAGCTGCCCGGCCTCGACGCCAGAATCGGTTACGTCGACGGTGAGGAGGACGCCACCGTCGCGTCCTTCCCCGAGTTCCCCTCGCTGCGGTCCGTGCTCGCGCACGCGGCCGCCGAGCGCACCGCCCGTGTCGAGCGGGCCCGCGCGGCCGGCGCCGACGTGGCCGAGCCCGACGGCCCCGTGGCCGTCGTCGTGCCGCTGCTCGCGGGCCCCGACAGCGCGATGATGCGCCACATCCGGCAGGCCGTCATGGACAGCCGTGCCCCCGCCGAGCTGACCGATGTGCTCGGCCCCCACCCGCTGCTCGCCGAGGCGCTGCACGTGCGCCTGTCGGAGGCCGGGCTCGCCCGCGCCGACCGCGCCCGCCTGTTCACCGTGGCGACGGCCGCGGACGGCATCGTGCTCGCCACGGTCGGCGGCGAGGAGGCCGTGCAGGCCGCCGGGATCACCGGCATGCTGCTCGCCGCGCGCCTCGCGGTGCCGGTGATGGCCGCCGCGCTCGACCAGGAGGGCGCCATCGCGGCGACCGCCGAGCAGCTGCGCGGTTCGGGCTCGGACCAGCTGGCGCTCGCGCCGTACCTGATCGGCCCCGAGCTCGACTCCGGTCTGCTCGACGCCGCCGCGAAGGAGGCGAACTGCTCCGTCGCCGAGCCGCTCGGCCCCTACCCGGCGATCGGCAAGCTGGCGCTCGCGAAGTACACGACGTCGCTCGGCATCACGCCGCAGCAACCCTCGGGCGCGCCGGTGCACTGAAGGCACTCTCGGTCACCTCTGTACGCCGATGGGCCCGCCCCGATGTGGGGGCGGGCCCATCGGCGTACGGGCGGAGGCGGAAGGCTCAGTCGAAGATCACGCAAGAAGCCGCGGGCGCCTCGATCGAGCCCGCGCGGCTCGGGATGCCCGTCTCCTGGTCGACCGTGAACCAGGTGACGTCCCCGGACCGCTCGTTGGCCGCGTACAGGTGCCGCCCGGACGGGTCGACGGCCAGGTCGCGCGGCCAGTGACCGCCGGTCGGCACGGTCGCCGTCAGCCGGGGCGCGCCGCCCGCCCCGTCGAGCGCGATGACCGAGATGACGTCCGTGCCGCGCGTGGCGGTCCACAGGAACCGTCCGTCGGGTGCGACGACGACCGCCGAGGGGTACGCGTCACCGTCCGGGACCTCCGCCAGGACCGGCACCTCCGCCAGCGGCTCGAGGACGCCGTCCGCCGCGTCCCACGCGCAGACGGTGAGGGTGGGGGCCAGCTCGTTGAGGACGTACGCGCGATCGCCGCTCGGGTGGAAGGCGAGGTGCCGCGGGCCGGAACCCGGGCGCAGCGCGATCTCGCGGTGGAGGGTCGGCTCGCCGTCGCCGGAGAGCGCGCAGACGCGTACCGAGTCGGTGCCGAGGTCGACGCTGACCACCCAGCGGCCGCTCGGTTCCGCGAGGACCTGGTGGGCGTGCGGGCCTTGCTGGCGCTGCGGGTGCGGGCCCGAGCCGGTGTGCCGGAGCTCGCCGGACGGCGCGGGGCCGAGGGTGCCGTCGGCGCGCAGCGGCACGGCGGTGACGCTGCCCGAGCCGTAGTTCGCGGCAAGGACGTGACCGGCGTGCAGGGCGAGATGCGTGGGTGCCGAGCCGACCGGGACGGCGGGCCCCGCGAGCTCGGGCTCGTCGCCGGCGGTCCGGAACGCGGCGAGCGCCCCGTCAGACGTCTCGCTGACCGCGTAGAGCGTGCCCCCGTCGGGCGAGAGTGCCAGGTAGGACGGGTCGGGGACGGCGTCCGTGGAGCCGAGGACGGTGAGCGCGCCGGTGTCCGGGCCGACGGCCGCGGTGAGCACGCCGAGCCCTCCGGCCGCGGTGAAGGATCCGATGTACGCCCGTCCCGCGCGCCTGCCGACGACCACTGGCTGTCCCCTCTCGACCGGGGCGCCCCTGCCCGGCGCCGCTCGTGTGCGGGCGACGCTAGCAGCTGGTCTGGACCAGCTCGCGACCGGAGGTCACGGGGTCACGGTTTCCGGCCGCGGGCCCGGGTCAGGCACCCACCGGGGTCCGCGTGGACACGCTCAGGGGGACGGCCAGCTCGGCGAGCGCCTTCTCCACGCCGTGCAGATGGGCGAGGGCCGGCCCGATGCCCGCGGGGTGCGGGTCGGCGACGGCGCCTGTGGCCGGTCCGCGCTCCGCCTGCGGCGCGGTGAGCGCCTCCACGGCGGCTTCCACGCGCCAGCAGGCCGCGGCGAGCCGGTCGTCGTGCGAGGCCTCCGGGTCCGCGGCGATCGAGGCCAGCCCGCGCACCTCACGGGCACAGTCGTCCAGCAGGGCGAGCACCTGACGGGCGCGTTCCTTGCGGGCCCGCAGCGGGCTGAACGGATGCACCAGCGGGGCGAGCGAGAGCCGCACCTTCCCGAGGAGCTGCTCCAGCTCGGCCACCCGGTGCGCGGGGTCGGAGCCCTCGGCCCCGGCGAGCCGTGCGGCGGCCTCCGCGGTGCAGGCGTGCACGCACCGCAGGGCGCGCTGGATCCAGGAGTTCGTGGTGGCGTGCGTGGTCACGGGCAGTACGAGGAGCACGGCGAGTACGGCGCCGAGCGCACCGGCGCCGGTCTCGGCGACGCGCAGTGCGAGCAGCTCCGGGTTCAGCACCCCGAGCAGTCCGTAGAGCACTCCGGCCATGACGGTGACGGCGAGCATCATCCACGTGTAGGACACGGCGGCGGTGTAGAAGATCCCGAAGACGCCGACGGCCACGACGATCGCGGAGGGGACGGGCGCGCCGTTCAACGGCACCGCGACGACGAAGCCGACGCCGATGCCGATGACGGTCCCGAGCACCCGCCGGAAGCTCCGCACGAGGGTCTCCCCGCTGGACGCGGTGTTCACGAACACCCACCAGGTGGCGCCCACGGCCCAGTACCACCGCTCGCCGGACAGCACCTGCCCCACGGCGAGCGCGAAGGCGCCGCCCGCGACGGCCTGGACGGCCTGGCGCGTGGTCGTACGGGCCAGGCCCCGGCCGGCCGGCGGCACGGCCACGGCGGCGGGCGGCAGCCGGCGCTCGTAGCACCATGCCCCGAACCGCACGGCGGACGCGGCGCACAGCGAGATCAGCACCGCCGCGTACAGCTCCGGGAGCTGGGAGAGCGTCGTGTGCAGGAACTGCGTGGCGAAGAACATCATGAAAGCGAAGACCCCGAGCGAGTGCCCGCGCGGCCCCCACCGCCGCGCGTACACGCCGATGCCCATCACGACGAGGAAGGCGACGTCCCGTGCCACGGGCACGTCGTGCAGCGCCGCCGCGAGCGCGAGTACGGGGAAACCCACGACCGGCAGCAGCGCGGTGGTGACCGCCTGCCCCCGCACGGTCGCGTCCCCCACGGTGAACAGGGCCAGCAGTGCGGCGAGCCCTCCGGTGATCGCCGCGACCAGCGAATGTCCGGCAAGCCCGCACACGGCGACCGCCGACGAGATGCCGAGGACGGCCCGCGACGCGAACCTCAACCGCGCCCGCCCCGGATCCGGCGCCACGAACACCTTCTTCAGCACGGCTTCCCCGCCCCTTCCGCATCCATCCCGACCAGCCCACATGAAGAAGGCGCCACGGAGATCCGCGGCGCCATCGACACCCCCATAAGACCATCAAGCAGCCCCCTGGCTCAACCGACCCCCACCTCACTGACCCAATGGTCCACCCGTACCGCTCAAAGGCGGACCACAGAGAGACCAACGGCTCAGCGGCCGCCAGCACCGGCTCGCCCCCTGCCTCCACCAGAGCCCCGAAGACCCTCGACGCGAGGACCCTCGACGCGAGCACCGCCCCCGGCACCCCGAGCCGGGGCGCGGCAGGACGTCAGGGCGCGGCGGGAGGCCCTTCATCGTGCTCGCCGTCTGCCTCGTCAGCATCGCGATCGGACGGCCCCTGACAGGCGTGCTCCTGAACAAGGTCAACGCCGGTCCGGCCGACTGGCGCCTGCTCGTGCCACTGCGGCGCGTCTACACCGTCTCGACCTGGGTCTGCGTGGCCGTCAACACCGTCAACACCGTCAACGCCGCACTGCAGGTCATCTACTACCGCGGCGATGAACCCGTCGTCCTCGGCATCGTGCACATCGCCACCGGCCCCGTCCTCGCCGCGATCGTGGCGGCCACCGTCGCCTTCGCCCGCAGGGCGATGCCCGCCCCCGCCGCCTGAGACGCGCCGTCCCGGCCCGTTCAGCGCGGCGTCGCCGCCGAGCAGGCATCGGCGACCGAGGGGTAGATCCGCAGGATGTGGTCGGCGCCTGTGGTCCGCAGAAGGCGCGTCACCTGCGACTGCGGCGCGGCGACGCGCAAGGTGGTGGCGCTTTGGGTGATCAAGAGAAGGTTCAACGCGCTGGAGTCGGCGAACGGTACGCCCGCCAGGTCCAGCACGACGACCGGCTGTGCCAGCGCCGCCTTCTCCAGGGCATGGCGCAGCGGCGGAAGTGACTCGATGTCGAGCTCGCCGTGCGCGACGACGACCCAGCAGCCGCCCAGCGCGTACTGCTCCACCTTCGCCGCAGGGCGACCCACGCGATCCGGCACCGCAAGCTCCTTCTGTACGCGGTCTGTGCACCAACTCAAGTATCGGTGCTCCGCCTTCGCCTCTCCGGCCGGAGTGGGCGACGCACGCGTGACGCATTCCGGCGCGTAGACAGGCGGCGCAGCGACCCGGTCCCCGCGATACGCCCCGGACCGTGCACGCCGGGCGGACGACCGCGCCTCCGGCGCACGATCGCGCGCCGGTCCTCTCCCGCTGTCCCGTTGCTACCTTCCGACGCGGAAGCGGAAGGGGGCCCTGGATGTGCGCTTCATGGCATGAGTACAGCATTGCGCCGGAACGCAGCGCCACCGACACCCGCGGCATCACCGCGGTGTCGCGGATCTCCACCAGCATGGAAATCTGGTGGACCGGCATCAATCAGTCGGTCGAAGGCGCCTATTGGTACGAGGGCGGCCCGTGGAAGCGGCAACAGATCGCACCCGCAGGCAGCGCCTCCGTGAGCGGCGGCATGGCCGTCGTGTCGCGGATTCCCGGCAGCATCGAGCTGTGGTGGATCGGCGCCAACGGGTCGGTCGAGGGCGCCCATTGGTACGAGGGCGGCCCGTGGTCCCGCTACCGGATCGCGCCCGACGGCAGCGCGAACAGCGAAGGCAACCTCGCCGCCGTCTCACGGATCGCCGGTCACCTGGAACTGTGGTGGGTCGGCGCCAACGGCTCCGTGGAGGGCGCACATTGGTACGAGGGCGGCAGGTGGACGCGCTATCAGATCGCGCCGGCCGGCAGTGCCGCGGTACGGGGTGGCGTGGCCGCGGCGTCGCGGGTCCCCGGCAGCATCGAGCTGTGGTGGATCGGCGCCAACGGGTCGGTCGAGGGCGCCCATTGGTACGAGGGCGGCCCGTGGTCCCGCTACCGGATCGCCCCGGACCGCAGTGCCTCGGTCAATGGCGGCATGGCCGCGGTCTCCCGCGCGTCCGGCACTCTGGAGGTCTGGTGGATCGGTGACACCGGGGGCGCCGTCGCGTCGGTGGACGGCGCGTACTGGTACGAGGGCGGCCAGTGGTCCCGCTATCGCATCGCGCCGAACGCCGGCGCGTCCCAGGGCAGCGGGATCGCCGCGGTGTCCAGGACCCCGGGCAGCATGGAGATCTGGTGGGTCGGGCCCCAGCGCGAGGTGCGGGGCGCGCACTGGTACGAGGGCGGAAAGTGGACCGCGTACCAGCACTCCTCGTTCGGCAGCGGTGCCGCGTTCGGCGGGGTGGCCGCGGTGTCGCGGATTCCCGGCAGTCTGGAGACCTGGTGGATCGGCGGCGAAGGCGCGCCGAAGGGCCCGGGGTCCGTGCAGGGCGCCTACTGGTACGAGACCGGGAGCGAGGCGGGCTGACGCGACGCGGCCGGTTCCTCCGTTCCTACGCGAGGCCGCCGTTGCTCATCAGCAGTTGGCCGTTGATCCACTGGCCTTGCCTCGAGCACAGGAAGTCGACGAGGTGCGCGGTGTCCTGCGGAGTGCCGAGCCGGCCGAGGGGGGCGCCGCGGATGCAGTCCTCGCGGACGTCTTCGGGCATCCAACCGGTGTCGACCGGACCGGGATTGACCGCGTTGGCGGTGACGCCGAGGTGACCGAGTTCGTGGGCGGCGGCCAGGGTGATGCGGTCCAGGGCTCCCTTGCTCGCTCCGTAGGGCAGGTTGCCCACGGTGTGATCGCTGGTGAGGCTGATGATCCGGCCGGTACCCCGTTCCGCGGCGAAGCGGCGTCCGAACTCGCGGATGAGCAGCCAGGTGGCGCGCGTGTTGACGGCGAAGTGCCGGTCGAAGCTCTCGACGGTGGTGTCCAGCAGCCCTGAGTCGACGGACTCGCAGTGGCTCATCACCAGTGCGGTGACGCCGCCCATCCGTTCTTCGACCTCGTCGAAGACGCGTGCCGGCGTCTCCGGGTCGGCGAGGTCCGCCTCGATCGCGGTGGTGCGGGCGCCCTGTTCGGCCAGGGCCCGGCTGATCGCCTCGGCCGCGCCGGGCTCACGTCCCCAGCTCATGCGGTCGTCGTAGGGGGTCCAGTAGGTGAAGGCGATGTCCCAGCCCGACGCGGCAAGCCGCCGGGCGATGCCCGCCCCGATGCCGACGGTGCGGCCCACCCCGGTGACCAGGGCGAGCGGCCGGCCGGCCGGGCCGTCCTGTCCGTGAGCGGGCCGCCCGTGAGCGAGCCGGTCATGATCGCTGTTCGTCGTCACGATCCGGAATGCTTCACGAGCGGTACCGCGGCCGTCAATCGCGTACATGTCGGCATCGGGCTGAGCAGGGACCTCGTAGGGGTAGGGGTGGAAGCGGGCGTCCTCGTGCTCGTCGAGGTGGTACTGCGGGTTCGCTGGTCCGCGACCTCGACGACTGGGGCCGGGGACGGCCCCGCCCAGGTCAGCCGTGCGGTCCGTCGGCGGGTGACTGGTCCCAGTCGAGGCGGAGTACCGCGAGGTCGTCGGAGTGGCGGCCGGCGTTCAGGGCGTGTGTCTCCTTGATGAGGAGATCGACGTGCGCGGCCGGGTCGGTGCGCGGCAGCTGGTCCATGAGGGCGAGGAGCCCTTCGACGCCCAGTCGTTGACCCGTCGTTCCACTGTGGCCTTCGGTGAGGCCGTCCGTGTAGAGCGTCAGGGCTCCGGTCCTCTGGAGCGGGATGACGGTGGCGGGCCAGCTGCGCAGGGCGGGCGCGATGCCGAGGGCGATGCCGTGGGCGGCGGCGGCTTCGTGGGTTCCCTCGGCGGTGGTGATGAGGGGTTCGTGGTGGCCGGCCAGGTGGAGGGTGGCGGTGGCGGCCGCCTGGTCGAGGGTGAGGAGGGTGCAGGTGGCGAAGAGCGGGTGGCTGCCCCGCTCGGCGATCAGGATGCGTTCCATCAGATGCAACAGGCCCTCGCCGCGGTGACCGCCGAGCACGAGCGAACGCCAGGCGATCCGCAGGCACACGCCCAGTGCGGCCGCGTCGGGACCGTGCCCGCTGACGTCGCCGACGACGGCGTGCAGCAGACCGTCGTCCCCCTCCACGACGTCGAGGAAGTCCCCGCCGAGCAGGGCCATCGCGGCGCCGGGCAGGTACCGGGAGGTGACGCGCACCGTGGAGGTGCCGAGGATGGGCTGGGGCAGCAGGCCGCGCTCGAGGCGGGCGTTCTCCTCGGCACGCAGGCGGGTGGCCTGGGCCTGGGCGCTGGCGCGTTCGGTCTGGCTGCGGTAGACGGCGTAACGGACCGTGCGGTTCAGCAGTTCGGCCTCGACCTTGCCCTTGACGAGGTAGTCCTGGGCGCCGGCTGCCATGGCGTCGGTGCCCGCCTGCGCCTCGGACAGGCCGGTCAGGACGATGACCGCGGTGTGCGGGGCCATGGCGCGGACGGCGGTGACCGCGTCTATCCCGGACACGTCGGGCAGGTGCAGATCCAGGAGCACGCAGTCGGTCTCGCCACCGGTGAGGTCGGTGCGGGCCTCGCCCAGCGTGGCGCGGGTGGTCAGCTCGAAGCGCAGGCCGGTGTCCTGGAGGAGCTCGTCGACGAGCAGGGCATCGCCCCGGTCGTCCTCGATGAGCAGGATGCGGTACAGCGGTTCGCCGGTCGCCGTGTCGCGGGCGGCGGACGTGGTGGTGGTCACGGGGACGTCAGCTCCGCTCCGGCTCGGGTGGCCTCCGGCAGGACGGAGGGGTCGGGGGTCTCCGGCGGCTCGGGGGCCAGCGTGAAGGCGATGCGCGTGCCGTCCCGGTGGTCGGGGTCGACAGCGATGGTGCCCCCGTGGAATTCGACGATCTTCTTGCACATCGCCAGGCCGATGCCGCTGCCGGAGTAGGTGTCCTTGGTGTGCAGGCGCTGGAAGATGACGAAGACCTTCTCGGCGTACTCCTCTTCGATGCCGATGCCGTTGTCGGTGATCGTGAAGGCCCACAGGCCGTCGTCCTGCCGGGCCGTGATGTGGATCACGGGCGCGACGCCGGGGCGGCGGAACTTCACGGCGTTGCCGATGAGGTTCTGCCAGAGCATGCCCATCTGGGTGGGGTCGGCGATCAGGGTGGGCAGCGGATCATGGGTGACCGTCGCGCCGGACTCCTCGATCCCGACGCTCAGCGCGGACAGGGTCCGCTTCAGCACGGTGTCGAGGTCGACGCTCTGGTGGGTGTTGTGCAGCCGTCCGACGCGGGAGAAGTCGAGGAGGTCGTTGATGAGCGTCTGCATGCGGTTCGCCCCGTCGACCGCGAACTCGATGTACTGGTCGGCGCGTTCGTCCAGCTGTCCGCCGTAGCGGCGCTGGAGGAGCTGGGTGAAGCTGGAGATCTTGCGCAGCGGCTCCTGCAGGTCGTGCGAGGCCACGTAGGCGAACTGCTCCAGCTCGGCGTTGGAGCGCTGCAGGTCGGCGGTCTGTACGTCCAGGCGCAACCGGGCATCTTCGGCGAAGGCCAGTTCGCGTACGAGACGCCGTCGCATGAAGTCGATCTCGGCGCTGAGGCGGCGCAGGTCGGCGGGTCCCGTGGGCTCGATGGGGTGATCGAAGTCACCGCCGGCGATGGTGCGGGCGTCCGCGCCGAGGGCTTCCAGGGGCCGGGTGATGCCCCGGCGCAGGCCCTCGAAGATGATGGCCGTCAGGATGAGGATCAGGATCCCGATGGCGCCGAACACCCAGTTCCGTACGGTCATGGTGGTCATCAGGTCGTCCCTGGACCGCACACGGTCCTGACGCAGCCGTTCCTGCTGGTCGGCCAGTGCGGCACGGACCCGGTCGAAGGACTTCTTGCCCTCCGCCGCCCGCTCGGCGGCCAGCGGCACGGGGGCGCCGGGCGGCGCGGCGGCGATCGGCCGGGCGATCCGCTGCTGCCACCGGGTCAGCGGCTCCCGCACGGCCTCCAGATCGTCCAGGCGGGCCCGGTCGTCGTGCAACAGTTCGGTCAGGCGTGCGGTGTTCGTCCGCTGGCCGGCCAGTCCCTGCCGGTAGGGGGTGATGAAGCTGCGGGTGCCGGTGAGGCCGTAGCCGCGGATCCCGGTCTCCTGGTTGAGGACGGCCGCCTCCAGGCGGATCGCGGTGGTCAGCGCGGGCGACCGTACGTCCACGAGATCCTCGCTGAGCGTCGCGGTACGGCCAAGGACCCATGCCCCGGTCGCGCCGAGCAGGGCCAGCACGGTCAGGGACACGGCCGCGCCCACGCGCAGCCAGCGCCGGGCCGTCCATGCGGCGAGCCCTCGCCCGCGCCGGTACTGCCCCTCGCCGCTCATCGTCAATGCCCCCAGCTGTGTGGCCGCTCGGAAGGCGCGGCGCGCACAGCCTATAGCGGCGACAACTGTTGTTGTCACCACCCATGCGGGGGCCTAGAGTTCCGGTCATGCCAGGCAAGAACTTCCATCTGCGGGCCGGTCCGCAGGAGACGGCTGCCATCGCGGACGCGGCGGTCGCCAACGTCGCACAGCGTCTGGCCCGGCGTCTGCTGCAGGCCCCGGCGCTGCCTGCGGCAGTCGACGACCCCGCACCCGCCTTGGCCCTGCTCCACCTGCTCGACCAACTCCAGCACGCCACGGAACGGCTCCAGCAGGACGTCGCGGCGGCCGCCTCCCGTGCGGGCGCCGGCTACCCGCAGCTCGGTGCCGCCTGCGGCATGACCCGGCAGGGCGCCCGGCGCCGCTGGCCGGGCCTCTTCGACCACTCAGACGAAAAACCCACGGAGCGTCCGATGATGACGACCCCCGCCCGCCCCTTTGACGTCCTGCTGGTCGAGGACGACATTGCCGACGCCATGCTGATCGAGGAGGCCCTCTCCGAGCGCGGCGCCCGCAATCTGGTGCAGGTCACCGATGGAGTCGCCGCGCTGGAGCACCTGCGCACCCCGGGCGCCCCTCGGCCCGACCTGATCGTCCTGGACCTCAACATGCCCCGCATGAACGGCCGCGACCTGCTCAAGGTCCTCAAGAACGACGAGGACCTCCACACGATCCCGGTGGTCGTCCTCACCACCTCCACCGCCCCGGACGACGTCACCGGCGCCTACAGCAGCCATGCCAACGCGTACGTGACCAAGCCGGTGAATCTCGACGAGTTCGAGAAGGCCGTGCAGAGCATCGACGCCTTCTATCTCGACACCGCCGCCCGGCCTCGCCCCTGAGCCGATGTGGATGTCCGGCGCGTAACGGTCGTAGAGGAGCGCGAACGTCTCGGGTCGCTCCAGGGACTGGCGGACGACCTCCCCAATGGGTTCCCGCACCCGGTGACCAGGGAGGAGGGGCGCCCGCGGGAGCGATGAGTTTGGGCGGGGGGTCAGGTCTGCCCTGGTATGACTCGAACCATCGCCGACATCTCCGTCCCTCCCCACGACGGCTCCGTCCCTCCCCGGGGGATCACCTTGGGCATCGAGTCGTTCGGTGCCGACGACGCGCCGCTCGTCCTGCTCGCGGGCGGGACGACGATGCTCTCCTGGCCCGACGCGCTGTGCGAACGCGTCGCCGCCGGCGGGCGCCGCGTGGTGCGCTACGACCTGCGCGACGGCGGAGGGTCGACGACGCTGGACCCGCAGGCGCCCGCCTACACCCTGCGCGACCTCGCCGCCGACGCCGCGGCCCTCGTCGACGCGCTCGGCGGCGGGCCCGCGCACCTCGCGGGGATCGGTGTCGGCGGCATGGTCGCCCAGGTGGCCGTGCTCGACCGTCCGGGCGCGTTCTCGGCGCTCACCCTGGTCGGCACCCGCGCGGTCGCGCCCGGCCCGCCCGACGACGACCTCCCCGACCACGACCGGGCGACGATGGAGCGGCTCTTCTCGCGGCCGATGCCCGACTGGGCCGACCGCGATGCGGTGGCGGAGTTCGCCGCCGCGGGCGCGGAGATCCTCGGCGACGACCCCCTCGCGGCGCGTGCGGTGGCCGCGCGCGTCTGGGACCGCACGCCCGGCACCGCGCCCCCGGTGCAGTTGGCCAATCAGCTGGGCACGGTGTTCTCCCGGCTCGACTGCACGCCCCGCTGGCGCGAGCGCCTGCCCGGGATCACGGTCCCCACCCTCGTCGTCCACGGCCGCCGCGACCGGTTCTTCCCTGTCGGCAACGGTGAGGCGCTCGCGCGGGAGATCCCCGGGGCCCGGCTGCTCGTCCTCGACGAGGCCGCCACCGCGATCCCCGACGAGGCGGTCGGCGAGGTCGCGGCGGCGATGCTGGCGCTCGGGTAGGGACGGCGCCTGCCCGGTCGCCCGGGCGGGCGGATCAGCGCAGCCCGGCGAAGAGGTCGTTCTCGGGTACGGCCGCGTCGGTGCCGTCCTTGACCCGTACGAACGTCTCCACGCCCATCAGCTCGCCGAACCGCTCCTTGCCCATCTTGAGGAAGAAGATGTTCTCGCCCTGGCTGGCGTGCGCGGCCAGCGCGTCGAACTTCTGGCCGCTGAACGCGGTGGTGTCCACCCACGTGGTGATCTCGTCGTCAGGGAGGCCGATCTCGGCCATCGCGGCGGCCTCCGCGGGATCCGGCTCCGGCATGTCCGGGTGGAACTCGCGCATGATCTCCCCGAACCGCTGCATCCCGGAGCGGGGCATCGTCGTCCAGTACACCTTCGGCGTGAGCCCGGTCATCTCCAGCGCCGCCATCGTGATGCGGTGGGCCTGGATGTGGTCGGGGTGGCCGTAGAAGCCGTTCTCGTCGTAGGTGACGACGACATCGGGCCGGTAGTGCCGCATGAGCTCCGCGAGCCGGGCGGCGCCTTCCTCCACGGGGGTCTGCCAGAAGGATCCGGGGGCCTCGTTGCTCGGCCAGCCCGTCATCCCGGAGTCGGCGTAGTCCAGCATCTCCAGATCGCTGATCTTCAGGACGTCACGGCTCGCCTCGAGCTCCTGACGGCGCATGGCGGCGACGGCCGCCGGATCGTGTCCGGGCTCGCCCGGCTTGACACCCCCCGGACCGTCCCCGCACCCGCCGTCGGTACAGGTCACGAGGACCGTGCGGATGCCTTCCGCCGCGTACCGCGCGAGGATCCCGCCGGTTCCCGTGGCCTCGTCGTCGGGGTGGGCGTGCACTGCCATCAGCGTCAAAGGCCGTTCGGTCATGAAAAGTCCTCCTGCAGGAATACGTCTTGATCCACATGCGCGGCGGGCGTACCGCGATCCCGGGGACCCGGCTCCCGGCCGGGCGGACGACCTTACGGCCCCCGCGTTCCCCGCACGCGCGGCGCCGGTCCCCGGTCGGTGCAACCGTGCGCACCGGGCGTGCTGTTCCCGGGCGGCCGGTCCGAAGTCGCCGGTCCGGGAATTCGTTCGCCGTCCGGGGCCGTCGCTTCTAGCCTGCGTCGTGTGATGACGGCTGAAGACGTGCGGTACGTCCTGGCTCTGCTGCGAAGGGCCGGGGCAGAGGTCTGGATCGGTGGAGGCTGGGGAATCGACGCCTTGATCGGCGAGCAGACACGAGACCATCGCGACCTGGACCTGATGCATCGGCTGGATCAGGAAAAGGCCGTGGTGGCGGCTCTCTCCGAGGCGGGCTTCGTGGAAAGCCTGAACGAGCGGCCCATTCGTTTTGTCGTCACCGCTCGGGACGGCCGGGAGATCGACCTTCATCCCCTCGCCTTCGGGGCCGACGGCTCGGCGGCGCAGGCGTCACCCGGGCCGGGGCACCCTTTCCGCTATCCGCCCTCGTGCTTCGTGACGGGCACGATCGGCCGAACGGCCGTCCCGTGCCTCTCCGCCGAACAGCAGGTCTACTTCCATCAGGGATACGAGCCCACGGAACGCGATCGGCACGACATGGCTCAGCTCCGCCGGGCCTTCGGGATCGCCACGCATTTCTGAGGACGGGCGGCCGGCGAACGCTCCTGTTCGGCGCGCTTCTCCTCGGCGAAGGCCTTCGCGTCGGCTTCCGTGCGCGTTCGGACCCATGGGCCGTTTTGCCCCGCACCAGGAATCATCAGACACCCCCATGGTCAATTCTCCAGCGCCTCACCGTTTCCTCGGGAATGCAGACTTCCCGGCCCCGCGGGCACGTGGGAGAGGCCGCCTTGAGCCGTACTAGGGCCCGTGCGGAAACGGCGCGCCAGCCCATAGACTCAAGAACAGACCAGCAGCCCGGTTTTGAACTCCAAGATTCTTCTCAAGATCGACGGGGGCCATCAGCGATGATCCGTGCACGGCGGGGCAGGTCCGAGAATCACTCACGCGGCATCAGGAACTCCCCATGAGGGCAGAGTTGGCGGCGTGGGGCGGAGAGCCGCCGGAGGTGCATTCCGGGCGTGCGCCGCGCCCCGAGGCACCGGCTCGCACCCCCATGGTCGGACGCGGCATCGACCTCCTGAACCTCTCCATCCAACTGGAGCAGCGCAGAGCCCGGTTGATCACACTCGTCGGGCCAGGCGGCGTCGGCAAGACACGTCTCGCCGAGGCCGCGGTGGCCGACGCCGGGCTGTCCGTCGCGCACCACGTGGACGCCCATGACATCGAGGGCGCCCGGGCGTTGGCCGAGGCGGTGGACATCCCGCCGCTGTCGGCCGAGTCCTGGCTGGTCCTGGACGGCTTCGAACTGTCGGGGGACACCGCGTCGGCCCTGGTCGACACACTCCTCGACGAGCAGCCCCTGCTGCGCATCCTGGCCACCGGCCGCAGGCCGCTGCATGTCTACGGCGAGCAGGTGTTCCCCGTACAGCCACTGTCCGCGCCGTCGCCTCCCTACCATCAGGACGTGTCCGAGCTCCAGGAGTACCCGGCGGTGACACTCTTCGTCGACCGGGCCAGGCGGATCCTCCCCTCCTTCGCCCTGACCGCGGACAACGCCCGGCCCGTCGCCGAGATCTGTGCCCGCCTGGACGGCATCCCCCTCGCCGTCGAACTCGCCGCGAACCGCCTGCGGTTGTTCGACCTCAACGTCCTCCTGACACGGCTGCGGGACGGCCGGCCGGTCCTCGGCGGCTGCCACCCGGCGCGCTCGCCCCGGCACCGCTCCATCAGCGCGATCTCCGAGCGCAGCTACCACCTGCTCGACGAGCACCAGCGCGAGCTCCTCACCCGCCTGTCGGTGGCCGTCGGCAGCATGAGCCTCACCACGATCAAGGAGCTCTGGGACCTGCCGGCCAACAGGGCCGAGGAGGCCGTCGAGGCCCTGGTCTCCCACGAGTTGCTGCGCGTCCACACCTCCGGCACGGAGACCCGGTGCTCGATGTACAACATCGTCCGGGAGTTCAGCCTGGAGCGGCTCGAAGCGGCCGGCGGCCTGGCCCACGCCCGCGATCAGCACGCCGAGCACTTCCTCGCCGTGGCGCTGCGGGCGGAACCGCACCTGGCCGGGCCGCGCCAGCACGAATGGCTCGGCCGGCTGGCGACGGACCACGACAACGTCCAGGCCGCCCTCTCCCATCTCACCGCGCGGGGGCGCCGGCACGACACGGCCCTGGCCGCGCTGGCGCTGCGCCGCTTCTGGTTGACGCGCGGCCACCTCGCGGCCGGGGAGCGGCGGCTGGCGGACGCCTCGGCCGTGTTCCTCGCCGACGCCGGGCAGCGGCAACTCACCGCACGGGCCGAGGCGGCGCGCGGCACGCTGGCCATGGCCGGCGGGGACAGCCACCTCGCGGCGGACTGTTTCCGCCGGGCCGCCATCGCCTACGCGGAGTGCGGACAGCGCCACCAGGAGCTGACCACCCTCGCCCAACTCGCCGCGGTGCGGCCCGATCCGGCGGACGGCGACGCCCGCGGCCTCGCGGAGCACGTCCTCAAGGCCGCTCGGACCTCCCCCGCGCCGGAGGAGGTCGCGGAGGCGGCACTCGCACTCGCCGCGCAGGCCCGCCAGAGCGACACCAAGCTGGCCTGCGACCTGCTCGACGCGGCGGAGACGGTGTACGCGCGGGCGCAGGACGTACGCGGCCAGGGCCTCGTCCTGGTGCAGCGCGCCGATCTGAGCATCGCCCGGGGCGATCAGGAACTGGCGGAGAGCCTCCTCCACGAAGGCCTGCTCCGGCTCCAGGCCGTCGGGGAGTGCACCATGCTGCCCCCGGCCCTGGAAGCCCGCGCCTATCTGTTGTGGCAGCGCCTGCCGGAGCAGGGCCAGCGGGTCGCCCGGATCCTCGCCGCCTCTTGCGCCCTGCGGGAGGCGACCGGAGCCAATCCGCTCCCGGCCACGGCCGTCCCCCTCGCCGCCGCCCGCGAACTGCGCAGGTCCTTCTCGGGCCCGGAGTACGAGGCGGTGCGCCGCGAGGGGCGGGCGCTGTCTCCCTGGGCCGCGGCCCAGGAGGCGCTGGCCGCCCCGCTGTCCACCGGATCCTCGCCGTCCGCGGCGCCCCGCTCCGCGTCGCTCTCGGCCCGCCAGTACGAAGTGGCCCTGCTCGTCAGCGACGGATTGACCAACCGGCAGATCGCCACCCGGCTCAACCTGTCCGAGTGGACCGTGGTGAACCACGTACGGCACATCATGCGCCGTCTGGACGTGCCCTCCCGCATCCACATCGCCCAGTGGGTGGCGCAGCGGCAGGCACGGTAGCGGCCGGGAGCGCAGGGCCGGGAGTCCGGAGAGCCGGGGCCCGGCCCTCCCTCAGGCGGCCGCCACCAGGGCCTGGATCCGCTCGTGGTCGAGGCCGCCCTCCGGATGGCGCGGCAGGGCCCCCTCGATCTCCAGGAGCCTGGTCGGCAGATACCACGGCGTCACGTCCCGCTCGGCGAGGATGCCGACGAGCTCGGTGAGCGCCGGGCACCGGTCGCCGCTGGGAACGATCACGACACAGGTCGACTGCTGTCCGTGCGCGTCCCGGTGGAGGACCACGGCGACCTCCCGGACTCCGGGGTGCCGCAGGATCTCCTCCTCGACCTCCGCCGCGGGGAGCGAGACCGACGTACCCGCCGGACGAGCGGCTCCGCGTTCGAGACGGATGCCGCCCTTGCCGTCGTCGCACGCGAGCACGCCCGTGTCCAGCCACCCGTCGTGCCGCGACCAGGTCGAGTACAGGGGTTCGTCCGCCCCCACCCGCCCGTAGCCGACGCAGAGCTGGGCGCCGCGCACCCAGAGCCGGGACGGCCCTTCGCCGCCGGGTCCGGGCCGCAGGTCCGCCTCCAGGCCCGGCATCGGCTCTCCGTCGCTGAACGCCTCCCAACCGTGCGGGGCGTCCTCCCGGTTGCGGAATCCCAGGCCGAACTCCCCCATGCCCCAGCACGAACGCACGCCCAGGACCAGCGCGGACCTGATGTCCCTGAGCAGCTCCACGGAGCCGGACAGGGCGTCGCACATGACGAAGCGCAGCAGCGGCAGAGAGCGCGGTCTGCGACGCTGCTCGCTGACGAGCTGCCGTACGAACTCCGGTGTCATGAAGGCCTGGGTGACCGACGCGTCGGAGAGCAGCCGCAGATAGCTGTCGGGCGACCAGACGTCCTGGTAGACACCCGTGCCCCCGGCCAGCAGCGGTCCCCATACGCAGTAGCGCATGCCCGCGGCGCTCGCGATGGGGTGCGGCGTGCTGAACACCTCGCGTGCGGCCCAGCCGCGCCGGCTCTCGGAGGCGGGACCGCCGCAGCCCGCGTACAGGGTGTTCTCCGTGTGCAGCACGGCCCTTCGTTCGCCCGCGGGTCCTGTGATGAACTGCATCAGGCAGAGCCGGTCCAGGTCGGGGCCCGACGGCAGGTCCGGCAGCGCGGTGTCCCTCTCGTGCGGGGTGCGCAGAAAGAACGCGTCGAAGTCGATGGCGCCGGGCGGTACCCGGTCGCCGTGGACCACGCGGTGCCGCAGCCAGGGCAGCCGGGACGCGATCTCGCCCAGGGCGCCCGCGCAGTCGTACCCCTGCCAGGTGTCGCGCACCACGCACACCTGCGCCCGCGCTGCGGCCAGGACGCGCTCGGCGTCCCGGCCCCGCAGCCCCGGCACGAGCGGCACGGCGATCGCTCCCCGCCAGCAGCAGGCGAGGGTCAGCGCGGCCGCCTCCCAGGTGTTCGGCAGCTGGAAGGCGACCCGGTCGCCGCGCCGGACGCCCAGCGCGGTCAGGGCCGCCGTGAACCGCCGTACGTGACTGGCGAGTTCGCCGTACCGCAGGACGGTCGGCCGGCCGTCCGCCACCCGGTGGGCGACGATCGCCGGGCTGTCGGGCCACGCCGCGGCGAAGCGCAGCAGGTCGTGCAGCACGGACGTGTCGCGCCACCAGCCGTCGGCACGGTGCCGGTCGGCGACCTCAGCGGGGACCTCGATGCCGAACGGGTCCGCGCCGTCCGGGAGCTGGGCGGCCGCGCACCCGCCCATGGTGTTCTCCGTCATCCGCTCCCCTGCCCACCGCGCCGGATCCGTGCATGTCCCCCCCACCCCCCGGGGGGGGGGGGGGGGGGGGTGGTGGGGGGGGGGGGGGGGGAGGGGGGGGAGGGGGGGGGGGGGGGGGGGGGAGGGGGGGGGGGGGAGGGGGAGGGGGGGGA
>NZ_JBVIXD010000001.1:3801-157772 GCF_055593965.1 Streptomyces sp. NPDC040622 | reverse complement strand
GCACTTGACCTGCCCTTCGTCCACCTCATCCCCCCCCCCCCCCCCCCCCCCCCCCCCCCCCCCTCCCCTCCCCCCCTCCCCCCCCCCCCCCCCGGGGTCGTCAGGCCAGGAGCGGGCGCAGTTCTCCGACGATGATCTTTCCGTTCTCGTTCTTGGGCAGCTCCGCGACGCCCAAGACCCGTTCGGGGATGTACCACTCCGTCATGCCGCGCCGGGAGAGGAACGCGCGCAACTCCGCCAGGTCGGGGGTCCGGTCCGCGCGGGGGGCGAGAACCGCGCACGCGTGTTCCTGGCCGTCCTCGCCGCTGTATCCGATGATCACGGCCTCGCGCACGTCGGGATGGTGCAGGATCTCCCCCTCCACGTCCGCCACGGGGATCATGTACGGACCTCCGACCCGGCGGCTCGCCCGGCCCTCGAAGCGCACACCGCCCGCGCCGTCGTCGCGGACCAGGTCGCCGGTGTCCATCCACCCCTCGTCGTGTTCCCAGGTCGGCTGCGCGGCGCCGCCGTCCACACCGGGCGACCACACGGCCACGCAGACGGAGGGGCCGCGTACCCAGAGCCGGTGGACGCCGTCCTCCCCCGGGATGTCCCGCAGGGAGATCTCCAGGCCCGCGAGAGGGCGTCCGTCACTGCGGGCGGCGCCGGCCGGCGGTCCTCCTTCCGGAGTGCGGATGCCCATGCCGAGTTCGGTCATCCCCCAGCAGGTGCGCACCGGCACCGAGAAGGCATCGGTGACGTCGGCGACGAGCTTCGGCACCACGGGCGCGCCCCCGCACATCACGAAGCGCAGCGCCGGCACCTCGCGCGGGCCGGCCCGCTGCGCCTCGACCAGCTGCGCCGCGAAAGGCGGTGCGGCGAACACCTGGGTGACGTGCGCCTTCGCCATCAACTCCAGCTGCTGCCCCGCGTTCCAGGTGTCCAGGTACACCCCGGCGCCCTGCGCGAGGATCGGCCCCCAGAGGCAGTACAGGAGTCCGGCGAGCCCCGAGATGGGGTGGGGCGAGCAGAACACCTCACCCTTGTCCCAACCCCGTTCGGCGGAGCCGGCCGCCGCGGCGGTGCCCGCGTAGAGCGTGTTCTCGGTGTGCAGCACGGCCTTGCGCTCGCCCGTGGTGCCGGAGGTGAACATCACCAGGATCACGGCGTCGAGATCCCGCCCGGCGGGCACCTCGATCGGGTGCGGGAGCCGGTCCTCGTGCACGGTGTGCAGGAAGTACGTGGCGAAGTCGACGGTTCCCTCGGGTGCGCTGTCACCGTAGACGACCCGGTGGCGCAGCTCGGGGAGCCTCGGCGCGACCTCTTCGAGGGCCGCCGCGTAGTCGTGGCCGCCCCACGTGTCTGGGACGACGCAGAGGCTCGCCCCGGTCACCCGGAGCAGGCGCTCCACCTCACGGCTGCGCATCGTGGGCAGCAGCGGCACCGCGACGGCCCCCGTCCAGGCGCAGGCCAGGGTGAGCGCCGCGGCCTCCCACCAGCCGGGCAGCTGGAAGGCGACCCGGTCACCGCGGCGGATCCCCAGGGAGAGCAGGGCCGCGCCGAACCGTTCGGCGTGTCCCGCGAGTTCGGCGTAGCTGAGGGTGACCGGGTCGGCCGCGTCCGTGCGGGCGGCGACGACGGCCGGGGCGTTAGGGTGCTCGGCGGCCGTGTCCAGGAGGTCCTGGATGATGGACCGGTCACGCCACCAGCCACGCTCGCGCATGCGCGCGGCGACGTCCTCGGGCGGCCGGGTCCCGAACGGGATCTCCGTGGTACGGGGTGCGCGCCCCGCGGCGGTTAAGGGTGCGACGGAGTCAGTCACGCGTCGCCCCGTCCTGAGGCGCGGAGACGATCTCGGGCGCGGGGTCGACCAGGTCGCGGGGGAACTCCATTCCCCAGCGCACGAGTTCGATGTAGGAGAGGTGCAACGACCCCACGGCCACGACCTGTTCGGTGATGCGGCCGTCGCGGACGCGCACGGTGTGGGCCTCGATGCTCGTCCCGCGCTCACCGGTGGGCTCCTGCCCGAGGAACGGTCCTGTGTTGTGCCAGTGCATCGAGAAGCGGAACGCCACCCGGGTGCCGTCCGCGCTGGCGAACTCGTCGTGCAGGGCCACCCGCACGCCGGGGAAGCCCTGGTGCACGGCCTTGCAGAACTGGATGATGAACGGGACGCCCTTGACCCCCCACTTGAGGGGTGTGTAGAAGACCGCGTCCTCGTCGTAGAGCTCGGTGAGGGTGTCCCAGTCCTGCTCCCCGAGGGCCCTGATGTATCGCTGGATGAGCGTCTCGCCGTTCATTTTCCGCCCCTGCCTTCTCTCACGTCGTGGTGCCTGTATGGGTGTCGTCCGTGCCGATGCGGGCCTCGGCGCGGCCGGCCGGGGACGGGCCCCGTCGGCTCACGCGGACTTCGCTCTCACCCAGTACCGACGCAGCGGCGCCGCGAAGTGTGACAGGAGTGCCGACTCCACCCGTTCTCGAGTTCCGGGTCCCCACCCGTGTCACGGTTTCCGCTCCGGCTGCGTCGGTCCTGTTGAAGCACCTCACACGACTACGAGCGAGAGGCCACGGGATGGTCACGGAAGCACCACACACTCGGCAGCCAAACCCCTGGCTGGTGCTGACGGTGCTCTGCGCGAGCTCCTTCATGACGCTGCTGGACACCACGATCGTCACGATCGCCATTCCCGAGATGGCGGCGGGGCTCGGCGCATCACTGGACGACATCCTCTGGTTCGCCAACGCCTACATGCTGGTCTTCGCGGCGCTGCTGCTCCTCTCCGGACGGCTCGGCGACCGCTTCGGGGCCCAACGGGTCTTCGCCACCGGCCTCGCGGTCTTCACCCTGGCATCGGTGGTGTGCGGCGTCGTGGACACCCCGGGCCAGATGATCGCGGCCCGGGCGGTCCAGGGGCTGGGCGCCGCGGTGATGATGCCGCAGACCCTGGTGCTGATCAGCGCCGTCTTCCCGGCGGAGCGGCGCGGGGCGGCCTTCGGCGTGTGGTCGGCGGTCGCGGGCCTGGCCACGGTCGCCGGTCCCACCATCGGCGGCGCGCTGGTCTCCGGCCTCGACTGGCGCTGGATCTTCTTCATCAACCTCCCGATCGGCGTGGCGGCCCTGATCGGCGCGCTCGTGGTGGTGCCCGACATCCGCAGGGGGCAGCAGTCCTCGCTGGACCTGCCGGGCGCCGTCCTGTCCACGGCGGGCCTCAGCCTGATCGTGTACGGGCTGATCGAGGGCGAGCGTTACGACTGGGGCACCATCGAGTCCTTCCTCAGCATTCCGCTGGTCCTCGCCCTCGGCGTGGCGCTCCTCGGTGTGTTCGCACTGCACCAGCGCTCCCGTCAGGAGCAGCGTCCGCTGGTGCCGTTCGAGCTGTTCCGCAGCCGCGGGTTCACCGTCTCCGCCCTGCTCGGCGCGATGCTGCTGTTCGGTTCCATCGGTGTGCTGCTGCCGCTCACCCTCTACCTGCAGTCCGTGCTCGGGCTCTCCGCGGGTGAGGCCGGTCTCGCGCTCGTACCCGGCCCGCTCGTCTCGATGTTCGTGGCGCCCCTGGCCGGCAACGCGGTCGGCAAGCTCGGCGGGCGCAAGCTCCTGGTCCCCGGACTGCTGATCTTCGGAGCCGGTATCGCCCTCATCGCGGTCATGGCCGAGCCGGACTCCAGCGTGTGGGCCATCATCCCGGGCCAGGTGGTCTTCGGTGTCGGCATGGGTCTGGTCTTCGCGCCCACCAGCACGCTGGCGATGCAGGAGATCCCGCCGCGGCTGACCGGCGTCGCCTCCGGCATGTTCACCACGTTCCGCCAGATCGGCGCGGTCGTCGGAGGCGCCGCGGTCGGTGCCCTGCTCCAGAACCGGCTCGCCGCCGAAGGCGTTCCGGAAGAAGTGCGGCAGCAGGCCGGCCGATTGACGGACTCGATGTACGCCGACGGGCTCACCGACGCGGTGCGCTACGGCCTTTTCCTCACGGTCGCGGTGGCCGTCATCGCTTCCGCACTCGCCCTGCTTCTCCCGCCCGCCCCGCGCCCCGAGCCGGAATTGGCCGCGGAACCGCACGAGGAGGCCGACGTGGCCCGAGCAGAGAACTAGCGGAATTCCTTCCTCGGCGCCCGAACCGAATCCGAACTGTTTCCGGAGAAGAATTCCTCACGCGGAGTACGAGGAATATGAGGGATGCGGGACGCCCCCGCACCGCCGCGCGCCGAGCGCGACGAGAACGGCAAGATTCGGCACGAGTGACGGGAGGCCAGGATTGTAGACTCGGCAGGGCAGTTGGAGATCGAATGCGACGCGCCCTGAACCTGAGTGCACGTGGAACGGAGAGTCATGGCCGAGGCGACAGCCGTCTCCGAGCGATCCGGCACCTCGGATCCCTTCGAGCGGTACCGGCAGCTGCTGTTCGGCATCTCGTACCGCATGCTCGGTACCGTCGCCGACGCCGAGGACGTCGTCCAGGAGACCTGGCTGCGGTGGCAGCGCGTCGACCGGGACGTCGTGGCCGATCCACGCGGCTACCTGGTGCGGGCCGTCACCCGCACCTCCATCGACGAGATGCGCCGCAGCCGGGCCCGACGTGAGGAGTACGTGGGGCCCTGGCTGCCCGAACCGCTGCTGGTCTCGTCCGACGTCGCGGTGGAGTCCTCGCTGCTCGGCGAGTCGGTCAGCATGGCGGTCCTGGTGATGATGGAGACGCTGTCGCCGCTGGAGCGCGTGGTGTTCGTGCTGCACGAGGTGTTCGGATTCAGCTTTCCCGAGGTCGCCGAGGCCGTCGACCGCACCGAACAGGCCGTACGACAGCTGGGCAGCCGAGCCCGGCGCCATGTGCGGCTGCGGGACCGGCGGTTCGAGTCGGACCGTCAGCGGGTCCGCGAGATCACCGAGCGCTTCGTCGCCGCCTGCCTCGGCGGCGACGTGGAGGCGCTCATGACGGTGCTGGCCCCCGACGTGACCATGTGGGCGGACGGCAACGGCCACGCGGAGACGCCGCGCGTCCCGCTGCACGGAGCCACCACGGTCGCCGAGTACTTCGCATCCACCGCGGGCAGCTATCCGCCCGGGCTCGTGATCCGGATGGACGTGCAGCTCGACGGCACGCCCGCCGCCGTACTGGCCACGCCGGCAGGCGTGTTCGCCGTGGTCACCGCGGACGTCGAGCTGGTCGGCGACCGCCCCCGGATCACCGCGGTGCGCGCCATGCGCAACCCCGCGAAGCTCGGCCGGGTCCCGGCCCCGCGCTGAACCCCGCCCCCTCCCGAGTGGCCGGCCGCCGGCCGGTCACTCCGCCATGGTGTCCAGCGCGTCGTGGTGCTGTCGGCCCAGCACCCACTTCGCCACATGGAGGCGCGAGGGCACGTCGAGCCGGCGCATGACCTCGCGGACGTGGTTCACCACGGTCCACTCCGACAGCCGCAGCTTCTGTGATATCTGGCGGTTGGTCATCCCCTGGCTCACCAGCCTGGCCACCTCGTACTGGCGGGCCGTGAGCTGCGCCGGACGGGGCGCCGCGGACGCGGACCCGGCGGGCGGCGGGCCGAAGGCGAGCGCCTCGCCGGCGGCCGCGACGGCGGAGAGCACCCGCCCCTCCCGCCACGCGGACGCGTACTCGGAGCCGGACAGCAGGCGGCGCGCGTCGGGCAGGGCGGCTGATGTGCCATGGCCGACCAGCGGCGGATGCGCCCCGGTCGACTCCCGCAGGGCGGACGCGGCCGCCAGCAGCCGGGCCACCCGGTGCCCCTGGTGCGGCAGGCGGCGCCACAGGTGCACCGCATGCCCCTCCAGCACCGTGGGCAGCACCATGTGCTCCCCGATGGACCGCAGCCGGTACAGGCCCTCCCACAACAGCCGCTCCGACAGCGCCTGATCACCCCGGGAATCGGCCATCACGCCGCGCATGCCGAGGACCATCCCCTCGCCGCGAACGTCCCGCGCCCGCATGAACAGGGCGTTCGCCGTGTCCAGCAGGTCCGCGGTGAGCTTGGCGTCGGTGGGCAGGCTCCCGATCGCCAGCGGCAGGGCTGCGTTGGCCACCGCGACGGTCGCCCGCTCGTGGCCCGCCACGCGGATCAGCTGCACCGCGGCCCTGCGGATCGCCTCGGGCCCCGCGGGCTGGTGGGTGAAGGCGAGCCAGGCCAGCGCCGCCCGCTCGTGGGCGGTGTCGCCCTGCTCCCGGAAGACGCAGGCCGCGCGCCAGAAGCAGTCCGCCGCAAGGCGCACGCTGCCGCGCGCCAGGGCCACCTCGCCCCGCGCCAATTCGGACCGCGCGGCGAGCTCCGCGTGTCCGGCAGCGGCGCCGAACACCTCCGCCGCCTTGGCCAGCCACTGTTCGCCGAGGTCGAGATGGCCGCGCACCAGCCAGAAGCGGTGCAGGGCGAGGGTGGCGCGCGCCGCGTCCAACCGGCGCCCGCTCGCCTCCAGATGGGCCAGCGCGGCCAGGAGGTCCTCGTGCAGCGGGGTCAGCCGCTGGAGCCACTGCGCCTGCTGCGGCCCCGTCAGATAGGGCTCCGCCTCCAGGGCGAGCAGCAGGAAGTGCTCCGCGTGCCGTCGCTGGGCCTCCGGCAGCCCGCCCGTGGCCGACAGCCGCTCCAGGCAGAACTCGCGGACGGTGTTGAACATCGTGAACCGCGGCTCCCCGCCGCCCGGCGTCACCCGCAGCAGGTGGTGGCCGACCAGCGCTTCCACCGCCTGTTCCGTGCGGTGCGTGGGAAGGTCCCAGAACTCTTCGGCGGTGGGGAGGTTCGTTCCGGCCGTGAAGACGGAGAGCCGGGTGAGCAGCGCGCGCTGCTCCTCGTCGAGGAGCCGGAAGCTGTGCTCGGTGATCGAGCGGACGCTGCGGTGCAGCGGCGAGCGCGTGGCGTGGTAGCCGCCGAGCACCGGCCGGCCTTCCCGGAGCCGAGTCAGCAGACTGTCCACCCCGCAGAGCCGCAGCTTCTCGGCCACCAGCTCGATGGCCAGCGGAAGTCCGTCCATGCGGGTGCAGATCTCCGCCACCGCCCGGGCGTTCTGCGCGGTCAGCGCGAACGAAGGATCGATCTCCCGGGCACGGTCGACGAACAGCTCCACCGCCGCGTAGTCCTGGAGTTCGAGGACGTCCTGCCGGTACGGCGAGGGCGGGGTCGGCAGCGGCGGCACGGGGACGAAACGCTCCCCGTACAGGCGCAAGGGCCGGCGGCTGGTGGCGAGGACACGCAGTCCGGGCACATGGCTCAGCAGGGCGTCGACCGAGGCGGCCGTGGCGTCGGCGGCCTGCTCGCAACCGTCGAGCACCAACAGGCACGGCTCGTCGGGCAGCAGGGCGGCCAGCGTCTCGGCGAGGCCGTCGCGGCCGGTGCTGCCGTGCAGGTCCAGATAGGCGACCCGGGCGACCCGGGCGTCGGCCACGGCCGCGCAGGCCAGCCGGCTCTTTCCGACGCCGCCGGGGCCGGTCAGGGTGATGAGCCGGTGCGTCTCCTCGCCGAGCAGGGCGGAGAGGGTGAGGACCTCCAGGTCGCGTCCCACGAGCGTGTCGTGGTGGCCGGGGACGCGGGACGGCAGATCGATGATCAGCTGTGGGCACAGTTCGCCGGTGCCGAGCGCTCCGGCGGTCATGGGGATATCACGATCTTGAATGGTGCGAATTGTTTGTATTCAGGTAACTGAAGCCTTGCATTCCGCATAACACTACCCCCGTAGTCCACGATGCGTGGACCTCTGGAGAAAGCATACGGACCGCATATCCCCCGGGGAACCTTCTTTTCACATTCTTGGGCCTATTCTCGCCGCCGTTCCAGATCATGAGACGAGCGACCGATGTGGATATTTCTATTCCGCTCCTTTTTTCTCAGGACCACCTGACAGATCACCCCGAAGACCAGGCCCCAGAAAGCCGCCCCGAGTCCCCACAAGGTGAGACCGGAAGCGGTGGTGAGAAAGGCGACGAGCGCGGCGGTCCTGTGGTCCACCTCGGCGAACGCACCCGAGACGCTCCCGCCCAGGGCACCCAGCAGGGCGACGCCCGCGGCCGCCGCGATCAACTCCTTGGGCAGCGCGGCGAACAGCCCGGCGACGGTCGCCCCGCACAGGCCGACCGCGACGTAGAGCACCCCGCAGCTCAGTCCGGCCACATACCGGCGGGCCCGGTCCTCGTGGGCGTCCGGTCCCGCACAGATCGCCGCCGTGATCGCGCCGAGGTTGAGCGCGTGCGCCCCGAACGGCGCGAAGACGACCGACGCCACCCCCGTGTCCCGGACCAGCGGCCCCGAGCGCACCGCGTACCCGGCCTCCCTGAGCGCGCCCACCCCCGGCGCGTTCTGCGCCGACATGGTGACCAGGAACAGCGGCAGCGTCAGGCTCACCAGCGCCTCGCCGGGCCACGCGGGCGCGGTGAACACCGGTGTGGCGAGGGACAGTTGGGCGCCGCCGAGGGAAAGCGTGCCGGTGGCGCCCGCCACCGCGACGGCCGCGGCGAGCGGCGCCGCGATGGCATACCGGGGCGCCACCCGCTGACAGACGACGTACCCGGCGAGCATCACCCCGGCCACGGCGGGACCGCTCTCCAGCGCCCGGAAGGCGTCCAGACCGAACCGCAGCAGGATCCCGGCCAGTACGGCGGAGACGACGGCGGCCGGAATGCGCCGCATCAGCGCGTCGAACCAGCCCGTCACCCCCACCAGTACGGTGAGCGCGCCGGCCGCCAGATACGCCCCGATCGCCGTCGCGTACGGCACCTCGTCCAGCTGGGTGACCAGCAGCGCGGCGCCCGGTGTCGACCAGGCCGCCACGATCGGGACGCGGTGGCGCAGGCTCAGCACGAACCCGGTCACGCCACTGCCCACCGCGACCGCCCAGATCCACGACGAGAGTTGGGCCTCGTCCAGACCGCCTGCGTGCGCGGCCTGGACCACGATGGTCAGGGGCCCCGCGAAGGAGACCACGACCGCGACGGCCCCCGCGACGACCGCGGACACGGACACGTCCTGCCACATCCGCCGCGCGCGGCCGCCGAGGGCCTGTGCCATCAGAGGATCTCGACGTTGGCCGCGGGCCGCAGCCGCCGCTGGCAGTCCAGGACGTGCTGGGCGCCGCGCAGCACCACGTCGTAGTCGAAGTCGTCGTGGTCGGTGAGCAGGACCACCGCGTCCGCGGCGGCCACTTCCTCCTCGGTGAGCTCCACCCTGCGCACCCGGGCGTCCAGCGGCACGGACTCCCGTACGTGCGGGTCCACCGCGTGCACCTGTGCGCCGGTGCGCAGCAGCAGTTCGGCGACCTTCACGGCCGGCGACTCGCGGGCGTCACCGGTGTTGCGCTTGTAGGCGAGGCCCAGCAGCAGCACGCGGGAGCCGTTGGCCGGACGCTGGAGCTGGTTGAGCGCTTCGACGAGGCGCTGCACCACGTAGTGCGGCATCTGGCTGTTGACGTCGTTGGCCAGGTCGACGAAGCGGAAGCGGCGGCCCAGCTCACGCTCCACCCGCCAGGAGAGATAGCGGGGGTCGACCGGCAGGCAGTGGCCGCCCACCCCGGGGCCCGGGGTGAACGGCATGAAGCCGAACGGCTTGGAGGAGGCCGCGTCGATCGCCTCCCAGACGTCCACCCCGAGTTCGCGCGCGATCACCGCCATCTCGTTGACCAGCGCGATGTTGACGTGCCGATAGGTGTTCTCCAGGAGTTTGGTCAGCTCGGCGGTCTTCGTGTCGCGCACCGGCACGGTCCGCTCGACCACCGTGTCGTAGAACTCCGCGGTGCGGCGCAGGGACTCCGCGTCCACGCCCGACACGATCTTGGGGGTGGTCTCCAGGGTCCAGCGGCGGTTTCCGGGGTCGATGCGCTCGGGGCTGTAGCCGAGGTGGAAGTCGGTGCCGGGGCACAGGCCGCTCTCCTTCTGCAGCAACGCCCCGAAGACGTCCTCGGTGGTGCCCGGATAGGTGGTGGACTCCAGCACGACCAGCGCGCCCGGCCGCAGATGCTTGCCCAGTGTCAGCGCGGCCTCCTCGATGCAGGTCAGATCGGGTACGTCGTCCAGGAGGGGCGTGGGCACGGTGACCACGGCCACCTCGAAGTCGTCGAGCGCCCCGACGTCGGTCGTGGGTCGGTAGGCCCCGGACTCCAGCGCCTTGGCGAGCCGCCGCTCGTCCACGTCCTCCACGTAGGAGTCGCCCGACCGCAGCCGCTCGATCCGGCCGCCGTCCACGTCGTAGCCCACGACCGTGTGGCCCGCCTCCACCGCCCGTACGGCCAGCGGCAGGCCCACATACCCTTGGCCGACCACCACCACACGACGGCCCGCGCTCCGCGGGACGGCGTCGTTCTTCGTTGGGGACATCGTGTGCCCTTTCAGCCGTTGTGCACGAGCGCCAGGTTCGCCGCGACCAGCAGGACGACGCCCCAGCGGTGGATGGTGACGCCTTGTTTGCGGGCCGAGAGCACCTCACCCGCGACGAGCCCGGCGTGTGCCTGCCGCGCGCGCAGCGCCACCACGGGCAGCAGGAACGCGCAGAACCACCACGGCACCGCGCCGACCGCCGCGGTGACGGCGATCGCGCCGGTCTCGGCGAGCGAGAGCCCGGCGATGAAGCCCCGGTAGACGCCCGGGGGCACGCTCGTGGCCAGGTTGCGGCGGCCGGCCACCCGGTCGCCGTCCACGTCGTTGATGTTGGAGTAGACCGAGACCATGAGGCTCCACAGCCCGAACAGGAAGCACGCGAGCCAGGCCGCACCCGTCATCTCCCCGTTCAGCAGGGCGAAGGGAATCAGCACGCACAGGCCGGTGCTCAGCCAGATGACCGCCTCCTGGCCGCCCCGGTAGCTGAGCTTGAGGCCGTAGGAGTACTGCACGCTGATGACCGCGGAGAAGGCCGCCGCGGCCAGGGCCCACCAGGGCCGGTGCGGTGCGACCAGCACGGTGAGCGTCCACAGGACGCTGCCCCCGACGGCGCAGCCCCAGCCGAAGCGCAGCGCCTGGCGCAGGGTGAGCAGGCCGTCCAGCAGCGGCTTGCGGTCCCGGGCCCGCAGCGACTCCCGCGGGTCGTAGTTGCGGGCGTCGCTGCCGTCGCGCACTCCGGTGACGTCGTCCAGTGCGACGGTGGCCGCCACGATCCCCACCCAGCCGACGTCGAACAGCACCAGGACCCACCAGGTGCGCGGTTCGTCCCACGCGGCGGTGGGCAGCAGCGCCAGGACCACGAACACGCACAGGTAGTAGTCAAAGAACGAGAGCTTCGCCAACTTCGCGTAGGCACCGGCCCGTTCCCGCACGCCGGGGCGCGGTGGCGCGGTGGTCGTCGCCGTCATCGTCCCGGCTCCGCCCCGCCCTTGCGGCCGACCGTGCTGATCAGCACCTGGCTCAGCCAGTGGTGGGCCGGGTCGGCCATCTCGGCCAGGGCCGCGTCGATCCGGGCGTCGTCCAGGAGTCCGGCGCCCACGATGCGTGGTCGCATGAACTCCAGCCACAGCATGTAGTGCCTGGCCTGGTCGGAGCCGCCGCGCACCATCACGACGCGGCCCTCCGCCGTCGCCTCCAGGCCCGCTGACAGGGCCAGTTGGAGATCGACGTGGCCGCCGCGCGGATCATGGCCCGACTCGCGCATCAGGCCGTACCCGGCGGCCCGGACGTCCTGGAGGAAGTCCTCCGAGGGGGAGGTGCGGAACAGCGTGGAGGAGTCGGTGTCCTCGAGGAACAGCACCCCGCCGGGCCGCAGCGCGCGCACCATGCGGTCCACGGCGGCGGCCCGGTCGGGCAGATGCTGGAGCACCATGCGGGAGTGCACGAGGTCGAACGCCGCCTCGGGCAGGTCCTCCTCCCGCAGATCGTGCCGTACGGCATCCACCTGCGGCAGCGACGCGAGCGAGGCGAGCCGGTCGGTCTGGAGGTCGGTGGCGAGGACCCGCCCTTCGGGGCCCACGCGGTCGGCGAGCCAGCGCGCCACGGAACCGGAGCCGGCGCCGATCTCCAGGCAGTGCCAGCCGGGACCCACGCCCAGCGCGGCGAGCCGCTCCAGGGTGCCGGGATCCCAGATCGCCTCGTTGGTCCGCAGCCGCTCGGTCTCCTTCTCCCAGACCGGGTCGAAGACGTACTCCTGCTGTGCCGGTGGGCTCGTCATGTAAGTCTCCATGGGCTGCTCCCGCGTGCTCATGCGTAGAACTCGCAGACCGTGTCGGCGATGAATTCGACCTCGGCGTCGCTCAGATGGGGCCAGATCGGGATGGCCAGGTTGCGCGCGGAGGCCAGTTCGGCGTTGGGCCAGGAGCCGTCCGGTGCGGCCCACGGCGCGAAGGCGGGCTGCCGGGGAAGCGGCACCGGGTAGTAGATGTGGCTGCCTATCTGGCGTTCCGTCAGATAGGACCGCAGGTCCTCCCTGCGGTCGACGAGCAGCGAGTAGACGTAGTAGCAGCGGCCGTTGCGGCCCGCCGGCGGCGCCTGCACGCCACGGTCGCGCAGCGGCTCGAAGCGTTCGGTGTAGTAGTCGGCGATCCGCGCGCGGCGCTCCAGGCGGTCCGCGAAGCCGGGCAGCCGGTGCAGCTGGAAGGCGGCGAGCACCTCGTCGAAGCGGTTGTTCTGGCCGATCCTGTGGTGCAGGAAGCGGTGCACGCCGTCCTGCCCGTGGTTGCGCAACATCCTCACGTTCCGGGCGAGTTCGTCGTCGTCGGTGAGGACCACGCCACCCTCGCCCGCCGTACCGAACGCCTTGACCTGGAAGAACGAGAACACCCCGAGGTCGCCCCACCGTCCGGCGGGCCGTCCGTCGAGGACGGCGCCCTGGGCGACCGCCGCGTCCTCGATCAGTGCGACACCGTGCTCGCGGGCGATCGCCCCCAGCTGCTCCATGTCCGCCATGATCGAGAAGACATGGGCCGGCATCAGCGCCTTCGTGCGCTCGGTGATCAGCGACTTGGTGGCGTCGGGGTCCAGGACCATCGTCCACGGGTCGACGTCGGCGAAGACCGGGGTGGCCCCCGTGTTCGCCACCGAACTGGCCACCGGCTGACAGCAGAAGGCCGGCACGATCACTTCGTCGCCCGGACCGATGTCCAGCGCCCGCACGGACAGTTCGAGGCCTCCGGTGCCGCTGGAGCAGGCGATGACGTGCTCGGCTCCGGTCATCTCGCGCAGCGCTTCCTCCAGTTCGGCGGTGCGCTCGCCGAGGATGAACCGCTGGCCGGGGCCCGTGCCCAGCTCGTGCACGGCCGAAAGGAGGGCCTCCCGGTCCTCCTCGAAGAGATCGGGGGGAAAGAAGGGCAGAGTCTTCATGATGCGGCCCCCGTGTAGAAGTGGCGGACGGCCTCGCAGACCCGGTGCACGTCGTCGAGGGCGAGGTCGGGGTGGAAGGGAAGCGCGACCGTGCGCTCGCAGGCCGCCTCCGCGTTCGGGAAGTCGCCCCGGCGGTGGCCGAGTTCGGCGAAGCAGGGCTGGAGGTGGAGCGGGATCGGGTAGAAGACCTCGGTGCCGATGCCCTCCCGGGTGAGGTGCTCGACCAGGGCGTCGCGCCGCTCCACCTCGATCACGTACACGTAGAAGACCGGGTCGGCCGATACGCCCCGGTCGACCACCGTGGGCACCCGCAGGACGCCGGGCATGTCGCGCAGCTGCTCGGTGTACGCGGCCGCCAGCTCCTTGCGGCGCTCGATCGCCGCGTCGAGCCGGGGCAACTTGCCGAGCAGCACGGATGCCTGGATGTCGTCCATCTTGCTGTTGGTGCCCGAGGCGCCGGACAGGTTGGAGATGCCGGCGATGTGGTCCACGGTGCGGCCCATCCGGCCGTGGTGGCGCAGGATCGCCACCTGCTCCGCGATCTCCGGGTCGTCCGTCAGGACGGCTCCCGCGTCGCCCAGCGCGCCCAGGGTCTTGGTGGGGAAGAACGACAGCACTCCCGCGTCGCCCAGCAGTCCGGCGTGGACGCCGTCGCGGCGCATGCCGATCGCTTCCGCGCTGTCCTCCACCACCTTCACGCCGTGACGCTGCGCCAGGGCACCGAGCGCGCCCATGTCGGCGAGCTGCCAGAACAGGTGCACCGGCATGATCGCCTTGGTGCCCGGGGTGATGACCGCCTCGACGGAGCGCGGATCCAGCGAGTAGCTCTCCGGTTCGATGTCGGCGAACACCGGCTTGGCGCGGGCCAGAGCCACCGAGGTGGCCGTGGCGGCGAAGCTGAAGGCCGGCACGACGACCTCGTCACCGGGGACGACTCCGCAGGCGCGCAGCAGCAGGACGAGGGCGTCCGTCCCGCTGTTCACGGCCACCACGTGCCGCGCTCCCGTGTATGCGGCGAGCGCCTTTTCCAATTCTGCGACCTGTCGGCCGTGGGAGTACTTTCCCCGGTCGAACATCTCGTTGAGGTGGCGATTTATGTCCGGCCAACAGTCGTTGAAGGTGTCGGCCTGGGTGAAGAACGGAACCGGCTTTCCGATTTCTCGTTCCGTGATTCGATCGGTGCTCCTGGCAGGGGAGATCACACAGTCCTCCGTGTAGCAGGACGGAGATATGGATGAGCGAAGCTAAGCGGGTCGATTTCTGTGCGGCAATGACAAACCCTTGCCGGGACCGGGGGCGAGGGACCGGCAAGTATCAGTCATGCCGGGTCGGCGAAGGTATCGAACTCCCAGCTCAGGGAGGGTCGATCAAGGTCGACAACCGGCCCTGACAACGGGCCTCGGGGGGCCGTCGCTTGACAGGGAACCCCGCCTCACAGCAGCTTTTCCGGAGTACCGCCGCGTTGCCGCATCACACGTGCCGGAGTCCGATGAGCGGGTGACAGAGGATGTGCTCTCTTTGAAATTTCTTGGTGATTCCACAGGACCAAAGAAGTCGGCGGTGCCTCATGTGAAGACTGTGGTTCCTGCCGGGCACGGAGAAATCGTGGGCGCCCGCACCGAAGACATCGCGGGCGGTCCGCCCGCCCGAACGAAAGGCACCGCATGAGCGACGACGGCGTCCTGACCCGGTCGCTCGAAGCCGTCCAGGAGCGCATCGACACCGTCCTCACGCAGGAGAGCGCGCGCTGGACCGCGGTGGATCCGCGCTGCGCCGCGTTCGTCGACAGCGTCACCGCCATCACCGCCGCCAAAGGCAAGCTGCTGCGCCCCCGCTTCTGTCTCATCGGCCACCTCGCCGCAGGCGGCGCACCGGGGCACGACAAGGCCGTCGACGCGGCCGCCGCCCTCGAACTCCTGCACACCTTCGCCCTGTTGCGCGACGACGTCCTGGACGACTCGTCGCTGCGCAGGGGCGCCGTCACCGCACACGAACGGCACGCCAAGGAGCACCGGGCGCGGCTGCTGCGCGGCGAGCCCCGCCGCTACGGGGAGGGCATCGCCAACCTCGCCGCCGACCTCGCGCACGTCTACGCCGACCGGCTCGCCCACGCCCTGCCCGCGGCGGCCCGGGCCGTGTGGGACGAGACCCGGGTCGAGGTCACCGTCGGCCAGTACCTCGACATCGCCGTCGCCGCCGAGGGCGTGGCCGACCCGGAGCTCTCCCGCTGGATCGCGGTCTGCAAGTCCGGCCGGTACACCATCCAGCGTCCCCTCCAACTCGGCGCCGCCCTCGCGGGCCGCCCCGATCTCGCCGCCGTCTTCGAGCGGTACGGCCTGCCGCTCGGCGAGGCGTTCCAGCTCCGGGACGACCTCATCGACGCCTTCGGCGACGCCGAGGACACCGGCAAGCCCGCCGGCCTCGACCTCGACCGATTCAAGATGAGCTACCTCCTCAGCCTCGCCGTACGCCGGGACGACCGGATCCGCGAACTCGCCGCCACCCCCGCCGGCCCCGACGGCGCCGCCAGAATGCGCGAGCTGCTCGTCTCGACCGGAGTCGCCGACGAGGTCGAACAGCGCATCGCACACCTCGTCGACCAGGCACGCGAGGCGGTGGCCGACGCGCCCCTGGTGCCCCGCTGGCGCACCGAACTCCTGGAGCTCACCGCCCGTGTGGCGTACCGGAACCACTGAGGCCGGAAGCCAGTGAGGGCGGAAGCCAGTAAAGGCCGGAACCACTGAGGCACACAGGAACGACCCACCCACACCGCATCCACCGAGCCGAACCGGAACCACCGAAAGGAACCGCACCGGCATGGACCGAACACTGATCATCGGGCTCGGACGGGCGGGTCTCGGGCTGCACTGGGCGGTCCTGCGCAAGCTGCGCGCCGCCGGGCGGCACACGGACCTCTTCGACCCCGCCCCCGTCGTGACGCTCGACCCGCTCGCCCCCGTGGTATCCGCGCGGGCCGAGGGACTGCGCCCCGTCGCCTCGCTCGCCGAGGCCCGCGTCCTGCTGGACCCCGAACACACCGTCGTGCACCTGTGCACCCCGCCGGTAGCCCGCCTCGGCCTGCTCCAGGAACTGGCCGCCGCGGGCTTCCGCCGGATCATCGTGGAGAAGCCCCTGGCGGTCGACCGTCAGTCCGTCCACGAGATCCTCGCCCTCGCCCGCGCCGAGGGGCTGCGCCTGGCGATCGTCGCCCCCTGGCTGGCCAGCTCGCTGACCGCACGGCTGGAGCGCGTCGTCGCTGAGGGCGCTCTCGGAGCGCTGCGCTCCATCGACATACGGCAGAGCAAGCCGCGCATGAGCCGCACGCTGGCCGACGGCGGTCACCCCACCGCGTTCGACGTGGAACCCCCGCACTCGCTCGGGGTCTGCCTGCGGCTCGCAGGCGATGCCGTGCTGGCCGCCGCCGAGCTGTCCGACATGCGCATCGGCGACACCACGATCCCCGGCATGGGCCGCGCCGAACTGGTCTTCCGGCACCAGGAGGCGACCAGCCGGATCGTCTCCGACCTCACCGCCCCGGTCCGCGAGCGCCGCGTCCAGCTGGAGTTCACCGACGGCCGGGCGGTCGCGCACTACCCCAACGCCGAGGACGACCACTACGCCCAGCTGCGGTTCAGCCGCACCGGCCGCCCCGAGACCTGGGAGGTGTTCCCCGACGACGCACTGTCCGCCTACTTCGTCGACACCTACCGCGCCCTGCGTGACGGTGCCGACCTGGAGCCCCAACTGCACCTCGCGTCCCGGGTGGTGGAGCTGCTCTCCGACGCCAAGAGCTCGATCCGGCGGCCCGGCACCACGGACGCCCCCTCCCCCACCGGGCCCGACGGACGGCAGGTGAGCCATGCGGGATGACACAGGGCCCCGGCCCTCCGCCGACGATCCCCGGCCGCTCGCGCCGCCGCCCGGCATTCGTTACGCGGGCATCGGCGACGAGGCCGCCCCCGACCTCGCCGGCCAGATCCGCGCCCACCAGCTCCTCGGCTGGTCGGCGCTGGAGCTGCGCGACATCGGCGGCACCGCCCTCGCCGACCTCGACGACGCCGCGTTCGACCGGGTCGTCACGGCCCTGCGCGACGCGCGCCTGGACGTGGTGTGCGTGAACTCCCGCATCGCCAACTGGGCCCGTCCCATCACCGGCGACTTCGAGCTGGACCGCGGCGAGCTGGCACGCCTCGCCCCGAGGTGCGCCGCGCTCGGCACCCGTCACATCCGCGTGATGTCCTACCCGAACGACCCCGGCACGCCGCTCGACGAGCCCGAGTGGGCCCGCCGGACGATCGACCGGATGACGCGTCTGGCCCGCCAGGCCGAGGACGCCGGGCTCATCCTGCTGCACGAGAACTGCGCGGGCTGGGCCGGCGCCGACCCGGCCCGCGCGCTGCGGCTCCTGGCGGAGGTCGACAGTCCGGCACTGCGGCTGCTGTTCGACACCGGCAACGGCGTGGCGTACGGCTACGAGGCGTACGACCTGCTCACCGAGCTCGTCCCGTGGGTCGACCACGTGCAGATCAAGGACGCGCGGTCCGAGGCGGGCGAGGCGGTCTACACCCTGCCGGGCGAGGGGAGTTGCCGGGTCGCGGACTGTCTGCGGCTCCTGCTCGACCACGGCTACACCGGCACCTGGGCCATCGAACCCCACCGCGCGGTCCGGCCCCACGAGGGCCGTACCGACGCGGGCAGGGACGGCGTCGCCGAGTTCGTGCGGTACGGCCGCGCCCTGGAGTCCCTGGCAGGACGGCTGCCCGCACCCGCCGCCCGCGACCGGGAGGCCGTCCGATGACGAGACTGACCCGAGCCGAGCACGACCTGCTGCTGCACCTCCTCGAACTCCCCACCGTGGGGCCGCTGGAGGGCGGGAGCGGGCCCCGCCTGCGGGACGCCCAGCGGGCCTACGCGGACGCCGCGCGCCCCCTGGGCTTCGAGGTCGTCCACCACGCCGCCGCCGAGGCGGCCGAGCTGACGGACGACCAGGTGCCGCTCGGCGTGCGCCGGGCCGTCGAGGACGACCCGGGCTTCCTGGCCGTACAGCCCTCCCTGGTCCTCGCGCTCGGCCCCGAACTGCCGCAGGCGGACACGGTGATGTTCAACGTGCACCTCGACACCGTCGCGGGTGCCGAACCCGTCGGGTTCGACGGGACGCGGTTCACCGGGCGCGGCGCGATCGATGCCAAGGGCCCCGCCGTGGCCCTGCTGGCCGGGGTGCGCGCGGCGCTCGAAGCCGCCCCCGACCGGCTCGCGGGCACCCGCGTTCTGATCCAGGCGGTGTCCGGCGAAGAGGGTGGCGCCATGGGCGTGTTCGGCACCCGCCCGCTGCTGCGGCGCGGCTGGTACGGCCGGCTCAACGTGTTCTGCGAGCCCACCGGGATGCGGCTCCTCGCGCGTTCCACGGCCGCGATGACCGCCTGCGTCCGGGTCGACGGCGACGATGCCATCGACGACCGCCCCGCCGCCGGGCACAACGCCACCGTCCTGCTCGGCCACCTCGCACAGCGCCTCGCCACCCGGCTCCCGGAGCACGCGGACGGCGGCCAGGTCTGCGTCGCGGGCCTGCACACCGGACACCACCACAACCGGGTGTACGGGAGCGGCCGGTTGCTGCTCAACTGCTCCTATCCCGACTCCGCCACGGGTCAGGCTCTCGCCGACCGGCTGGAACGTGAAGTGGCGGACGGCATCGTGGAGTTCGCCGAGACCTATCGGACCCACCGGGACCTGGCCCGCACCGCCGCGGACGCCGCCGCCATCACCCGCGTCGAATGGCACAAGCGCGGTCTGCCGGCGCTCCCGCCCGTGGACGACCCCTGGGCCCTCGACCTGCTGGCGCGGGACGGCGACCTTTCCCCGTGGCCCGCCGACGAACCCGCGTTCACCTGCGACGCGATCTGGGCGGCGGGCCTCCCCGGCGCGTACACCGCCGTCCTCGGCCCCGGCGACCTCGACCGCAACCACGCGCACGCGGCCGGGGAGTACGCCGACCTGTCCGATCTCGAAGCCTTCGCCGGGGCGGTGAGCGGCATCCTCGTCCGCTTCGCCGCCCGGCAGCACGCCACCACAGGAGGAATGCGACAGTGAGCCAGTCGACCGATGCCCCGCCGCACGACGGGGCGACCGTCCCGCGCGACGGGGTGACCGTCCCGTACGACGCCCTCGTGGCCTTCACCGCCGAGGTGTTCACCGGCCGCGGCGTACCGCGGGGCCGGGCCCGCACCGCCGCCGAGGCCCTCGTCCACGGCGATCTCACCGGACTCACCTCGCACGGCCTCGCCAACCTCACCCGGCTCTACCTGCCCGCCCTCGACTCGGGCCGCATCGACGCCACCGCGGAACCGGAGAAGATCACCGACACCGGAGCCGCCGTCCTCCTCGACGGACGCCGCTCCCTCGGCCTGTGGGCGGCGACGGAGGCGCTGGAACTGGCCGCCGACCGCGCGGCACAGACCGGGATCGCCCTGGTGACCATGCGCGACGCCACCCACTTCGGCTGCGCAGGACACCACACGGCCAAGATCGCCCGGCGCGGCATGGTGGGCTTCCTGGCCTCCAACTGCGGGCGCCAGCGCATCGCCCGCCCGCCGGGCGGCCGTGCGGCGATGCTCGGCACCAACCCGTTCAGCATCGCGGCGCCCGCCGGCGACCGGCCCCCGTACGTCCTCGACATGAGCACCACCGTGGTGCCGACCGGCAAGGTACGGGCCGCCGCCCGCGCCGGGGAGCCGATACCGGAGGGCTGGCTGGAGGACGCCGAGGGCCGCCCGGTGACCGATCCCCATGCCCTGGACGCCGGCGAGGGCTTTCTGCGCTGGCTCGGCGGTGACCCCGCCACCGGTGCCTTCAAGGGGTACGGGCTCGGTCTGATGGTCGAGGTGCTTGCCGCGCTGGTGCCCGGCGCCGGTCTCGGCCCCGCCCCCGAGGCCCTGACCGGCGACGGCCGGCCCTCCGGACGCGACGACGACATCGGCCTGACCGCCCTCGTCCTGGCGCCCGGCGCGCTGCGCCCCGGGCCGGACTTCGACTCCGAGGCCGACGGCCTCTTCGGAGCGCTCCTCGACTGCCCGCCCCTCGACCCCGCCCGGCCGGTCGGCTACCCCGGACGGCCCGAGGAGCTGACCGCGGCGCACCACAGGGAACACGGCGTCCCGCTGACCGGCGGGTGTCACGCCGAACTGACCGCGCTCGCCGCCGAACAGGGCCTCGCCTTCCCCGAGCCGGTCGCGGCGCCGGACGTCCTGCCCTCGGCGGGTGTCCGATGACGCGCCGCCCGGCGGCGCGGACCCGCGTCGGCCTCATCGGCCTGGGCGTCATCTCCAAGTTCTACGTCGCCGCCTTCGACCGGCTGCCCGGCCTCGATCTCGCCGCCGTGTGCGATCTGCGGCCCGCCGCCCTTGAGCCGTTCCACGACGTCGCCAAGTGCTACACCGGCCACGCCGAACTCCTCGCCGACGCCGGCGTGGACGCGGTCGTCGTGAACGTCCCCAACGACGCGCACGCCACGGTGTGCGCGGACGCCATCGCCGCGGGTGTCGCGGTCTGTGTGGAGAAGCCGCTCGCCATCCGGGTCGAGGACGGCCGCTCGCTCGCCGCACTGGCCCGGGAGAAGGACGTCACCCTCTTCACCTCCTTCCACCGTCGCTACAACTCCCCCGTCCTGCGCCTGCTCGACGAGGTCGCGGCGGCCGGCTCCCCCGTGCATTCACTCACCGTCCGCTACCTCGAACGCATCGAGGAGCACGCGGGCAGCGACCGCTGGTACCTCGACGCCGAGCGCTGCGGCGGTGGCTGTGTGGCCGACAACGGCCCCAACGCCTTCGACCTGGTACGGCTGTTCCTCGGCGACGTCGAACTGGCCGGCTCCGATGTCGTCCGCGACGAGCTGGGCACCGACCGCCGGGCCTCGGTCGACCTGCGCTCGACGGCCGGGGTCACCGCCCGGGTCGAACTCGACTGGGCCTACGACGGCGAGGTCAAGGACGTCACCGTCGAACTCCGCGACGGTACGCGGCTGTTCGCCGACATGCTCGAGGGGCACCCCGAGTTCAAGGGCTCGCTCTGGCACGAGTACGTCGGCGTGCTCACGGACTTCGACACCCGTCTGCGTGGCGGGCAGGACGCCTCCCGCGACGGCCTCGCCGCCCTGGAACTGGTCGACGCCGTCTACCGCGCGGAAGGAGCCGCCCGGTGAACCCGCACGAGGACGGCGGCAAACGCACCGTGGACGCGACGGTCGTGAAGGTGCTGACCCACCGCCGTGACGACCGGGGCATGCGCCTGGAGGAGTTCACCAGCCGCTGCGTGCGCGCCGGCGAGGTCCACGAGCTGGTCACCACCGACCAGCGCGACAGCCCGCCGGAATCCCGCATCGACCGGGTCGGCTTCCTCGGCTTCGCCGAGATGCGCAGCGCCGGGGTGATCGACCGGGGCGACGAAGTGTGGATCGAAGGACGGCTCGCGGGCACCGTGCTCGGCTTCGACTCCTGCCACTTCCCCAACCACTACAACGTGCTGATCGCCGTCGACGACCTGGTGACGGGCCCCGACCTGGGCCTGCGGCCGGAGGCATCGCTGTCCTTCCGTCAAGTCCCGGCGGCGGTCCGCACGTTCGGGACCGCGGCAGCGAGGAGCTGACCTTGCGACCGCTGAACCACCTCAAGAATCCGGACAGCAGAAGGGTGCATTTCGCATGAGCTCCGTCACCTTCGACGTGACCCCTCCGCACGCCCCCGGCACCACCTGGCGGCTCGAAGCGGAACTGTTCCTGCCGCCCGGCGAGGCGCCCGACACCGTACAGCTGCTCCTGCCGGGGCTCACCTACGACCGCCGCTACTGGACCGCGCCGGGCGCCCTCGACTACACCAAGCACGCGATCGGCGAGGGCTACGCCGTCCTCGCCCTCGACCGCCCCGGCACCGGCGCCAGCGAGCACCCGCCGGCCGAACAGGTCACGGTGGAGAGCAACGTCGAGGCCGTGCACCAGATCGTGACCGCCCTGCGCCGGGGCACCCACGGACTGCCCGCCTTCCGCCACGTGGTCGCCGTCGGACACTCGTTGGGCTCGGGCATCGCCCTGATCGAGTCGGCCCGCCACCGCGATCTGGACGCGCTGGTGATCACCGGCCTGCTGCACGCCGTCGGCCCGCTCTACCCCGAGGCGATGCCGGCCCTGTACCCGGCCGCCGCCGACCCGTTGCTCGCCCCGACGAACCCGCCGGAGAACTACCTGACCACCCAGCCCGGCCGACGGGCCGCCCTCTACGAGCACCCGGCCGGCGTGGAACCCGATGTGTCCGCCTGGCACGAGGACACCAAGTCGACGGTGACCGCCGGGGAGGGCTTCACCCTGGACGCCATCTACCAGCCCGAGGTGGCCGCCGAGGTGCGGGCGCCCGTCCTGCTCGTCGTCGGCCAGCAGGACCGCCTCTTCGGCGGCGGGGACGCCTCCACCGAGGACGCCGCGGCCGTCGTCGCGTACGAGGGGAAGTTCTACACCGGTGTCGGTGACCTGGAGGCGTTCGTCGTCCCCGAGGCCGCGCACTCCCTCAACGTCCACCGCACCGCACCGAGTTGGTACGCCGCCGCCCATAAGTGGCTCGACCGCCGGCGCCCCGCACGTGAGCGCTGATCCGAGAGGACCGAGCAGGAGACCGAGGGGAACCGAGGGGAACCGAGGGGAACCGAGGGGAACCAAGGAGAACCGAGGAGAACCGAGGAGAAGGGACAGGACATGACCGACAGCAGCACCCCACCACGGGCCGGCCGCCACGCCGTGGTCCTCGGCGGCAGCCTCGCCGGGCTCTGCGCGGCGGCCGCGCTGGCGCCGCACGTGGACCGGGTCACGCTCGTGGAGCGCGACCGCTACCCGGACGAACCGCGCTGGCGCCGCGGCGTGCCCCAGGCCCGCCACACCCACAACCTGCTCGGCGCGGGCCAGCGCTCCCTCGAACTGCTCTTTCCCGGTCTCCTCGGCGAACTGCGCGACCTGGGCATGGTCGAGGTCCGCATGCCGCAGGACATGCTGCTCATGGTGCCGGGCGGCTGGGTGGACCGCTTCGAGGGCCCGCACCTGGTCCTGTCCGGCTCGCGCGACCTCCTCGACTGGGCCGTCCGCCGCCGGCTGCGGCAATTGCCCGCCGTGGAGATCCTGGAGGAGACGGAGGCCGTCGGCCTGGTCGCCGGAGCGGGCGACACGGTCCGCGGCGTGCTGCTCCGCGACCGGGGCCCCGCGGCGCGCACCGACGGGGGCCAACCCTACGAACAGGCGGCCGACCTGGTCGTGGACACCACGGGCCGCGGCTCCCGGGCCCCTGCCTGGCTGCGGGAGCTCGGCTACGGCACCCCGGAGGAGAGCGTCGTCGACGCGGGCTGCGCCTACTCCACCTGCATCCTGGAACCCGCCCCCGGGCACACCGCCGACTGGAAGTGCATCCTGCTCCAGTCGACACCGGAGGAGCCCCGCTCGGGCATCCTCAACCCCATCGAGAACGGCCGCTGGATGGTCTCCGTGGCCGGTCTCGGCGGCGAGCGCCCGCCGCTCGACCACGCGGGCTTCGTCGACTTCGCCAAAGGCCTGCGCAGCACCGCCCTGTACGACGCGATCCGCGACGCCAAGCCCCTCGGTGACGTGTACGGCTCCGGTCGTACGGAGAACCGCTGGCGCCACTACGAACGGCTGACGCGCTGGCCCGACCGCTTCCTCGTGCTCGGCGACGCCGTCGGCGCCTTCAACCCGGCCTACGGGCAGGGCATCTCCGTCGCCGGCATGAGCGCGCTCGTGCTGCGCCGGGCCCTGGAGGAGGCCGTCGGCACCGGCGCAGGCCGGATCCCGGCCGGTCTGACCGCCCCGCTGCGGGGGCCGATCGCCGACTGCGTGGAGTCCGCGTGGATGCTGTCGGGCAACGCCGACCTGGCGTACCCGGGAGCCTGCGACGGTCCGCTGCCGCTCGCCGCACGGCTCGGCAAGCGCTACACCGACCGGCTCCTGAAGGTGGCGACCACCGACAGGACCGCGGCCATGGCGCTGCTCGACATGACCCACCTGCTGGCCCCGCCCCAGGCCGTGTTCAGGCCGCGGGTGCTGGCCTCGGTGCTGCGCGGCCCGCGGCACACGACGTCCCCGACCGCTTCGCCCCCCGGCCCCCTCGGGGCCGGCCCACCTACCCGAGGAGCGCCCATGACCACCGAGTCCGAACGCATGGTGAACGTCTACCGCAAACGGGCCAAGCGCTACGACCTCACCTCCAACCGCCTCTACCTCATCGGCCAGCGCACGATGGCCTACAAGCACCTGGCGCTGGAGCAGCTCGCCCTGCGTCCCGGGGACACGGTGGTCGACGCGGGCTGCGGCACCGGCCACAACCTGCCCCTGCTCGCCGAGGCCGTGGGCCCGACCGGGCGGGTGATCGGCGTGGACCTCACGGACGCCATGCTGGAGCAGGCGGAGGACCGGGTGCGGCGCGCGGGGCTCTCCCAAGTCTCCCTGGTCCAGGCCGACCTGACGACCTATGAGTATCCGGAGAACGTACGCGGGATCAGTGCCTGCTTCTCGCTGACCCTCATCAGCGAGTACGCGAAGGTGATCGAGCGCGGCTACGAGGCGCTCGCGCCCGGCGGCCGCTGGGTGGTCCTCGACTACCGGCTGCCGCGCTGGTGGCCGCAGCGGCTCATCCCCGCGCTGGGCCCGATGATCGCTCCGTTCGGCGGCGACACCAGCATGGTCCTGCGCCACCCGTGGGAGCCGATCCAGGAGGGCGCCGCCCGCCACCGCGTGCTGACCCGGTACGGCGGCTGGGTGTACGTCGCGGTCGGGGAGGCCGGGAAGGCGGCAGAGCGGTAGGGCGAACCTGTCCGGGGGCGGCGGCACGGTGGCTGGGGCGCGGCGGTCGGCCTTCAGCACGGCGGCGAGGCCGGTGCCGATGACGCCCGCCCGACCGGCGGCGTCGGGGCTCGCGCCGAGGGGCGCGCGGACCGCTCCGGCCGTTGCCGGGCGCCCGGCCTCTTGCGGGCTGGGATCGTCCACGGCCTCCCTGCCCGGTCAGCCGGCCGCCGGATCCAGGCGGCCGGGCGCACGCCCCGCAGCCATGCCGTGCGGGGCGTGCGCCCGGCATGGTTGGCGGTACCGGGGCCACGGACGCCCTCTCCGGACAGCCTCTTCAGTCGGCCTCTTCAGTCGGCTGTCGACGCCCTGCCCGCGGCCTTGCCGTAGCGCCCGGGAGGGACGCCCACGACCCGTTTGAAGTGCCGGGACAGGTGAGCCTGGTCGTAGAAGCCGACCGCCGACGCCACCTCGCTCGGCGGCCTGCCGTCGAGGAGCAGGCGACGGGCGCGGTCGACCCTTCGGGCCATCAGGTACTGGTGCGGGGCGATGCCGAAGGCGGCGCTGAACGCCCGCACGAGGTGGGTGGGATGGGCGTGCACCAGGTGCCCGGCCTCCCCCAGCGTCACGCCGGTGAGCAGCCGTTCGTCGAGGAGCTCCCGCAGGCTGTGCGCCACGCCCCGGCCCGGGTCCCGGCGGCCCGGGGCGAGCCGGGGCCGCAGGTGGCCGCGGAGCCGTTCGCCGACCAGGGCGAGCCGGCTCTCCGCCTCCAGCTCGTCGCCGCGCCGTGCGAGGGCCGCGTGCAGCTGCCCGATGCGCAGGCGCAGCAGCGGGTCGGTGATGTCGGGGTCGTCCACCGCCGGGCCGATCAGGCTGTCGTCGAGCTGCGGGCCGTCCAGGTACAGCACCCGTTTGCGGAATCCGTGCGCGGTGGCGGGCGAGCCGTTGTGCGGCACCTGCGGCGGCAGCAGCGAGACCGTGTCGCTCGGGGTGCCGCGCTCGCGGCGGTCCAGGTCGTAGCGGACGGCGCCGTCGTCGACGATCAGCAGCGTCCACACGTCATGGACGTGCATCGGGTACGCGTGCTCGGTGAAGTGCGCGTGGAAGACCTCGACGACACCCGGGACCTGCGGGCGCCATGCGGAAACCTCCTGCTGGGACGGCATGCAAAGAACGTACAAGACCGTGGGGCACCGCGGTCGGCAGCCTGGGCGCATGACGAACGACACGCCCCCCGCCACCCCCGCCGTCTCCGCCACCCCTGCCGCTCCCGCCCCGCCCGCCCCGCCCGTCCGCTTCGACACCAAGATCGCCGTCGTCCTCCGGGAGGACCTGGCGTCCTGGCAGCGGCTCAACGTGACCGCGTTCCTGGTCAGCGGCATCGGGCCGCAGATCCCCGAGGTGATGGGCGAGCCCTACGCCGACGCCGACGGAACCCCGTACCTGCCGATGTTCCGCCAGCCGGTCCTGGTCTTCGAGGGCACCAAGGAGACGGTCACCGCGGCGCACGGCCGGGCCCTCTCCCGCGGCCTGCCCCGCTCGGTGTTCACCTCCGACCTCTTCGCCACCGGCAACGACCGGGACAACCGCGCGGCGGTACGGGCCGTGCCGGCCGCCGACCTTGATCTGGTCGGGATCGCCGTGTACGGGCCGCGCAACGCGGTCGACAAGGTACTCAAGGGCTCGCGGATGCACCCCTGACCCGACGGGTCGCCGCTCGCGTGCCCGGCGCGTCACCGGGCGCCGGTGAACGCCCGCCGGTAGGAGCGGGGCGGCACGCCCCGGCGCCGCACGAACTGCTCGCGCAGCACGGCCGCGCTCCCGTAGCCGACCCGGCCCGCGATCTCCTCCACCGGCAGGTCCGTGGTCTCCAGGAGCTCCTCGGCCCTCGTCAGCCGCAGACCGCGCAGCCAGGCGTGCGGGGTGGTGCCGGTCGCCGCGGTGAAGCGGCGGGCGAAGGAGCGCCTGCTCATCATGGCGCGCCGGGCCAGTTCGGTGACGGGCAGCGGCTCGTGGAGGTGCTCGCGGGCCCACTCGAGGACCTCGGCGAGGCGCTCGTCCCCGCCGTCCCGCGGCACCGGCGCGGCCAGGTACTGGGCCTGGCCGCCCTCGCGGTGGGCGGGCAGCACCATGTCCCGGGCGACGCCGTTGGCCCGCGCGGCGCCGTGCTCGCGCCGCAGCAGATGGAGGCAGAGGTCGAAGCCCGCGGCCGCTCCCGCGCCGGTGACGACGGTCCCTTCGTCGACGTAGAGCGCCGCGGGATCCACGGTGGTCCGCGGGTGCCGCTCGGCGAGGAGGTCGGCGAACCGCCAGTGGGTGGTCGCCCGGCGGCCCTCCAGCAGCCCGGCGCAGGCGAGGGCGAACGTGCCGACGCAGTGCGCCGCGACGACGGCCCCCCGCTCGTGCGCGGCCTTCAGCGCGGCCAGCACGGCGGGGGCGGGCGGCGTGCGGAACTCGGTGCCGGGCAGGGCGATGACCAGGTCCGCCGCGGCGAGCCGGTCCACCCCGTGCGCGACGGTCAGGGGCACCCCGAAGTCCGTGGGCACGGGGCCGGGCCGCTCCGCGCACAGGGCGAAGTCGAAGCCGGGCAGCGCCGGTCCGTGCGGGCCGAACACCTCGGTGACGATGCCGACGGCGAGCATGCCGACGCCGGCGGGGACGTACGCGGCGACTGTCTGGAAGGGCGGCACCGTCGGAGTGTGCCACACCCGTTGGCACGAATCCTGCGATCGTAGGCAGGAGTGCCACTCGTGAACTGCCGCCCTGGTCACAAAGGATGGGGGCCATGACAGACGCACCGCTCGGCCGCAGCGCGGCATTCAAGGTCCTGACCACCGGCTATGTGGGTTCCACCGGCCCCGGGGTGGCCGCGACCGTCTCCTACGTCTCCGACGCGGGACGGCACGTGATCTTCGATCCCGGCATGGTCGCGACCCCCGACCACATCCTCGCCCCGCTCGCGGAACTGGGCCTGGGCCCCGAGGACATCACCGATGTGGTCCTCAGCCACCACCACCCGGACAACACCATGAACGTGGGCCTGTTCGGCTCCGCCCGGATACACGACCACAAGGTGGAGTACCGGGGCGACCAGTGGACGAACCGGGACGCGGAGGGCCACGAACTCACCCCGTCCCTGCGGCTGATCCGCACGCCGGGCCACAGCACCGAGGACATCACGCTGCTGGCCGGCACCGACGCGGGTGTCGTGGCCTTCGCGGGCGACCTGTGGTGGCACGCGAACGGCCCCGCGGACGATCCGGTGGCGCCGGACCGCGAGGTGCTGCGCGCCTCCCGGCTGCGGGTGCTGGCCGTGGCCGACCTGATCGTGCCCGGCCACGGCAGCCCGTTCCGCGGGGACGACGGCACCCCGCGCTAGGTTCCTGATCCGCAGGTCGGGTCAGGGGCCTGGCGCGGGAGCCCTCAGCGGTCGTTTTCTCCGGGGTCGGACACGGTCGAGCGGGTGGGCGCGGGCCGGTCGGGGACGGGCTCGGCCTTGCTGTCGTGGCCGCTGACGAGCCACGCGCCGATCAGCAGACCCACCACGAGCAGGACCAGGTGGCGGTTCTGCTTCCACCAGGTCGGCGAGTGGGGCTTGGCGATGACGTATTCCACGCGTACGGGCTTCGGCACGGGGTCCTCCTCTCCGGTCTCCCGGTCTTGCTCTCTGATCTCTCGCTCCGGTCGTGCGCCCCGCCGGGAGCGCCGCGGGATGCACGGGTGCGCCGCGCTTTCGGGGGCGGGAGGTTCTCTCCAGTGTGGGACAACCGGCCGCCGCGAATCCACCGGATATCCGCGCCAAGAGCCTTGCGTCCGGGGCCTATTGGGCCACTGCGCCCGGGAGGGCCGCCGCCATCCTGCGGACGCCCTCGGTCAGGATCTCGGGGGAGGTCGCCACGTTCATGCGGACGAACCCGGCCCCTCCGGAGCCGAAGTTCAGCCCTGCGCTCAGGGCGACGCGGCCTGCTCCACGGAGAGCCGGCGCAGCGGGTTGGCGACACGGGACTCAGCGGGGTGGTTCGACGAGTGATCCATGGTGCGAGCGTGGGCAGGATCGCGGGGGTGGAGGCAGGGTCACGCGGGCGTGGGCGGGGCCCGTCGATGATCACCAGCGATCCGGCAAGGCCGGGCAGGGTCGCGCGGGCGGGGCTGCGGCGCTCAGCCGGAGCTCCGCTTCTCCCCCGTCCAGGCCAGCAGGTCCCCCACCGTCCACGTCGTCACCACGCGCTCGGGCGGCACCCCGCACTCCTCGGCCCGCGCGCATCCGATGAGCTGCCAGTCGAGCTGGCCTGGCGCGTGCGCGTCGGTGTCCACCGCGAAGAGCACCCCGGCGTCCACGGCCTTGCGCAGCAGGCGGCGGGGCGGGTCGAGGCGCTCGGGACGGCTGTTGATCTCCACCGCCGTGCCCGCGTCCGCGCAGGCGGCGAACACCTCGTCCGCGTCGAACTGCGACTCCGGCCTGCCGCGCCCGGCGACGAGCCGCCCGGTGCAGTGTCCGAGCACGTCGGCCCGCGGGTCGCGCACGGCGGTGACCAGGCGCCGCGTCATGGCGGCTGCGTCCATGCGGAGTCTGGAGTGCACCGAGACGACCACGACGTCGAGCCGGTCGAGCAGGTCCGGCTCCTGGTCGAGGGTGCCGTCGTCGAGGATGTCGCACTCGATGCCGGTGAGCAGCCGGAAGGGCGCCCACCGCTCGTTGAGGGCGGCCACCACGTCCAGTTGCTCGCGCAGCCGCTCCGGCGACAGGCCGCGCGCCACGGTGAGCCGGGGCGAGTGGTCGGTGAGCACGGCCCACTCGTGGCCGATCTCCCTGGCCGCGCGGCCCATCGCCTCGATCGGGCTGCCGCCGTCGGACCAGTCGGAGTGCAGGTGGCAGTCGCCGCGCAGCAGTGCGCGGAGCTCGGTGCCGCCTTCGGCGAGCGGGGCCGCCGCCTCGACTTCGAGCCGGTCCAGGTATCCCGGCACGGTCCCGGCGAGCGCCTCGCGGACCACACCGGCGGTCTTGGGGCCGATGCCCTTGAGCGACTCCAGGGAGCCGTCACCGGCCCGGCGCACGGTCTCGCCGTCGGCAAGGCCGTCGATCACCTCGGCGGCGGTGCGGAAGGCCCGGACCCGGTAGGTCGGGGCCTGGCTCCGCTCCAGCAGGAAGGCGATCCGTTCCAGCGCGTCCACGGGCTCCATCGGCACCTCCGTCCGCCGTGGGCCGTGCCGTACGCGTGCGGATGCGGGTGCGGTCCGGCGGCGGCCGTCTTCCAGCCTCGCGCAGGCGGCGCACCGCGGCACGTCGAGCCCGCGGATGCCCGGCGTGGAGCGGCCCGGAGCGGGGCGGAGCGGCCCGGAGCGGGGCGGGGCGGGGCGGAGCGGGGCGGGGCGGGGCGGAGCGGCCCGGAGCGGGGCGGGGCGGAGCGGCCCGGAGCGGGGCGGAGCGGGGCGGGGCGGGGCGGGGCTGCTCAGAGCGGCTTGCGGCCCCACGCGGAGATCATCGGGGACGTCGCCAGGTCGAGGCAGCCCGCCGCGATGTTCGCGAGGTGGGTGTCGATCTCGGCATCCGTGGCGTGGCCCCGGGCGACCAGCTGCTCGCGGACCTGGCGCACCGTGGCCGTCTCCAGCGCGTCGCAGGCGGGTCCCGTGACCGGGAAGTAGGCGTCGGCCTCGAGGTCGGTCAGGCCCGCCTCGCGCAGCAGGCGCGGGAGGCGGCGCCCGTAGGAGAGGTCCGCGCCGCGTTCGGCGAGGAGCTTGCGGAAGCCGTGGCGGAGCTTGTTGGCGAGGCGCTGCTCGGGTCCGTGCTCGTCGGGGCAGATGAGGGGCTGGAGGGCCGGGTCGGCGTCCTCGACGAGGAGCCGGCCGCCGGGGCGCAGGGCGTCCGTCATGGCGCGCAGGGCGTGCTCGCGGTCGGCGACGTGGACGAGGACGAGGCGGGCGTGGACCAGGTCGAAGGGTCCCGCGGGCGGCTCGTCGGCGGCGACGTCGTGGCGCAGGACCTCGACCTGCGGCGCGGCTGCCGACGCGGTCCAGGACGTGTCGATGTCGGTGGCGAGGACGTGGCCGGTGGGGCCGACGCGCTCGGCGAGGCCCCGGACGACCGAGGGGCCACCGGCGCCGACCTCCCAGCAGCGCCAGCCTTCCGCGATGCCCAGGGCGTCGAAGTGACGGAAGGTGGAGGCGTCGAAGAGGGAGCCGAGGGCGTCGAAGCGCTCGCCCGCCTCGGACTGCCGGTTGTCCAGGAGATAGCCGTCCTCGCTGTGCTGAGTCATGCGGACGATCATCTCTCGCCGCCGCACGGGAGCGGCGCGGCGGCGACACAGGGACGGCACAGGGGGTGCGACACCCGGCACGCGCGGCAAAGAGATTCCATGGGCCCGTGCCTGGGCGGCAGCGCCCCGCGCCAGAGGCGGGAAGAACACGCCCCGCTCACCCACCGGGTGCACGCGCTGCTCGGCACGGCGCTGTTCGCCCGACGGCCGTTCAGCCGTCCCGTGCACGCGTTCACCGCACCGCTCGGCCATCTGACCCGCCCCTGCGTCGCCCACCGCTCCCGCGGCGCCCCGGCGGCCCTGCGGCAGGGGTGGACCGGCTCCTGGGGCGCGCAGGCCCTAGGGTGCCCGTGTGCCCACATTCAGCATCGGTCAGGCGGCGCGGCTGCTCGGCGTGAGTCCGGAGAGCGTCCGGCGGTGGGGCGACGCGGGTCGCCTCCGGATGGAGCGGGACGGCTCCGGGAACCGACTGGTCGACGGGGTGAGTCTGGCCGGGTTCGCCGAGGAGCGCGCCCGCGGGGCGCACACCGTGCCGGACGAGGTGCTGACGTCGGTGCGCAACTCCTTCGCGGGGATCGTGACCGCGGTGCGGGGCGACGACGTGCTCGTGCAGGTGGAGATCCAGTCGGGCCCGCACCGGGTGGTGTCCGTGGTGAGCCGCGAGGCCGTCGACGAGCTGGGGATCGAGGTGGGGTCCACCGTCACCGCGCGGGTCAAGTCGACGAACGTGCACGTCGACAGGCCCCCGCCCCGCGGCTGACGGCGCTCATCGGCACCGCAGGGCCGCGTACAGGTCGAGCTTGTGGTCGAGGCGGGACAGGTCGCGGCCGGTGAGGGACTCGATGCGCTGGACGCGGTAGTGGACGGTGTTCACGTGCAGGTGCAGGGCCTTGGCGGTGCGGGCCCAGGAGCCGTTGTGCGCGAGGAAGGTCTCCAGGGTGTGCAGGAGCGTGCGCTGCGAGGCGTCGTCCTCGTCGGCCAGCGGGCCGAGGGTCCGGGCGGTGAACGCGGCGCGTACGGCCTCGGGGACACCGGCGAGCAGCGTGCTGAGCGTGGTCATGTCGTCGGTGCGGGTCAGGCGGCTGTGCCGGGGTGCTTCGGCGCGGGCGGCGGTGAGGGCGTAGCGGGCCTGGGTGAGGCCGCGGGCCAGGTCTTCCGCCGCGGGTGCCGGGGCGCCGAGGCCGCCGTGCAGGAGAGTACGCGGCGTGCGGGCGGTCAACAGGGGCCAGATGTCGAGGAGTTGCCCGCCCCGCGGGTCGTCGGCGGGTGCGGTGGCCGAGGTGTGCTGGGTGGCCGAGGTGTGCTGGGTGGCCGAGGTGTGCTGGGTGGCCGAGGTGTGCTGGGCGGGTGCGGAGTGTCGGGCGGGTGCGGTGTCCTGGCCGGGGGCGGTGTGCTGGGCGGGTGCGGTGTCCTGGCCGGGGGCGCCCACGTGGAGCACGGCCGCCACCGTGCCGTCCGGGAGGACCCCCGCGGCGAAGGCCGGCCGCCCCGGCAGGTGGCGCAGGGCCTCCGTCAGGGCGGCGATACCCGGTGCGCGGTGGGTGCCCACGCCTGCGGCGAGCACGTGGAACGGGCCGTCCTCGGGCAGGCCCGAGGCCCGCAACGCGCCGCGCAGGGCGGGGCCGTCGGGCCGGGGTGCGGCCAGGAGCGCGAGGAGGTCCGCGGCCCGCCGCCGGGCGCCCTCCTCCTCGCGCAGCCGCCGCTCCTGGTGCTGGGCGAGGACGTCGGCTATCTCGTGCAGGAGGCGCGGCGGGGCCTCCTCGGGGTGGTGCAGGTACAGGTGCCAGCTGTCGTACGCGGTCGCCTCCGTCTCGATGCGCAGGCTGATGCCGGTGGGCCGGGTCAACTGCCGGACGGCCTGGGCGGGCGTGAGGGGCGGGGCGGAAGGCGTGCGGGCGACGGTGCGTCCGGTGGCCGTCAGGAGGTGGCAGGCCGGGGTGCCGAGGTGGGCGAGTGCGCGGTCGAGCAGGGTGGCCGCGCCCTCGCCCGCCTCCAGCAGGCGGCTCAGTTCGATGCGGACGTTCTCGGGCAGGGCGTGGTGGCCGGAGGGGCGCCGGCTCAGATCGCCCCACTGCCGGAGGTAGACCGCGTCGATGATGGCGCGGAAGTTGGTGTGCGGCGGCACCGCGACCAGCGCGATCCCGTGGGAGCGGCAGGCGTCCACGAGCGCGTCGGGGACCGAGCCGTGGGTCTCCTCACCGGCGAGGAGGGCGACGGCGCCGGCCGTGGCCAGGGCCGCGACGAACCGGTCGACCTTGGCCTGCCCCTGTTCGGGGCTCCACCACACGAGTCCGCTGAGCACGACCTCCCCGGCCCGCAGAAAGCGCGTCGGGTCCTCCAGGTCGGTGGCGGTGATGCCGCTGATCTCCCGGGTCAGCACAGGGCCTTCGCCCCACAGCAGGTTCAGGTCGAGGGCGGTGAGCCGGAGGAGGTCTTCGACGTGCATGGGCGGTGGCTCCTTGGTGCGGGTGTGCCGACCGGGCTGCGGACCCGGCATCTCACATTCACCAGGTGAATGTGGTTGCGAGCATCGTAATTGCGAGGGGAAGTGGCTGGTATCCCTCTTGGTTGATCCTCCAGCGACGGGCCCGGGCCCGTCGGGTTTTCCGTGCCCGCCACCAGTCGTGCGGGCCGGTGCCGCGTTGCTTCACTTGCGGCCTCACCACTGGACACCTCATCACTCGACATCGGCCGGGAACGGCCTGTCCGGTCGTCTCCGCGACCGGCCGCCGGAGGAGGCGCACACCATGGATCTCCACACGGTCACCGCCGTACGGGACGCCCGCGAACGCGTCCCCTGGCGCCCCGGCGACCGCTGGCTGGGCGGCGGCACCTATCTCTTCTCCGAGCCGCAGCCGCAGGTGCGGCGCCTGGTCGACCTGAGCCGGATGGGCTGGGCGCCGGTCACCGAGCTGCCGGACGGCTCCCTGGAAATCGCCGCCACCTGCACCGTCGCCCAGCTCTCGCGCCGCATGCGGCACACGGACCTCCCGGCGGCGCCGCTGTTCGAGCAGTGCTGCCGGGCCTTCCTCGCCTCGTTCAAGATCTGGAACATGGCGACCGTCGGCGGCAACCTCTGCAACGCGCTGCCCGCCGGCCCGATGATCTCGCTGACGGCCGCCCTGGACGGCGTCTGCCTGCTGCTGGCGCAGGACGGTTCGACGCGCCGCGTGCACGTCGCCGACTTCGTGACCGGCGCGGGCCAAAAGGACCTGGGCGAGGGCGAGTTGCTGCGCTCGGTCACGCTGCCCGCACGCGCGCTGGCCCTGCGCACGGCCTTCCGCCAGGCGTCCCTGTACGGCCTCGGCCGCTCCGGCGTCCTGGTCATCGGGGCCGTCGACCCGGGCGACGGCTCCTTCACGCTGACGGTCACGGCGGCGACCGTGCGGCCGTTCCGGCTGTGGTTCCCGCTGCCGCCGCGCGCCGCGGAGCTGCGGACGGCGCTCGCGGGCGCGGTGCCGGACGACGCCTGGTTCGACGACATCCACGGCCTGCCGGCCTGGCGGCGGCACATGGCGTTCCGGCTCGCCGAAGAAGTACGCCGCGAACTCGACGAGGACGAGGAGGCCCCCCGGTGACGTACGGGATCGAGGTCAACCGACAGCACCACGACACCGAGCCGCGCCCCGGGCAGTGCCTGCGGACGTATCTGCGCGAGCGCGGCTGGTTCGGCGTGAAGAAGGGCTGTGACGCCGGGGACTGCGGGGCGTGCACGGTCCATGTGGACGGCGAGCCGGTGCACAGCTGCCTGTATCCGGCGGTACGCGCCGAGGGACGCAGCGTCACGACCGTCGAGGGGCTCGCCTCGCCAAAGGGCGAACTCCACCCGGTGCAGCGGACGTTCCTCGAGGCGCAGGGCTTCCAGTGCGGATTCTGCACCGCCGGGTTCCTGATGACCACGGCGGCCCTGCAGGCCGAGCGCGGCACCGCGCACGACGACGGCAAGCTGGACGACCTGCCCCGCGCCTTCAAGGGAAACCTCTGCCGCTGCACCGGCTACCGCGCCGTCGAGGACGCCGTGCGCGGCACCCGGCACACCGAACTCCCCGGCGCGGGCGAGGCGGTGGGGTCGAGTCCGGGCGCCCCAGCCGGGCCGCAGGTGGTGACCGGCACCGCCCGCTACACCTTCGACATCGACGTCCCCGGGCTGCTGCACATGAAGCTGCTGCGCTCCCCGCACCCGCACGCCCGCATCGAGGACATCGACACCACCGAGGCCCTGCACGTCCCCGGCGTGCACGCCGTGTTCACGCACCGGGACGCACCCGACGTGCTGTACTCATCGGCCCGGCACGAGCGTCCCGCCGAGGATCCCGACGACACCCGCGTCCTGGACAGCGTCGTGCGCCACGTCGGCCAACGCGTCGCCGCCGTGGTCGCCGACAGCGAGCAGGCCGCCGAGGAGGGCTGCCGTCGCATCGCGGTGACCTACGCACAACTCCCGCACGTCCTCGACCCGGAGGCGGCGATGGCGCCGGGCGCGCCCGTCCTGCACGGCGACAAGGGCGCGGAGTCGCGCATCGCGCGCGCCGGGAACAACGTGGCCGGTGAGGTGCACGGCGAGCTCGGTGACGTGGAGGCGGGGTTCGCCGAGGCGGACGTCGTGTACGAGGAGACCTTCCGCACGCAGCGCGTCCAGCACGCGAGTCTGGAGACGCACGGCTGCGTCGCGTACTTCGAGGACAAGGAGGACGGCTCGGGCGAACGTCTCACGGTCCGCTCGTCGACCCAGACCCCGTTCCTGACCCGGCGGGCGCTGTGCGCGCTGTTCGGTCTGCCCGAGGACGAGGTCCGGGTGGTCGCGGGCCGGGTGGGCGGCGGTTTCGGCGGCAAGCAGGAGATGCTGACCGAGGACATCGTGACGCTCGCGGCGCTGCGGCTGCGACGCCCGGTGAAGCTGGAGTACACCCGGGCCGAGCAGTTCTACGGAGCCACCACCCGCCACCCGTTCACGATCACCCTCAAGGCCGGTGCGCGGACCGACGGCACCCTGACGGCCCTGCGGATGCGGGTGGTGTCCAACACGGGCGCGTACGGCAACCACGGTCCCGCGGTGATGTTCCACAGCGTCGGCGAGTCCTTCGCCGTCTACCGCGCCCCGCACAAGAAGGTCGACGCCTACGCGGTCTACACCAACTGCGTCCCGGCGGGCGCCTTCCGCGGCTACGGCCTCGGGCAGGTCACCTTCGCCGTCGAGTCGGCCATGGACGAGCTGGCCCGGCGCCTCGGCCTCGACCCGCTCGTCCTCCGCGAGCGCAACATCATCCGTGCGGGCGAGCCGATGCTGGGACCCACCGGCGAGGAGGAGGACCTGCACATCGCCTCGTACGGGCTCGACCAGTGCCTGTCCGTGGTCCGCAGGGCCGCCGCGGAGGACGCCGACGACGTTCCGGTGCCGGACGGCTGGCTCGTCGGGCAGGGCACGGCCCTCGCGATGATCGCGACAGGACCGCCCGGCGGCCACTACGCCGACGCGACCGTCAGCCTCCTGCCGGACGGTACGTACGACATCGCCGTCGGCACCGCCGAGTTCGGCAACGGCACCACGACCGTGCACCAGCAGATCACCGCGGGCGCCCTGAACACGACGGCGGACCGGCTCGTCGTGCGGCAGTCCGACACCGACGTCGTGCGGCACGACACGGGTGCCTTCGGCTCGGCGGGGACGGTCGTGGCCGGGAAGGCCGTGCTGCTCGCCGCGACCTCGCTGGCCGAGCGCCTCACGACGTTCGTGGCCCGCCACACCGGGGTGGCACGGCACCAATGCGTCCTCGGCGCCGAGGAGTTCGACTGCGCGGGCCGCGTCGTGCCGCTCAAGGAGCTGTACGAGGCCGCGCACGCGGCGGGCGCGGCGGACGAGCTCACCGCGGCAGGGCACTGGGGCGGCACCCCGCGCTCGGTGGCCTTCAACGCCCAGTGGTTCAAGGTCGCCGTCGACCCCGGCACCGGCGAGATGCGCATCCTGCGCAGCGTGCACGCGGCCGACGCGGGCAAGGTCATGAATCCGATGCAGTGCAGGGGCCAGGTCGAGGGCGGGGTGGCGCAGGCGCTCGGCGCCACGCTCTTCGAGACCGTGCGCGTCGACGACCGCGGCGAGGTCACCACGGCGGCCTTCCGCCACTACCGGCTGCCGCAGTACGCCGACGTGCCGCGCACGGAAGTCCACTTCATGGAGACGCGGGACGCGATCGGCCCACTGGGCGCCAAGTCGATGAGCGAGAGCCCCTTCAACCCGGTGGCGCCGGCCTTCGCCAACGCCCTGCGGGACGCGACGGGCCACCGCTTCACGGAGCTGCCGCTGACCCGGGACCGGGTGTGGCTGGCCTTGAGCGACGACTCCCACGGCGGCAACGGGAGCGGCGACAGCAACGGCACCTGCTAGACGGAGTCCCGCACTTGTCCCACATCTGCCATGTTCCACGGCCTGTTCAGTGGGCATCCTCGAAGTCGGAGGAATCGACGGGGAGGGGGCGGGGATGGGGACGAGCCGGCTCGTGGTGGTGGGCGCGGTCGACCGGCCGGTACGGCTGAGCGTCGCCGATCTGCGCCGCCGCTGGACCGCGCGGGAGGCCGTCGTGACCTTCGAGTGCGCGACCAGCGGCGCCCGGCGCCACACCTTCCGGGGCCCGCTGCTGCGCGAGGTGGTCGGCACGGCGGGGCCGGGCTTCGACGCGGCCCGCCGCAAGGACCGCTCCCGTTTCCTTCTGGAGGTCACGGGACAGGACGGGCACGCCACCGTCCTGTCCTGGGCGGAGATCGACGAGGACTTCGGGAACGCGCCCGTACTCCTCGCCACCGAGCTCGACGGACTCGAACTGGACGATCGGGGCAGCCAGTTGGTCGTACCGACCGATTTCTGCGGGGCCCGCTACATCAGCGGGATCACCCGGATAAGGCTCGGCACAGCCGCCTGAGCCCGCCTCCGTCCGCCGGCGTGGGGGCCCGGGCGGGCGCGTGGGATCAGGCCGGTCCGAGGAGTCCCAGGTCCGGTGTGACGCCCGCCAGTTCGCAGCTGGCCGTCCACAGGAGGCCCGCCACGGCGGAGTCGGCCATGTGCGGTCGTACGGCTTCGAGTCGGGGCTCACCGCGCAGCCCGAAGACCCTCGGCCCCCACAACTGCCCTCCCTCGACCCGCTCGTCCAGGACGGCCCGGACGATGGGCCACGCCCCCTGATGCTTGCCCTGGACGAGGAGCCCGGCGGGGAGACCGCGCAGCCGCTCGGCGGCCGTCGTCGCATGCACCATCGGGCGGGCCGGGGTGAGGGAGTCGAGGGCGCCGCCGGGGTGGGCGACCACGCTGAGCACGGTGCTGCCCGCGGTGCGCAGCCGTCGGTCGAGCTCGAAGGCGAAGGTCATCTGCGCCAGCTTCGACCGGCCGTAGGTGCGCCCCGGCCGGTAGTCCCGCACCGACTGCGGATCGTCGAGGTCCAGGCGCTCCGAGCGGGCCGCGAAGCTGCCGACGGTCACGACGCGGGCGGCGGGCGCCGCGGTCAGCACCGGAGCCAGCCACCGGATCAGCGCGAGGTGGCCGAGATGGTTGGTCGCGAACATCAGCTCGTGCCCGTCGCCGGTCTCCTGCCGCGGCGGGTCGTCGAGCGCGATCCCGGCGTTGCAGACCACCGCGTCGAGGCGATCGCACTCGACGCGCTCCGCGGCCGCCTTCAGGGAGGCCCGGTCGGCGAGGTCCAGCCGCACATGCCGCACCCGTGCCCCCGGCACCCGCGAACGGATCGAGGCCAGGGCCGCCTCGGCCCGCTCCGCGCTGCGGCTGCCGATGACGACGTCCGCGCCGGTCGTGGCGAGCTGCTCGGCGACGAAGTACCCGATCCCGGCGTTGCCGCCGGTGACCAGGAAGGTCTTGCCCGCGCGCGGGGGCAGCCGATGGACGTCCCACGACGGGTTCTGGGGTACGGAGGACATGGCTGGGGCTCCCTGCGTTCGGGGACGGCACGCCGTTGCGCGCCGTCGAGACCGTCAGCCTCACAGGCACGACCGACAGCTCACCGACAGATCGCCGTCACCAGGGACGGGCCCGGTGACGGCGATCTGACGCCCAAGGCCTACCTACCCGGCAGGATGACCGCCCGGCCGTTGACGCGGCCCTCGTACAGGTGCTCGTACGCCGTGGGGGCGTCGTCCAGCGCGTACGTCTCCACGTGCACGTCGATCACGCCGGACCGTGCGAGGTCCAGGACCTCGATCAGCTCGGCCCTGCTGCCCCAGTACGGGGAGCGGACCGCGACGTCGTAGGCCGTGGTGCCGAAGCCGACCGACGCCGCTCCCCCGCCGATGCCGACGATGCTGACGTCCCCCTCCACGGCGGCGCACGCGGTCGCCGTCGCGACGGTGGGCGGCGCGCCGACGAAGTCGAACACCGCCTGGGCTCCCAGGCCGCCGGTGAGCTCGCGGACCTTGACGGCCGCCGACGCGTCCGAAAGGACGGCCTCGTGGGCGCCGACCTCGCGGGCGAGCCGCAGCTTCTCCTCGGTGACGTCGAGCGCGACCACGCGGGCCGGGGTCAGCGCGCGCAGCAGCTGGATGGCGACGTGGCCGAGGCCGCCGGTGCCGATGACCACGGCGGTGCTGCCGGGCGTCAGCTTCGGCAGCGAGGTCTTGATCGCGTGGTACGGGGTGAGCCCCGCGTCGGTGAGCGGCACGGCGGTGACCGGGTCGAGGCCGCCCAGCGGGACGAGGTGGCGCGGGTCGTCGACGATCATGTACTCGGCGATGGCGCCGGGTGCGCCGAGCCCGGGCGGGCGGATGCCCAGCTCGGCGGCGCGCGTGCAGTAGTTCTCCTTGCCCTGCGCGCACATCGGACAGGTGCCGCAGCCCCACGGCCCGTAGACGGCCACGGAGTCGCCGAGCGCGAGTCCTGTGACGCCCTCACCCAGTGCGGCGACGGTCCCGGCGCCCTCGTGGCCGAGGGTGAGCGGCAGCGGGAAGCCGAGCGCCTCGGCGGGCCGGCTCATCACGGCGATGTCGGAGTGGCAGACCCCGGCGGCGGTGACCTTCAGGAGCACCTGGCCGGGTCCCGGCTCGGGACGCGGGACGGTGACCACCTCGGGGGCGGCACCGACGGCGCGGTACTGGACGGCCTTCATCTCGGCCGGCAGCGGGGCGGACGCGTGCCGCGCGCCGGAGAGTTCTTGTCCTGACATCTGGGATGCCTCTTCTCTTGCTGCTGCTCTTGCTACTTCTCTTACTGCTGCTTGCTGCTGCTCTTGCTGCTTCTTCTCGCCGGGCCGCGTGGTCTCTCAGCGGGCCGCGTAGCCGCCGTCGACGAGGTGGTAGCTGCCGTTGACGAACGAGGCGCGGTCCGAGAGCAGGAAGAGCGTGAGCTCCGCGACCTCCTCGGCGGTGCCCAGGCGGCCCTGCGGGTGCAGCGCGATCAGCCGGCTGCGCTGGGCCTCGTCGCCCTTGAGGAGCGGGGTGTCGATGAAGCCGGGCGCGACGGCGTTCACGCGGATGCCGCGGGCCGCGTACTCCACGGCGGCGGTCTTGGTCAGGCCGACGACCGCGTGCTTGGCGGCGGAGTAGGCGGCGGAGCCCGCGAAGCCGTTGGTGCCGAGGATGGAGGACATGTTGACGACGGCGCCGCCGCCCGCGGCCAGGAGGTGCGGCAGCTCGTACCGCAGGGAGTAGAAGACCCCGTTGAGGTTGGTGTCGATCACGCGCCGCCAGTCCTCGACCGCGTAGTCGCCGGTGGGGGCGGAGGCCCCGGCGATCCCGGCGTTGTTGACGGCCAGCTGCAGACCGCCGAAGGTCTCGACGGCGAACTCGACGGCCAGGCGCACCGACTCGGGGTCGGTGACGTCGACGCGGACGGCGGCGGCGCGGCCACCGGCCTCGGTGAGGGCCTTGGCGACGTCCTGCGCGCCCTGTTCGTTGTAGTCGGCGACGACGACGGCCGCTCCCGCCGCGGCGAGGCGGCGTGCGACCTCCAGGCCGATGCCGGACGCGGCGCCGGTGACGAGGGCGGTCTTCCCGGTGAACTCCGCCGGCGCGGCTGCCGTCGGGGTGGCTGCGGGGACGGTCGCGGGAGTGGTTGCGGGCGTGGTGCTTGTGCTCATGGCGGTGCCTGGTTTCACGTGGTGGTGGTACGGGGTGCGGGCTCGTCGGCCAGGGCCGCGAACGCCGCGTCGATGAGCTGCGGGAGCGAGGCGGTCGGAGTCCTCGGGGTGGCCGAGGAGACCGGGGCGGCCGGGGCGGCCGGGGCGGCCGGGGTGACTGAGGTGTTCTCGCCGGGCGCGATCCAGAACCGCACGGCGGTGCCGAACGCCCCGACGGCCAGCGACACGGCCAGCGCCGGGCGCAGATCGCTTGCGGGGTCGAGGCCGAGGCGGCGGGCGACGATCGCCACCGACTCGGTTTCGGCCTCGTCCTGCACCCGCAGATAGGCGGGCAGCAGCGCCGGCTCCGCGTGGAGCAGGCGCAGCAGGTCGCGCGAGCGGGGCAGGCGGTGCCAGGCGGTGGGCTCCTCGCCCAGCCAGCTCCGCAGGGCCCGGTAGTAGGCCGTGAGCGGGGTCTCCTCGGCGGGGCGGTCGGCGAGCGCCGCGTTGATCCGCGCGAAGTCGGCGCGCAGGGCGTCGACGACGGCGTCCTCCTTCCCGGCGAAGTACCGGGAGAAGGTGCGGCGGGAGACGTCGGCACGGTCACTGATCGTCTCGACGGTGACCTGGTCGAGGCCGTGGGCGAGGACCAGGTCCACGGCGGCGTTCGCCATGGTCTCCCGGCTCTCCCTGACCTTGCGGGTCCGACGGCCCTGCTCGCTGCTCATACCGACGACTGTACTCCTCAAACTGTCCCAGTGGGACATATGACCCAATGGGACAGGCAGGAGATCGGGACGCCGGAGGGAAGGGGGCTGGGCGCGTGCCGTTCTTCGGCCAGATCGCGTTCCTGTCCGGCGGCCCCCCGCGTGCCATGGTGAGGAGCCCGCTGGTCCGTACCAGCCTCACCATCGATCCGAGGAGCCAGCGCCATGCGCACAACGGTCCTGCCGGGCGAGGGGAACAACGGAGAACCGGGCGAGGACGGCATGCCCACCCACCGGCTGCAGGTCCCGATGCCCAACGCGCTGCCCTTCGCCATCGGCACCTTCGACACCATCGGCCCCATGTCGCGCGCGCCCTTCCCGCACCGGCACACCTTCCACGAGATCGTCCACGTCACCGGCGGCACCGGCGGCCACGTCGTCGACCTGAGCCGATTCGCGCTGCGGCCACCGAACCTGTGCTTCATCACCCCCGGGCAGGTCCACCACTGGGAGGACGTCACCGGCCTGGAGGGACACGTCATCCTCTTCACCGACGACTTCCTCCTGGACCATCCCGCCGACCGGTACGTCCTGCGGACGCTCGCCCGGCGTTCCTGGCTGGACCTGTCCGCGGATGCCTCGGAGTGGACCGCGCGCCTGGTCGCCGAGATGGACGACGAGTACCGGTCGGGGGCCGACGGTTTCCAGAGCGTGCTGCGTGCCCTGCTGCACGTCCTGGTCGTACGGGCGGCCCGGCTTCCCGCGCCCCGTGCGGCGCCGGTGTCGCTCCTGCCGCCGCACGAGGGGGCGCCGCCCGTGCCGACGTACTCGCGGCCGGTGTCGGTGGCCGAGGAGTTCGTGACGCTGCTCGGCGCCTCGGAGGGCGCCCTGCAGTCGGTGCGGTCGTGCGCGGACCGCCTGGGCGTCTCGGTCAGCTACCTCAGCGAGGCGGTGAAGGCGTCCACCGGCCGCACGCCCGGCGAGCTGATCCGACAGACCCGGGTGCACGAGGCCAAACGCCTTCTGCTGCGCACGGAGTTGTCGGTCCGTCAGGTGGCGGGGCGGGTCGGGTTCGGGGATCCCGCGTACTTCTGCCGCTTCTTCCGGCGGGAGACCGGCGCGAGTCCGGGGGACTTCCGCCGAGGCACCGGCGATATTCACCACGACCACCGGCTCGAGTCCATCGCCGGGCCCTCTTCCCGCGCATAGCTTCATAGCCGATCCGGAACCCACCCATCCCTTGAGGCTCAGGAGGAGCGATGGACCACGAGATCGGCACCCCCACCGGGGACGGCCCGACGGGCGACGACGGCACGTCCGGCGGGGACGGCGCCCCCGCACCCGGTATCAACGGCAGCAGGGGCCCCAGCCGCAAGACCGTCCTCAGGGCCGCCGCCGCGATGGGCATGGCCGTGCCCGTGACCCTCATGGGCGTGCCCGCCCTGGCCCGCACCGCCGGCGCCCGCGGCGAACAGATCGAGGCGACCCCGACCTGCGACGACGGTGACGATCCGACGATCCCGCAGATGGAGGGACCGTACTTCAAGCCCAACTCCCCGCAGCGCACCTCGCTCGTCCAGCCCGGCACCCCGGGGGTGCGGCTCACCGTCACCGGCTATGTCTTCGGCCTCGCCTGCAAGCCGATCTCCCGGGTCCTGCTCGACTTCTGGCAGGCCGACACGTACGGGACGTACGACAACACGGGCTACCGCTTCCGGGGGCACCAGTTCACCGACGCGAACGGCGCGTTCAAGCTCACCACGATCGTGCCCGGCCTCTACCCCGGCCGCACCCGCCACCTGCACGTCAAGGTGCAGGCCCCCGGGCGTCCGATCCTGACGACGCAGCTCTACTTCCCCGGTGAGCCGCGCAACAACACGGACCCGATCTTCGACTCCCGGCTGCTCATGAACGTACGCTCCGTCGGCAACGCGAAGGAGGCGGACTTCGACTTCGTCCTGAACGTCCCGCAGTAGGCGACGTGGCGCGCGATACGGGCGGGGCGGCGTACAACCTTCGGTGCCCCTGGCAGGTCAAGTGACCGGCCGATGTGACCCCGTGGTGAACCACGCGTGAACCACCGGGAACAGCACTCACCGAGGGACCTAGGGAAACCGTATGCCACGCGCCAGCCGCAGAGTCCGTCTCACCATGCCCCTGATCGCCGCGTCCCTGCTGGTGAGCGGAGGCCTCTCGGCCTGGACGCTGGGCCAGGGCACCGCCCGCGCCGCCGCGCAGGACGCCGGGGCGGGCCGCCCGGGCTCCGCCGCCGGGGCGTCGGACGACTTCAACGGGGACGGCTACGCCGACCTGGTCGTCGGCGCCCCGGGCGGCACGGTCTCCGGCAAGGCGAAGGCCGGGTACGCCGTGGTGACGTACGGCTCCAGGAACGGTCTCGACCCGGCCCGCAAGAAGGTCGTCAGCCGTTCCACGAGCGGGGTGCCGGGCGCGGCCACGGCCAAGCAGGAGTTCGGCCGGCACGTCGCCAAGGGCGATCTGGACAAGGACGGTTACGCGGACGTGGTCATCGGCACCGGTGTCCGCGGCGGCGGCTCGGTGATCCTCTGGGGCTCCGCGAACGGCCTCACCGGCGGTACGAAGATCGACGCCTTCGGATTCGCCCCGCAGACGGGGGACTTCGACGGCGACGGCACCACCGACCTGGCCCTGTTCGACCTGATGGCCGTGCACGGCGACGACCCGTCCGCCCAGCCGGCCCGCCTGTGGAAGGGCCCCGTCACCCGCACCGGCACCCCGGCCGCCACTCTCGACTTCATGGACAAGTCGCAGTGGTGGAGCTACGAGAGCGACCAGCGCCCCTATCCCGGCTGCCGCGAGAAGCCCGAGATCTGCGTGGACGGGCCGCTCTCCGTGCAGGGCGGGGTGATCCCGCAGGCCGTCGGTGACATCAACGGCGACGGCCGCTCCGACATCGCCATCAACGACTACACCGGCGACGGCGGCTGGACCAACCGCATCCTGTACGGCAGCCCGACCGGCTTCAAGCGCGGTGACCCCACGGGGTTCAGGGGCGCGCTGGCCCTCGGCGACATCAACGGAGACGACTACGACGACCTGGTAGTCGGCGACAGCGACAACGACGAGACCGAGGTCAAGGTCAAGGTCGCCTACGGCTCGGCGGGCGGCCTCAAGCCGGACGTCCAGGAGTTCGACCAGGACCTGCCCGGCGTTCCCGGCGCCCAGGAGGAGGGCGACAGTTTCGGCAGCTCCGTCTCCGTCGCCGACGTGACGGGCGACGGCTACGCGGACATCGCGGTCGGTGTCACCGGCGAGGACGTCAGGACGGTCACCGACGCGGGCTCGGTCGTCCTGGTGCGCGGCAGCGCCGACGGTGTGACGGGTGCCGGCGCGCAGGCCTTCCACCAGGACACGGCGGGCATCCCCGGAGTCGCCGAGAAGGACGACCGGTTCGGGGCCGCCACGGCACTGGTCGACGTCACGGGCGACGGCCTCGCCGACCTCACGGCGTCCTCCGTCGCGGAGAACGAGCAGGCCGGCGCGTTGTGGTCGCTGCACGGCACGGCGACGGGCCTGACCGCGACGGGGTCGGTGGCCTTTGGCCCCAAGGACGTCGGGGCCCCCGACGCCGCGGCGCTCTTCGGGAGCAGGCTGCGCTAGGCGCGCGGCACGATCCGGATCCGTCCGTCCTGCGAGCGGGTCTCGCTCAGGCCGGGCGGATCAACTCCCAGGTGTCGACGGCGAAGTCGAGGGTCATGCCGTGCCGTTCGTACAGGGCGAGTGCGCCGCTGCTGTTGTCGGTGTCCACGCCCAGGCCGATGCGGTCGCGGCCCAGCGCCGCGTAGTGCCCGAAGGCGTGGCGCAGGAGATGGCCGCCGAGCCCGCGGCCGCGCGCCTCGGACAGGACGCCGATGTTGCCGATCCAGCCCGCCGACGCACGGTCGTTGTGGGTGCGCAGCACCGCGACATCGCCAAGACCTGCGACCCGGGCGACCCAGATCAGTGACCAGTCGACGCGCTCGGCGCCGATGTCGTCCAGCCACTGCGGGTAGGTGCGCGACCGGTGGTCGAAGTGCTCGGCGAAGGTCTCCTGGAGCAGGGCGTGGGCCCGCCTGCGGTCCTCCTCGGCGAGGCAGGCACGCAGCGTCACGCCCGGCGGCGCCACGGGCAACGGGTCTGCTTCCGGACCGATGTGACGCTCCATCACGTGGTAGCGGCGCACGGTGCGCCAGCCCCGCGCCCGCAGCGTCCGAGGGTCCGTGGTGGGGTCGAGGGTGAGGTGCAGGTGCACGACCGCGCGCGCCGCGCCGTTCGCCGCCGCCCGCTCGCCCGCACGGGCCTCCAGCAGGTCGAGCAGATGCTCGGCACCCGCCGGCCGGCCGGGCAGGACGTAGTGGTCGACGTCGATCCGCTCGCCGCCCGACTCGTCCCGCAGCAGCGCGTACCCGACGAGCAGGTCACCTTCGTACAGCAGCCAGGAGTCCCGCTCCAGGTCCACGGCGGGGTGCCCCAAGTCGGCCCTGACATCGGCCGGCGAGGTGTCGGCGCGGCCGATCTCCAGCTGATCGACTTCGTTGAGCAGCGCGCACACCGCGGCCGCGTCGTCGGGCGTCACCGACCGCACGGTCAGTCCTGCGGGCGGCTTCAGGGACGTGGTCATGGCACCACTGTCGAGTGGCGGAGGCCCTGGCCGCAACGGACTTTTCCCGGACAGGGGGCGAACCCGAACCCCGCCCGAAAGGGACTCGCCCCGCAAGGGAACCCGGCCCGGCCCGCGCCCCCGCGGCCGCTCCCCCGGCTCCCGGTCGCGCAGACACCGGTGAAGCCGCCCGCGAGGTGATCGGCGAGCGCGGCGAGGGCCGCGGCGGGCGGCAGGCCTGCCGGGTCCGCGCAGAGGTGGGCCGTCAGCCCCTCGCGCCCGGGTACCACGGCACCGTTCACGGGCGCGCGGCGAGCGCCGTGCCCCCCTCCCCCCCCGGCAGGCCGAGGAGCCGTGCGAGGCGCGCCCGTACTCACCGGTGATCCGCGGCGGGTCGGCCGCGTCGGGCGGCTCCAGGGCGACGGCACCGGTGCAGTGGCCGCGCAGGAGATCTCCCGCGTTCCGTGCGCCGGTTCACGCGCCGGTGCACCGCCGACCGCCCTCGGACACGTCTCCCGAGGCGGGGCTCCCGACCGCCCCGGGAAGGGGCGGCTCAGGCCAGTACGGCCCTGATCGTCTTGCCGCCCCGGTGGGCGCCCACGACCTCGAGGCGGTGGGAGAGCTGCCGCACCATCGCGAGGCCGCGCCCGCTCTCCCGGTCGATGCTGTACTTCTGGAACCGGGGGCGTTCGGGGCTCGCGTCGGTGACTTCGACGGTCACCCGGCCACCCGTCACCTCGACGCTCAGGCGGCAGGCGCTGTTCCCGTGCCGCACGGCGTTGGACACGAGCTCGGAGACGATCAGCGTCGCGTCGTCCACGCGCTCGGCGTCCACCTCGGTTTTTCGGCGCCGGGACCCGTGGAGGAACCCGGAGGCCAGCCTCCGTGCCCGGCCCGCCGACGCGGGCTCCCTCGGCAGCGCGTACTGCACACGTTCCGTGGGCCGATGGGCGCGCTGGTGCGCACGCATGGCAGCTCACTCCCCTCCCAGAAGACAAACCGGTGTCCACCCGCGATCAACGTCGCCACCGGGGCCGCTGCGTCAGGTGCGCGACCGGTCCTGCCCCACGGTGATGCCCTCACGGGTTGATCGCCAATCCGTCGGCCCCGTGCTTCCTTCGTCACACGTTGACCCTGACATCAACTTCAATCCAGACTGAGCCGTCGTGCGCCGGCGCTGACGCCCTGGCGCCGCGTCCGCCCCCTCCATGCCGGGAAAGGCCACTCATATGAACCCGACGCCCCGCGCCTTCAAGGACTACCAGGACGAGATCTACCTCAACGGCCTGGGCGGCGTCGTTCCCAAGTACCCCATGACGTACGCGGAGTTGGAGTCGCGCGCGCAGGCCGCGATGCCACCCTCCGTCGTGTCGTACGTCGCGGGCGGCGCGGGGGACGAGCGGACGCAGCACGCCAACGTCACCGCGTTCGACCACTGGGGCCTGATCCCACGCATGTTCGTGGGCGCGGCGGAGCGCGATCTGTCCGTCGACCTGTTCGGGATGACGCTGCCCTCTCCCCTGTTCATGGCACCCATCGGTGTACTCGGCATCTGCGCGCAGGACGGGCACGGCGATCTCGCGACGGCGCGGGCGGCAGCGCGGACCGGGGTGCCGATGGTCGCCTCCACGCTGTCCGCCGACCCGATGGAGGAGGTCGCCGCCGAGCTCGGCGATACGCCCGGCTTCTTCCAGCTGTACACGCCGACCGACCGCGCCCTCGCCGAGAGCCTGGTGCGCCGGGCGGAGAAGTCCGGGTTCAAGGCGATCGTCGTCACCCTGGACACCTGGATCACGGGGTGGCGCCCGCGCGACCTGAGCACCTCCAACTTCCCGCAGCTGCGCGGCCACTGCCTGGCCAACTACACCAGTGACCCGGTCTTCCGCGCCCGGCTGTCCACCACCCCCGAGCAGGACATGCAGTCGGCGGTCCTGCAGTGGGTACAGGTCTTCGGCAACCCCCTCACCTGGGACGACCTGCCGTGGCTGCGCTCGCTGACGTCGTTGCCGCTGATCGTGAAGGGCCTCGGCCACCCGGAGGACGTGCGCCGCGCCAGGGACGGCGGGGTGGACGGCGTCTACTGCTCCAACCACGGCGGCCGCCAGGCCAACGGCGGCCTGCCCGCGCTCGACATGCTCCCCGACGTCGTCGAGGCGGCCGACGGGCTGCCCGTCCTCTTCGACTCGGGGGTGCGCGGCGGCGCGGACATCGTCAAGGCCGTCGCGCTCGGCGCCACCGCGGTCGGCGTGGGCCGCCCGTACGCCTACGGGCTCGGCATCGGCGGGGCCGACGGCGTCACGCACGTGCTGCGCTCGCTCCTCGCCGAGGCCGACCTGCTCATGGCCGTCGACGGCTACCCGACCCTCGCGGACCTCACCCGGGAGGCGCTCCGGCGCGTGCGCTGACCGGGACCGATCACACCGAGTAGACACCTCTGCGTTTCATGTGAGACATTTATGTCTCATTCGAAATTGAGGTGTTACACCACATGACCCCGCAACGTGATTCACGGCGCTGGGCCGTCCTCGCGATCCTCTCCGGCAGTCTCCTGCTGATCGCCATGGACACCACGATCCTGAACGTCGCCTTCCCGTCCCTCGTCGCCGATCTGCGGCCCAGCTCCGTGCAGCAGCTGTGGATCATCGACATCTACGCCCTCGTGCTCTCCGGACTCCTCGTGACCGCGGGCGCGCTCGGCGACCGGTGGGGCCGCAAGCGGCTGCTCCTGATCGGCTTCGGCATCTTCGCGCTGGCCTCGCTGCTCGCCGTCTTCGCGACGGCCGCCTGGCAGGTCATCGCCGCCCGCGCGCTGCTCGGCGCGGGTGGCGCGGCGATCATGCCGGCCACCTTGTCGATCCTGCGGAACGTCTTCACCGACGCCCGCGAGCGCGCCCTGGCCTACGCGGTCTGGTCGGCCGTCTTCGGCGGCGGCATGGCGCTCGGCCCGGTCGTCGGCGGCCTGCTGGTCCAGCACGACGGCTGGCACTCCGCGTTCCTGATCAACATCCCCGTCGCCCTGCTGATCATCGCCCTCGGCGCGTGGATCCTGCCCGAGTCCCACCAGCCCCGCCAGGGACGCTGGGACTGGTGGGGCGTCGGCCAGTCCGTCGTCGGCATGCTCGCCCTCGCGGGCGGCATCAAGCAGCTCGGCAAGGGCGGCCCCGCCGACCCCGCGGCCTGGGCGCTCCTTGTCGTCGCCGCGGTCACGCTGACGGTCTTCGTCCGCCGCCAACTGCGTCTGGAACACCCGCTGCTGCGGGTGCGCCTCTTCGCCTCCCGCCCCTTCGCCATCGCCGCGGCCTCGATCTTCCTCGGCATGATCGCGCTGGGCTCGGCACTGTTCCTGATCACCCAGTGGTTCCAGTACGGGCAGGGCTACACCCCGCTGGAGGCGGGCGTCCGACTGCTGCCGGCGCCGCTGGGCCTGGTCCTCACCTCGCTGATCACCCCGGCGCTGATGCACCGCCTGCCGATCCGGCACGTCATGGGCGGCGGTCTGCTGCTCATGACGGCGGGGCTCGCCCTGCCGTGGCTGCTCCAGCTGTCGGGGCCGCTCGGCTACGGCGGGATCGCGGTGGCGCTCGCGGTGCTCGGCTGCGGCGTCGGCATCGCGACGACCGCCGCGTCCGTGACGCTGATGGCCGCCACTCCGGCCGAGGACGTCAGTGGTGCCGCGGCGGTCGAGGAGACCTGTTACGAACTGGGGGCCGCGATGGGCGTGGCCGTACTCGGCAGCATCGCCACCGCGCTGTACCGCGTGAACCTGCCCGACCTCGGCCTCACGGCGGACACCACGGCGGCCGTGAGCGACTCGATCGGCGAGGCGGCGCGGGTGGCCTCCGAGCTGACGGGACCGGCCGGTTCGGCACTGCTGGCCCGGGCCGGTGAGGCGTTCACCTCCGGGATGACGCCGACGTTCCTGATGGCGGCCGCGCTGCCGCTCGCGGCCGCGGTGCTCACCTGGGCGAAGATCCCCAAGGGGCTGCGCCCGACCGAGAACGCGCACTGACGCCCAACTGGCCGCACCCGCCACTCACTTCACGCCTATCATCTGTTCGGCCCCGGGTTCGCTCACGCGTGCGGTCCGGGGCCGACACATGCTCTTCAGTGAGAGGACAACGGGGAATTGAGTTCCATACGCAAGCGCGGCGCACGCAAGCGCCGCATGGCGATGGCCGGTGTGGGTGCCGCGGCGGCCATCGTCGCGGGCGTGCAGCTGTCGCCCGCCGCGTTCGGCACCGGTGACGACGACGGCAGGCCGACGGCCGCGGGGCAGCCCGCGACGGCCGACTTCGGCGCCTCCCGCACGGACGGCACGACGTTCAAGGACGGCGTCATGTCGCTGAAGTCGCAGCCCGAGGGGTTCTCGGCGAACGCCTCCGGGCGGGCCGCGGCCGCCGTGCCGCAGGGCGAGGGCTGGAAGTCGGGCGGCATGTCCAAGTACCTCGCCACCGGCTACACCATCAAGTTCTACGACAAGAAGTCCGTGGACTGGCTCGGCCCGTACGTGAAGAAGTCCGCCGCGGACCTCAAGCGCGTCACCACGCTGCCGGTGACCGTCGACACGAACCCCGTCGGCTGGGACTACACCCGCCCCAGGGGCGAAATCATCATCGGTGTACTGCACCACCCCTGCATCCCGCCGGCCGACGGCGGCTCCACCGGGTGGAAGGTCGTCCGTGACGGCTCCGGCATCAAGAACCTGAGCTGCGGCTTCTACTCCGCCTCCCTCGCCGACACGGTGACCAGCGGACACGCCTACATCGACGACGAGTTCTTCACCTCCGCGGGCAAGCCCGCCCCGGCCTGGGGCGAGCCCTACCTGCGCAACCACATCAGCCACGAGCTCGGGCACACGATGGGGCTCACGCACGCCAACCGCAGCGCGACGCGCGGGGACTGCGTCAAGGGCACCGACTCCGGACAGAGCCCGGTGATGTGCACCCCCGTCACCGCCTACACGGACAAGCGCGCGGGCACCTACGTCCAGCAGTACGACGTGCAGGGCCTGCGCCACCTGGCCCGCGGCGGCGGCGCCAAGGTGCCCCCGCAGGGCAAGGTGACGGGCATCGGCTCCAAGTGCCTGGACGTCAAGGGCGGCAAGGCCGCCAACGGCACCCAGGTCCAGCTGTACACCTGCAACAAGGGCCCGGGGCAGTCCTGGATCCTGCAGAAGGACGGCACCTTCCGCTCGCTCGGCAAGTGCCTGGACAACTACCGCAACGCGAGCACCAACGGCAACAAGATCAGCCTCTACGACTGCAACGGTGACGCGTCGCAGCGCTGGTCGGTCAATGCCAAGGGCCAGATCGTGCACGTCGCGTCCGGCAAGGTCCTCGACGTGACGGGCGGCTCGACCGCCAACAGCACGAAGGTCCAGCTGTACACGGCGAACACGAACAAGCGCCAGGTGTGGGTCACGCCCAAGTAGCCCACGGGGGCCGGGCGGGGACGATCGACTCGTCCCCGGCCGGCCCTCTTCGCATGTCACCCGCGGTACGGCCGGCGGCGCGGCGGCGGGCGCAGCGGCTACAGTCACCAGCGATCAGCACCGCCCACCCGGGAGAATCTCGCACCATGGCCGTCGACGAACTCGACACCCGCATCCTGCGGCTGCTCCTGGAACAGCCCCGCACCAGCCTGCGCGAGTACGCGCGCATCCTCGGCATCGCCCGCGGCACCCTGCAGGCGCGGCTCGACCGCATGGAGCGGGACGGTGTGATCACCGGCACGGGCCCGTTCCTCTCCCCCGCCGCGCTCGGCCACCCCGTGCTCGCCTTCGTCCACATCGAGGTCACCCAGGGGCACCTGGACGAGGTGGGGGACGCGCTCGCCGCCGTGCCCGAGATCATCGAGGCGCACTCGATCACGGGCGGCGGCGACCTGCTGACCCGGGTCGCGGCCCGCGACAACGGGCACCTGGAGGACGTCATCCAGGAGCTGATCAACCTGCCGGGCGTGGTGCGCACGCGGACCGAGATGGCGCTGCGCGAGCGGGTGCCGCACCGCCTGCTCCCGCTCGTCGAGTCGGTCGGCAGGTCGTCGGCCGGACCGGGATGACCTGGCCGTTTGGCATGCTGGAGGCATGAGCACCTTCGGCAGCACCGCGGTCGTCCTCGATCTCGACGGCACCCTCGTGGACAGCGAACCCCACTACTTCGAAGCGTCGCGGGCCCTGCTCGCCGACCGCACGGGCCGGGCGTACACCTGGGCCGACAACGAGCAGTACGTCGGCATCAGCTCCCACGAGACGCTCGCGCTGTGGAAGAAGGAGTACGGCATCGAGGCGTCGGTGGCCGAGCTGCTCGCCGATCTCGACCGCCGCTACCTGGCGCTGGCCCGCGCCGACACGCCCGTCTACCCGCAGATGCGCAAGCTCGTCGAGCACCTGCACGACGCGGGCGTGCCGATGGCCGTGGCGTCCGGGTCCTCCCGGGCCGCGATCGAGGCGATCCTGGCCGGCACGGGCCTGGACGCCCAGCTGACCACGTTCGTCTCGGCCGAGGAGGTCCCGCGCGGCAAGCCGGCGCCGGACGTGTTCCTCGCGGCGGCCGAGCTGCTCGGCGCGGAGCCCGCCGACTGCGTGGTCTTCGAGGACGCCGCCCCGGGCGTGCTGGCGGCGCGCGCGGCCGGGATGCGGTGCGTCGCGATCCCGTACGTCGCGGCCCACGCGGACGACGAGGCGTTCGCGTCGGCGGAGCTGCTGGTGCGGGGCGGCCAGCGCGAGTTCACGGCCCAGGCGGCCCTGGACGTGCTCACGTCCGGCCGCTGACCGCTCTTCCCCTCCCCCCCCGGCCGGCGGTGACAGGCCGCGCGTTCCCCGCTCAGGCCGCCCCGGCGACCCGCTCGGGGGTGAGCAGCTCCGCGAGCCGCTCCGCCGGCATCAGCCCCTTCTCCAGGACCAGCTCGGCGACGCCCCGGCCGGTGCTGAGCGCCTCCTGGGCGATCTCGGTGGCCGCGGTGTAGCCGATGTGCGGGTTGAGCGCGGTGACCAGGCCGATGGAGGTCTCCACCGAGGCGCGCAGCACCTCCGTGTTGGCGGTGATGCCCGCCACGCACCGCTCGGCGAGCGTGAGGCAGGCCGCGCGCAACGAGGTGATGCTCTTGGCGAGCGAGTGCAGGATGATCGGCTCGAACGCGTTGAGCTGGAGCTGGCCCGCCTCGGCGGCCATGGTGATGGTGACGTCGTTGCCGATGACCTCGAAGGCGACCTGGTTGACGACCTCGGGGATCACCGGGTTGACCTTGCCCGGCATGATGCTCGAACCGGCCTGCACCGGCGGCAGGTTGATCTCGTTGAGCCCCGCGCGCGGGCCCGACGACAGCAGCCGCAGGTCGTTGCAGCTCTTGGAGAGCTTGACCGCGATCCGCTTCAGGACGCCGGACAGGTGCACGAAGGCACCGCAGTCCTGCGTCGCCTCGACGAGGTTGGCCGCGGTCACCAGCGGCATGCCGGTGATGTCGGCGAGGTGGCGGCGGGCCGTCTCGGCGTACCCGGCGGGGGCGTTGAGGCCGGTGCCGATGGCGGTGGCGCCGAGGTTGATCTCGTGGATCAGCTCGACGGCCTCGGCGAGCCGCATGCGGTCCTCGTCGAGCATCACGGCGTACGCGGAGAACTCCTGGCCGAGCGTCATCGGCACCGCGTCCTGGAGCTGGGTGCGCCCCATCTTCAGGACCTCGCGGAACTCCAGGGCCTTCGCGGCGAACGCGTCCTGCACCACCGCCATCGCACGCAGCAGCCCGTGCACCGCGCTGACCGTCGCGACCTTCACGGCGGTCGGGTAGACGTCGTTGGTGGACTGGCTGAGGTTGACGTCCTCGTTGGGGTGCAGGTGCCCGTACGCGCCCTTGGGGTGGCCGAGGAGTTCGAGGGCGCGGTTGGCGACGACCTCGTTGGCGTTCATGTTGGTGGAGGTGCCTGCGCCGCCCTGGATGACGTCGACCACGAACTGGTCGTGCAGGTGTCCCGCGCGGATCTCCCGGCAGGCGGCGGCGATCGCGTCGGCCTTGGCCTTCGGGAGCAGCCCCAGCTCCTCGTTGGCGCGGGCGGCGGCCTCCTTGACGGCGGCGAGCGCGTCGATCAGCTGGGGGTACACGGAGATCGGGATGCCCGTGATGGGGAAGTTCTCCGTGGCGCGCAGGGAGTGGATCCCCCAGTAGGCGTCGGCGGGTACGTCACGGTCGCCGAGCAGGTCGTGCTCGCGGCGCGGGGCGCTGGTGGGCGCGGCGGTCATGGTGGTTCTCTTCCGGCAGACGTGCTGGGCGGTGCTGGGGTCCGGTCGGCGGACGGCTCAGGCGGCGCGGTCGGCGGCGGGGTCCGCCGGTTCGGCGACGATGCGGCGCAGAGCGGCCGTGCGCGCGCCCGGGTCGCCGGCCGAGAGCAGGGCGGCGAGGAGCGCGGTGCGGACCTGGCCCGCGCGCAGGGTGCCGGTGAGGACCGCGCCGGCGGCGGAGAGGTCGACGGCGCCGCCGTGCGTGTAGATCTCGGTGACGGGTCCCGCCTGGACGCGGGTGGTCAGGGCGACGACGACGCCCCGCTCGATGGCGGCGGTGACGGCGGCGACGAACTCGGGGGTGGCGTTGCCCGCGCCGGTGGCGACGAGCACGATGCCTGCGGCGCCCGCCTCGACCGCGGTCTCCAGGAACAGCGGGTCGGCGTCGACGTGGTGCATGACCATGTCGATGCGCGGCAGGGACCCGGTCGGCAGCTCCGCGGGAAGCGGCAGCGGCTCGGGGCGCGCCGGGCGGTGCAGGATCGAGACCTTGCCGAAGCCGACCTTGCCGACGGGCGGCCGGGACGGGTCGGCGAAGGCGTCGGCGGCCAGGGTCTGGGTCTTCACGGTGCCGCGCGCGGCGTGCACCTTGCCGTCGAAGACGACCAGGACGCCGAGGTCGCGCACGGTCGCGGCGGTGAGCAGCGCGTCGTAGAGGTTGCCGGGCCCGTCGCCGTCCTCGGCGCCGAGCGGCTTCTGCGCGCCGGTGAAGACGACCGGGCGCGGGTCGTCGTGGTGGAGGTCGAGGAGGAACGCGGACTCCTCCAGGGTGTCCGTGCCGTGGGTGACGACGATGCCGTCGACGCCGGGGTCGGCGAACACCTCGCGCACGGTGCGCAGCAGGGTGACCTGCTGCGCGGAGGTCAGGCGGGGGCTGTTCACGTTGAACAGGTCGATGACCTCGGAGCGTATGCCGTGGGGTATCGAAGCCGTGGCGAGCACCTCGCGACCCGGGGCGTCGGCGGCGAAACCGGTGCCCTGCCAGCGGCTGGCGATGGTCCCGCCGGTGCTGATGACGACGACGCGGCGCGCGTGTGTTTCCACGACCTTGTACCTCCCAGGGATCCCGAGGAACTCCAGCCCCCTGAGCAGTGGGCAGCCTCGACGCAAGGATAGATCGAACATCGCGCAATGTGCTTGCCAAGAATCGATCCATCCGCAACACAAGTGGTCAATAATTGCGTCATGGACGACATCGATCGCAATATCTTGCGCGAACTGCAGAACGACGGCCGCCTGACCAATCAAGAGCTGGCCGCCCGGGTCGGCCTCAGCGCGTCGCCGTGCATGCGCCGGGTGCGCCAGCTGGAGCTGGACGGCGTGATCCAGGGGTACCGCGCGGTCGTCGCCCCCGAGGCCGTCGGCCGGGGCTTCGAAGTGCTCGTCTCCATCGAGGTGCGGCGCGACCGCGGGACGGTCGAGGCGTTCGAGGCGGCCCTGCAGGACATTCCGGACGTCATCGAGGCGCACCGCCTGTTCGGCAGCCCCGGCTGCCTGCTGCGCATCGCCGTCGCCGACCTCGCCGCGTACGAGCGCCTCTGGATCGAACGGCTCACGGCCCTCGCCGGAGTCACCGAGGTCAACTCGCAGATCATCATGAAACGGATCAAGGAGCCACAGGGCCTGCCGGTGGACGACTGAGCCGCGGCCCGGGCTCCATCGGCACACCAACTCCCCTTTGGTACAGACCTATTGACGACTGGTCTGGTCCAGCCTAAGTTGACGCACCGCACCAGGCACGTCTCCAGGTCCCCCACCGCACCCAGGGAGCACAGTGTGATCGGTCGGACGGTACGCCTGCTGGGGTCCGCCCTGGCACTGATCTGTTGCGCACAGCTGCCGGCCGCCGCGGCCGCAGCCGATCCCCCCGCCCCCAAGGCCGACACCTGCGCGATCAAGGCGAAGCCCGCGGGCAAGGTCCTCCAGGGGTACTGGGAGAACTGGGACGGCGCGTCCAACGGCGTGCACCCGCCGTTCGGCTGGACCCCGATCACCGACCCCCGCATGCGCGAGCACGGCTACAACGTGATCAACGCGGCCTTCCCCGTGATCCGCTCCGACGGCACCGTGCTGTGGGAGGACGGCATGGACGCGACGGTGAAGGTCGCCACGCCCGCCGAGATGTGCCAGGCCAAGGCCGACGGCGCCACCATCCTGATGTCCATCGGCGGCGCGGCGGCCGGGATCGACCTGAGCTCCAGCAAGGTCGCCGACCGCTTCGTCGAGACGATCGTGCCGATCCTGAAGAAGTACAACTTCGACGGGATCGACATCGACATCGAGACCGGCCTCGTGGGCAGCGGCAACATCAACCAGTTGTCGCCCTCGCAGTCCAACCTCATCCGCATCATCGACGGCGTGCTCGCCAAGATGCCCGCGGGCTTCGGCCTGACGATGGCCCCGGAGACCGCGTACGTCACCGGCGGCAGCGTCGTGTACGGCTCGATCTGGGGTGCCTACCTCCCCGTCATCAAGAAGTACGCCGACAACGGCCGCCTGTGGTGGCTCAACATGCAGTACTACAACGGAAGCATGTACGGCTGCTCCGGCGACTCCTACTCCGCCGGTACCGTCCAGGGCTTCACCGCCCAGACCGACTGCCTGAACAAGGGCCTGGTCATCCAGGGGACCACCATCAAGGTCCCCTACGACAAGCAGGTCCCGGGCCTCCCCGCCCAGCCGGGAGCCGGCGGCGGCTACATGTCCCCGAGCCTGGTGGCCCAGGCCTGGAACACGTACAACGGCGCACTGAAGGGCCTGATGACCTGGTCCATCAACTGGGACGGGTCGAAGGGCTGGACCTTCGGCGACAACTTCAAGCGGATCGCCCGGTAGAGGGCGCACCCGTGCGGCGGGACCACTCAGCCCCGCCGGAAGACGGCGACCGTGCGCCCGGGGACGGTGAAGGTACCCGAACTCCTCTCGTACGCCGATGACTTGACCTTCTGGTCGGCGCCCGAGGCCTGCACCGGATGCAGGGCGTACCGGGCGCCCTCGACGGCGGCGACGTGCTGGCGCCGCGCCCCCGGGCTCGCGTTGATCACGATCACGAGGTCGCCGAGCTTCATGGTGATGACCCCGGGCACCTCTCCCTCGGTGCCGGACAGCGGGAAGGAGAGCGCCGACTGGACCTGTCCGGCCGTGGCGAGGGAGAACTCCGGCTCGCTCGTCCGTATCCTCAGCAGGTCCTGGTACGCGGACGACGCCCCCTCGATCTCCGCGCAGCCGGGCGTCAGCGCCGCCGCGGACGCCAGCAGGGGCTTGGCGTAGGGCCACTTGTCCTTGTTGTCGGCCGCCGGCGGCAGCCCGCGCCCGAAGCCGTTGCCCGCGCGGCAGTCCCAGTGAATGGCGTTGAACCAGTCGCCGCTGTCGTAGGAGTTGCGGTCCAGGGACTTGGAGCGCAGCAGGTCCGTGCCCGCCTGGGAGAGCGCGGGCCCCTGGGAGAGCGAGGCGGTGGCCATCGCGAGGACCTGCATCCGGGCCCGGTCGGCCGCCGAGGTGCCCGCGGGCAGCTTGAAGGCGAGCGCGTCGTACAGCGATTCGTTGTCGTGTGCGTCGGCGTAGGAGAGGGCGTCGCCAGGAACCTTCGCGTATCCGGCCGGGGCGCCGTTGTAGTCGACCTGCGCGCCCGTGACCCTGCGGCCGGCGGAGTCCTTGAAGGTGAAGCCGGCGAGGTGGCCCGCGAGGCCGACCTTGATGAGGTCCTGGTAGTGCAGGAGCCGCGCTTTCTGCTCGACCGGCGTGCCGTTCGCCTTCGAGGAGTTGGGGTCGGTGTACAGGCCGGTGGCGAAGCCCTGCACGCCCGGGTCCGCGTCGAAGGGGCCGCCGCCGCGCAGGGCGTCGCGGGAGCGGTCGGAGAAGGTCGCGACGCCGGTGCCCGCCATGTTCTTCTGGGTGGCCTGGACGAAGCGGGCGTCGTCGGCGACCTCGCCGAAGTTCCATCCCTCGCCGTACAGGACGATGTCCTTGCCGTCGACGCCGTTCTTCGCCACGGTCAGCGCGTCGAGGGCCTTGCGGACGGCGACGATGTTGGCCTTGGGGTGGTGTCCCATCAGGTCGAAGCGGAAGCCGTCGACCTTGTACTCCCTGGCCCAGGTGACGATCGAGTCGACGACGAGCTTGCCCATCATGGTGTTCTCGGGGGCCGTGTTGGCGCAGCACGTGGAGGTGGCGACCGTGCCGTCGGCGTCCAGGCGCTGGTAGTAGCCGGGCACGATCTTGTCGAGGACGGACTTGCCGGCCTGGCCGCTCGCGACGGTGTGGTTGTAGACGACGTCCATCACCGCGCGCAGGCCGGAGCCGTTCAGCCCCTGCACCATCCTGCGGAACTCGACCGTGCGACGGGTGCCTTCGGGGTCGCTCGCGTACGAACCCTCCGGCACGGTGTGGTGCAAGGGGTCGTAGCCCCAGTTGTAGGCATCCTTGCCCGCGCTCTTGGACACGCACGCCTGCTGTTCTTCGGAGTCGGGGGCATAGGACGCCAAGTCGCAGTCGGGGCCGTCCTGTCCGGAGGCGCGCTCGGGGATGGTGCCGATGTCGAAGGCCGGCAGCAGGTGCACGTACGAGGTGCCCGAGCGGGCGAGGCGGCGCAGGTGCCGCATGCCGTCGGACGTCTTGTCGGCGAACGCCAGGTACTGGCCGGGGTGGTCCGAGGTGCGGTCCTCGACGGAGAAGTCCCGGATGTGCAGCTCCTGGATCTGCGCGTCGCGCAGGGGCGTCGCCCTCGGCTTGCGCAGGCCGGCCCAGCCCTTCGGCGCGAGCTCCGGGTCCGCCAGGTCGACGGCGAGGCTGCGCGCGGAGTCGGCGCTCAGGGCGGTCGAGTAGGGGTCGGTGACCTTGTTGGTGACGACCTTCCGGACGCTCGGCGCCCACACCTTGACGGCGTACCGGTAGGCCTTCCCCCGCCAGCTCCGGGGCCCGGTCACCGACCACACGCCGGAGGCGCGGTCGCGGCGCATCACCACGGTGCGGCCGCCGATGTCCAGGGCGACGCGCTGCGCGGTGGGGGCCCAGACGGCGAGCGTGGTACCGCCGTGCCCGAACCGCGGGCCGAGCGTGGCCTTGCCCGCGGCGGCTCCGTACAGGTCGTCGAGGACGCCCTGGGTCTGTACGCCGGTGGCGGCGCGCAGGGTGCCGTCGGCGGAGCGCCCGGTGGCGACGAGCTGGCCGGTGAGGGCGGCGCGGACCCGGTCGCGGTCCCGGTGGTCCACGGTGAAGGCGGCGTAGCCCTTGAGGTGCGGGAACCTGGCCCGCTGCGCCGCGGTGAGACCGCCGTCGACCGGGGTGAGCCGCAGCCGGTGGGCCGTACCGCTGACGTCGCCGCCTTTGACGGTGAGGCCGCCCCGGGGCGCGTACAGCAGCTCGTGCGCCGTGCCCGTACCGGTGTCCCAGGCGAGGGTGGACCGGTCGATCCACTGGGCCCGCGCCTTCGACAGGTCGAGCCCGTCGGCCGGGTCGGCCGCGGCGGACGGCTGTGACGGGGCGAGCGGCACGGCGCTCGCCGTCGCGGTCAGGGGCGCGGTCACGGCCAGCAGGGCGAGTGCCACGGCCACGGCGGTACGGCGCGGGGAGCCGGTCACGGGGGTTTCTCCTTGAGGGGTGACGAGAGGGGTACGGCCGCCCGGCGCGGGGACAGGGATGGGCCGGGCGGCCGGTCATGAGGGGAGCCGGTCAGCAGCTCCGCGCCCCGGCGTGCAGCGCGAGGGCGGTGTTCGGGGCGACGGAGGCGGTGAACCGGCCCGAACCGTCCACGGCGACGCTCCGGCCGCTCTGCACGTCGCAGTACGCGCCCGCCGCCAGGGAGGACTGGAAGGTGCGGTTGACGGCGGAGCCCTCGTGGTTGACGACGACGTACGCCTTGTCGCCCCGGCCGAAGGCGATGGCGTCGCTGCCGTTGTCCCACCAGTTCGTGACCGGCGTGCCGCTCGCGGCGTTGCGGAACTTGACCATGGCGCGGATCTCCGGCCAGGCGTGCTGACACTTCCAGCCGTCCTGGTAACAGGCCTTCACCTGGCCGCCGTTGGGTGATCCGGCGTCGGCGTCGCCGAACTCGTAGCCGGAGTGGACGTCCGGCGAGCCGTAGGGCCAGGCCAGCATGAAGACGTGCGCGAGGGTGTGGTTCGCGCCGTCCTTGTAGCTGAGGGTCTGGCCGTGCCGCTCGGTGTCGTGGTTGGCGACGAGGACCGCGGCCGAGCCGCTCGGCAGATACCCCCAGCCCTCGCCGAAGTTCTTGAGGTAGGCAAGCTTCTCGTCGGTGAAGACCCGCTTCAGGTCCCAGGCGTAGCGGAACTCCTGCACGTCCCCGGTGGCCGTGTACTCGCCCGGGGAGACCGTCTCCCCCGCGCCGTACAGCGTCTCCTGCTTCCAGTACACGCCGGGGTCGCTCAGCCGCGACTTGATGTTCTTCAGGTCGTCCACGGGGATGTGCTTGGCCGCGTCGACGCGGAAGCCGTCCACGCCCAGCGACAGCAGGTCGTCGAGGTAGGCGGCGATGCGCCCGCGCACGTACTCCTCGCCGGTGTCCAGGTCGGCCAGGCCGCCCAGTTCGCAGTGCTGGACGTTCCAGCGGTCCTGGTAGTTGCCGATGGCGGACGTGCAGTCGTTCATGTCCGCGGCGGAGTACGTGCCCGGGTAGTCGTACTTGGTGAAGCGGGAGCCCGCGGAGCCGGTGCCGGAGGCGTTGGTCATGTGGTTGATGACCGCGTCGGCGACGACCTTCACCCCGGCCGAGTGGCAGGTGTCGACCATGTCCTTGAACGCGGCGCGGTCACCGAGACGGCTGCCGATCCTGTAGCTGACGGGCTGGTAGGCGGCCCACCACGCGTCGCCCTGGATGCGCTCCTGGGGCGGGGAGACCTGGACGTATCCGTAGCCGTCCGGGCCGAGCCGGTCCGTGCAGGCCTTGGCGACCGACCGGAAGTTCCACTCGAAGAGGACGGCGGTGACGTCCTTGCCGCCGGGCGGGGCGGCCTGGGCCGCCGGCGCCCCGCCCACGACGCTGCCCGCGAAGCCCGCCAGCAGGGCGAGCGCGGTCGCGACGGATCTGCGGTGCTTGCCGGTCCGGTCTGTCATCGGTACCTCCTGCGCGTTGAAGGAGCTTTCAGCAAGTCATCACAACTTGTTGCGAGTTGGACCGTAGGGCGCCCCAAGGACTTGGTCAACCCTCTGGACACCGGCCGGAAATCCTGGGGAAACGCGGGGCCTGAAGCCGTCCGCAAGAGATTGCAGCGATGCTGGTTTCAGCGGCGCGCCTGGGCCGTGGACCCGCGGACGACCAGCTCGGGCCGGAAGACGAACTCCGTGCGCTGCACGGGGTTCCCGTCGATCTCCTCCAGAAGGGCGCCCACCGCCGCGGTCGCCATGGCCTGCACCGGCTGACGCACCGTGGTCAGCGGCGGATCGGTGAAGGCGATGAGCTGCGAGTCGTCGAACCCGACCACGGAGACGTCGCCGGGCACCGCGAGCCCGCGCTCGCGCACCGTCCGGACGGCGCCGAGCGCCATCAGGTCGCTGCCGCAGACCATCGCCGTGCACCCGAGGTCCAGCAGGGCACCGGCCGCGGCCTGGCCGCCCTCGACCGTGAACAGCGTCCGCTGCACGAGCCGTTCGGCCTCTGTCGCGGTCAGGCCGAGCATGCTGTGCAGCGCCGCCGCGAAGCCCTCCGCCTTGCGCCGCGAGGGCACGTACCGCGTCGGGCCGACGGCAAGGCCGATCCGCTCGTGCCCCAGCTCCACGAGGTGGCGGACCGCCATGTGGACGGCCGCGCGGTCGTCGGGTGAGACGAAGGACACCGGGATGTCCTCGTGGTAGCCGTTGACCAGGACGAACGGGACCTTGCGGCGGGCCAGTTCGCGGTAGCGGGTGGGGTCGGCGGTCGTGTCGGCGTGCAACCCCGACAGGAAGATGATGCCGCTGACCCCGCGGTCCTCCAGCTGCTCCACCAGCTCGTCCTCGGTGGCGCCGCCCGGCATCTGGGTGCAGAGCATCGGGGTGTAGCCGTGCCCCGCGAGCACCTGCTCGATGACCTGCGCGAACGCGGGGAAGATCGGGTTGGTGAGCTCGGGGATGACCAGGCCCACCAGTCCGGCGCTGCGCCTCCTCAGCCGGACGGGCCGCTCGTACCCGAGGACGTCCAGGGCGGCGAGCACCCGGCGCCTGGTGCCCGCCGCGACCCCCGCCTTGCCGTTGAGCACCCGGCTGGCGGTGGCCTCGCTGACGCCGGCCTGGGCCGCGATGTCCAGGAGCCGCGGGGCGCCCCGGTGCGCGTCCCGCGGCCCGGCGGGGAGTGTCACACCGCCCACCAGACGGTGGTGTCCGCGGGCAGCCGCACGGTTCCCGCCACGGTCTCCACCGGCTCGGCGGCGAGCAGGACACGGCCGGGTGCGGGGATCCGTACGTCCTCGCCGGTGGTGTTCACGGTGCACACGAAGCCCTCGCGGGCGAAGGCGAGCACGCCGTCGGGGGCGTCCAGCCACTCGATGGCGCCGCCCGCGCCGAGCCCTGGTTCCGCGCGGCGCACGGCGAGCGCGTCACGGTACAGCTCCAGGGTCGAGCCGGGGTCCCCGGTCTGGGCCTGCACGCTCAGCGCGCCCCACCCGGCGGGCTGCGGCAGCCAGCTGCCGCCCGTGCCGAAGCCGTACGACGGGCCGTCGGTGGTCCACGGGATGGGCACCCGGCAGCCGTCCCGGAACCCGTCCTGGCCGTCGGCCCGGTGGAAGGAGGGGTCCTGACGCGCCTCGTCGGGCAGGTCGGTGACGTCGGGCAGACCCAGTTCCTCGCCCTGGTAGAGGTAGGCGGAACCGGGCAGCGCCAGCATCAGCAGGGTCGCGGCACGGGCGCGGCGCAGGCCGAGCTCGCGGTCGCCCGCGGTCCGCAACTGCGTGCCGAGGCCCGGCGGGTTGGCGAGCCGCGTGGCGTGCCGGGTCACGTCGTGGTTGGAGAGCACCCAGGTGGCGGGGGCGCCCACGGGCCGCATCGCGGCCAGCGACACGTCGATGACCCCGCGCAGTTCGGCGGCGTCCCACGAGGTGCCCAGGTACTGGAAGTTGAAGGCCTGGTGCATCTCGTCGGGGCGCACGTAGTGGGCGGAGCGCTCGACGGTCGGCGTCCACGCCTCGGCGACGAGGATGCGCTCGCCCTCGTACTCCTCGAGTACCTCGCGCCAGCTGCGGTAGATCGCGTGCACGCCGTCCTGGTCGAAGAACGGCATGACGTCGTTGCCGAGCAGCTTGAGCTGGTCGCGGCTGCCGATGTCGGGCAGGCCGTGCTCCTTGACGAGGCCGTGGGCCACGTCGACCCGGAAGCCGTCGACACCCATGTCGAGCCAGAAGCGCAGGATCGAGCGGAACTCGTCGTGGACGGCCGGGTGTTCCCAGTTGAAGTCGGGCTGTTCGGGCGCGAAGAGGTGGAGGTACCACTCGCCGTCATCGACGCGGGTCCAGGCGGGGCCGCCGAAGATGGACTCCCAGTCGTTGGGCGGGAGTTCGCCGTCGGCGCCCTGGCCGGGGCGGAAGTGGTAGCGCTCCCGGAGCGGGGACCCCGGGCCCTCGCGCAGCGCGCGCCGGAACCAGTCGTGCCGGTCCGATGAGTGGTTGGGCACGAGGTCCACGAGGATGCGCAGGCCGAGTTCGTGGGCGTCGCGGATGACCGCGTCGGCGTCCAGGAGGTTGCCGAACATCGGGTCGATGGCGCGGTAGTCGGCGACGTCGTAGCCGGCGTCGGCCTGCGGCGACGCGTAGAAGGGGGAGAGCCAGACGGCGTCGACGCCGAGGTCCCTGAGGTACGGCAGCCGGCTGCGGATGCCCCGCAGGTCCCCCATGCCGTCGCCGTCGCCGTCGGCGAAGCTGCGCGGGTACACCTGGTAGATCACCGCGTCGCGCCACCAGTCCGTGCGCGTCTCGGCGGTGGGGGCGGCAGGGGCGGCGAGGTGCTGGGTCATGTCTTCCCTGGGGATCGAGTGTGGTGGGGGCGGCGCCGGACGGTGTCGGTCCGGCGCCGCCGACGTGCGTGCGCACCGTGCGGGTCGCGGGTCGGCGGTCGCGGGTCGCGGGATGACGCCTCAGGACTTCGTCGCGCCCGCCGTCAGGCCGGAGACGAGGTGGCGCTGGGCGAAGCCGAAGATGATCGCGGCGGGCACCGCGACGATCACGGCGGACGCGGTCAGCGAGCCCCAGTCGCTGGTGTACTGGTTGACGAACGTCTGCAGGCCGCCGGCGAGCGTGAGGTTCTCCTCGCCGGTCATGAAGGCGGACGCGTAGGCGACCTCGGCCCAGCCGGTGATGAAGCTGTAGAAGCCGGTGACGGCGAGGCCCGGCTTGGCGAGCGGCACGATGAGCCGCCAGAAGGTGCCGAACGGGTTGAGCCCGTCGACCCGTCCGGCCTCGTCGATCTCGACCGGGATGGTGTCGAAGTAGCCCTTCATCATCCAGGCGCAGAACGGCACGGCGATCGTCAGGTACGTGACGACGAGCCCGACGGGCTGATTGAGCAGGCCGAGATTGGCGAGGAGGTTGTACAGCGGCACGATGAGCACCGCGACCGGGAACATCTGGGTGATCAGCAGCAGCCACATCAGCGGCCGCATGCCGGGGAACGTGAAGCGGCTCACCGCATAGCCGGTGGTCGCCGCGATGAAGACGCCGATGACCGTGGTCAGGCCGACGACCACGAGGGAGTTGAGCAGCCAGTTCGGGAACTCGGTGTCGTTCAGGACGTGGTCGTAGTTGCCGAGGGTGAAGTCCTTCACCAGATCGGTGGAGAAGGCCTCGCTCTCCGGCTTGAACGAGGTGATCAGGAGCCACAGCGGAGGTCCCACCGCGACGGCAGCGGCGATCAGCAGGGTCGCGTGCAGGGCGACCGACGCGAGCGGTCCCCGCTCGTCGCGCCCCCGGGCCCTCATCACCCTCTCCCGCTTGTTCCCCTGCTCATGTGCCTTCGTCCGCACTGCGGTCACCACACCTCTCCCTGCTTGCGGAGCGCGCGGCGGTAGGCCACCGCGATGATCGACAGGAGGGCCAGGATGAGCACTCCCCAGGCCGCGGAGCCCGCGAAGTCGCGTGGACTGACGACGAACGAGAGCCGATAGGCGTACGTCACGAGGATCTCGGTGGCGTCCCCGGGACCGCCCCTGGTCAGCAGGAAGATCACCGGGAACATGTTGAACGTCCAGATGCCGCTGATCAGGATCACCGTGCTCGCCACGGAACGCAGCCCCGGCAGGGTGATGTGCCTGAAGCGCTGCCAGGCGTTGGCGCCGTCCATCTCGGCCGCCTCGTACAGCTCGCCCGCAATGGACTGCAGGCCGCCGAGCATGGCCACCAGCATGAAGGGCACGCCGAGCCAGACGTTGACGGTGATCACCGAGATCTTGGCCCAGGTCGGGTCGTTGAGCCACGGGACCGCGTCGATGCCGCCGCCCTCGAGGATCTTGTTGAGGATCCCCTTCTTCTCGTTGAAGAGCAGCCGCCAGGTGAAGACGGAGACGAAGGCCGGCACCGCCCACGGCAGGATCAGCGCCATCCGGTAGAAGGAGCGTCCCGCCAGCTTGCGGTTGAGCATGGTGGCGAGCGCGAGACCGAGCACGAAGGAGAGCGCGACGCAGGAGACGGTCCACACCACGGTCCAGGTGAGCCGGTCCCAGAAGACGCCGTCGGTCAGGATCGACTGGTAGTTGTCGAGACCGACGGACTCGTACGTGGCCGGGATGTCGTTGACACCGATGTGCCGTTCGACGTTCGCCTCGTTGGCGTTGGTGGTCGACAGATACACGCCGCGCACCAGCGGGTACCCGACGATCACGCCGATCACGAGTACGACGGGAGCGACCATGGCCCACGCGTACCAGTGGGTGGCGAACGCCCTGCGCAACCGCCCCGGGTTCTTGCCGGGCCGGTGGCCGCGGCCGCGGACGCTCCTCGCGTCTGCGGCCTTCGCCACCGGCCGGCCGGTCTCGACAGCCATGGGTCGGTCAGCCCTCCTTGTTCCTCGTCGTCCCTGTCACGCGGTTACTTGTAGTCCTTGAGGAGCTTGCGGTAGGCGTCACCGACGCCCCGGGCGCCCTTCTCGGGCGAGGCCTTGCCGCTGAGCACCTTCTCCAGCTGCAGCCGGATCGGCTCGAAGAGCGCGTTGGCCTCCGGGATCCACGGGCGCTGCACGGACTTCTCCACGGCGGGCTTGAAGAACTGCACCATCTGGTTGTCCTTGACGGACTTCACGTCGTAGACGGAGGTGCGGGTCGGCAGCAGGCTGAGCTGCTCGGTGGTCTCCTGCTGCACCTTGGCCGAGCTCATGTACTTGATGAACGCGTAGGACGCGTCGAGGTTCGAGGAACCGGCGTACGCGGCGAGGTTCCAGCCGCCCTGCGGGGCGCCCTGACGCGCGCTGCCCGCCGGGGCGGGGGCGACACCGAGGTTGCCCTTGTCGTCCTTGAACTCCTTGCCCTTCAGGGCGCCCTCGATGGACCAGGGGCCGTCGAGCGCCATCGCGACGTCGCCGTCCTTGAAGGCGTTGAGCTGGTTGTTGTAGCCGTCGCTCGCGTCGGTGACCGCCGCCTTGGAGTCGACCAGGTCCTTCATCACCCCGAACGCCTTGGCGCCCTCGGGGTCGTCGACGGTGACCTTCTTGCTCTTGGTGTCCAGGAGGTCGCCGCCCTCTCCGTAGAGGTACGGGAGGTAGTAGTACGGGTCGTCGCCGCGCAGATAGAGACCGGTCTTGCCGGACTTGGAACTGATCTTCTTCGCGGCCGACTTCACCTCGTCGAACGACGTGGGCACCTCGACACCGGCGTCCTTGAGCATCTTCTTGTTGTAGAAGAGCGCCAGGGTGTCGATGGTCTGCGGCGCGGCGTAGACCTTGCCCTTGAATTCGGTGCTCGCGGCCGCCTGCGGGAGGTAGTCGTCGGCCTTGTCGAGCGCGACCGTGCCGTCGAGCGGGGCGAGGTAGCCGAGCGAGGCGAAGTCCTGGGTCCAGGCGACCTCGGTGCGCATCACGTCCGGGGCGCCGGAGTTGCCCCCGGCCGCGTTCTTGAACTTGGCGTTGGCCTCGCCGAACGGGACGTTCACATAGTTGACCTCGACACCGGGGTGCAGCTTCTCGAAGCCCTTGGCGATCTTCTGGTACGCGCCCTTCTCGGCGTCGTTCGAGGTGTCCCAGAAGGTGACGGTGCCGGAGAGCTTGCCTCCCTTGCTGCCGCCGCTGCCCTCGTCGTCGCTCCCGCACGCTGCCGCTGTCATGGCCAGGGCCGCGATCAGCCCGGTGGCCGCTATGCCACGCCGCATGTGAACTCCTTCAACTGATCCCGGAATCACGGGGAGACGAAGAGGTGCCTCCTGCTGGCCGCTCTGGACGCGGCGCCGCCGGGTTGCCAGGAACGTAACAGCGTTGCAATGCCGCCGAAAGACCTTGCGAAATATTTCTGCAAGCTCTGGTGATCGTTACTTCTGCGTGTCCTTACCGTTGCCGGGACCACGCTTGACGGCGCATCTGACCCACGACTCTCGCGCTGTGTATGGCCTCTGGTCTGCGACAACCGTGACGCCGAGGGCATCGACCTGCGACGGACAGGCCCGCGAAGCCGCCTGCAAGGCTCTTGCAAGACGGATCTTCCCGCAAGCCTTCACCGGCTGTGTGCAATCCCCCGGATCACCGGTACAGTCCGGTGCCATGACCGCACGGCTCGTCGACATCGCAGCCCACGCGGGGGTCAGCGAAGCCACCGTGAGCCGCGTCCTCAACGGCAAGCCCGGCGTGGCCGTGGGCACCCGCGAGGCGGTCCTCGCCGCCCTCGACGTGCTCGGCTACGAGCGCCCGGTGCGCCTGCGCCGGCGCAGCGCGGGGCTCGTCGGCCTCATCACGCCCGAGTTGGACAACCCGATCTTCCCCGCGTTCGCCCAGGTCATCGCGCAGGCCCTGACCCGCCAGGGCTACACGCCGGTGCTCGCCACGCAGACGCCCGGCGGCTCCACCGAGGACGAGCTCACCGAGATGCTGGTGGACCGCGGGGTCAGCGGCATCGTCTTCGTCTCCGGGCTGCACGCGGACACCACCGCCGACATGACGCGCTACGACGCCCTGCGCGCCCAGGGCGTCCCCTATGTACTCGTCAACGGCTTCTCCCCCGACGTGGCGGCGCCCTTCGTCTCGACCGACGACCGCGCCGCCGTGCGCCTGGCCGTCACCCACCTGACCTCGCTCGGGCACACCCGCATCGGGCTCGCGGTCGGCCCCAGGCGGTTCGTGCCGGTGGTGCGCAAGATCGAGGGCTTCCTGCTCGGTCTGCACGAGCGCCTCGGCCTCACCGACGAGGAGTCGGCCGAGCTGATCCAGCACTCCCTCTACACCCTGGAGGGCGGTCAGGCCGCGGCCACCACCCTCATCAACCGCGGCTGCACCGCCGTCGTGTGCGCCAGCGACATGATGGCGCTCGGCGCCATCCGGGCCGCCCGCGACCTGGGTCTCACCGTCCCCCGCGACATCTCGGTCGTCGGGTTCGACGACTCCCCGCTGATCGCCTTCACCGATCCGCCGCTGACCACGATCCGCCAGCCCGTGCAGGCGATGGGCCAGGCGGCGGTCCGTGCGCTGCTGGAGGAGGTCGGCGGAACGCCCGCCCCGCACGGGGAGTTCGTCTTCCTGCCGGAGCTGGTGGTGCGGGGATCCACGGGGTCCGGACGCAGGGAACAACCGGCTTCCTGACCGGTCCGGCGCGAACCCGGCACGCGCGTACGGAGACACACGCACCGCCGCCGGGATCGACCGACGGGTGCTCAGCTCCCTTCGCCCGCACAGGACTTGGCGCCCACGTGGACGGCGAGGGCGCTCTTCGCGCCGACGGTGGCCGCCAGAGCGCCCCCGTCGTCGACGGTCACGGGCCTGCCGGACTGCACGTCGCAGTACTCGCCCGCCGGCAACGACGTCTTGAAGGTCTCCTTCAGCTCGCCCTCGCCCGCGTTGATCGCGACGAAGGCCTTGTCGCCGCGGCCGAACGCGATGCCGCTGCCGCCGTTGTCCCACCAGTCGGTGACCTCGGCGTCGCCCGCCTCGGCGCGGAACGCGACCATGCTCGCGATCTCCCGCTGCGCGTGCTGGCACACCCACGCCCCGCCGGAGCAGTCGGCCTTGCCGTCGTCGGGCGGGCCCTCGTCCTTGCCGGTGAACGCGTAGCCGGAGTGGACGTCCGGGGAGCCGTAGGGAAAGGCCAGCATGAAGACGTGGGCGAGGGTGTAGGGCGCGCCCTGCTTGTAGGTGAGGACGTTGCCCTGCCGCTCGGTGTCGTGGTTGGCGACGAACACGGCGGCCGACCCGGACGGCAGCTTGCCGTCGGCGATGTTCTTCAGCCCGGCCGGACCGCCGCCCTCGAAGGCTCCCTTGAGGTCGTACGCGTACGGGAACTCCTGTACGTCCCCGGTCCCGGTGTACTCGCCGGGCTGGACGTCCTCGCCGGGCCCGGGCAGCGTCTCCTGCTTCCAGTACGCGTCCGGGTCGCTCAGCCGCGACTTGATCGCCTTGAGGTCGTCCGCGGGCATGTGCTTGGCCGCGTCGACGCGGAAGCCGTCGACCCCGAGGCCGATGAGGTCGTTCATGTACCCGGCGATCGTCGTGCGGACGTACTCCTCACCGGTGTCCAGGTCGGCGAGGCCGCCGAGTTCGCAGTGCTGCGTCTCCTCCCGCTTCGTGTAGTCCTGGATCTCCTTCTTGCAGTCGTCCATGTCCGCGTCGCCGTAGGTACCGGGGTAGTCGTACTTCGTGAACCGCGTCCCACCGGATCCGGTGCCCTCGGCGTTGGTCATGTGGTTGATGACCGTGTCGGCGACGACCTTCACGCCCGCCGCGTGGCAGGTGTCGACCATGCGCTTGAACGCGGCGCGGTCGCCGAGCCGGGAGGCGATCCTGTAGCTGACCGGCTGGTAGGCGGTCCACCACGCCGGACCGGTGACGCGCTCCTGCGGGGGCGAGGTCTGGACGTACCCGTACCCGGCGGGGCCGAGCGTGTCCGTGCACGCCTTCGCGATGGAGTCGAAGCTCCACTCGAACATCACCGCCGTGACGTCCTTCTCACCGGCTGCCGCCCTCTCCTTGACCGGTGCCGCCTCGCTCGGCTGCTGGGCTCCTACGGCGAGACTGCCCGCGGCGCCCACCGCCAGCGCGGCGCCCATGACGGCGATCCTGCGGGGTCTCGATATACGGCCGTGCATCGAAGGCCTCCTGTGTGTGGGGGGAATGAGAGGTGGGGGGAGGCGGAGGGGGGAGGGAAGGGCCCGGTGGGAGTGCGGGTGTTCCAAGTCCCTTACCAGGCCCCTCCTTTGACGGCTCTATGCAAGCTTCCGCCACCTTGCAGCAACTTGTTGCAGTCGGACCCTAGGAGCCCTTCCTTGAAGGGTCAACCCTTCGCACTCCGCGCATCCCCCGCCTCCCGCAGCTCCCACACCTCCCGCGAGGACCGCGGCCCTTGCGCCGGCTGCCAGCGCCCGCCGGTCGTCACCCCGCATCGGCGCGTGCACGGTAATCCGCACCCCGAGGCCGCGTGCGCCGGCCACCCGGCGCAGTGACGCGGTGAAGTCCTCCTCGCCGAGGAAGGCGGCGGCGGTGCTCGGGGCGCCGCCCTGCCGGTACGCGACCGTCACCGGTCGCACGGGCGCGCCCGCGTCGACCGCGGCCTGGAAGGCGGCCCGCCGGAAGCGCCCGCCCGTCACCGAACACCAGGTCGTGGCCTGCGGGAAGACGAGAACGGAGGTACCGGACCGCAGCGCGTCGGTCACCTCGGCTATGACGTGCGGAAGTCGGCGCGGACTGCCGTCCCGGTCGATGAACTGCGTGCCCACGCGCCGGACCAGCGTGCCGACCCCCGGCCACTGACCCACCTCGCGCTTGGCGAGGACGGTCACCGGTTCCACGGCGAGCAGGGCGATGACGTCGAGCCAGGAGATGTGGTTGGCGACGACCAGGGTTCCGGTGCCGTCTCCCCCGGCGCCGAGCCGCTCGGCGCCCGCCACTTCCAGGCCCACCCCGAGGGCGCCGAGCACCGCACGCGCCTCGGTCCGCAGGGCCGCGGGTTCGGCGAGCCGCTCGCCCCGGGCGACCACCCTGGTCAGGGTGTACGTCAACATCGCGTACCGGCGGGCGAGTTCACCCAGCGGCACGCGCGGATCCGGGTCGAGGGCGCAGCTCGCCGGGCAGCCGCGGTCGACCGTCCAGGGGCTCACCGCGCGTCCTCCCCGAGGAAGTACCGGCGGTGGCGCGCGCTCAGCCGCTCGGTGTCGAGGAGCACGAAGAAGTCCGCGACGTCGAACTCGGGGTCGTGCGCGGGGGCCCCGCACACCCACGCGCCGAGGCGGAGGTAGCCACGCAGCAGGGGCGGCAGGTCGGCGTGGACCGGGCGCTCCGGCGTGGGGCCTTCGGGGGTCCAGGGGCGCCGGGGGTACACCCGCAGCTCGGGCGGCGACGCGTGCTTGGCGGTGCCGAGCAGCCAGGCACCGGCGGCCGCGCGGCCGCCGTCGGCCAGCGGCACGGAGGCGCAGCCGGCCAGGTAACGGTGGCCGGAGAGCAGGACGTAGCGGGCCAGCGCGGACCACATGAGGTTGATGACGGCGCCGGAACGGTGGTCGGGGTGGACGCAGGAGCGGCCCGCCTCCACGGTCGCCCCGCGGATGTTGCTGAGCGCACGCAGATCGAACTCCCCGTCGGAGTAGGACCGTTCGGCCCTGCCGGGCGGCAGCAGTCGGTACGTGCCGACGACTTCGCCGGTCGAGGTGTCGGTGACGATCAGGTGGTCGGCCAGGTCGTCGAAGGCGTCGACGTCGTGACCGGCCAGGGGCGTGTCGAGGACGGCACCCATCTCCCCGGCGAAGACGCGGTGACGCAGCCGTTGGGCGGCCCTGATCTGTTCGGCGGTGTCCGCGACGGAGGTGACGTACGAGCTGGTGACGGCCGTCGCGACGAGCGGTGTCGAGTTCATGACAGTTCCGTTTCTCGGTTCGATGGGGTACGAGACGAGGGGGACGACGGAGGTGCGAGGGGCGACGAAGGCGAAAGGGACGACGGGGTACTGGCAGGGGTGCTGGGCGCGGTGACTCCGCGCCGAGCGGGGACGACGGGGACGGTGGGTGGGGCAGGTGCGACAGGTCCGGTGGGGACGAGTCGAGCGTCGAGCGGAGCGGGTGGCTGCGATGGGGACGAGACGCGCGGGAGGGCCGGCGCCGCACCCGTCCGCGCCCCCACCCACGCAGCACGGTGACGGCGCCGGCTGAACTGCACGCTTCAGGCGCGCATCGCGCCGCCGTCCGGCGCGCGTCGGGATCGGGCCTTCGCACCCCCGGCACCTGGCGAAACAGGGCCGCTCCCCGGCAGACCCGTCATTGACCCACCCCCTGTTTGGCCGTACAAACGCGGCATGCCACCTCCCCCTCCCCGCCCCCTCGCCGGGATCACGGTCGTCAGCCTGGAGCAGGCCGTCGCGGCCCCCTTCGCCACCCGGCAGCTCGCCGATCTCGGCGCCCGGGTGATCAAGGTCGAGCGACCCGGCGGCGGCGACTTCGCCCGCCGCTACGACACCACCGTGCACGGCCAGGCCAGCTACTTCGTCTGGCTGAACAGGTCCAAGGAGTCGCTCACCCTGGACCTCAAGTCGGAGCGGGGCAGGGAGATCCTGGAGGAACTCCTCGCGGGCGCCGACGTTTTCGTGCAGAACCTCGCCCCGGGCGCCGCCACCCGCATGGGCCTGGGCGCGGACGCACTGCAGGAGCGCCACCCGTCCCTGGTCCCCTGCACGATCAGCGGCTACGGCACGGACGGGCCCTGGGCGGACCGCAAGGCGTACGACCTGCTCGTGCAGTGCCAGACCGGCCTGCTCCAGCTCACCGGCACCCCGGACGAGGCCGTGCGGGTGGGGATCTCGGTGGCCGACATCGCGGGCGGGATGTACGCCTACAGCGGCATCCTGTCGGCGCTGTTCACCCGGGCGACGACCGGCCGCGCACCCACCGTCGAGGTGTCGCTCTTCGACGCGCTCGCCGAGTGGATGGGCCAGCCCGCGTACTACACGCGCTACGGCGGCACCCAGCCGCCCCGCGTCGGCGCCCGGCACGCGACGGTCGCGCCCTACGGCCCCTTCACCGCCTCCGACGGCAAGGACGTGCTGCTCTCCGTGCAGAACGAACGCGAATGGGCCGCTCTGTGCGCGGACTTCATCGGCAGGCCCGAGCTGGCGGACGACCCGCGCTTCGCCACCGGCTCCGACCGGGTGGCGCACCGCGAGGCGCTCGACGCGATCATCGCCGCGCGCTTCGCGGAGCTCGGCAGCGACGAGGCGATGAAGCTGCTCGACCGCACGGGCATCGCGAACGCGGGCGTCAACTCGGTCCCCGAGTTCCTGGCCCACCCCGTGCTCACCGAGCGCGGGCGCTGGCAGGACATCCACGTGCCGGGCACGCACGAGCCCGTACAGGCCCTGCTGCCCCCGGCCGTCCTCTCCGGCGTCGTCCCGCGCATGGATCCGGTCCCGGCGGCGGGCGAGCACACCGAAGCGATCCTCGCCGAACTGGGCCGCGGCCCGGACGACATCGCACGGCTGCGCGCCGAGGGAGTCTGCCGGTGAGCGCCCTTGACACCCTCCCGGCCGAGGAGCGGCTGGTCGTCGCGACCGTACGTGACTTCGTCGACCGGGAGGTCCGGCCGGTCGTGCGCGAGCTGGAGCACGCCGACACCTATCCCGAAGCCCTCATCGAAGGGATGAAGGAGCTCGGCGTCTTCGGCCTGGCCGTCCCCGAGGAGTTCGGCGGGAGCGCCGTATCGACCCCCTGCTACGTCCTGGTCACCGAGGAACTGGCGCGCGGCTGGATGAGTCTGGCCGGGGCGATGGGCGGCCACACGGTCGTCGCCAGACTGCTCTCGCACTTCGGCACGCCGGAGCAGCGGCACCGCTGGCTGCCGCGCATGGCGACCGGCGAGGTGCGCGCCACGATGGCGCTGACCGAGCCGGGCGGCGGCTCGGACCTGCAGGCGCTGCGCACGGTGGCCCGCCGCACGGAGGACGGTGCGGGATACGTCGTCGACGGGGCGAAGACCTGGATCACCAACTCGCGCCGCTCGCAGCTGATCGCGCTGCTCTGCAAGACCGACCCGGATGCCGAACCCCGCCACCGCGGCATCTCCCTGCTCCTCGTCGAGCACGGTCCGGGCCTGACCGTCTCCCGCGACCTTCCGAAGCTCGGCTACAAGGGCGTGGAGAGCTGCGAGTTGTCCTTCCAGGGCTACCGGGCCCCGGAGGCCGCGCTGCTCGGCGCCGTCGAGGGCAGGGGGTTCGGGCAGATGATGAAGGGCCTGGAGACCGGGCGGTTGCAGGTCGCGGCCCGTGCACTGGGGGTGGGGCGGGCCGCGTTCGAGGACGCGTTGCGCTACGCCCAGGAGCGCGAGTCGTTCGGCGTCCCGATCTGGCAGCACCAGTCCATCGGCAACTACCTGGCGGACATGGCCACTTCGCTCTCCGCCGCGCGCCAGCTCACCCTGCACGCGGCCCGCGAGGCGGACGCGGGGCGGCGGGTGGACATGGAGGCGGGGATGGCCAAGCTCTTCGCGTCGGAGACGGCGATGCGCATCACCCTGGACGCGGTCCGCATCCACGGCGGGTACGGCTATTCGACGGAGTTCGACGTCGAACGCTACTTCCGGGACGCGCCGTTGATGATCGTCGGCGAGGGCACCAACGAGATCCAGCGCACGGTGATCGCGCGCCAGCTGGTGGCGCGCGGCGGCCTCGACATGTGAGCCGCGCGGCGTGGGTCATGCAGCGTGGGACGTGCGGCCATGCGGCGTGGGTCGTACGGCCATGCGGCGTGGGTCGTACGGCCATGCGGCGTGGGTCGTACGGCCATGCGGCGTGGGTCGTACGGCCATGCGGCGTGGGTGGTACGGCCATGAGGCGTGGGTCGTTCGGCGCGAGCCCGTCAGCCGTCAGCCGCTCTCTCAGCCCTCGACCGCGACGCCGAGCCCTTCGAGGACCACCGCGTTCGGCAGCCCGGCGAACACCTTGCCCGGCACGATGAGCTTGCCGCGCCGGCTTCCGCTGCCCACCAGGACGTACGACAGGTCGGCGACGGCGGCGTCGACCAGCAGGGGCCACGCGGCGGGCAGCCCGATCGGCGTGATGCCGCCGTACTCCATGCCGGTCTCCCCCGTGGCCGTGTCCATCGGCGCGAACGAGGCCTTGCGCGCGCCGAGTCGGCGGCGCACGGCGCCGTTGACGTCGACGCGGGTGCCGGACAGGACGAGACACGCGGCGAGCGTGGTCTCCCCGCCGCGCTTGCCCGCGACGACGACGCAGTTCGCCGAGTGGGCGAGGAGCTCGGGGCCGTAGTGCTCCAGGAAGGTGGCGGTGTCGGCCCAGCGCGGGTCGGTGTCCACGTGGACCAGTTCGTCGGCGGGGACGGGCCCGGCCCACCCGCGCACGGCGTCGGCGACGGGCGCGACGAGCAGATCGAGGGCTTCGGGGGCGGGGCTGACGACGTCGAATTCACCGAGGGGAGCACGCATGGCCGCACGCTAACAGCCCTCGGCACCCCGCGGGCCGGGTCCCTCAGTAGGAGCCCGCGTGGGCCGGCGGCACCGATACCGACATCGTCATCTCGACGGGCTCGGCACCCTTGTTGTGGTAACCGTGCGGGACGTTCGACTCGAAGCTGACGGCCGTCCCCGCCGGGACGACGTGCTCGACGCCGTCCACCATCAGGGTCAGGTCGCCCCGCACCACGTGCAGCAGCTCGACCGTGCCCGGCGGATGTGCGTCGGAGTCGCTTCCCTCGCCCGGCATCAGGTGCCAGGACCACAGTTCGAACGGCCCCCGCGCCTCGGTTCCCACGAGGAGCGTGGTGCTGCTGCCGGCCTCCGTGGACCACATGCGCACCGCCTGCTCCGGGGGTACGAGCCGGACGTGGGAGCCCTGTTCGTGGTCGAGGAGGGTGGTGATGCTGACGCCCAGCGCGTCCGCGAGCTTCACCGTGATACCCACGCTGGGGTTGGTCCTGGCCTGCTCGATCTGGATGATCATGCCGCGGCTCACGCCCGCGCGGGCGGCCAGGGCGTCGAGGGTGAATCCCCTTTCGTTGCGCCAGCGCTTGAGGTTGCGCGCGAGCGACTGCGTCAGCTGGTCGAGGTCCGACACATTCCCGTCCAATATATTGAATGACAGAGTCTACGATACTGAACTACGGTGTGGTGCACCTGATGATCCCAGATGGTTCAACACACTGTACTGCGAGGGTCCCCGATGACCGCACTGTTCGCCCTGGCCACCAGCCTCCTGTGGGGCCTTGCCGACTTCGGCGGCGGACTGCTGACCCGACGCGTCCCCGCCCTCACCGTGGTCGTCGCCTCGCAGACGATCGCGGTCGTCGTGCTCGGTGCCGTCGTCGTCGCGACCGGCGGGTGGACCGAGTGGGGGCCGCAGTTGTGGTTCGCGGTGGCGGCGGGGCTGGTCGGCCCGGTCGCGATGCTCGCGTTCTACAAGGCCCTCGCCCTCGGCCCGATGGGCGTCGTCTCGCCGCTCGGCTCGCTCGGCGTCGCCGTGCCCGTCGGCGTCGGCCTGCTGCTCGGCGAGCGGCCGGGCCTCGCCCAGTTCGCGGGCATCGCCGTGGCGGTCGCGGGCATCGTCCTCGCGGGCGGACCCGAGCTGCGCGGCGCCCCGGTGCGGCGGCAGGCCGTCCTGCTCACCCTGCTCGCCGCGTTCGGCTTCGGCGGGGTGATGGCGCTGATCTCCGAGGCGTCGAGCAGCCTGACCGGACTCTTCCTCGCGCTCTTCGTGCAGCGCGTGACGAACGTGGCCGCGGGCGGGGCCGCACTCTGCGTCTCCGTGCGACGCGGCGGCAGGGCGCTGCCCGCGGGCGCCGGCACGGGCATCCTGTGGGCGGCCCTGCCGGCCCTCGCCTTCGTCGGCCTCGCGGACGTCGCCGCCAACGGCACGTACTCGGTCGCCGCCCAGCACGGTCCCGTCACGGTCGCGGCGGTCCTCTCCTCCGTCTACCCGGTGGTCACAGCGCTGGCGGCGCGCGTCGTGCTCGACGAGCGACTGCGCGCGATCCAGGCGGCGGGCGCGGGCCTGGCCCTGGTGGGCACGGTGCTCCTGGCGAGCTGAGGGGCGCGGTGCCCGCCGGGCGCACGGGGTGGGCGTGACTCAGCCCTCCCCCAACTCCCCCAGCGCGAGCAACTGTTCCGGCGTGACCCCGTCGGGAATCGGCACCGGTGCCGGTGTCCGCAGCGGCGGCTGCCACCCCTGTTCCGCGTCCCACGTGCGCACGACCCGCGCGGGCGCCCCGGCCACCACCGCGTGGTCGGGCACCTCGCCCCGCACCACCGCCCCCGCGGCGACCACCACGTTCCGCCCGATCCGGGCGCCGGGCAGGATCACCGCGCCGGTCCCCACCCAACAGCCGGGCCCGATCTCCACCGGCTCCATCCGGGGCCACTGCTTGCCGATGGGCGTATGCGGATCGTCGTACGAGTGATTGGTGGAGGTCACGTACACATAGGGCCCGAAGTAGCAGTCGTCCCCGATGGAGACCGTCGTGTCCGCGATGACGTGGCTGCCGCGGCCCAGTACGACGCCGTTGCCGAGGCGCAGGATCGGCTCGGGCCCGAGGTCGAGGTCGGGCATCATGCCCGCGGTGAGCGTCACGTGCTGGCCCACGATGCAGTGGTCGCCGATCCTGATCCACGGCTCCCCGAAGACCGTGCCCTGCGGGAACGCGAGCTTGGTGCCCTCACCGAGCGCGCCGAATCGCAGCCGGCCGGGGTGCGCGGCGGTCACCGCGCCCGTGCGCTGCACCCAGTCCCAGCCCGCGTGGACGGCGCGCTGGGCGACCCTGCGCGGCACGGCGGCAAGGGATGAGAACGTGTTCCTGTTCTTCGGCACGCGCTCACGTTACTCAGTGCCATCACACCCCGCAGGCCCATGGCCTGTGATCTTCGCCCCACACGGCTGCGCGCGCTCCCTCGTCCCGTACCGTGCCGTCAGGCGTGACGCAGACAGACGCAGCGAAGAGGGAGCGAGTCGATGGGCCACGAGGCACTCATCACCGGCATCGGCGGCAAGGACCCGAAGATCGATCAGGACGCGTTCACCGCGCCGACGTCCGTCGTGATCGGTGAGGTGACCCTGGGGGCCGGGGCGAGCACCTGGTACGGCGCGGTGCTGCGCGCCGACTGCGGGCCCATCGTCGTGGGCGCCGACAGCAACATCCAGGACAACTGCAGCCTGCACGTCGACCCGGGCTTCCCCATCACGATCGGGGAGCGCGTCTCGGTCGGCCACAACGCCGTCCTGCACGGCTGCACCGTCGAGGACGACTCGCTGATCGGCATGGGCGCCACGGTCCTGAACGGCGCGGTGATCGGCACCGGTTCACTGGTGGCCGCCCAGGCCCTGGTGCCCCAGGGTATGCGGGTGCCCCCGGGCTCACTCGTCGCGGGCGTGCCCGCCAAGGTGCGCAGGCCGCTCACCGACGAGGAGCGCGAGGGCATCTCGCTCAACGGCACGCTGTACGTCGAGCTGGCCAAGGCCCACCGCGACGCGCACGCGGCGGGCTGACCCGGGGCGGTTCAGTCGGCGGGGACGGGCTGCGGCTCGGCCGCCGGGGCCCCTGCCGCCTCTGCCTCCGCCTGTGCCGCGGCCTTCTTCGCCCGGCGCTTGACGAACAGCATCGAGCCGACGCCGATGAGCACGGCGATGCCGAGTCCCACGTACGAGAACCGCTTGAGCCAGTCCTCGGCGACGACGCCGATGTAGTAGATGACGGCGGTGGTCCCGCCCGCCCAGACGATGCCGCCGAGGACGTTGGCGATCAGGAACTTCCAGTACGGCATGCGCAGGACGCCCGCGAGGGGTCCGGCGAAGATGCGCAGGAGCGCGACGAAGCGGCCGAAGAAGACCGCCCACATGCCCCACTTCTGGAAGGACCGCTCGGCGGTCGCCACGTTCGCGGCGCCGAAGTGCTTGGGGAACTTCCGTTCCAGCCAGGCGAGGAGCGGCCTGCCGCCCTTGCGTCCGATGGCGTACCCGATGGAGTCGCCGATGATGGCCCCCGCGGTGGCGCACGCCCCCAGGATCACCGGGTTGAGGTCGCCGTGCTGGGAGGAGAGGAGCGCCGCGGAGACCAGGACGATCTCACCGGGCAGCGGGATGCCCAGGCTCTCCAGGCCGATGACGAGGGCCACCAAGGCGTAGATGCTGACGGCCGGTACGTTCTCCAGCCACTCCTGGACGTGCAACGCCGGTTCCTCCCGTGGTTCAAGTGTGTGTGCCCGGCGTGCGCGCCCGCTCGGCCGCGCACGCCGGGCAGCCTACCCGGACGCGCTCACCCCGCAGGAACGGCGTCCCAGAGGTCGCACCGGTGTGCGTCGCCCACCGTCGTGCTGATCGCGCTCCCGCCCGCCGATGCGGTGCGCAGGGAGAGCACATGGCCCGGCCGGGTGCGCTGGTCGGGCGCGGTGGGACCGCCGTCGGCGCGGGGCACCCCGGTGCGGACGAAGGAGCCCCAGTAGCGGACCATCTGCCGGGACAGCGCCCGCTGTTCGGCGTTGAGCGGCGCGTCGAGACCGAAGTGCCTGAAGAGGTACTGGACTTCGTTGACGTGGGTCGCGCCGAAGTCGAAGTCGGTGTCCAGCTGCCGCAGCGAGGCGAAGGGCGGTGAGGTGCGGTCCGCGAACTCGTAGGCGTAGACAGGACCGCGGTGCGCGAGGGCCGTGTTCATGCGCAGCGCCGTGCAGGCGAACATCCGGTCACCCGTCGCCGCGCCGTAGGCGTGCGTCGGCGAGGCGTGCTCCGTGAGCGGATACCTCCGCAGGACGCGCTCGCCCAGTTCGGGACCGTACGCGTCGGTGAGTGCCCGCGGGTACCGCTCGGCGGTGAGCGGTGTGCCCCGGCCGTCGAACTGCGAGAAGGCGAAGAGGCGTCCTTCGTCGCTGTTCGCGCCGTTCAGCACCGGGACGTGGGCCGCGCTCCCCTTCTCGTACGCCTCCTCGGGCTGTACCGGCAGGAAGGCGCCGCCCACCACCGGGCCCCAGTCGAAGCCGGCCTGCGCGGCGAGGATCTCCGCGGCGGACTTGCCGCGCAGACAGGCGAGGGCCGACTTCCGGACGGCGCAGCCGGCCTTCTTCGCGAACGCCGCGCCGTCGGCCTTCGCCCGCGCCCGCCCGCGTCCCGCGCAGTCGCCGTACGCGCCGCTCTCCACGACGGCCGCGCGGAACAGGCCGCGTGCGGTGGGCGAGGCGAGCAGCGTGCAGACGGAGCGGCCGCCCGCGGACTCGCCCGCGATCGTGACCTGTCCCGGATCGCCCCCGAATCGGCCGATGTTGGACCGGACCCAGCGCAGCGCGGTCTGCTGGTCGAGCATCCCGTAGTTGCCGGACACACCGTCGGACGCCTCGCGGTCGAGGCCGTCGGCGGCGAGGAACCCCAGCGCTGCGAGACGGTAGTTGACGGTCACGACGACGGTGCCGGTGCTGCGGGCGAAGGTGTCGGGCACGATGTCCTCGCCCGCGCCCGCGGTCAGTCCGCCGCCGTGCAGCCACACCATCACGGGGCGCTGCCCCGCCCCCTTCGGTGCGTAGACGTTGAGGTCGAGGCAGTCCTCGGTGTGGCTCGGTTTCTCGTAGCCTGGATCCCAACTGGACGTCTGTACGCAGCGGTTGCCGAAGGCGGTGGCGCCGCGCACACCGTGCCAGGCCTTCGCGGGGCGCGGCTCCTTCCAACGGAGCCGCCCGACGGGCCGCTCCGCGTAGGGCACGCCGAGGAACTGCCGTCCCTCGTCGGTTGTTTCGCCGCGGATCCAGCCGGCGTCGGTGCGCACCAGGGTGCCGCCGTCGCCGGATTCCGCCTGCGCGGGGAGCGGCGCGAGGGAGGCCGCGGCGGCGGCCGCCAGGACGGCGACGACCGACGCGGCACGGCGTATGCGCCCGACGCCCCTCACGCTCCCGCCCCCTTGACGACAGCCGTGGCAGTCAGCTTCACATCCCGTGCGGACGTGCCCACTTGGATCCTCCGCCGCCCCGTGCCGAGCTTCCAGCCGTGGCGCTCGGTGTCCCACGCCGAGAGGGCCCGCCGGTCGACGTGGACGGTGACGCGCCGCCGCTCCCCCGCGCGCAGCACGAGCCGCCGGTAGCCGCCGAGTACCCGCTCGGCCTGCGGCATCCGCAGGTCCGGGGAGGCACCGACGTACACCTGCGCGACGGTGACGCCCTCGCGCCCGCCGGTGTTGCGGACGGTGAAACTGACGTCCAGGCCCCGGCCGAGGCCGCGGACCGACAGATCCTCGTAGGCGAAGGTGGTGTACGAGAGTCCGTGCCCGAAGGGGAACAGCGGCCGCACCCCTTCCGCGTCGTACCAGCGGTAGCCGACGAGGACGCCCTCCGAGTACTCCTCGACGCCGTCGGTGCCCGGGTAGCGGCGCGGGTCCCCTGCCATCGGATGGAGGTCGTCGTCCACCGGGAAGGTCTGGGTGAGCCGGCCGCCGGGGTCGCAGTCGCCGAACAGGACGGCGGCGGTGGCGGCCGCCCCCTCCTGGCCCGGGTAGTACATCTGCAGCACGGCGGCGGTCCGCTCCAGCCACGGCATGGAGGTGGCCGACGAGGTGTTCAGGACCACGGTGGTGCGCGGATTGGCCGCACAGACGGCCCTGATCAGCGCCTCCTGGTGGCCGGGCAGCGCGACGGTCGTGCGGTCCTGGCCCTCGGTGGCGTCCTCGTAGGCGAAGAGGACGACGGCGTGCGCGCCGCGTGCCGTGCGCACCGCCTCGGCGACATCGGCCGCGCGAGTGGCGCCGCTCACCCGGCGCAGCCGGAACGTCTGCCCCTGGTCGCCGCCCTTCGCCGTGATCCGCAGCCGGTGTCCGGCCCGGGTCAGGGGCCGCGTCGCGCGCCGCACGTTCAGCCCGTCGGACGCGGTGGAGACGAAGCCGCCGGAGAAGAACTCCCCGACGCCCGGCAACTTCGGATAGAGCTCGACACCGTCGAGCTCCACCGTGGGCCGCTCTCCGGAGTAGTGGATGACCAGCGTCCACTCGTCGTTCTCCGCGGGCGTCAAGGTCCCGTCGTACGTCCACTCCTTCCCCGCGGCGACCTGCTGGCCCTCGGGGTCGAGGCCGGGGGTGAGCAGGGTGCGGGGAATGGCCTTGCCGAAGAGGTCCTCGCCGAGCGCGTAGGTGACCTCGGCCTCGCGTCCGGCACGGGAGGTGATGGCGTCGAGCGGGCTGTCGGCCCAGTCGGGGACGACGTGGGCGCTGCCGCCGCCGCTCACGAACGGCCGGCGTCCCGTGGGTCCGATGACGGCGATGTCGCGGGCGGCTCGGCCGGTCAGCGGCAGGGTGCGGTACCTGTTGCGCAGCAGGGTGGCGCCCGCCTTGGCCACGTCGAGGGCGACCGTGGCTCCGGCGTCGGGGTCGCGGCCCGGGCGCGGCGGCACCTTCGCGTCGAGGAGTCCGAACCGCTCCATGACGCCGAGGATCCGGCGCACGGACCGGTCGACCTGCGGCTCGGGAACGCTGCCGTTCCTGACGGCGCGCTTGAGGGCCGCCCCGTAGTAGGCGTCGTCGGGCATCTCCATGTCGAGGCCGGCGGCGAGGGCTGCGGCGGTGCTGTGCTGCGCGAACCAGTCGGTCATCACCCACCCCTCAAAACCCCACTGTTCGCGCAGGATGTCGCTGAGCAGCTGCTTGTTCTCACAGGCGAACGTGCCGTTCACCTTGTTGTACGCGCCCATGACGGCGCCGGTGCCCGCGGCGACGGCCGCCTCGAACCCGCGCAGCTCCGTCTCGTGCATGGTCCGCTCGTCGGCCCGCACATCGACGGAATCGCGGTCCTTCTCCTGGTTGTTCAGGGCGAAGTGCTTGACGGTGGCGATCAGGCCCTCGCCCTGGATGCCCTTGATCTCCTCGGACACCATGTCCGCGGCGAGCAGCGGTTCCTCGCCGAAGGTCTCGAAGTTGCGGCCCGCGTACGGGGTGCGGATGAGGTTGACCATCGGCGACAGCAGCACGTCCTGCTGGAGGGCGCGTCCCTCGCGGCCGATGACCTGGCCGTACCGGCGGGCCAGTGCGGGGTCGAAGGCGGAGGCGAGGAGAACGGGCGCGGGCAGGGCGGTGGCGCGGGCCGTGACGCGGACGCCCGCGGGGCCGTCGGCGAGCCGCAGCGGCGGAATGCCCAGGCGCGGCACGCCGGGGACGTACCCCGCCTGGCCGAGACTCTTCGGGTCGGTGGTGCCGTGCAGCAGGGAGATCTTTTCGTCCAGCGTGAGCCTGCCGAGGAGGGACTCGACGCGGCGGCCCGCACCGGGGCCCTGTCTGGAGCGGGCCGCCGCGTGCGAGGGAACCGCCACGCCGGCGGTGGCCGCGGCAGCCACGGTGATCGCACCGCCGACCAGCCTGAGAGCTGACCGGCGGGACACGGAGTCGGACATGAGCCGTCACTTCCTTCTGTGCCTTGTGCGCGAACACGACTGTGCGAAGCGAAGCGTGTACACGTGCCAATGGCGGGTCGTCATTCGCCCTTTGAACGCACTATGCGACAAGGCGGGCTGACACGCCGTTAGACACCAGGTGTGGCGGCGGGAAAACTATGGCGGCCGATGACTCGTGTCAATGAGTTGAACAAGAAGCGAACGCGGACCCAGTCGCCGTCGTCGCCGTTGATCCGTGCGCCGAAGCGGTGGTGCTCCTGTGGGCGCACCCCTTGCGGGTGCGCTCCTTGCGGGTGCGCTCCTTGTACGGGCACCCGGTGGCCCAGTCCTGCGTGAACCTGGGCTTCCCGGCGGGGCGAGCCGGGCGGGCACCGGCGGAGCGCCTCACGCGAGAAGGCCCGTGACGGTGTCGGGTGACACAACCACGGGCCTTCGGGGGCCGGTTCGGCGATTTCGGCGCGGGCGGCGGGGCTTGACCGACACGGCGGCGGGGGCCCGGACGGCGCGCCCGCCGGGGCCCGGGCGCCTTCGGGGCTCGAGAGGGGGGTCAGCTGGGGTTGTTGGGCCGCAGCGTCCACACCACCGTCATCTCGCCGGTCACGGCACCGTCCTCGCGCCGGATCTCGACGGCGACCGGAAACTCGGGGCGCTCGCCGGCGTCGAGTTCGGCGATCACGTCGACGGCCGGGCGACCGAGGGTCGCCGTGGCCGTCACCGGACCCATGGCCAGCTTCTTGTACGCGATCTCGGCGCTCACGGCGAGCGGCACGGCCCGCGAGAGCTCGGCCCCGAACGCGGCGAGGACGATGGCCCCGCTCGCGGACTCGCCCAGCGTGAACATGGCGCCGGCGTGCGGGCCGCCGACGTGGTTGTGGTAGTCGCTCTGATCGGGCAGGGCGACCACGGCCCGGTCCGGCGCGGTCTCCCGGAACTCGAGGTTCAGGGTCCGGGCCATCGGAACCGTGGCGGCGAGCATCTCGCCGATCGACATCTGGTCTGCGCTCATGCGGCGATGTTACCCACGGGTAGCCACCCTTGGCCAGGACCTCGCCCCCCGTAGATCACCGTCACCTATCGTTGACGCCCATGTGGCAAGGACAGCAGCCGCCCGGGGGCGAGCAGAACCAGCGGGACCAGGGGTCGGGGCAGGGGCAGGGGCAGGTCCAGAACCCCTACCAGCAGCCGGGGTACCAGCAGCCCAACCCCTACGGGCAGCCGGCTTCGTGGCAGGCCCCGACCGTGCCGGGCGGTCCGCAGGGCACGGCACCCGAGCCGCCGGGCAACGGCAACGGCAACCGGACCGGACTGATCGCCCTCGTCGCGGCCGGTGCCGTCGTGGTCGCCGCGGGCGTCACCGGCGCCCTGCTGCTCGGCGGCGACGAGGACGACACCGCGAAGCCCGGCCCGGTGACGTCCTCGTCCCCCGCGCCGGATCCGTCCGACGCCGACGCCGACAGCGCGGACGACTCCGACCGCGATACGGGGGACGGCATTCCGGAGCCGACCGTGCCCGGCTGGAAGGTGGTCGTGAACCCGAAGCGCAGCATCGCGTTCGACGTGCCCGCCGACTGGTTCCTGGAGTCGAGGGACTGGGCGGGCGGAGTCGTGGAGGAGAAGGACGCCGAGGACGAGGCGGCACCGTTCCTCGCCGCGTACGCCGCGCCCGCCCACTTCAGGCAGAAGTGGTGCGCGAGCGACGACGACAAGGACGGCATCACGGACTACACGTCGCTGGCATCCGCGGGCACCCGGGGCAACCGCGGCGTCAAGAGCACCGAGGAGGCCGCGCGGACCGGCGCGGCCAACTGGGTCTACGGCGCGTACACGCAGCCGGACCGGAAGAAGGTCACCACAGGACCGACCGAGTCGTACACCACCAAGTCGGGCATCAAGGGCAGCCTGGTGAGCGCCAGTTCGGCCGGTGTCGAGAAGCTGGACAAGTGCGACTCGGACGGCAAGGCGACGGTGTTCGCCTTCAAGGACGTCGGGGGCGAGTTCGCCTCCTGGTCCTTCCACGGCGCCAAGGGCGTCGAGGGTGAACTGCCCGACTCCACCGTACGGAAGATCCTCGCGACGGTGCGCGAGTACAAGACGTCCGAGAGCTGATCGGAGGACCGGCCACCCCTCGCTCCCGCCGAACCGACCGGTTCGGCGGGCTCGTTGGTGACGCGTCCCCGGGGTGGCTGTGATCTTGCGTGATCGGTCCACGTATCGTGTCCCGCCATGTGGCCAGGACAGCAGCCGCCCGGGGGCGAGCAGAACCCGCAGGACCAGAGTCAGAACCCGTACCAGCAGCCGGGGTACCAGCAGCCGAATCCCTATCAGCAGCCGGGATATCAGGCGCCGAATCCCTACCAGCAGCCCGCGGCCGGACCGCAGGGGCACCCGCAGGGGCAACAACCGCACGGACAACCGCCGCAGGGCCAGTGGAGCGCACCGACCGCTCCGGTGGGCACCCCGCAGGTGCCCCAGGACGGCGGCGCCGGCGGCGGTGGCGGGGGCGGCGGCGGTGGCGGCCGCAACAAGGTCAAGATCGTCTCGATCGTGGCGGCGGCCGCCGTGGTCGTGGCCGCCGGCGTGACCGGGTTCCTGCTGCTCTCCGGCGGGGACGACAAGGACACCAAGGCCGACTCCCCCGCCGCGGACGCCAAGAAGCCGGGCCCCGCCAAGGAGGACGGCAACCAGCGTGGTGGGGACGACGGCCTCGAGCCGACCGTCAAGGGCTGGCACGTCGTGGTGAACCCGAAGTGGGGCACCGCCTTCGACGTTCCGCCGGAGTGGGACGTGCAGAATCCCGGCTCGGCCATCGCCTTCGAGGACAACAAGACCGGCAAGCCGCTGATGACCATGTCGGCGCCCGCCTACCTCCAGCCCAAGTGGTGCGTCACCGACGACAACAAGGACGGCAGGACCGAGGACCACGAGCTGGCCGCCGTGGGCACCAAGGGCGCCAACGGCGCGAAGAACACCGACCAGGTCGCGGTCAACCAGGTGGGCTGGTGGATCTACGCGGCTTACACGCAGCCGGACAAGAAGAGCCTGACCTCCGACGAGAAGGCGCAGCCGTACACCACCAAGGCCGGCATCAAGGGCAGCATCGCCCGCGCCAAGTCCACCGACACGCCCCAGCGGGGCAAGTGCGCGTCGGACGGCAAGGCGATCACCTTCGGCTTCAAGAACTCCGCGGGCGACTACGTGGCGTGGAGCCTGTACGGCGCCACGGGCGTGAAGGACGAGATCCCGGAGAAGACCGTGATGAAGATCCTCAGCACGGTCCGCACCCACGGCGACCCGACGGAATCCTGACAGGTCCCGCCACTCGCTCCCCCTGCCCCACCGCTCACTCCCCCTTTTCTCCGTACGTCCCCCACTTTCTCCGCTTGTTCTCCCCACCACCGGCGACCCGGCGCCCGTCCCACAGGGGGCGCGCATGGCACCTGGTCCCCGGCACCTCTATGGTTACTGGCCATGTGGCCAGAACAGCAGCCGCCCGGGGGCGAGCAGAACCCGCAGGACCAGAGTCAGAACCCGTACCAGCAGCCGGGGTACCAGCAGCCGAACCCTTACCAGCAGCCGGGGTACCAGCAGCAGCCTCCGGGTGGCTACCAGCAGCCGCACTCGGGCGCCTTCTCGCAGCCCGAGCAGCCGCAGTGGGCGGCTCCGACGCCGCCGCCCATGCCGCCGCAGCAGTCCGGCGGTCCGGGCGGGGGCGGCAACAAGACGAAGATCACCGCCATCGTCGCGGCGCTCGCCGTGGTGGCGGCGGCGGGCGTCACCGCCTTCCTGGTCCTGGGCGGCGACGGGGACAAGAACGACGAGGCAGGCCCGGCCAAGCCCTCGAAGTCCGTGTCGAAGAAGCCGAGCCCGACGGCCAGTGACGACGGGAACGCGCGGGGCGAGGGCGGTGAGGACAAGGCGACCGTCGACGGCTGGCAGGTCGTGGTGAACCCGAAGTGGGGCACCGCCTTCGACGTCCCCGCCGACTGGAAGGTCGAGACGCCCGACACCTTCATCGGCTTCGACGACCGCAAGGACGACGGCGCGAAGTCGATCATCGGCATGTCGGCGCCCGCGATCCTCAAAGAGAAGTGGTGCACGTCCGACGACGACAAGGACGGCGAACCCGACGACACCTCGCTCGCCGCGGTCGGCACCAAGGGCCAGAACGGCGCCAAGAACACCCAGGACGTCGCCCGCAACGACTCGGCCTGGTGGGTCTTCGGCGGCTACACCGAGCAGACCAAGGCCGACAAGAAGAAGATCGACATCGGCAAGATCGAGAGCTACACCACCGCCTCCGGCGTCAAGGGCAGCCTTGTCACGTCGACGACGTCCGGCGCCGCCACGTCGGCCAAGTGCGACTCCGAGGGCAAGGCCACGACGTTCGCCTTCAAGAACGAGGCCGGCGAGTACGTGGCCTGGACCCTCTACGGCGCCAAGGGCGTCAAGGAGGAGGTCTCCGACGCCACGGTGAAGAAGATCCTCAGCACCGTCCGGTGGAGCGAGGCGGCCGCCGAGGAGTCCTGAGCCACCGGGACCCTGAACCACCGGGACCCCGGGGAACCGCCGGCGCCCTGAGGCGCGCCGACGAACGTGCCGGCCGGCGGTGTCGGCCATCCGTTTGGCAAGTCGGGTGTCCGACGGGGATAGTCCCGGGGTGAAGACCGCCGCCCCCGCACCGCGCCGCCGTCCCTCCTGGGCCGGCCGCAACTACACACTGCTGACCGCCGCCGCGATCGTGACGAACCTCGGAAGCCACGGGGCGTTGATCGCGGCGGCGTTCGCGGTTCTCGACGCGGGCGGCGACGGCGGGGACGTGGGGCTCGTGGCCGCCGCGCGGACGCTGCCGCTCGTGCTGTTCCTGCTCATCGGCGGTGCGGTCGCCGACCGGCTGCCGCGGCACCACGTCATGGTCGCGGCCAACGCCCTCAACTGCGTGTCGCAGGCCGCCTTCGCCGCGCTCGTCATCGCGGGCGAGCCGCAGCTGTGGCAGATGATGCTGCTCACCGGGCTCGGGGGTGTGGGCCAGGCGTTCTTCGGGCCTGCCGCCGAGGGCATGCTGATGTCGTCCGTCAGCGGCGAGCAGGTCGGCCGGGCGTTCGCGATGTACCGCATGGCGATGCAGGGCGCGGGGCTCGGCGGTGCCGCGCTCGGCGGTCTGATGGTCGCGGGGATGGGCCCGGGCTGGGTGCTCGCCGTGGACGCGGCGGCCTTCGCGGTCGCCGGTGCGCTGCGGTCCTTCCTCGACGTGAGCCACATCCCCGCGCGCGCACCCGGCGGGGGGCTCCTCGCCGACCTGCGGGACGGCTGGCGGGAGTTCACCGGGCGGCCCTGGCTGTGGGCGATCGTGGCGCAGTTCTCGGTGGTGGTGGCGGTGGTCGGCGCCGCCGAGTCGGTGTTCGGGCCGCTGGTCGCGCGCGACGAGCTGGGCGGCGCGGGGCCGTGGGGCCTGGCGCTCGGCGCGTTCGGCGCGGGCACGGTCGGCGGGGCGTTCCTGATGATGCGCTGGAAGCCTCGGCGGCTGCTGCTCGCCGGCACCCTCTGTGTCTTCCCGCTGGCCGCCCCCTCGGCGGCGCTCGCGGTGCCGCTGTCGGTCGCGGGTCTGGCCACCGTGATGTTCGTCAGCGGCGTGGCGATCGAGGTGTTCGGCGTGTCGTGGATGACCGCGATGCACCAGGAGATCCCGGAGGAGAAGCTGTCGCGCGTCGCCGCCTACGACTGGTTCGGCTCGGTCGCGATGGTGCCGCTGGCCACGGCCCTCGCCGGACCCGCCGAGTCCGCCTTCGGCCGCTCCCCGTCGCTGTGGGGCTGCGCCGTCCTGGTGGTGCTGGTGACGGCGGCCGTCCTGTTCGTCCCCGACGTACGCAACCTGACACGGCGCACCACCCAGGTAGCCCTGGCGAAACCGAACCCGCACGCAACGGCCGACACATCAGCCGATGGAGAAGGCTCCGTCGGTCGGCTCGGGTGAAGCGACGGCGTCCTCATCATGCACCGGCCACACGTCCCCCGATGAGGCAGCGCAGCACCTCCCCGACATACGCAACCTGACACGACACACCACCCAGGCAGCCCCGGCGAAACCGAACCCGCACCCAACGGCCGACACATCAGCCGATGGAGAAGGCACCGTCGGGCGGCTCGGGTGAAGCGACGGCGTCCTCGTCGTGCACCGGCCGCGCGTCTCCGATGAGGCGGCGCAGCGCGTCGCCGTGCTCGACGCGGGCCGGGAAGACGTCGGACGCCGCGCGGCGGGCCAGCGCGGCGATGTCGATGGGCTCGTGCGCGGCGATCAGTACCGCGTTGCCGAAGCGGCGCCCGCGCAGGACGGACGGTTCGGCGATCAGTGCGAGCTCCTCGAAGACCGAGGCGAACGTGGCCAGTTGGGAGCGGAGGAAGGCGAAGGGCGCGCCGTCGGCGAGGTTCGCCGCGTAGTGTCCGCCGGGCCGCAGCACCCGCTCCGCGGTCCGCGCGTACGCGACCGTGGTCAGGTGCGCGGGCACGCGTGATCCGCCGAAGACGTCCGCGACGACGACGTCGGCGCTGTCGTCCGGCGCCGCGTCGAGCCACTTCCTGGCGTCCGCCCCGTGCACGCTGATGCCGCGGGATCCCGTCAGCGGCAGCCGCTCGGCGACCAGCCGGAGCAGCCCCCGGTCCGCGTCGACGACGTGCTGCCGCGAGCCCGGACGGGTGGCGGCGAGATAGCGGGGCAGGGTGAGGGCGCCGCCGCCGAGGTGGATGACGTCCAGGGGGCCGGCCGGCTCGCCCGCGGTGTCCAGGACGTGGGCGAGCCGGCGCGTGTACTCGAACTCCAGGTGCGTGGGTTCGTCCAGGTCGACGTACGACTGGGGCGCGCCGTCGACCGTGAGCAGCCAGGCGCGCGGCCGGTCGACGTCGGGCAGCAGTCTGGCGGTGCCGTGGTCGACCTCCCGGATCACCGGAATCGCCTCACCGGCGTCCGCGCCCCCACCGGGCGCATCCGCCCCGCCCGGAGCCACCGCCCCACCGGAAACGTCCGCCCCGGCCCCGCTCTCGAACTCGTGCTCGTCCACGCCGTCCATTGTGCCGCCCGCCCCGGGGTACGGATTCCCCGAGGCGGGCGGTCTGGGACACGGTCCTCGTCGGACGACGCCCGTCAGGCGACCTCCGTCACGGTGCCCGCGCCGACCGTGCGGCCGCCCTCGCGGATCGCGAAGCCGAGGCCCGTCTCCAGCGGTACGTCGCGGCCGAGCTCGACCGTCATCGTGACCGTGTCGCCGGGGCGGGCCACGGCGGCCTCGCCGAGGTCGACGTCGCCCACCACGTCCGCGGTGCGGAGGTAGAACTGCGGCCGGTACCCGGTGGCGATCGGTGTCCTGCGGCCTCCTTCACGCGTCGAGAGGACGTACACCTGCGCGGTGAAGCGCCGCCGTGGGGTGACGCTGCCGGGCGCGGCGACGACATGACCGCGTCGTACGGCGTCGCGGGGCAGACCGCGCAGCAGCAGCGCCACGTTGTCACCGGCCTGCGCCTCCTCCATGGGCTTGCCGAAGGTCTCCAGGCCGGTGACCACCGTCTCGGTCTCCGCGCCGAGGACCTCCACACGGTCCCCGATGCGGACGGTGCCGCGCTCCACGGCGCCGGTGACGACGGTGCCGCGCCCGGTGATGGTGAGCACGTTCTCGACGGGGAGCAGGAACGGCGCGTCGAGATAGCGCTCGGGCATCGGCACATAGGTGTCCACCGCGTCGAGCAGCGCCTCGATCGCGGACGTCCACCGCGGGTCACCCTGGAGCGCCCTCAGTCCCGACACCCGTACGACGGGCACGGAGTCGCCCCCGTACCCGTGCTCGGAGAGCAGGTCACGGATCTCCAGCTCGACGAGGTCGGCGAGCTCGGCGTCCGCAGCGTCGACGGCGTCGGCCTTGTTCAGAGCGACGACGATGTGGTCGACGCCGACCTGCCGGGCGAGCAGCACGTGCTCGGCGGTCTGCGGCATGATCCCGTCGAGCGCCGACACGACGAGGATCGCCCCGTCCAGCTGCGCCGCGCCGGTGACCATGTTCTTGACGTAGTCGGCGTGGCCGGGCATGTCCACGTGCGCGTAGTGCCGGGTGTCCGTCTCGTACTCGACGTGCGCGATGTTGATCGTGATGCCGCGCTGCGCCTCCTCCGGCGCGCGGTCGATCCGGTCGAAGGAGACGTACCGGGTGCTGCCGCCGGTGCCGCGCTCGCTGAGGACCTTGGTGATGGCGGCGGTCAGGGTGGTCTTGCCGTGGTCGACGTGGCCCATGGTGCCGATGTTCAGATGCGGCTTCGTGCGGACGTAGGCGGTCTTGGACATGGTGGTTCCTTCTCCGGAACTCGAAGCTGGTGCCCCGGGCCGGCGCTCCGCGCACGGTCGGGACGGGGACCCCGGGGGCCTGACCGACCCTCCCCCTGCGGGGTCCGCCGGAGTGTCCGGGGAGAGTCAGCTTCGGGCGCCGTCGAAGGCGTCGGGGGTGAGGACGGCAGCCGTCGCAGCGCCCGCTACCGCGGGCGTCGCTGCGAGAAAGGCGTACCGGAACATGTGACTGATCCTCACCGATGAAAACGCCCACGTCGAATGGTTTTCGCACGAACCGGGCACGCCGGGCACGGAGTTGCCGCCGGACGGGGTGCGCACGTCAGCGGTTCTTCAGAGGTTCTTCAGGGCTTCCCGCACGGACAGCGGCGCGAGCCTGTCCCGTTCCCGCTCGACGAAGGCGCGTACGGCATCCGGATCGGTCTTGGCGTACTCCCGCAGGCACCAGCCGATGGCCTTCTTGACGAAGAAGTCGGGGTGTCCTGCCTGGCGCACGCAGTACGCGAAGAGGCGCTCCGTGTCGGTGGCCGACTTGTGGCGCAGCTGGTGGAGGAGGGCCGTACGGGCCACCCACAGGTCCTCGTCCTCGATCCACTCGTCCATGACGGACCGCAGCCGCGGATCGGCCGCGACCAGACCTCCCACGACGTGCGCGGCGAGCAGGTCGACCGTGTCCCACCAGGAACGCGTCGCCACGAGGTGGCGGGCGACGGGCAGGAACCCGGACGAGCAGCGCCGCACGTGGCGGCGCAGGTAGTCGACGGCGAAGTAGGCGTACTCGCGCTCGGGCAGTTCCCAGCAGCGCAGCGCGATGGCCGCACAGTCTTTTTCGTCGGGGCGCGCGGTCCCGGCGAGGACGGCCCGGGACAGGTCGCGGCGCACCGGCGAGGTCAGTCCGAGGAAGGGGGCGACGTCCTTCATGTACGCCCTCATCTGCACGGCCCGCTCCGGATCGGCCGCTTCCGGATAGCTCGCGACGAGCCGTTCCAGGACGGTGTCGGCCAGGTCGCTGCTCGGCACTGTTCCCGGGACTGTGACGGTCATGAGACGCACCATACGGCGATCAGACACATGTGACGGTTACGCTTCCCGGATGTCCGAGACCGCAACCGCCCGTCCGCAGGGGTTCGCCGTGCGCTGTGCAAGGGCGCTGCTCTCACCCTGGTCGCGGCTGTCCCTGCTCGTGCTGCTGCTGGCCGCGGCGGCGACGTGCGTGCTGGTCTTCGAGCCGCAGAAGCTCCTCTCCGACGGGTGGCCCGCGCAGTTGGGCGGCGCCACGGCGGTGACCCTGTTCGCCGTGGCGTACGGGGTGTGCACGGCCGCGTTCGTGCCGCGTCCCCTGCTCAATCTCGCGGCCGGAGCGCTCTTCGGCTCACAGGCCGGACTCGTCTCGGCGATCGCCGGCACGGTCCTCGGCGCCGGGATCGCCTTCGGCCTGGGCCGGATGCTGGGCCAGGACGCGCTGCGACCACTGCTGCGGGGCCGCTGGCTGCAGGCCGCGGACAGCCAGCTCAGCCGGCACGGCTTCCGGTCGATGCTGGCGATACGGCTCTTCCCCGGTGTGCCCTTCGCCGCGGCCAACTACTGCGCGGCGGTCTCCCGCATGGGCTGGCTCCCGTTCCTGATCGCCACGGGCCTGGGCTCGATCCCGAACACGGCCGCGTACGTCATCGCGGGCGCCCGCGCGTCGACGCCGACGTCGCCCGTCTTCCTCGTCGCGATGGGGTTCATCGCGGTGACGGGCCTGGGCGGGGCGGCGGTGGCGTGGTTCAAGCGGCACCACTTCCGGGACCGCTGAGGCCCCTGTGCCTGCGGCCCTCCGCGCACCCGTGCCGGGCACCCGTGCGGAGGTTCCACGACCGGCTCACGGTCCCGCGGCAGAGCCCACGATCGGCCCTCGCACCGTCTCGTAACCCAAGCCAGCTACGCTGCCCCCACGACGGGGGACGTGATCACCTCTCGTGCTCAGGCGTTCCACCGACGCGCGCCACGGCCCCGCGTCAGCCCTACCGCACCTCCACCGCAGCCACCTCGACCACGCCCCTCGATGACCGCTACGACCGCACACGCGGCCTGATGATCAGTACTTGGACGGCGCAGTTTCATGTCTTGGCTTGAATCCTTCATCCTCGGACTCGTCCAGGGACTGACCGAGTTCCTCCCGATCTCGTCCAGCGCGCACCTGCGGCTGACCGCGGCGTTCGCGGGCTGGCACGATCCCGGGGCCGCGTTCACGGCGATCACGCAGATCGGCACGGAGGCCGCCGTGCTGATCTACTTCCGCAAGGACATCGCGCGCATCCTGTCGGCGTGGTTCGGCTCGCTCTTCGGCAAGGTGCCGCGCTCCGACCACGACGCGCAGATGGGCTGGCTGGTGATCGTCGGCTCGATCCCCATCGGCGTCCTCGGCATCACGCTCAAGGACCAGATCGAGGGGCCGTTCCGCGACCTGCGCCTGATCGCCACCACGCTCATCGTGATGGGCGTCGTCCTCGGCGTCGCCGACCGTCTGGCGGCCCGCGACGAGACGGGCGGCAAGCACCGCGCCGTACGGCACCGCAAGAGCCTTCGGGAACTCAACGTCAAGGACGGCCTGATCTACGGCATCTGCCAGGCCATGGCCCTGATCCCCGGCGTCTCGCGCTCCGGCGCCACGATCAGCGGCGGCCTCCTCATGGGCTACAACCGCGAGGCCGCGGCCCGCTACTCCTTCCTCCTCGCCATCCCCGCCGTCCTCGCCTCCGGCGCGTACGAACTGAAGGACGCGGGCGAGGGCCATGTCTCCTGGGGCCCGACGATCTTCGCCACGATCATCGCCTTCGTGGTCGGCTACGCGGTCATCGCCTGGTTCATGAAGTTCATTACCACGAAGTCCTTCATGCCGTTCGTGTACTACCGCGTCGTCCTCGGCATCGTCCTGTTCGTGCTGGTGGGCATGGGGACGCTGAGTCCGCATGCGGGTGAGTCGGGGGGCTGAGCCGCGGCGCGGCGGCCGGGCGCGCCGCCGCGAAGCCGGTTGCGTCAGAGCCGGGCGGTCAGCGCGGGCGGAACGATGAGATGCCGCGCCCGGTGTTCCGCCCCGGCCGTCACGGCGTACCCGGCGGCCCTGTCCGACATGGCCGGCCGCTCCAGATCCTGCCGGCATGTCGCGCACCGGGGGCACGCGGCATCGAAGTCCGGGAGGAGCTCCGCGTGCTCGCGCGCCATGTGCTGGCCGAGAGCGAGCTGGGCGGACAGCCCCGAATCGAACGGGTCGTGATCCATGACCCCCGACGTGGTCAGTTCGGCCTCCGCGACGGCCTCCCGGATGCCGATCATCCGTTGGTAGAGGCGCGTGCACTGGTCGCAGGCCATGAGCCAGGCCGGAGGGACCGGCCACAGCTCGGCATCATCCAAGTCATCCTTCGCCATGACCACTGAGCCTAGATCCGATCAGCGGCACGGCGCCCTCGTCATCGGGCAACAACAGCACCTGTTGCGCGAAAAGACGGACCGTTCCGTCGACAGGCGGCGTCGTGCCGCTCGTGCTGATGGGCAGCTCGAGCTGATGGGCAGGGAGACGCTGAGTTCGCGTGCGGGCGAGTCGGGCGGGATCACCCGCGGCGCGGCCACGGCTTGGTAGATTCACGGTCCGGCGGACACCCACCCCGCCTGCCCCGGCCGTCTGGAGGAGTGGCGCCGTGACGACCATCGCCCTGTATCTCCCCGGCTCGGGCTCACTCCCCCACTGGGCGCGGATCACGGTCGGCGTCGTGCTCCTCGGCCTGATCGCGGCCCGCATCTGGCTGTTGTTCCGGCGCCGGAAGTAGCCGTCGACGCCCGTCCCACCCCACTCATCCTTCACGCTGGCGCTCAGGCCGGGGCCGTACCCGGCGCATCCGGGGTCGTCCCAGACCGTTCGCACTCTGCGATTCGGGCGCGGACACTCGGGGCCTCTCGCAACGCAGCGGGTATGTGTGTGGACCGGTAGATGTTCGAGGCGCGAAGCTGTTCCGCTGTCAGGGCATGAGCCGAAGTCAGGTCGGCGTCCATCAGGTCTGTTTCCGCGAAAATCGCACCGGCCAGGGACGTTTCACCGAGGTGCGCGCGGAGGAGGGCGGCCCCGCCGAGATCAGCCCCTGACGCGTTCGCCCGATCCAGTTTCGCCCCTTCCAGGTTCGCTCGCCGCAGATCCGCCCTCATGAGTCGTGCCGACGCCAGATCCGCTTGCGTCATGTCGGCTCCACGGCAGTCCGCGGAGACGAGATTCGTCCCGATGAGGTCCGCGCCGGCCAACTCCGCGTCGGTCAGGCTTGCGTGGGAGAGCATCGCCCCCCGCAGATCGGCTCGCCCGAGGTTCGCCCCGTCGAGCCGAGCTCCGTCCATGGCGGCGCCCCTCAGGTCGGCCTCGCGCAGGTCGGACGCAGCCAGATGCGCCCCTCGCAGGTTGGCGCCGGCCAGGCGGGCATCGGTCAGGGACACGTGACACAAGCAGGTCGCGTGGAGGTCGATGACCGGCTCTGCCTCTCGTTCAGGGCGTCGGGCGATGACGGTGAGCGCCACCTGTACATCCTGGTCCGCTCCTGCCGGGAGGGGAACACCGCTCTCATCGTGCGCCGCCGCCTTCACCGGGTGGTCGCTCACGGGACTGGAAGTGCGGACGAAGGCGGCGAGTACCTCTACGACCGTCGAATGGTCCTTCCCGCTGTCACGCATGATGCGCTCCAGGGCGTAGATCCCTCCAAGCCGTTCGGTCAGGTTGGCGGAGCCGAGCAACTTGATCGCCTCGACGTATCGCTCGGTGACCTGCCCTTCGCGGGCCGACTCGGCTCGTTCCCGGTCGGCCTCTCGGGCGTGCTCGAACTGGTCCTGGCTGTGCAGGTAGAGCTTCTCCGCGTGCTGGTGGCTTCGGTGCGTGTACCAGAGGCCGAGTCCGGCGATGGTTCCTGCCGCGAGGGCGATGAACGCGGTACGGAGTCCGGTGATGATGATGCCGGCGGCCGGTACGAGGTCGCCGTTCTCGTCCCGGACCCGGTGGTCCTCGATGATCCAGGGCAGCCAGACGACAGCCGCCGCGAACACGAGCGCGGTGGCGCCGGCGGCGGCCCACTGCCAGGCTTTGAGGTTCTTCTTGGACTCCTCCATGTCTGTCATCATTTCCGTCGGCGGCCGCCTGATCCTTCGAACGGGCTTGTTCAGAGGCTGCGTTGAGGTTGGGTGCGCCTTCGGCTGATCGCGACGCCCCCTCCCGTGCGGGAGAGGGCGTCGCCTTGAACTACTGCCGAGCCGCTCGGGAAGTCATGCCGACGAGCGTCGTGGCGGCGATGATCCAGTCGGGGGTCACCCCGGCGCATCCGAGCACGATATGCGGACAGGTTGATGCGCGGGTCCTCCCCGGCGTCTGGACCCCGACCGCCTGGGCGGCTCCTGAGCGATGACGGTCACTCGACGGTTGGTGTGCGGCCCAGTTCTTCTCTGCAGGCGTGGAGGAAACTCTCCCGGGCCCGGTGCACCCGGTCCGGCAGACCCGCCACTTCTCCCTCTCGACCGGTGAGATCCTCCTGCAGGAACTCGATCAAGGTATTCGCGATGTCGAGCAGCCTCTCCGCCTGCTCGACCAAGGAGCGTGGTCCGGCGACGGACACCGAGACCCGGGCCCTGGACACCTCAACCACCGCGGACTGCAGCCTCGTTGCCGCCTGCTGAAGGTCCGCGTCGTTCCCTCCGGCGGCCATGGTCAGGCGGAACTGAAGGACTGCCTCGTCGAAGCCCCGAAGGATCGCGGTACACGCCGTCGCGCGCTGCTCACGCTGCCAATGGCCGTGATCGACAGCCGCTTGGGAATGGACCTGGCGCGCCACGGCCTCCGCCGCGATGACGGCGCCCCGCTCCACGGAACGCGCTCCGACCCGCGCCCCGACAAGGCCGGCCCCCGCAGCCACGATCGCCGTGCCGGCACCGATGATCGCTCCGAGTACCTCTGGGCTCATCCTCTGATGGTCCTGCGGAATGCGCGGCACCGGGAGAACTTCCCCTCGCGCCCACGCCCCGGGCCGTCACATCCAGAGCACGCCGTCCTGCTCGTGCTCACGGACGCGGAACTCCATCATGCGGCGGAGCAGGCCCTCGGGCAGGGGCTCACCGTACGGGAGCCTGACCGAGCCCTTGCCCGTGGTGAAGTCCGCGAGTTCGGCGTCGAACGCCTCGCGCGTACTGGGCGTGAACACCGCGTTCGCGTGCTTCGCGTGGGTGCTGACCACGAACAGGATCGTCCCGGAGGGATGCACCCACGCGGGGTTCCCCCACTTGATCGCCTCGCTCGCCTCGGGGACCACCTCGTTGGCCAGTGCCCGCGCCTGCTCGAACAGCTCGCGGCTCTGCCCGGTAAGCCCTTCGACGTACTCATCGACGGTCTGCGGCTTGCCCATGACGTCAGTCTGGCACGCGGGCCGCCCAACCCGGGGCCCAACCCGGGGGGGGGGGGGGGGAACGCGCGGCTCCCACTTGTGGAGGGTGTGCCGCTCTTGGCCGACGGGTTCCCCCGCCCGAGGAGTTGGGAGGGGGGAGGGCGGGACGTGCGGTCCACTTCTACGTGTGCATGGTCTACCTGCACCGCTCTTCCGTACGGGGGTTCCCGGCGAGAGCCGCGCGCTGGGTCGGCGTGAGCCTGCCGTGCGCGGCCCGCGTGGCGGTGGTGACGCGCACCTGTGACCAGCCCAGGGCAGCGGCGAGTTCGCTCGTGGCGAGGGGCCTGGCCGCGTGCAGGAGCGCGGCGAGCACGGTCATCGGGTCGTCGAGGGGCGTGGTGATCGGCGGGCCTGATGAGGCCGAGGGGAGCAAGGGGGCCGAGGGGTGCAAGGGAGCCAAGGAGGCAGACGGGGCAGAGCTGTCCGGCGGAACGGACGAGACCGACGGGTCCGACGGGTCCGACGGGTCCAGCGGGTCCAGCGGGTCCGACAGGCCCACTGCGTCCGAGGAGCCCAGCGGGTCCGACGGGCCCAGTGGGTCCGCCCGACCACTCATGTCCCGGTGGACCCCCGCGAAGAACCTCCGCATCGCGTCGAGCCGCGACCCCGCCGAAGTCCCCGTGCCGAACAGATCGGCGCCCGCCTGCGCGGTCTCGGCCCACTCCGCGTTCTTCCGGGCGCTGGTCAGCCAGGCACGGAGCCAGACGTCGTCGTCGATGACGTAGGTCTCGCGACGACGGCCGGGCTCGTGCTCGCGGGTGAGGACGTCGAGGCGTTCGAGGTAGCCCACGGCCTTGGACACCGAGGCGGGGCTGACCCGCAGGCGTCGGGCGAGTTCCGCGGCGGTCCGCGCACCGCACGGGGCGGTCACCAGACACGCCAGCACCCTCGCGGCCGTACGGGGCAGTCCGGCCCCGACCATCATCGCCGCGAACCTGTCCACGTAGGCGCGGACGGCGTCGGGGCCACGCCCCTGCGAGAGCTGGGCGTCGAGGTTCCGCCCGCTCACCCCCTCGGCGTCGGGGTCGCCCCCGTTCGATGCCTCCGCGTCGCCGACCGCCGGCGCCGTCCCTGCCCTGGTCCGCCGATCCCGTCGCCGCCAGGCGTCGGCCCGGTCGGCGTGCTCCGCGCGGTAACCGCCGGGCCCGCCGTTGCGGGCAACCTCTCTGCTGACGGTGGACGTCGGTCGACCCAGTCGTCGCGCGATGGCGGCATACGGCAGGCCGTCGGCCAGTCCCGCCTCGACGCCCCTGCGCTCCTCCGAGGTGAGTCTCCTGCCACCCATACCCGCTCCCCCTGCCCCACGCCCCTGTCCGTTGCGTTAGCCGTCATCGGTAACGCTACAAGGTCCGGGAAACGCCCCGATTCCCACTGATCGCGGCGCCTGTGCCACTCCCCCGGAAGCTCGCGCACCGTAGCTTTCAGGTACGGCGAAACATTCGAGCCGTACGACGAAACCGAGGGGGCGCACAGAAATGGCAGCTGCGGGGGCAATGGAGACAGACGCTGCCGCGCCCGACGCGCACGACACCACCCGCGGGGCCCACGGCGCCCACGTGAACCACGTGAACCACGTGAACCACGACGCAGCCCAGCGCGTACTCGACCAGGCCGTGGAGGAAGGGCACGTACCAGGAATCCTCGCTCGGATCCGCGACAGCGGCGGAGACAGCGGCGGGAACGGCGGCGGCCACTGGTTCGGCACGGCCGGCGTCGCCGACACACGGACCCGTGCGACGCGCGGGCACGAGGACCGGTTTCGGATCGGCAGCATCACCAAGACCTTCACCGCCACCGTGGTCCTGCACCTGGCGGCGGAGGGCCGACTGACCTTGGACGACACGGTGGAGCGATGGCTGCCAGGCGTACTCACCAGGAGCGGGGCCGGGCGCGGCCACAAGCACAGGCACAGGCACAGGCACAGGCACGACGGCGGCACGATCACTCTCCGGCAGCTCCTCAACCACACCAGCGGAGTCTTCAGCCACACCCGTGACCAGCCGGCCCTGAGCACACAGGAGAGCTACACGCCGGCGGAACTCGTGGCGATCGCCGTCTCCCATCCCGCCGACTTCCCCGCGGGGACGGGCTGGGCGTACTCCAACACCAACTACGTGCTGGCCGGGATGATCGTCGAGCACGTGACCGGCCGCCCGCTCGCCGCCGAGATCACCGACCGGATCGTCCGGCCGCTCGGCCTGGAGGGAACCTCTCTGCCGCTCGGCGCCGACCCGTCGCTCCCCGGCCCGCATGCCACCCACTACACCAAGCTGTTCTCCACCGATCCCGACGCCACGGTCCACGACGTCACGGAACTGGAGACGAGTCCGTACTGGGCGGCCGGCGGCATGATCTCCACCGTCACCGACCTCGACCGGTTCTTCGCGGCGCTGCTCGCAGGGCGGCTCCTCCCGCCGGAACAACAGCGCGAGATGTTCACCATGACCCCTACCGAGAGCTGGCTTCCGGGCGCCGCCTACGGTCTCGGCGTCTCCCGCCTGACCCTCCCCTCCGGCACGACGCTCTGGGGCATGGGCGGTGCGCTCTTCGGTTCTTGGTCGTACGTCTACGGCGTGCGCGACGGCACACGCCTGCTCGCGGTGAACATCAACGCCGACTGGGCGGCGGGGCGTTGGGACGACCCCATCGGCATCTTCACCGACCTCCTGGAGGCCGAGTTCAGCCGCGTCGCCGAACAGGGCCACCACAGAAAGCACTTGGGCGCGGCGGATCGAGGCAAGGGGTCCCCGGACGAGGACCCTGAGACAAGGGCCCTGAGACAAGGGCCCTGAAGCAAGGGCCTTGAGCAAGGGCCTTGAGACGAGGGATTCAGGTCCGGCTGGACGCTCTGTCGGTTTCGGTGGGCGGCGGGATGGTGGCGACACCGGCGACGATGTCGCGGGCCAGATCGACCAGGCGCAGGCGATTGCGCCGGGCGTGCGCGCGCAGTTGGCGGAAGGACGTGTCGGGGTCGCTCTCGTGACGTGCCGTCAGGAATCCCTTGGCCTGTTCGATGACGGTACGGGTACTCAGAGCCGCCTGGAGCTGGGCCCGCACGGTGCGGTGCTCGTCGAGGGTGGTCTGCTGGAGCAGGGAGATGGCGGTGGCGTCGGCCAGGGCGCGGGCCAGGTGTCGGTCGGCCTCCAGGAGCGGGCCGGGAACGCGGCGGAAGAGATTGAGCACGCCGATGGTCGCTCCGCGCAGCCGTATCGGAGAAGCGTGCACGGAGGTGTAACCGGCCCGGTGCGCACGGGTGCTGAAGCGCGGCCATCGCGGTGAGGGCGCGGCGCTGATGGAGTGGTCGACGGGGACGGCCTGGTGGTAGGCCGTGCAGCAGGGTCCTTCGTTGGCGTCGAGTTCGAAGAGTTCGACCAGGCGGACGCGTTCGGAGGAGGCGGCGACCAGTTGCAGCGGACCGTCGGGCAGAGCGAGCATGACACCGGCGTCGCCGATGTCGAGCAGGTCCATGCAGTGCTCGGCGACGCGGTAGAGGAACTCCGCGGGGTCGAAGTCATCGACCAGGGTGTCGGCCAGGTCGATGAGAGCGGCGGTGATCCGGGCCTCGCGCGGCAGCAGCGGCGTCCCGTTCACCGAGGACGGTTCCTGCCTGGGAGGAAAGGGCAAGTTGGGCATGGGGACCTCCGGCCGTGGGTGGAGGATCAGCAACCGGGGCCGGAAGGCACGCTACGGGGGCTGGGTGTAATACCACCCGCCGAGGACTGACCTATCGACAAGCTACCCCCTCGGGATGCGGACGACGAGCCCGTCACGACCGGAACATGGGACCCCGCGCGGAACCGGAGCGCGGAACCCCGGCGCAGACCCGCGCACGGAACCCTGGCGCAGACCCCCGGTCACGGGACCGGACCTCGCCCCGCGACACGACCCGCAGTCGCCCGAGACACCGTCCTCCCGCCCCCGCCCGCACCCTCACCCTCGCCTCACCGCCCCCCGAAGCGGGGATGGCGCCTCGCATCCGAGTCGCGTATCCGGCGATTGCTCCGCGACTGCCGGCCCACGGCACCGCTGGCCGCGTCGGCGCGAGTACGCGCACCCGTGCACATGCCCTCTCCCGAACCCGGCCGCACACCGGAGCACAACACGCGAACGCCCCGCTACGCGCTGCCCGCTACCCGCTACCCGCTACAGGAGGCCCACTCCCTGCCCCCTGTTCCATCTACACCGCAGGCGCCGCCTCGGCGGCCTCCGCCGCGGTGTAGGCGGAGGTGAAGGTGAACGCGCGCGGGGACGGCCCGTGTGCCCGCAGGTCCGCCAGCCGCTCCAGCGCCTCGCCGACGGTCGGAAGGTGGCCGACGGGGACCCACCAGAGCACGAGGTGCGCCTCGACGTGCCGCTCGAACCACTCGCGCCGCCGCCGCATCGCTTCCAAGTGCCCGCTGCGATAGGCGAAGTCCCACAGGGCTTCCTGGTTCTCCCACACCGTCAGGTTGACGATGACGTTCTCGCCCGCCGGGCGCAGGCCGGTGGCATCGGCCTCCCCCTCCTCCGCGAGCCGCCACACGAAGCCGGGCGCTCCGTCGGCGGCGGCGTTGACCGGGTCGAGCAGCTCGACGAACGGCGCGATGCGCGGGTCGTCGAGGGGATGGCGGAGCGTCGCGACATTGAGCTGGGCGAGGTGGGCGCCGTCGGCGGCATGCCTGAGTGCGGTCATGCCTCATCCCAGCACGGCCCGGTTTTCTATGTCAATGGGAATTGTTTTTAGAGGCCTCGACCACCGCGCAGCACATCCCCGGACGGGCGTCCATGCGGGCACGGACCGGCCCGTCCGTGCCGAGCAGCCCTTCCAGCAAGGCGAGATTCATGCCGCAGACGAGGGGCGGGAAGCGCTCGGCGACGGCATGGAAGGGGCAGTTGCGCATGCGGACGACGCGCCCGGCCACTTCCCCCTCCAGGGCTTTGCCCGCCTCCAGGGCTTCGCCCCCCGTCAGGACTTCGCCCCCCGTCAGGACTTCATCCGCCTCCACGTGCGGCTCGTAGCCGCGGGACGCCAGGAGCTCCATGACCTCATCGAGGTCGCCGCAGGGGGCCGCCGAGCCGCGCAGACCCTCGCCCCGGCGGCGGGCAGCCGCGCGGAGCTCCGCGTCGAGTCCGGCCTGCTCGGCGGCCTCGGCCAGCAGTTCGGCGGCGGTGCGGTAGTCGCGGGCGGGCAGCGACACCGCCCGCTCGGCCCGGGAGCGCGTATAGACCTTGGCGGGGCGGCCCGCCCCCGGCCCCGAGCGGCCCGTCAGGCGACGGCTGCCGCTCTCCAGCAGGCCGGCCTCGGTCAGCTTGTCCAAGTGGTGCGCCGCGAGCGTACGCGCCACCCCGGCCGCCTCGGCGGCCTCGTTGCGCCCGACCTCGCGGCCCTGGGCCGCCACGTACTCGTACAAACGGCGGCGCACCGGATCCTGCAGCGCCGCGATCGCGTCGATGTCCTCCACCCGGCCATTCTAGGAACAACGCAGGTTGGAGTTAGAAAACGCATCGGGAAGCACAGCTCAAGACACATCACGGCCGCGCGGCCGCCGGCGATCCGCCACCCCCAAGGGCAGCGGATCGCACCGCTCACCTCAGCCCTTCGCACCTCAGGACGCAGAGCCCAGAGCGCAGGGCTCAGGGCTCAGGACTGGGGACGGCTTCCGTGGTTGGCCGCATGCTTGCGGCGGGCCTTCTTCTTGCGGCGTCGCTTCGAGGACATGGCGCCACCCCTTCCATGAGGGAATCGGTAGTTCTTACCGTTTTCCACCGTTCCATACGAGTCCGCGGAGGGCGACCGGACTCGGCGACGATCACATGGCGGAGGTGTGCGGTAGCTGACAGTTCCGATTGTCGTAGCCATCCCCTAGGCTTGCGTCATGCCCTTAACCCCACCACCCCATGGTTCCGCGCGGTCTTCCGTAGAAATCAACGAGCGGATCCGCGGCCTGTGGCTGCGCGCCGGCGGGCGGCTCTCCGCCGAACAGCGCAGGGAGTACGAGCAGTTGGTGACGGAGTGGGCCGCCGCGGTCCGCGAGGAGATCGTGAAGGCCGCGTAGCTCGCGCAGGCGGCCCGGTCCGCGACAGCCGTCCCGACCGTGAAGGCCGCACAGTGCAGCAGTTCAGCGTCGATCCGGGCGTGCGTGTGCCCTCACCCTCGGCCGGCGGCACCTGGACCGTCGGCGCCGTCATCCTCAAGTCGTCATCCTCAATGAGCGGGGCCATGCCTTCGCCCAGCGACGCAGCCCCGACCGCCGACTCCTTCCCGACCGCTGGGACGCCGTCGGCGGCCATGTCGAGCCCGGCGAAGCCCCGCCCTACGCGCTCGCCCACGAGACCGAGGAGGAGACCGACCGGCGGCTGCGGCGCGTGCGTCGGTTCCCGGACCAGCACTCCCCCGCCATCGATCAGCACACCCTTGGACCCCACGGGAACATCGGGCCCCACCGCCCTACCCGCCCCACCGTCCTATCCACCCCACCGCCCCACCGGCTCCATCAGCCCCTCGCACCCCTGGGGACGCCCCGTCCCCGGTCCGGACGCGGCCACATCCCGCACGCCAACTCTTCGGCCCTGCACGCCCCTTGGCGCGGCACCTCGCGTGCCCAACACTGAGCCGATGACGCAGCGCGTGGAACTAGCCGCCGTGATCGACCGGTTGGCCATCGATGCCCTCATCACCGAGTACGCGGTGACCGTCGACGATGGGGACTGGGACGCCTATCGACAGTTGTTCGCTCCCGGAGGGCGTGCCGACTACCGCTCCGCGGGCGGCATAGAGGGAGCGGCCGACGAGATAGCGGGGTGGCTGGCGGAGACGATGCGGATGTTCCCCATGCGCCAGCACCTGATCGCCAACCGCAAGGTGGACTTCGAGATCCTGGACCAGGACACGGGTGACACCGCCCACGTTCAGGCCGATTTCGTGAACCCGATGCGGTTCGCCGAACCGCCGGGGTCGGCAGCGGACCCGGGCGCCTCGACCGCGCCGGACTTCGTCTGCGGCGGCCGCTACTCCTTCGCACTCCTGCGTACGACCAGTGGCTGGCGGTTGCGCCGAGTGACCGTCTCGGAGAAGTGGCGCCAACTGTCAGGTGAGGGACACCGCTAGGGCCTGTCCTCACACCCCTGTCGTCGCCCGGATGGCGGGCCCGCAACGTCTGGTGCGTGCTCTCGGCGTGGCGGGCGGATGTCCTCGTACCGGACCGTACTTGGGCATGCGCCCGGCGCGGCGGGAGTGGGTGCCAGGCGTCGCGGGCCGGACTGGAGTGTGAGGACAGGCCCCAGGAGGCGGCCTCGGACGACACGCGACTCCCACCCGGGAGCCGCTGCTCCCCCAGCGCCCCACCGGACCACGCCGCTCCGCCCCCGAACACACTCGGACGCACGCCCACTGTCCTAGATCGTCCGAGACGCGCACACTGGAGGCACGGCCGGGGCGTCGGGGACCGAGGGAGGCGCTGCATGGATCTGTTCGGCGACGACCGGTGGGAGCGGCACGGGCGGCGCGCCACGCGGCTGCTCGCCTCCCGCTGGTGGCGCGGCGGCCTCGCCGTCACGGCGGGGGCGCTGCCCGCCCTGGCGTTCCCCGCGCCGTCGCTGTGGTGGTTCGCGTACGTCGCGCTGGTGCCCTGGATGCTGCTGGCCAGGTCCGCCCCGACCCCTCGGCGCGCGGCGCTCGACGGCTGGCTCGGCGGGCTCGGCTTCATGGTGGCCGTGCACCACTGGCTGCTGCCGAGCCTGCATGTGTTCACGGTCGTGATCGCCGCGCTGCTCGGTCTGCTGTGGGCGCCCTGGGGCTGGCTGGTGCGGCGGTTCCTCGGCGGTGCGCCCGCGACCGGGCGGGCCGCGGCCGCGCTCGTGGTGCTGCCTTCGGGCTGGCTCATGGTCGAACTGGTCAGGTCCTGGGAGGGGTTGGGCGGCCCGTGGGGTCTGCTCGGCTCCAGTCAGTGGCAGGTGGCGCCCGCGCTGCGGCTGGCCTCGGTGGGCGGGGTGTGGCTGATCAGCGCGTTCGTCGTGGTGGTGAACACGTCCGTCGCGCTGCTGGCCGTGGCCGTGACCGTGCGGATCCCGACGTCGCGTACGTCGCCCTGGGTCACGGGCATCCGGGTGCCCTCCTCTCCCGCGGCGCTGCTGCGCACCACGGGTCCTGCCACGCCCCGGAGCCCTCTGCCGACCGCGTACACCAGCCCCGGCGCGGTGGCCGTCCCCGCCGTCGCGGGTGTCCTCGCGGTCGCCGCGGCCACCGCCGCCGCGTGGGCATGGGCTCCCCGCCCCGATCCTGCCGGGCACACCCGTGTCGCCGTCGTCCAGCCCGGCGTCGTCGACGGCGCCCGGAGCGCGGAGCGGCGGCTGGCCCGTGAGGAGGCGCTGACCCGCACCCTGGCGGGACGGGACCTGGACCTCGTGGTGTGGGGCGAGAGCAGCGTGGGTTTCGACCTGGCCGACCGGCCGGACGTCGCGCGGCGGATCGCCGCGCTCTCCCGCGAGGTCGGCGCGGACATCCTGGTGAACGTCGACGCGCGCCGCTCCGACCGGCCCGGCATCTTCAAGAGTTCGGTCCTGGTCGGCCCGGAAGGACCGACCGGCGACCGCTACGACAAGATGCGGCTCGTGCCCTTCGGCGAGTACATACCGGCGCGTTCCCTGCTCGGCTGGGCGACGTCCGTCGGCAAGGCGGCGGGCGAGGACCGCAGGCGCGGTGACCGGCAGGTCGTGATGGACGTGGGACGCGACCTGCGGGTCGGGCCGCTGGTCTGCTTCGAGTCGGCGTTCCCCGACATGAGCCGGCAGCTCACGCGGGACGGCGCCCAACTGCTCCTCGCCCAGTCCGCCACCTCGTCGTTCCAGTCCAGCTGGGCGCCCCCGCAGCACGCCTCGCTCGCGGCGGTGCGGGCCGCCGAGACGGGCCGCCCGATGGTGCACGCCACCCTCACCGGCGTCTCCGCGGTGTACGCCCCCGACGGCTCGCGCGTGGGCGCCCCGCTCGGCACCTCGGCGAACGCCGCGGCGGTGTACGACGTGCCGCTGGGCACCGGCGTCACGGCGTACGTCCGCTGGGGCGACTGGCCCGTGCACGCCGCGCTCCTCGTGCTGACCGCGCTCTGCGTGGGCGAGGGCGCACGGGCCCTCAGGCGGCCTGCTCCTGAACGGCTCGGACCACGCGCTCGCACAGTTCATGGGTCGCCAGCGCGTCCCGGGCGCTGAGCACCTCGCCCGCGCGCACGGCGTCCAGGAAGGAGAGGACGACCTGCTCGATGCCGCGCTGACGGGCCACCGGCACCCAGTCGCCGCGCCGCCGCACGGTGGGCTGGCCCTTGTGGTCGACGACCTCGGCGAGGTTGAGGACCTGCCGCTTGGTGTCCTGCCCCGAGACCTCCAGGATCTCCTCGGTCGAGCCGCTCAGCCGGTTCATCACGCCGAGCGCCGTGAAGCCGTCGCCGGCCAGCTGCAGCACGACGTGGTGCAGCAGGCCGTCCTCGACCCGGGCTCGCACTCCGACATGGTCGATCGTCCCCGGCACCAGGAACCGCAGCGTGTCCACGACGTGGATGAAGTCGTCGAGGACCAGGGTGCGCGGGTCCTCGGGCAGGCCGACGCGGTTCTTCTGCATGAGGATCAGCTCGCGCGGGTGGTCGGCGCACTGCGCGTAGCCGGGCGCGTGGCGGCGGTTGAAGCCGACGGCGAGGCTGACGCCGCGGTCCTCCGCGAGGCTCACCAGACGCTCGGAGTCGGCGAGTTCGTACGCGATCGGCTTGTCGACGTAGGTCGGCACGCCCGCTTCGAGAAGGCGGGCGACGATGTCCGGGTGCACGGCGGTCGGCGCGTGCACGAAGGCGGCGTCAAGACCCTGGTCGAGCAGCGCGTCCAGGTCGGTGTGGCAGTGCGCGTCCGGGATGTGGTGGACGCCGGCGACACGGGCCAGGGTCGCGGGGGTACGGGTCTGCAGGTGCAGGTCGACGCCCGGCAGAGTGGTCAGGACGGGCAGGTACGCCTTCTGCGCGATGTCGCCGAGCCCGATGCAGCCGATCTTCATCCGTCGGTCTCCCCCGGCAGGTGTTGCGCTGGTCTCGCGGTGTGCGTCCACAGTCAGCCTCTGGTTGTTCTCGATCGTGCCCTGGACCCCACGTCGGCTCCCGCACGCCGCTCGGGCGACGCGCTTCAAGGTTCCGGGCTCCGGTGAAGTGCTGCCATTTTCCCACTGGGGGGTGCCGGGACGCGGAACCGGGGCGGGACTCCGGGCGGCCTACGGGGTGATGACGGCGCCGGTCCCCGGGCCCGTGGCCCTCGGCACCTGCGGCGGGTACCAGTCGGTGAGGCTGGTGAAGCCGCGCAGGACGGCGTCCGGGGCGAGCCTGGCCGCCGTCGCGACGAAGGCGTTGCGCACGGCGATGAGCGGGGCGCCCGTCAGGTGGGTGACGCGCGCCGCACGGGCCGCCCGCCGGACGATCCCGGACGTACGCGGGACACGCGCCGCGCTGTAGGCGGCGAGGCCCGCCGCGAGGTCGCCGTCCGGGGCCGCGTGATGGGCGAGGACGACGGCGTCCTCGATGGCCTGGTTGGCGCCCTGGCCGAGGCTGGGCGTCATGGCGTGCGCGGCGTCACCGACGAGCGCGACGCGGCCGTGGTGGTGGCGAGTGAGGGGTGTGGACAGGTGGCGGACGTCGTTGCGCAGGACGTCCTCGGCCCTGACGGCGGCGATCAGCCGCGGGATCGGGTCGTGCCAGTCGCGGAAGCGCCGCTCCAGCTCCGCCTTCTCGTCGTCGGGCGCCCTGCCGCCTTCGGGGAGGCGGGCGGTCGCGTACGCGTACACCCTGCCGTCCTTGAGCGGCTGTGTGCCCCAAACGCCGCCGCGCCCCCAGGTCTCGTGCGGCGCGAAGGCCTCGTCGGGTGCCGGGACGACGAACCGCCACGCCGTGAATCCGGCGTACACGGGCCGGGGGTGGTCCGGGAAGAGGGCCGTGCGCACGGCGGAGTCGATGCCGTCCGCGCCGACGACGAGGGCCGCCTCGACGTCCCCCGCGTCCGTGGTGACGACGGCGGGGCGGTCCGCGGCTCCGGGGTCCGTGAGGCGCGCCCGGGTGCCGGTACGCAGCACGCCCTCGGGCAGCGCGGAGACCAGCAGGTCGACCAGGGTCGCGCGGTGCAGCATCACCAGGGATCCGTCGTACGTGACCGCCGCCTCCGCCGCACTCGTGCGCACCAGCCAGCGGCCGCTCTGGGCGCGCATGCCGCCTGTGCCCTGCCAGGCGGCGAGGGACCGGACCCGCTCGCCGAGGCCGAGGGCGTCAAGGGCGCGCTGGCCGTTCGGCGCGAGGCCGATGCCGGAGCCCACCGGCTCCAGGGAGTCGGCGCGCTCGTACACGGTGACGCTCCAGCCGGACTCGTGCAGGCCGATGGCCGTGGCGAGTCCGCCGATACCGCCCCCGATGACCACCGCGTGTGGCTGCTGCTCCATGGCTCCTCCTCCGCGGCACCCTGCACGAGCGCCGCATGCGTGTCACCCACCCGCTCACTACAGGTGTAGTAGGCGAGGGAACGACCGTACTACAGGCGTAGTGAGAGAGATAGGGTTCCCGTCATGTCCGTACGCAGCGCGGGAGCCCCCCGCACCGAACGCATCGCCGACGCCGCCCTCGCCCTGCTCGCGGAACGCGGCATGCGCGGTCTCACCCACCGGGCCGTCGACGAGGCGGCGGGGCTGCCCCAGGGCTCCACGTCCAACCACGCGCGCACCCGGCTCGCCCTCCTGGAGGCGGCGGTGCGGCGGCAGGCGGAACGCGAGGCGGAGGTCCTGGACCCCACGGAGCTGCCGGATCCCGCCGGCGGCCTCGAACAGCTCACCGCCGGCCTGGCCCTCGCTCTGCACCGCTACCTCACCGGCGACCACCGCCACCTCCTCGTGTCCCGGTACGAGTTGGCCCTCGAAGCGACCCGCAGACCGGAACTCCGGACCTACTACGACGAGGCGGGTACCCAGTTCAGGAAGCCCTTGGAAGCGTTGCTCCGCGCCGCGGGCTCCGCCGCCCCCGAACGCCACACGCTCTCCCTGGTGGCCTGGTGCGACGGTCTGATGTTCTCGTGCGTGGCGGGCTCGTACCACGCCACGGCGCCGACGCTGGAAGAACTGCGGACGAGCGTGGGCGAGCTGTTGCGCGGCATGCTGGACGAGTGAGGCCCCGCGCCGCGCCGGCCCCGCGCCGCGCCAGCCTCGACTCCTACCCCTACCCCTGCCCCCGACTCCTGCCCTTGCCCCACCGTCACCTGTGCGGGGCATCCTCACCGGGTTCCGGCGCCAACGGACCGCGGACGCATCAGAGTTGCGCGCGTGCATCGATCGACGACCACCGCCGCGCTCCTCGTCTCCGTGGCCGTCTCGGCCGCCGTCTCCGGCTGCGTGAGCGTCGAGCGGCCCGCCGGGCCCGCCGCGGCCACCACGCAACCGCCCCCGCCCCGGGCCGACGCGAGGAACCGGCCGCAGATCGTGCAGGCCCCGGCCAGGGAGGCGCTGCAGCGCATGGGCCCGCCCCGGCGCCCCGCACCGTCGCGGACCGCCGCCGAGGCCGCCCCCGCACCCCCACCGCCCCGCTCCGCCCACCCGACGCCCCCACCGGCAGTCCCCGCGCAGCGGCCCGCCCCGACACGGCCCGACCCCGGAGCCACCCGCCCCACCGCCCCGCGCGAGGCCCCCGCCGCACCCGGCGCCGACGTCTGCGCACTCGGCGAGGCGTACGGCAACTGGGACCCGGAGAGCCCGCAAGCCGTCATCTGCCGTGGTGCGTACGGGCGTTGACGTGACACGGAGGGCGACCGCGAACCGCCGGAACCGCCACCCCCGGCCGCGCGAGGCGCGAGAAGCTGCCCCGTAGGCCACTGGGCACTGCGTGCGGAACCCGGCCCAGCGCCGACCCCACGCACGAGAGCGGATACCGGCACGGGCACAGGGCCCCGGCGCAGACACGGGCACGGGCAGCGGCACAGGCGCAGGCACAGCCACGAGCGGCAAGGCACGGGCACCGGCACCGGCACCGGCACCGGCACCGGCACCGAACCCAAGCCCAGCCCCAGCCGGAGTCAAAGCCGGAGTCAAAGCCGGAGTCAAAGCCACACAGCCACAGCCCCAGCCCCAGCCACCACGCGGCAACCCTCGCCCCCGCCAGGCCCCCTGCCCAGCGGCGACACCCCCGTGGCCGCCGCTGCGCGGACCTCGCCCCCGCGTGGGCGCCCCTCGCCCCTCGCGCCCGAGCCCACCCGCCCCTACCGCCGACTCTGCCCAGCCCTCTCTGCGCCCCCCCTTCCCCCAGCCCCCGCTACTCCTCCTCGCTCCCCTCCCCCACCTCACCCTCCAGCCGTGCGATGGCCTCCTTGATCCCCCTGCCGTAGCCGTCGTCCTCCAGTGAGCCCACCGCGCCCCGGGCGCGACGCAGGTGGCTGCGGGCCGCTTCCGGGCGGCCCAGCTTCACGTAGTCCGCGGCGAGATTGAGGTGCAGGGAGGGGTAGAAACCACGGACCGCCGCCGGCGACTGGTGATGCTCGTTCAGCCGCTCGTCCGTGAGCTCGTCCGCCGCCGACAACGCCCGCAGGTCCCAGGCCAGTTCGACCGTGGGGTCCTCCTGCGTGTCCGCCATGTAGTGCGCCAGCGTGCAGCGGTGCAGCGGGTCGCCGTCCTCGCCGATCTCCCCCCACAGACCGAGGAAGCGCCCCTGCGCCTCCTCGCGGTCGCCGCCGTGGTGCAACATGACCGCCTGCCCGATGCGCGTCATCATCGCGTCTTCCGCCGTCTGCTCCTGCTGCTCCGTCACCGGATCCTCCGTGGTCGTACGGCCATGCCCCCCATCCCCGACGACGCTAGCGGCCACCGCTGACAATCACGGTCAGGCACGTTCACAGGCGGGGCACGCACGCGTACCGATGGGCCAGCCCAGTGACGGTGACGGCGGCCACCCCGTGCCCCTCGACTCCCCCGACCTGGCGATCGAGGGAGTGTGCGCCGGCGTCAGCCGATGTCGGGAATGCGCCAGTCGATCGGCTCGTGGCCCTGCGCGGCGACCGCCTCGTTGATCTGTGTGAAGGGGTGGGAGCCGAAGAACTTCTTCGCGGAGAGCGGCGAGGGGTGCGCGCCCTTCACCACGATGTGCCGCTCCTCATCGATGAGGGGGAGCTTCTTCTGGGCGTAGTTCCCCCACAGGACGAAGACCGCGGGGTCGGGACGGTCGGCCACCGACCGGATCACCGCATCCGTGAACTTCTCCCAGCCCTTGCCCTTGTGGGAGTTGGCCTCACCGGAGCGGACCGTCAGGACCGCGTTCAGCAGGAGGACGCCCTGCTGGGCCCACGGCAGCAGATAGCCGTTGTCGGGCACGGGGTGGCCGAGCTCCTCCTTCATCTCCTTGTAGATGTTCCGCAGGGAGGGCGGGGTCTTCACACCGGGACGCACGGAGAAGCACAGGCCGTGGCCCTGCCCCTCGCCGTGGTAGGGGTCCTGACCGAGGACCAGGACCTTCACCTCGTCGTACGGCGTCGCGTCGAGGGCGGCGAAGACCTCGTCACGCGGAGGGAAGACCGGGCCCCTCGCCCGCTCCTCCTCGACGAACTCGGTGAGCTCCTTGAAGTAGGGCTTCTGCAGCTCCTCGCCGAGGACTCCGCGCCAGGACGCGGGCAGCATGGCGATGTCGGTCACGTCAACAACCTCCGGTGTGCGGTCACTTCTCACCACAGAACCTACCGGCGCCCACTGACAATCGACCGGCTCCCCCGGCGCACTACCAGCTGGTCTTGCGCTGCAGCTCCCACATCATCATGATCGCCGAAGGGTCGAGGGCACGCTCGCCGCCCGCGATCTCCTCGCTGGAGAGGATGTACTGCTTGCCCTGCCACAGCGGCAACAGCCTGACGTCGTCGACGAGGATCTTCTGCGCCCGCTCGAAGTCATCGATCACCGCGCCCCGGTCGGCCTCCCTGCGCTCGCGCGGCAGCACCTGGTCGGTGATCTCCTTGGACGGGTACGGCGTGTTGAGCACGTTCTTGGGGCCGACGAACGGGGCGATGAAGTTGTCCGCGTCGGGGAAGTCGGGGAACCAGCCGCGCCCGAAGACCGGGTACTCGCCCCTGCTGTAGCCCTCCTGGAACTCGGTCCACGGGCGGCTCTTGAGCGTGATCCGGAACAGGCCCGAGGCCTCCAGCTGCCGCTTGAGCTCGGCGAACTCCGGCTCGGTCGCCGAACCGTAGCGGTCGGTGGTGTACCAGAGGGTGAGCGGCACCGGCTGATGGATGCCGGCGTCGGTGAGGATCTTCTCGGCCTTGGCGGCGCTGGGGTTGCCGTAGTCGTCGAAGAAGCCGGTGGCATGGCCCGTGAGGCCCCTCGGGACCATCGAGTACAGCGGCTCGACCGTGTCCTTGTAGATCTTGTGGGCGATGGCCCCTCGGTCCACGAGCTGCGCGACGGCCCGCCGGACCGGCAGCTTCCGCGCCCACGGGTCCTTGGTGTTGAACACCAGGTAGCGGATCTCGGTGCCCGATCCTTCGACGAGCTCGATGTCCTGTTCGCGCCTGCCCCGGCCCTGCATCGTGACGATGTCCTCGGAGGCGAGGCCTCGGAACGTCACGTCGATCTGCTTGCTCTTGAGGGCGTCGATCATGGCCGACGACTTCTTGAAGTACCGGATGGTGACGGCGTCGTTCTTGATGTCGGCGGCGCCCTTGTAGGCGTCGTTCCTGACCAGCTCGGCCTTCTCGTTCGGCGCGTACGCCTTGAGCGTGTACGGTCCCGAGCCGGTGATCGTGCTTCCCTCGCGGAGCTTGCCCGCCGGGTACTCGCCGGGGTCGACGATCGACATGGCGGGGGTCGCGAGGACGAACGGGAAGGTCGCGTCCGCCTTCTTGAGGTGGAAGACGACGGTCCGGTCCCCCTTCGTCGTGACCTTGTCGAGCGAGCCGAGCAGACCGGTGGGGCCGCCCTTCACCGCGATGGTCCGCATGCGGTCGAAGGAGTACTTCACGGCCGCCGCGTCCAGGGTGTCCCCGTCGGAGAACTTCAGGCCGTCGCGGAGCTCGCAGGTGAAGATCGTGCTGGAGGGGTCGCTGAACTCGCAGGACTCCGCGGCGTCCGGTTCGGGCTCCGTGGCCCCCGAGGGGAAGCTGAGCAGCGTCTGGAAGACATTCCTGTACAGCTCCCAGGAACTGTCCCACGCCTTCGCCGGGTCCAGGGTGCTGGGCGCGCTCATCGTGCCGACCGTGATCTGCTCCTCGTCGTCCGGCCCTTCGGACGAGAGGACCCCGCAACCCGCGAGCAGGGATATCGACGCGATCGCCGCCACCGGACGCAGACCCCTGGTCCGCTTGGCGGGGGGAACTTCACTGAACACGCGCACGCTCCTCGATCGGCCATGCCATGGGATCGGGAGACAATATCGCAGTGCCCTGCCGGGCCAAGTCCTGGCGCCGACAGGGCACTTGATGCGTGTGCACAACACCGAAAATGGCAGCCTCGGCGGTTGTGGGGCCTTCGTCAGCCGACGCCCGCATTGAGGAAGATGCCGCCGTCGACCACGAGCGTCTGGCCCGTGATCCAGTCGGACTGCGCGGACGTGAGGAACGCGGCAGCGCCCCCGATGTCCTCCGGCACGCCGAGCCGGCCGAGCGGGTACGAGGCGGCCGCCTCCGCCTCGCGGCCCTCGTAGAGCGCCTGCGCGAACTTCGTCTTGACGACCGCGGGCGCGATGGAGTTCACCCGCACCTGCGGCGCGAACTCGTGCGCCAGCTGCAGGGTGAGGTTGACCATGGCGGCCTTGCTCATCCCGTACGCCCCGATGAACGGCGACGCGGAGACGCCGGCGACGGAGGCGATGTTGACGATCGCGCCGCCGTTCTCGCTCTGCCAGGCCTTCCAGGTCTGCTGGGCGAAGCCGAGCGCCGAGATGACGTTGGTCTCGAACACCTTGCGCGCCACATTGAGGTCGAGCTCGGCGATCGGCCCGAACACCGGATTCGTACCGGCGTTGTTGACCAGGAAGTCGACGCGGCCGAAGGCCTCCATGGCACGCTCGACGGCAACCGCCTGGTGCGCCTCGTCGTGGGCCTTGCCCGCGACGCCGATGACGCGGTCGGAGCCGAGCTTCTCGACGGCCTCCTTGAGGGCGTCCTCGTTGCGGCCGGTGATGCAGACCCGGTCGCCGCGGGCGACCAGCGCCTCGGCGATGCCGTATCCGATGCCGCGGCTCGCGCCGGTGACCAGCGCGGCCTTCCCACTGTCCTGCACAGCCATGATCTCTGCCTTCCGGGGCTTCCGGGTCTGCGGGGTCTCCGCTTCGGGGTCTTCGGTCTTCGGGGTCAGTTGAGCGGGCCGCCGGCGACGTACATGACCTGCCCGGAGACGAAGCCCGCCGCGTCGCCCGTGAAGAAGGCGATGGCGTTGGCGATGTCCTCGGGGCGGCCGACGCGCTGCACCGGGATCTGGGTGGCGGCCGCGGCCTGGAAGTCCTCGAAGCCCATGCCGACGCGGTCCGCGGTGGCCTTGGTCATCTCCGTGACGATGAAGCCGGGGGCGACGGAGTTGGCGGTGACGCCGAACTTGCCGAGTTCCTTGGCGAGGGTCTTGGTGAAGCCCTGCAGGCCGGCCTTGGCGGCGGCGTAGTTGACCTGGCCGCGGTTGCCGAGCGCGGACGAGGAGGAGAGGTTGACGATGCGGCCGAAGCCCGCGTCCACCATGTGCTTCTGGATGGCGCGGGACATCAGGAAGGCGCCGCGCAGGTGCACGTTCATGACCGTGTCCCAGTCGCCCGCGCTCATCTTGAAGAGGAGGTTGTCGCGGAGGACACCGGCGTTGTTGACGAGGATCGTCGGCGCGCCGAGCTCTGCGGCGATGCGGGCGATCGCGGCCTCGACCTGGGCCTCGTCGGACACGTCGCAGCCGACGGCGAGCGCCTTGCCACCGGCCGCGGTGATCTGCGCGACGGTGTCCTTGCAGGCGGCCTCGTCGAGGTCGATGACGGCCACGGCGCGGCCCTCGGCGGCGAGCCGTACGGCGGTCGCCGCTCCGATGCCTCGCGCTGCGCCGGTCACGACAGCGACGCGCTGCTCAGTGGTGGACATGCTGGTTCTCCTCGCCCTTGGGGTGCGGCTCCACGGTACGCCCCGATGGTGAGCGACCGCTTAGTACCTTCAGCTGGACGAGACGCTAGAAGCCCTGGCACCGGGTGTCAACGGCCCGCAGGAGAGCTGTGATGCTTTACCTGACCAGCAGATCGAGGAGGCGGGCCACCTCGGCCTCGGGATCCGCCGTCAGGCCGGTGTGCACCGGGCCCGGCTGGACCACGGTGGAGCGCGGCGCGATCAGCCAGCGAAAGCGCCGTCCCGCGTCGTCGCGCTCGGCCTGGCCCGCGTCCTCGCCGCCCCGGCAGATCCGCTCCACGGCACCGAGCGCGGCCCTGATGCCGGGCGCGTCGGCCGCCGGGTCCAGCGCGAGGAGCTTGGCCTCGTCGAGGTGGGTGCGGGCGGCCACGAAGGACTTGGCGCGGCAGTAGACGACCACGCCCGCGTTGAACTGTTCGCCGCGTTCGATCCGCGGCACGACGCGCACCAGCGCGTACTCGAAGACGTCCCGTGCGGGCGCGCTCTGCTCGGTCACTGGGTGGCGCCCTTCGGCTCGGTCGGCTCGGTGCCCGGCAGAGTGATCCGCTCATGGATGGTCTTGGCCCGCGGCAGCAGCGCGGCCACGTAGGCGCGGCGCACCTCGTCGGGCCCTTCGAAGCCGGGCTCGTCCGCCAGCCACTCCTCGGGCACCTCGGCCGCGACCTCGGTCAGCAGCTCTTCGGTGACGAGGGGGGCGAGCTCGGCCGCGGCCGTCGCCACGTCGGGGCCGTAGGGGGCGAGGACGTGGTCCGAGGCGTCGTACGGCTTGGTGGCCGCGGTCTCCGCGGTGCGCCAGTTGTGGTGCCAGATCATGCTCGCCCCGTGGTCGATGAGCCACAGCTCGCCGCGGCGCAGGAGCAGGTTGGGGTTGCGCCAGGAGCGGTCCACGTTGTTGATCAGCGCGTCGAACCAGACGACGCGGCCCGCCTCGGCGGGGGTGACGTCGTGGGCGAGCGGGTCGAAGCCGAGGGCGCCCGACAGGAACTCCATGCCGAGGTTGAGGCCGCCACTCGCCTTGAGCAGCGCCTGCACCCGTTCGTCGGGTTCACCGAGGCCCAGGACCGGGTCGAGCCGGATCCCCACGAGCCGCGGCATCCGCAGCCCGAGCCTGCGGGCCAGCTCACCGCAGATCACCTCGGCGACGAGCGTCTTGCGCCCCTGCCCCGCGCCGGTGAACTTGATGACGTACGTCTCGTACGTCCCGTGGTCGTCGGTCTCCACGACCCCGGGCAGCGATCCGCCCTCCCGCAGGGGCGTGACGTAGCGGACCGCGGTGACTTCGCTGAGCATGGGCCCAGATTACTGCCGGGCGTGCGCTGTTCGATCATCCGGCCCGCTGCCTACAGTGCCCGGCATGGACTCCCTTGATCTTCCCCGCCAGTTCGCGCGCACGCACCGCTTCTCCCTCGGCGTGCCGCGCGGCTTCACGGTCTCGCCCGACGGGGAGCGGGTGCTGTTCGTGCGCTCCACCGCGGGCGACGATCCGGTCGACCGGCTGTGGGTGTACGAGGACGGGGTCGAACGCCTGCTCGCCGATCCGCTCGTCCTGGGCGAGGCGGGTCCGGTGCCCGAGGCGGAGCGCGTGCGCCGGGAGCGCGCGCGGGAGTCGTCGCAAGGAGTGGTGTCGTTCGCGGCCGACCACCACGCGCGCGTGGCTGTCTTCGCGCTGGGCGGTGCTCTCTGGACGGTGGCGACGGAGGGGAGCGCGCCGCGCCGGATCCGTACGGCGGGCCCGGTGGTCGACCCGCGCCCCTCGCCCGACGGGGCCCTCATCGCGTACGTCACCGGCGGGGCCCTGCGGGTCGTCGGCGCCGACGGGACGGGCGACCGGGCGCTCGCGGAGCCGGAGGGCGACGAGGTCACGTACGGTCTCGCCGACCATGTGGCCGCCGAGTCGATGGGCCGCCGGCGCGGCTTCTGGTGGTCCCCTCGGGGCGACGCGCTGCTCCTCGCCCGCGTGGACGCCTCGCCGGTGCGGGTCTGGTGGCTCTCGGACCCGGCCCACCCCGAGCTGCCGCCGCGCGCGGTGCGCTATCCGGCGGCGGGCACCGCCAATACGGAGACGTCGCTGCACATCCTGCGCACGGACGGCACACGGACGGCGGTGCGCACCCCGCGTCGGGCGCCGGAGCACCGCGCGGCCCAGGAGTGGACGGACGACGCCCTTGAATACGTCCCCACCGCGTGCTGGGACGCCCATGGGCCGCTGATCACACTCCAGAGCCGTGACCAGCGTTCGGTCTGCGTCATGGAGGTCGACCCCTCGTCCGGCGAGACCCGGCTGGTCGACCACCAGCACGACGACGCCTGGGTGGAGTTGATGCCGGGAGCGCCCCTGCGGCTCGGCAGCGGCCGGGTCGTGCGGCACGAGAGCCTCCCTGACGGCACGCGCGGCCTGCGGGTGGGCGGTACGTCGACCCCGGCCGGCCTCCAGGTGCGTGAAGTCCTGGGCAGCGTGGGCGAGCGCGTGTGGTTCACCGCGTCGACCGAGCCGACGGAGGTCCACGTCTGGTCCTTCGACCACGCGGACGACGTGGCCGACCCGGAGCGCCGTGAGGGCCCCTTGCGCCGGCTCAGCGAAGGGCCCGGCGTGCACACGGCGGCCGTCGGTGGCGGCACGGTGGTCCTGGACAGCAGGACGCCCGGCGGCCGGACGGTGACCGTGCTGCGCGGGGGCGGGCCGGCCGGCCGCATCGCCATGCACGCGCAGGAGCCGGTCGTCACTCCGCGGCCCCGCCATCTGACGCTCGGGAAACGGCAGCTGCGCAGTGCCCTCTTCCTGCCGTCCTGGTACGAGCCGGGGACGGGGAAGCTGCCGGTGCTGCTCTGCCCGTACGCGGGTCCGGGGATGCAGCTCGTGGTCCACGCGCGCGCGTGGTGGACGGTAGTGGCCCAGTGGTTCGCCGAACAGGGCTACGCGGTACTGATCACGGACGGGCGCGGCACGCCCGGGCGCGGCGACGCGTGGGAGAAGGCCGTGCACGGCGACCAGTTGACGCCCGTGCTCGACGACCAGGTGGACGCGCTGCACGCCGCCGCCGAGCGGTTCCCCGACCTCGACCTGGGGCGCGTGGGCGTGCGCGGCTGGTCGTTCGGCGGGTTCCTGGCGGCCGGCGCGGTGCTGCACCGGCCCGACGTGTTCCACGCGGCGGTGGCCGGCGCGGCGCCCACGGACCTGCGCCTGTACGACACGCACTGGAAGGAGCGCTATCTCGGCCACCCGGACGTGACGCCCACCGCGTACGACACCTGCTCGCTGGTCGCGCACGCCCACCGGCTGCGGCGGCCCCTGATGCTGGTGCACGGCCTGTCCGACGACAACGTCCTGCCCGTCCACATGCTGCGCTTCTCCTCGGCGCTGCTGGCCGCGGGCCGCCCGCACACCGTGCTGCCGCTGCCCGGCGCGAGCCACCTGGTCTCCCGCGAGGAAGTGGCGGCGAACCTGCTCCGCATCGAACGGGACTTCCTCGGCAGATCCTTGACCGTGTGAACAGCACGGCCCACGGGTCCGTACTCCTGGGCATGACGACTTTCCAAGAGACCGGCGCCGGGCCCTGCCGCCGTACCGTCGTGGCCACGCTCGGCGCCGCGGGGTTCGCGGCGGCCCTCACCGCCTGCGGGGCCGGTGAGGCCGCCGACGACCCGGCCGCCTCCGAGCCGAAGGACGCGCAGTCGCCGGGCGGCGGCGATGCCTCGCGGGCCGCCCTGGCCAAGACGTCGGACATCCCGGTGGGCGGCGGCAAGATCTTCAAGGACGAGGGCGTGGTGGTCACCCAGCCCACGAAGGGCGAGTTCAAGGCGTTCTCGAACCGCTGCACGCACAAGGGGTGTCCGGTGTCGAACGTCGCGGACGGCACCGTCAACTGCCCTTGTCACGGCAGCAAGTTCGACCTCGCCGACGGCAGCGTGAAGGACGGACCGGCGCCGAAATCGCTGCCGGCGGCGGGGATCAAGGTCTCGGGCGGCTCGATCGAACTGGCATAGACCGCGCGGTCTGAGCCGGCCCCGGCTCGGCCCGCGCCGGCTCAGCCCGCGCGGTGCGGCCGCTTCCAGGCGCGGAGCACGTCCTGCGTGGAAGTGATGGTGGCGACGAGCGCGAGCGTGTTGCGGACCATGGCGGGCGCGTAGTCCGAGGGGACGCCGGCGATGGCGTCGGCCGGCACGACGGCGGTGTAGCCGAGGTTCACGGCGTCGAACACCGCGTTCGGTATGGCGACGTTGGCCGAGACCCCGGTGACCAGCAGCGTGCGGCAGCCGAGGTTGCGCAGCAGGGGATCCACGTCGGTGCCCGCGACGGGCGAGAGGCCGTGCAGGCGGCGTACGACGAAGTCCTCGTCGGCCACCTCGATCGGCGGCGCGATCCGGACGGCCGCGGTGCCCGACAACTGCTGGACGGGCAGCCGCCCCGCGGCGCGGAAGAGCCGCGCGTTGTGGTTGGCCCCGCGCCCGTCGGGCCGCCGCTCGGCGATCGCGTGCAGGACCTGGACGCCACTGTGGTGAGCGGCGGCGACCAGCCGGGCGACGTTGACGAGGGCGCCCGACGTCCGCGCCTCGGCCGCCAGTTCGGGCAGCGCGCTCTCCGTACCGACGACGCCCTGCTGGCACTCGACGGTCAGCAGGGCCGTGGTGGCGGGGTCGAGGAGTTCCCTGAGCTGTTCGTACGACGGCATGGCTTCCCCTTGTCGCGGACGTCCGGGACACCGATCGGCCGGGCGGCACCCCTCGTGCCCGGAATTCGCGCGAGGCTAACGGCCATTGCGCCACGAAGGAAGAGCCCGCATCCTTTCCTGACGCAGAGTCAGACCGGCGGTGCGGGCGGACCGTACGGCCGGACGGGCCGTTCGGGAGGAAGTACAGATGACCGTCACACAGCGCCGGGGCCGCAGGATCATGATGACGCCGGAGGAGCTCGACGCGTTCCTCACCACGGAGCGCACCTGCCGGGTGGCGACGGTGTCCCCTGAGGGCGCGCCGCACGTGAGCACGCTCTGGTTCGTCTGGGACGGCGCCTCGCTGTGGCTGTACTCGGTCACCCGCAGCAAGCGCTGGGCCGACCTGCGCAAGGATCCGCGGGTCGCCGTGGTGGTCGACGCCGGGGAGGAGTACGGGGAGCTGCGCGGTGTGGAGCTCTCGGGCACCGTGGAGTTCGTCGGCGAGGCCCCGCGCACGGGGGAACCGTGTCCCGAACTCGACGCCGTGGAGCGGGTTTTCGCCCGGAAGAACTTCGGCATCGACCAGCTGCCGCATGACGGCCGCCACGCCTGGATGCGCCTGACACCGGACGCGGTGGCGTCGTGGGACTTCCGAAAGCTGGCGCATCTGGGGTGAGCGGCGGGCCCGGGTGACGGGCGATCAGAGGCACCCCCGCACCCCCGGCCCGCCCACGCCCACGCCTGCCCACGTCAACCGACCCCCACCTGACCCCGCCCTTCCGAACTCCCACCCCTACCGAAGCCCCGCCCCCGCGGCCCGCAGCGCCTCCGCCGCCGCCCTGATCGACGGGCGGCGGTCCGCGTCCGCGCGCCACACCACGTACACGTGCCGTCGCACCCGCTGCCGCACCGGGACCGTGCGCACCCCCGCGGGCATCGGATCGCGCCCCAACTGCGGTGCCACGCAGACGCCGAGGCCCGCGGCGACCAGGGCGAGCTGGGTGTGGTGCTCCTCCGCACGGTGTGCGACGCGCGGCTCGACGCCCTTGCCGCGCAGCGTGAACATCAACCACTCGTGGCAGAACTCGCCCTCCGCCCAGGTGATCCACTCGTCGTCCGCGAACTCCTCGAGGTCCACTTCGGCGCGGTCGGCGAGCGGGTGCGCCGCGGGCATCGCGATGTCGGCGGGATCGTCGAGGAGGGGGGCCTTGACCAGGCCTTCCGGGATCGGCAACGGCTTGTTGTACCAGTCGAGGACGACCGCCATGTCGATGTCTCCGCGGACCACCGCCGCGACGGCCGGCGCCGGTTCCATCTCGTGGCAGCCCACCCGCAGGCCGGGGTGGTCGGCGCGCAGCGCGGACAGCGTGGCGGGCAGCAGTCCGCGCATGGCGGTGGGGAACGCGGAGATCCGCAGCTCGCCGACCGCCTTGCCGCGCTGTTCCTCCAGGTCGGCCTGGGCGAGCTCGACCTGCGAGAGGATCCGCGCGGCATGTTCGGCGAGCAGCCGTCCGGCATCGGTCAGGCGCACTCCCCTGCCGTTCTTGGCGAGGAGCTGCTGGCCCACCTCCCGCTCCAGCTTCGTCATCTGCTGCGAGACCGCCGACGTCGTGACGTGCAGCCCCGCGGCCGCCCCGCTGACCGAGCCATGGCGGGCGAGGGCATCGAGCGTGCGCAGCCGCTCCAGGTTCAACATGTAAGAGATGCTACGCGATACAGCACACGAAATCTCGCTTGTGCTACGAGATTGCCGGGGCGCATCGTGGGCCCATGAGCACCCTGAGCCCGCCGTCCCGGCCGGCCACCCCCACCGCAGCCGTCACAGCCATCACCACCACGCCCCACGGCCGCCGCACCCTCGACTGGCGTCTCCGCTTCGGCATCCTCTCGCTGATCTGGGGCTTCAGCTTCCTGCTCATCAAGGTGGGCACGGAGGGGTACGCCCCCTTCCACGTCACCCTGGGAAGGCTGGTGTTCGGCACGGCCGTCATCGCCGCGGTACTCGTGGTGAAGCGGCAGCGGCTGCCGCGCGGGGTGCGCACCTGGCTGCACCTGACAGTGGCGGCCTTCCTGCTCAACGCCCTGCCGTTCTCGCTCTTCGCGTACGCGGAGCTGACGATCCCCTCCACGCTCGCCGGCATCTGCAACGCGACGTCACCGCTGTGGGGCATGGCCCTCTCGCTCGTCGCGCTCTCCGAGGACCGGCCCACCCGGCGCCGCGTCGCGGGCCTCGGCATCGGGTTCCTCGGGGTGCTCACGGTGCTCGGTGCCTGGCAGGGCTTCCACGGGCTGGATCTCGGGGGCACGGCGATGGCGCTGGGCGCCTCGCTCAGCTACCCGGTCGGCTGGATCTACGTGCGTCGCACGCTGGCCGGTTCCGGGCACTCGCACCTCTCCCTGTCCGGCGCCCAACTGCTCGTCGCGTCCGCCGAACTGGCCGTCGTGACACCGCTGTTCACCTCGCTGCCGACGCACTTCCCCGTCGTGCCGCTGCTGGCGATCGTGGCACTGGGCGCCGTCGGCACCGGACTCGCCTTCCTGCTGCAGTACGCGCTGGTCGCCGAGGTCGGCCCGACGACCGCCCAGATGGTCACGTACTTCATCCCGGTCATCGCGACCGCCGCGGGCGTCGCCGTCCTCGGCGAGTCCCTGAGTTGGTCGACACCGGTCGGCGCGGTGATCGTCCTGGCGGGAGCCGCACTCACCCGGTCCCGGCCGCGCGCCCGCCGGCCCCGTCAGTCGTAACGCCGCGCCGGAGCGGGCCCCGTCGCGGCGGCCACGGCGTCCGCGACGACCTCGATGTCCGCGTCGTCCAGCGCCGCCACCGTGACCCGTACAGCGGGCGGGGCGTCCATCCGGAACCTGGCCCCCGGGGCCACGGCCCAGCCCGCGTGCAGCAGCCGCGCGACCGCCCCGGTCTCGTCGGGCACCGGAATCCAGACGTTCATGCCGCTGCGCCCGCAGGCGGGAACGCCCCGCTCGGCGAGCGCCGCGATCAGCGCCTCCCTCCGCCGCCCGTAGGACGCGGCCACCGCACGGGCGTCGACCGCCCCCTCGGCCCAGAGCCACGCGACGGCGCGCTGCTGCAGCCGGCTCACCCAGCCGGGGCCGAGGCGCTGACGCCCCCGCACCCGGTCGACGGTGACGGGATCGCCGGTGAGCACGGCGAGCCGCAGGTCGGGACCGTACGCCTTGGCCGTCGAGCGGGTGAGGGCCCAGGTGCGGGTCACGCCGGCCAGCGGGTGCAGGGGCAGGTCGACGATGCCGTGGCCGTGATCGTCCTCGATGAGCAGCACGTCCGGGTGCCCGGCGAACACCGTGCGCAGGGCACGCGCGCGTGGCGCGGTGACGGCGGCGCCGGTGGGGTTCTGCGCGCGGTCCGTCACGACGGCCGCGCGGGCGCCGGACGCCAGCGCCCGTTCCATGTCGGCGGGCAGCGGCCCGTCGTCGTCGACGCCCACCGGGACCGTGCGCAGCCCGAGCGCGGAGACGAGGTCGAGCAGGCTCCCCCAGCCCGGATCCTCCAGGGCGACCCCGTCGCCCGGCTTGAGGTGGGCGGCGAGCACCCGCTCGATGGCGTCGAGCGATCCGGAGGTGACGGCGAGGGGGCCGTGGGGGACGCCGTCCGCGTCGAAGGCCACGCGCGCGTGCCGTTCGAGTTCCGGGTCCACCGCCCCCTCTCCGTAGAGGACGGGTTGCTTGTCGCTCTGCGCCGCGGCCTCGGCGAACGCCTCGGCGAGCGCGGGCAGCAGCCTCGGGTCCGGGTTGCCCAGGGAGACGTTGCGCACGCCGGGCGGCGCGTCCACCCGGATCAGCTCGCGCATGGTGGTGGCGGGCTTGGGGCGCACGCGACTGCCGCGTCGGCCCGCCGTCTCGATGACCCCGCGTTCACGCAGCGTGCGGTAGGCGGCCGCCACGGTATTGGGGTTCACGCCGAGACGGGTGGCCAACTCCCGCATCGGGGGCAGCAGTTGCCCCGGTTCGAGGCCGCCGTCACCCACGGCGCTCTCCACACTGGCCGCGATATCGGCTGCACGCCGACCTTTGATCGGATACTCTCCTAGCACAAAGCACATTATGCACTAGTGCAATACGAACCGCAAGTCGGCACCGCGGGCAGCGTCGCCCACGGACCGCCGGGCGGGCGGATCAGGCCATGGAACAGCAGCAGAGCAGTACAGGGAGAGTCATGCGGACGACGCAGAGCACCACCGACACCGCCTCGCCGGAGAGCGCCGCCTACACACCGACCGACCGCACGATCCCCACCCGCTCCCGGGAGCGTGCCGCGTACGACCACGCGTCGGTGCACGCGATACTCGACGAGGCCTACGTCTGCCATCTCGGATTCGTGCGCGACGGCGACCCCGTCGTACTGCCCACGCTCTACGCACGGGTCGGCGACCACCTGTACGTGCACGGCTCGACGGGTTCCCGGCCGCTGCGCACGGCGGGCGGCACCGCCGCCGAGCGGGACCCGGGCCTGCGCGTGTGCCTGACCGTCACCCACGTCGACGGCCTGGTCCTGGCCCGCTCCGCCTTCCACCACTCGATCAACTACCGCTCCGTGGTGGTCCACGGCACCGCCCACCAGGTCACGGACCCCGAGGAGAAGCGGCTCGCGCTGGACGCCCTGGTCGACCACGTCGTGCCGGGCCGCGCCGCCGACTCCCGCCCCGCCGACGCCAAGGAGCTCGCGGCGACCGCCGTGCTCCGCCTCGACCTCAACGAGGTGTCCGCGAAGGCGCGCACCGGCGGCCCGATCGACGAGCCGCGCGACATGGACCTGCCCCACTGGGCGGGCGTGGTCCCGCTCCGCAAGGGTCACGACCCCCTCGTCCCGTCCACGGACCTCGCGCCGGACGTCGAGGTGCCCGACTACCTCATGGAACTGTGATGCTGATCCACCCCTGGGACGCCGCCCGCGACGACACCGAGTGGCACCAGTGGCTCGCCGCCCACGACTTCGGGCAGCTCGCCGTGAACGGCCTGCCGGGCGAGCCGCCCCACGTACAGCCCCTCCACTTCGCCTACGAGCCCGGACCCGGTCAGCACGGCCCGCACGGCCGGGTCCTGACCCACCTGGCACGCCCCAACCCCCTGTGGCCCGCGCTGGAGGCCGACCCGGAGGTGCTCCTGAGCGTGGTCGACGACTACGTGTACGTGCCGGGCCCCTGGCAGGCCACCCCGGACACCCCTGCCGAGCACGGCGTGCCGACCAGCTTCTACGCCGCCGTCCAGCTCCGCTGCACCGCACGCGTCGTCGACGACCCCGCCGAGAAGGCCGACGTCCTGAACCGCCAGGTCGGCCACTTCCAGCCGGAGGGCGGCTCCGCGCAGGCGACGCCGGGCGAGGCCCCGTACGGCCGCATGCTCTCCGGCATCCGCGCCCTGGTCCTCGCCGTGACGGACGTACGGGCGAAGTTCAAGTACGCGAGCCACAAGCCGGAGGACGTGCAGGACCGTATCGCCGCGGGTCTCGCGCGGCGGCGGGGCCCCGGCGACGAGGCCGCCCGCGCGCACCAGGCACGCCGCCGCACGGGCTGACCCGGCACCGGCCCCGGGAGACGGGCCCTCGCGGACACCTCGTGCACAAGGACCCGCCCCCGGCCGGCCGCGCTACACCGGTGCCGCCGCCTTCCGCTGCGCCACCGCGCCCCGCGTCTCCGCGACCGCGAGGCCCGTCACCGCGGCCAGCATCAGGGCCGTGCCCGCCACGGTCGCCGCCGTCAGCGCCTCACCGAGCAGGGCGACCGCGATGGCCGCGGCGCCCACCGGCTCCAGAAGCATGATCACGGACACGGTCGCGGACCGTACGACGGCCGCCCCCGCGAAGTACAGCGTGTACGCGACCGCCGTCGGCACGGCGGCGATGTACAGCAGGCAGACGGCCACGCGCACGGGTTCGGCGGTGTACGGCAGCAGGCCCTCCGCCACGGCGAGCGGCAGCAGGCAGAGCGAGACGACGGCGAACGACCAGATCGTCGTGTCGGACGAGTCGGTTCCGCCGTCGCGCCCCCACCGCCGCGTCAGCAGCGTCATGGCGGCGTACGCGGCGGCGGACACGAGCCCCCAGAGCACGCCCGCGGGACGCACGGCCGCGCCGGTGTCACCGCCCTCGCCGCCTCCGCCGAGGACGAGTACGACCAGGCCGGCGAGGGCGCCCACGACGGCGACGGCCCCGCCTCGCCCGAGCCGCTCCCCCAGGGTCAGCCGCGCGCCGAGCGCGATGAGGACGGGCCCCGACCCCATGGTCACGACGGTGCCGACGGCGAGTCCCGTCGCCTCGACGGACGCGAAGTAGGCGGTCTGGAACACCGCGAGGGCCACACCGGTCACGACGGCCCTGCGCACCCGGCGGCCGCGCGGCACGGCCGCCGCGTCCCGCCCCCTGGGCCGACGCGGCCGACGCACCAGGCGCGCGGCGAACAGCAGCACGAAGCCGCCCGCGCACCGCCAGAAGGAGAGGCTGACCGGCCCCATGCCACCGGCCTCGAAGACCAGCGCGGCGGCGGCGCCCGCGGTGCCCCAGGCGGTGCCGGCGACGATCAGACAGAAGAGGCCCCGCCCGACGGACAGACCGGCGACGGCCCGCGGCACAGGGGTGTTTCCTACGCGGTCATGCGACCCGTGGTTGCTTGAGTCGCTGTGTGATACGAGGTCATTCGGTACGACGGCGTCCGGCACAGTGGACGCGCCGGACGTGCTCGACAGGTTCGACACGTGAGTTCTCCGCAGCGAGGAGGGATGACTGGCTCCGTCTGCGGGCAGCACCGTTCCGCCCGGCCACCGGCTCGGGCGTGATCCGTGAGTGCCCCGCGCTAGGCGGCGGGGGGCGGAAGAACGAGTGCGTGTGCGTGCATGAGCGGCACCCTAGGACCGGGTCCCACTGGTCGACAACTCCGTTCCGGATTCTGGAACTCCGCCCGGTACGACCGACTCGGCCGGCGCCGACGACTGGGCGATGAACGCGCCCACCAGTACGACCGCGCCACCGATCACCTGCGGCGCCGACAGGTGCTCGCCCAGGACGACCCACGCCAGGGCAGTCGCGATGACGGCTTCGAGGCAGGCCACCACGCCGGCCACCTGGGGCGAGAGCCTGCGCACGGACAGGACGCCGGTGACGTAGGCGACGACCGTCGCGACGAGCACGATCCAGCCGAGCAGCACCCAGGCGGGAACGGCCGAGCCGTCCAGGTCGGCCTCGCCCGCGAGCACCGGCCAGTCCATGCCCCACGGCCGCGCGACGACGGTCAGTACGGCGGTGCCGACGAGCAGGCCGTACGCGATGACGCCGAGCGGGTCCGGGGCGTCGTCGCCCGCGTCGCTGCCCTGGTCGGACAGGACGAAGTAGCCGACCTGGCAGCAGGCCGCGCCGAGCGCGAGCAGCAGTCCGACGGCGTCGAAGCTCAGCCCCGCCCACACCTCGACGACGCAGGCGAGTCCGCCGACGGCGAGCACCACGCCGAGCGCGGCGGCCCGCGTCACGGGCTTGCGCTGCACGAAACGCACCCAGCCGAGGACCAGCGCGGGCGCCAGGTACTCGATGAGCAGGGCGACACCGACGGGGATGCGCGAGAGCGCCGCGAAGTAGCAGGCCTGGACGCCCGCGACGGCGAGGAGACCGAATCCGGCGAGCAGCGCGGGCCTGCTCCGCACCAGGCCGCGGTGGCGCCAGGCCACGGGCAGCATGACCAGGGCGGCGCCTGCCACCCGCAGCCACACCACGTGCAAGGGGTCGAGACCCGCCTCGATCAGCGGTTTCGCCGCGACACCCGAGCCACCGAAGGCGACGGCCGACACCAGGGCGAGCGCGAGGCCGACACCCCTGCCGGGCTTTCCCCGGCTGCCCGGGTCCCCCGGGACGGCCGATTCCCCCAGGCCCGCCCGGCTCTCCTGAATCCCCTCAGACGCTTGCACCGGCACATCATGGCAGGAGACGTCATGACCGTCATCCCCGTTGACCCCTGTCTCAATCGGCGGACGCCGGCACGCGTATCGCTCCGCCGATACGGTGCGTCAGCAGCCGGCGCCCTGGCCCCCGGTGTACCCGTGGTCGCCCGCGAATCGGTGGTCAGCGGCGTATCCGTGGCTCTCGGAGGCGTACTGCCTGCACCCCTGCTCGACGCGCCGCAGCAGCGCGGGGACGTCGACGTGGGCGCGGGCGAGGACCTCGACGGCACGGCAGTCAGGGTCGGTCACGAGTCCCGCGAGCAGGTCCATGCCCAGGGCGCGCGCTTCCCCGCGCAGCTCGGCACGTTCGAGGGCCACTTCCATGGCGCCCGCGGCGGCCGGCGACCAGCCGGCCTCCTTCACCGACGTCACCAGCGGCACGGCGCCGGAGTCCTCGACGGTGCCCTGCCACTGCAGGCCGTAGCCGATGCTGCGTTGCACGAGGTAGCCGAGGACCCGCACGGCCTGCGCGCCGCTGTCGAAGACGGCACGCACCTCGGGGTCGGTCTCCAGGAGGGAGTGCAGCAGGTGCGCGGTGTCGATCTGCCGGTCCCCGTCGCGTACGGCGCGCCGGCGCGCGCCCGCCACCACCGACGCCAGCTCGGGGCTGAGTCGGGCATCGAGGTCTGCTCGGGTCGGGCCGGGTTCGGCGCCCGGCGGGGTACGGCTTTGCACATCTCCCACCACATCAACCCCCAGAGGCATATGCATCGGCGGCGGGAAGCATCTTCACGTCCGACACAGGGTGGGCAAGCCTGCGTTGGTTGTCCTCCTTACGGATGAGATCCGATCAATCCGCACTCGCAACGCGCGCCGCCTTGTCGCGCGCCGGTACGCAACCACGGCACGGCGGCACACGTCCCTCACAGGCATGGAGTACGGGTCCTGGATGGTCGCCCTGCCGGCGATCGACGGCAGGCAGTACGTCTACCGGGTGTACGCACCCGACGACGCGCTGCCCGCCGACCTGTTCTGGGAGGCCTGGCACTGTCACGACGAGGGCCCGTTCCCGAGGGCATCGGACCTCTTCGACGCGGCGGTGATACGCCGGGTCGGCTGACCCGCCCGTGAGCGCGGGCCGGACCACCGCCGCGCGGGACCCCTCAGGCGGCGGACGGATCCGCCCCGCGGATCATCATCCGTCCGCGGTACGCCCGCCGGCCACAGGTGGTACGGCAGGCGACTTCGCGGACGCGTCGGCCGGCCCGTTCACGGCCGCGTCCCGACGACGACCGTGGCGTACAGCGCCTCGTCCTCGGCCACCCGGGCGGCCAGACCGGCCCGCTCGACGACGTCGACGGCCGCGTCCAGCTGACCCTCGCTCGTCTCGAAGAGCAGGTGACCGCCCGGCGCCAGCCACTCGGGCGCCCGCCCGGCCACCCGGCGCAGCACGTCCAGCCCGTCCGCGCCGCCGTCGAGCGCCACGCGTGCCTCGTGCACGCGGGCCTCCGCGGGCAGCAGGCCGACCTCTTCGGTGGGGACGTAGGGGACGTTGGCGAGCAGGATGTCGACGCGGCCCCGGAGCGTGCCGGGCAGCGGGTCGTACAGGTCGCCCTCGTAGACCGCGCCCCCGGCGTCGGCGACGTTGCGGCGGGCGCAGCGGACCGCCGCCGGGTCGATGTCGGCGGCGTGCAGCTCGACCCGGTCCAGGACGGCGGCCAGTGCGGCTCCCAGGGCGCCCGACCCGCAGCACAGGTCGACGACGACGGCTTCGCGCCCGGCGAGCGCGGCGGCCTGGCCGACGAGGAACTCGGTGCGGCGGCGCGGCACGAACACCCCCGGGTCCACGGCGATCCGCAGCCCGCGGAAGTCGGCCCAGCCCAGGACGTGTTCGAGCGGAAGACCGTCCGCGCGGCGCTCGACCATGGCGGCCAGTTCGGCCGCGGTGCGAGCGGTGGAGAGGATCAGTTCCGCCTCGTCCTCGGCGAAGACGCAGCCCGCGGCGCGCAGGGCGCCGACGACGGAGGAACGGTGTGACGCGGAGAAAACTGGTACCGACATACGAAGAAAACCTTCCGGGATCCCGATGGGGCTCCCTCGGGTCACCTACGCCGGGTGAACCGTGCGGTCGCGAAGGGGGAGCACCCGACCTGCCACTGCGGTAATGGGTCTCACCTCCCAGGTGCGCCGCCTGCGTCCGTCGCAGGGCAAGGGAACAGTACCCCACGCCTTCCGGGACCCACGAGGCCGGCGCCCTGCCGCCGCATCCGGTTCCGCCCGGCCGTGCCCGGTCCCGCCCGGCGCCGCCACACGAACTGACGGTTCATCAGTATTGAATGTTCCGGACCCTGCGGCTACGTTCCGCGACACCGTAGCTGCGGCCGTCGCAGCGCCCGACGGGAAGGGGTGGCCGCATGGCCGAAGTCAGCGCGGAAGCACGGATCGAGGCGCCGGCCGAGAAGGTCTGGGCCCAGCTCACCGACTTCACCTCGCACAGCGAGTGGAACGCCACGCACACGAGCTTCCCCCAGGGCGGCCCCAGCACGCTGGAGGTGGGCGGCACCTTCCTGGAGAACATGAAGCTGATGGGCTTCCCCGCCGAGGTCAACTGGACCATCGAGGAGCTGGAGACTGCCCGCACCCTGGCCATCGCGGGCAAGGGGCCGATGGGCGTCAACGTCACCACCCGCTACTCCCTGACGCCCGAAGGGGACGCGACGGTGGTCCGCATCGACGGGACGTTCACCGGTGCCGCGGTGTCGCTGATGGCGGGCAAGCTGAAGGACTCGGCGACCGCCGCGCTCAACGAGTCGCTGCGCAAGCTGGGCGCTCTGGTGACCTGAGCCGGCTCGCCCGTCGGCCGACCGCGCGCTCCCGGAACACCCCCCGCACGACGGACGAGGCGCCCCACACCTGTGTGCGGGGCGCCTCATTCATGGCGGGGGCCGTCGGCCCCGACCACGTCAGTCCTCATCGGCGAGGATCAGGTACAGCTTCTTGCGGGCGTCGTTGATGACGGTGACCGCCTTCTCGCGCTGCTCCTTGCTGCCGGTCTTCCAGACCTGGCCGAACGCCTCCATCAGACCGAAGCCGGCCTGCCGGATCTCGTTCAGCGTGTCCCAGTCGACGCCGCGCCCGGCCTCTTCCCAAGGGGCCTCCGCGCCCTCGTCGGCCGCTTCGCGACCGGCCTCGGTGAGCGAGAAGAGCTTCTTGCCGCCCTCGCTCGCGCTGCTGATCAGACCCTCGTCCTCCAGGAGCTGGAGGGTGGGGTAGACCGAACCGGGGCTGGGCTTCCACGCCCCGCCGCTGCGCTCGGCGATCTCCTGGATCATTTCGTAGCCGTGCATGGGCCGGTCCTTCAGCAGGGCCAGGATCGACGCGCGTACGTCGCCGCGCCTCGCCCTGCCGCGGGGACCGCCGCGACCGCCTCGGCCGCCGCCCCAGGGGCCACCGGGCCCACCGAAGCCGGGACCGAACGGACCGAACGCGCCGCGCCGCCCCTCGAAGCCACCGAAGCCGCCGAATCCTTCGCGGCCGGGACCTCCACGGCCCTCGGGGCCGCCACCGCGGCGACCGTGCCCCTGTCCGTGCTCGTGTTCAAAACCGTGGGAACGCATGTCGATCACTCCTTGATTCATCGATTCGTCGTTTCGTCGATTTCTCGACCCACTGACTCACTGACTCGCGAACCGGAAGAGGCCGATCTTTGATCAGTCACGTCCCTGTCGCGATGCCTCAACGATATATCGGAACTATTCTTATGACAACCCCAGGCCTGACCTGCGGTTGTTCCACGCCCCGCGCATCGGAGCGAAGGCAAAGGGCCGGCCGGGACGGCGCTCAGGCGGGTCTTGCGCCACAGCCACAGCCGCCGTGCGCAGAACGGCGCGGCCACCTCGGAGTGCCGCCGGACGCTGACGCTGCACCCGCAGCCGACCGGGTCCGGCGGCTCGCTGCGCATCGTCTGCGCCGAGGGCCCGGGCCGGTACGTGCCGGGCGGGTTTCCCCTGGGCTCCGGGGACGTGGGGTACACCAGGGCGGTTCCCTGAACCTGCACGAACCGGGCGCCGTCCGGGCTCTGCTCGACGCGGCGGTGGCCCGCGGATGGCAGCTGGGCCGGGACGGCGCGACGGAGGTCGACGGCTGGCCCCTGCCGGAGGTGGCGGCCGCCGCGCGGGCCGGGGACGCCGACCTGTGAAAGGGCTGGGCCCTACGCCTCGTACTCGGTGAGGTCGATGGCGTGCACGTTCAGCGCGTGACCGTACAGGGGATGCGTCGTCTCGCGTTCGTGCGTCATGCCGAGCTTGCGGACGACGTTCTCGGAGGCCTGGTTGCCCACCCGGTCGATGCTGATGACCCGGTCGATGCCACGGTCCTGGAGCGCGAACTCCAGCGTTGCCTGGGCGGCCTCGGACGCGTACCCCTGGCCCCAGAACTGCGCGCCGAGCCGCCAGCCGATCGCCACGTCGGGCATCGCCTCCGGCAGGAACTCGGGCAGGAAGAGCCCCGTGAAGCCCGCCAGCTCGCCCGAGGCGAGGAGCTCCACGGCGAAGAGGCCGAAGCCCTCGTCGTCCCACTCCTCCTCCCACCGCTCGATCTCCTCCGCGGTGCGATCGAGGTCGTGGACGGCGCCGTCGTCGATCCAGCGCATGACGCGGGGGTCCGCGTTGATGTCCGCCATGGGCGCGAGGTCGTCGTCGTGCCAGCGGCGCAGGAGGAGGCGGGGGGTGCGGATCTCGGTCATGGGCTCATCCTGCCGAAGGCGGGCCGCTCAGCGGTAATCGCGGCGGTCCCGGTCGTCCCCGCTCACACCACGAAGGTGTCCGGATCGCTCTCGTCCCAGGCCAGGGCCCACTCCCGGGGCAGGCCCTTGCCGTCGAGGAGCTGGCCCGGTTCGAGCCAGGTGAACAGTTCGGCGTACGACAGCACCGCGTCGTACGCGGTGCGCCGCCGCAGCATGTACGGGCGCAGCCGGGCCGGGTCCGTGACGCCCATGGACGCCATGATCTGCAGCGCGCTGTGCACCGTGGCCCGCTGGTAGCGCCGTACCCGCAGGGCCTTGTCGGGCACGTCCAGGGCGCGGCCCCGGCCCGGGTCCTGCGTCGCCACGCCGACCGGGCAGGTGTTGGTGTGGCAGCGCTGGGACTGGATGCATCCGACGGCGAACATCATGGCGCGGGCCGCGTTGGTGTAGTCCGCGCCCTGGATGAGGCGGCGCACGATGTCGGAGCCGGTGGCCACCTTGCCGCTCGCCCCGATCCGGATGCGGTCCCGCAGGCCGGTGCCCACCAGGGCGTTGTGCACGATCGACAGGCCCTCGGTGAGCGGGGTGCCGACGTGGTCCACGAATTCCATGGGTGCCGCGCCCGTGCCGCCCTCCGCGCCGTCCACCACGATGAAGTCGGGCGTGCAGTCCTCGGCGAGCATCGCCCGGCAGATCGCGAGCACGTCCCGGCGGCTGCCCACGCACAGCTTGAACCCGGCGGGCTTGCCGCCGGCCAGGCGCCGCAACTCGGCGATGAACCGCACCAGTTCGCGGGGCGTGGAGAAGACCCGGTGATAGCTCGGCGAGATCACGGTCTCGCCCTCGGGCACCTCACGGACCCGGGCGATCTCCGCGTTCACCTTGGCGCCGGGCAGCACACCGCCCATGCCGGGTTTCGCGCCCTGCGAGAGCTTCAGGGAGACGCAGCGCACGGACTCCCCCGCCGCCTTGCGCCGGAACTCCTCGGCGTCGAAACCGCCGTCGTCCGTACGGCAGCCGAAGTAGCCGGTGCCGATCTCCCACACCAGGTCACCGCCGTGCCGCAGGTGGTGCTCGGAGATGCCGCCCTCACCGGTGTCGTGCGCGAACCCGCCCTCGGCAGCGCCCTTGTTGAGCGCGAGGATGGCCTGCGCGGAGAGCGAGCCGAAGCTCATCGCCGACACGTTGAGCAGCGCCATCCCGTACGGCTTCGTGCAGTCGGGGCCGCCGACCGCGGCCGTGGGCGGGGTGTCGGGCACCGGCTTCGGCGCCACCGAGTGCGTGAAGAACTCGTAGCCCGGCTCGTACACGGACAGCTCGGTGCCGAACGGGTCCTCGTCCGCCACGCCCTTGGCCCGCTCGTAGACGGTGGAGCGGGTGTCCTTGTCGAAGGGCCGCCCGTCGTAGTCCCGCTCGACGAAGTACTGCTGCACCTCCGGACGGATCGCCTCCATCAGGTAGCGCAGATGCCCCACGACCGGATAGTTCCGCAACACGGAATGCCGGCGCTGAGTGATGTCGTACGTCCCCACGACGGCGGCACCCAGGAGTGGCGCCGCCGCACACCACCACCAAGGGCTCACGGCGAGCGCCAGACCGCTCACGGCAAGGGCCACCGCCGCGAGTACGGCCACCATCGCGGTACGCAACACGGCTTCCGCCACCTCCTCGCTCCGCCACTCCGCAGGCCGCCCACCCCGCCTTCTGCCTGCCTACCAGGGGAAGCCGGGGCCCGCCAGACGAGTCCGCCGCCCCGCCCACGCACCGGGGAGGCCCACATCGGCGCACGGGACCACAGTCCAATCACACCCAGAAACCAGTCCAGGAGATCCGGATTGGCCTTGTCCCCAGCACTTCGCGGCCCCCTACCGTCGTCCTCATGCCGACTTCCCACCGCATCCGCATCGTCGACGCCTTCACCGACCGCCCCTTCGCCGGCAACCCGGCCGGGGTCATGCTCCTCGACGCCTTCCCCGACGACACCTGGCTGCAGCACGTGGCCAGGGAGGTCAACCACGCGGAGACCGCCTTCGCCCACCGGCTGCCCGAGGGCGCCGACGCCGACTGGGCGCTGCGCTGGTTCACGCCCGCCACCGAGGTCAACCTCTGCGGCCATGCCACTTTGGCCACGGCTCATGTCCTGCACACCACCGGCACCGCCTCGGGCACCGTCCGCTTCGCCACCCGCGGCGGCATCCTCACCTCGACCGCGCACGAGGACGGCACCCTCACCCTCGACTTCCCGACCGCCCCGCTCACCGTGACGGACCTGCCCGAGGGCATCGCCGAGGCCTTGGGCGCCGAGCCGCTCGCCGCGTACGACACGGGCCATGACCTCGGCGACCTGCTGGTCGAGCTCGCCGACGAGAAGACGGTGCGGGCGCTCGCCCCGGACCACAAGGCGCTCGTCCGGCACTCCGAGCGCGGGATCATCGCCACGGCGCGCGCGGAGGACCCCTCCCGCGGCCACGACTTCGTCTCGCGCGGCTTCTTCCCGCGCGTCGGCATCGACGAGGACCCGGTGACGGGCAGCGCGCACACCGCCCTCGCGCCCTTCTGGGCCAAGCGCCTCGGCCGCGCCGAACTGACCGGCCTGCAGGCCTCGGCACGCACCGGCCTGGTCCGCACCGAGCTGCGCGGCGACCGCACCCTCCTGACCGGCCGCGCGGTCACGGTCATCGAGGGCGAACTCCTGGCCTGACCCGTGCCCGGCGTCCGAGAACGTGGCCGGACGGGGCGCCGCCTATGAAGGTGTGGGCAGCCACCCCACCTTTCCGGCGAGCAGCGCGTATCCGACGAACGCCCCGGTGTCGAGCAGCGAGTGGGCCACCACCAGTGGCCCGACCCGCCCCCACCTGCGGTAGAGCAGCACGAAGACCACGCCCATCGCGAGGTTGCCGAGGAACCCGCCGATGCCCTGGTACAGGTGATACGAGCCGCGCAGCACCGAACTGCCCACCAGCGCGGCCATCGGTGTCCACCCCAACTGTCCGAGCCTGCGCAGCAGATACCCGACGACGATCACTTCTTCGAGGACCGCGTTCTGCACCGCGGACAGCACGAGGACGGGGTACTTCCACCACACGTCGGGCAGCGCCTCGGGCACCACCGTGAGGTTGAAGCCGAGCCCGCGGGCCGCCAGGTAGAAGGCGATGCCCGTGCTGCCGATCACCGCGGCCACCGCGGTGCCGCGCCCCAGGTCCGGCCACGGCCGCCGCCGGTCGAACCCGAGCGTCCCCAGCCCTTCCCGCTCCCGCAGCAGGAAGTGCGCGACCAGCGCGACCGGCACCAACGCGCTCGCAATTCCGAACAATTGCCACGCGAGATCAAGCCACGGCCGGCCCGGCGCGGCCGACGCGTTCATCGTGGCCGCCTGGTCCTTCAGACCGCCCGGCTTGGTGACCGATCCGACAAAGCTGATCAGCGCTGACACGCCGCTCGCCCCGAGCGAGAGGGCCAGGACGAGCAGCGTCTCGTCCCGCAGGATCCGCCGCGAACTTCCGTCCGCCGGAAAAGAACCGGCCATCGGCCCCGGCTCCTCTTGCACTGACGCCTCCAGTTGAGTAATCCCGCCTCATCCCCATCCTCGCCCCGCTAGGGTCTCGAAAGAAGTTACGAAGATCGTGCGCGACAGGCCGAGGGGGACTGACGCCGCTTTCGGGCGTACCGCCCCCTCTTTCCTTGCTTCACCGTTCAAGGAGGGGCACCACCGCCATGGGACGTCACAGCTTGCCCGATGAGCGCGGGAGCGCAGCGCCCGACCCCCGGCAGCGTTCGCGCGGCCGTTCGGTCGCCATCGCCACGGCACTCGTCCTCGTGGTGGCGGGGGGCACGGCGGTGGCGGTCCGCAGCGGACTGCTCACGTTCGGCGGCTCCTGCGGCGACGACGCGGTGCGCCTCGACGTCGTCGCCGCCCCCGACGTGAGCCCCGCGCTGCGCGAGGCCGCCGAGGCCGCCCGCGAGGAGGAGCTCACCTCGGACGGGCACTGCATCGACGTGCGGGTGACCGCGCGCGACTCGTACGCGGTGGCCGCCGAACTCCGTGCGGACAAGGGCGATCCCGACTACGACGTGTGGGTGCCGGACTCCGAGCTGTGGGTGCAGCAGGTCGGCCTCGGCGCGAAGCAGACCAAGGTCTCCCCGGCGGGCAACATCGCCTCGTCACCGGTCGGCATCGGCATGATCCCGTCCGCCGCGGAATCGCTGGGCTGGCCCAAGAAGACGTACGACTGGACCGAGTTGACCGGGGCCGCCATGAAGGGCGACAAGCTGCGCCTCGGCGCGGCCGACCCCGCGCGCAGCGCGACCGGACTGCTCGCGCTCGCCAAACTGGGCGCCTCCGCGAAGAAGCAGGGCGGAAAGGAGGGCGACACACATGCAGCAGCGCTGGCGAAGGCCCTGTCCGCCCGCACCACCGCCGGCGATGGCCGACTCCTGGACACGCTGGCCCGCGACGCGTCCGGCACCGAACAGGGCGACCCCCGCCGCAACCAGGCGCTGATCGTCTCCGAACAGGCCGCGTACACGCACAACGCGTCGGCGGGCGAGGAGAACAACCTCGACCTCTTCTACCCCAAGGACGGCTCGCCCCGGCTCGACTACCCGTACACGCTCGTCGAGGACGACCGGATGTCCACCGACACGAGCCGCGCGGCCCTGCGCTTCATGACCATGTTCAGCGACGGGGAGGGCCAGGGGATCCTGGCCGAGCACGGCTTCAGGACCGGCCCCGACGAGCCGTCCGACAAGCTGATCACCGCCGCCGGCGGCCGCACCCCGCAGCCGTATGCGGCCGAGGCCACCGACCCGCCCTCGGACAAGCAGCTCCAGGAGACCCTGGGCATGTGGACGATCACGGTGCAGAGCGCCCGGCTGAGCACCGTGGTCGACGCGTCGGAGTCCATGCGTCAGCTCGTCCCTGGCCGCGCCGAGTCCCGTATGGAGGTCACCAAGGCCTCACTGCTGAAGGCCCTCGCGGGCTTCACGGACGAGGACGAGATCGGCCTGTGGGAGTTCGCCACCCGGCTGGACGGCGCCCGCGACTACCGCGAACTGCAGCCGACCGAGCGCCTGGGCGACCGCAAGGGCGGCGCCACCCACCGCGACGAGCTGTCCGAGGCCTTCAGCGGCCTGCAGCCCGTGCCCGGCGGCGCCACCGGTCTGTACGACACCACGCTCGCCGCCTACAAGGAGGCGCGGTCGACGTACGCGAAGGGCAAGTTCAACGCCCTGGTGATCCTCACCGACGGCGCCAACCAGGACCCGGGGAGCATCTCGCGCGGCTCCCTCATCTCCCAGCTGGACGAGCTCTCCGAGCCCGGGCGGCCGGTGCCGATCATCGCCATCGCCGTAGGACCGGACGCGGACAAGGACGAGGTCCAGCAGATCGCCGCGGCGACCGGCGGCTCCGGTCACCAGGTCGACGACCCGGCGCAGATCCACGCGGTCATCCTCAAGGCGATCATGGAGGCGGGCAGCAGCCGGGGCTGAGGCCACCCCTCGGTGTCCCCGGCCCGACGCCTCAGCCCAGCGGCACGGCGGGCGCCCTGAGCCCGACGGGCCACGTGTGCACCGGCTCCCCCACGTGCATCAGCTCGAAGTACCGCTGGGTGGTCGCGGCCAGCGCCTCCTCCCGGGCCATCCCGCTCTCCAGCGCCCGGTGGTACGTCGTCGCCTGCCACGACGCGCCGTTGACCCGCCGGCGGCACCGCTCCTCGATCACCCCGAGGTACAGGTCCCGGTCGGCCGGCTCCACGCCCCACGCGTCCAGGCCCGCGGCCGCGAGGGGCAGCAGCTCGTCGCGTACCAGCTGCACGGCCGCCACCTCGTTGAGGCCGCCGAGCCTGCCGCGCCGGGGCCACTGCAGGGTGGCGTCGATGCCGTGGCGGCACGCGGCGTCGAAGTTCTGGGCGGCGGCCTCGAAGGGGAGCCGGGTCCACACGGGCCGGGACTCCTCGGCGAGCGCGCGCACGAGTCCGTAGTAGAAGGCGGCGTTGGCGATGACGTCGGTGATGGTGGGGCCCGCGGGCAGGACGCGGTTCTCCACCCGCAGGTGCGGGACGCCGTCGGCGATGCCGTACACCGGACGGTTCCAGCGGTAGACGGTGCCGTTGTGCAGGACGAGTTCGCCGAGGCGCGGCACGCCTCCCGCGTCGAGGACACCCATCGGGTCCTCGTCCTCCATCAGGGGCAGCAGCGCAGGGAAGTACCGCAGGTTCTCCTCGAAGAGCTCCAGCGGCCTGGTGATCCAGCGCTCGCCGAACCAGGTGCGCGGGCGCACGCCCTGGGCCTGCAGCTCGGGCGGCCGCGTGTCGGTGGACTGCAGGAACAGCGGCGGCCGCGACTCGCGCCACAGCTCACGGCCGAACAGGAACGGCGCGTTGGCGCCCACGGCGACCTGCGCAGCCGCGATCGCCTGCGCCGCGTTCCACACGTCGGGGAACCGGCCCGGCGTGACCTGCAGGTGCAACTGCACGGATGTACAGGCCGCTTCGGGCGCGATCGACGCGGAGGTGCAGGTCAGCCGCTCCACGCCCTGGATGTCGAGGGCGAAGTGCTCACCGCGCGCCGCCACGATCTGATCGTTCAGGAGGGCGTAGCGGTCGACGTCCGAGAGGTTCCCCGAGACCAGATCGGCGCGGTTCAGCGTCGGCAGGATGCCGATCATGACGATGCCGGCGTCGAGCTCGTTCGCCTTCCTGTGCGCGTAGTTGAGCCCGGTGCGCAGCTCTTCGGCGAGTCGGTCGAGAACGCGTCCGCCGAGCCGGTGCGGAGCAATGTTCACTTCCAGATTGAACATTCCGAGTTCCGTCTGGAAATCCCGGCTCGCAATGCGCTCCAGAACCTGCGCATTCAACATTCTCGGCAGCCCGTCCGGCCCGGCGAGATTCAGCTCGATCTCCATCCCCATCAGATTCTTGGGACGATCGAACCGCTGCTCCTCCAGCAATCGCTCCAGCCCCGCAAGACACTCTCGGAGCTTGCCTCGGTAGTGGTTCCGATCGGCCAGGTCGAACGTGCCCGCCGCGACCTTCTCCCCCATCGAAGCGTCCCTCCTAGAACGGAGCGACCGAGGACCCGGCCGCTGTGTACGGGGGATGATGCCCCGGCAATGTGATCGATAACGCCCCACGCGCGACCACCGACCAGTACGCTCGACGCAGCTGTCGTCCGGCACATTCACCAGGCATGCGGCACGGTGAAGATTCCCTTCCGACGCGCCTGGTCAAAAGTACCGGCAAAAATCGGCCGACCGCGCCCGAGCGGCAATGCGAGGTCATGACGGTGGACCCCGCGCAAAATCGGGTGAAAGCTCTCACAAGCGCGTCCGAATAAGGACTTGCTCGCAATATCCGCTTCGTCTAGATGAAACATCGTTCGAACACATCTCGTATAAACTCCACAATCTAGGCAGAGAGTTGGCGCTCGCGGTTCCAGCCCCCGCCCCTCTGACCCAGAGCTGACAGCGACGTCACGCACCTGCCCCCGCTCCACCGTGCCTGTCGAATGAGAGAGGCGACCCACCATGCCGCTGCATGTCCCCCCGGCCCCCGCGCCCGCCCTGCGCAGCGTTCTCGCGGCACTCGGTTCCCCCACCGCCGTACGCGAGGCCCGCACCCCGTCCCTGCGTACCGCACAGGGACCGGCGAGCCCGGAACTCCCGCTGCCGGTCCACGTCCTGGACCGCATCACTCCAGAGGGCACCTCGCCCACCCGCCTCGCCGGCTGGCGCTTCCTGATCCGCTGCGGCGAACGCGCCGTGGCCGCGGCCGACACGATGCTCACCCCCGACGGCTGGGCGTTCTCCCACTTCTTCGAAGGCCCGTACATCGCCTCCACCGAACGGGCGCTGCGGCACGCCGAGGCCATGCCCATGCCCTGCCAGCCGCGGCTGCTGTCCGTACCCGAGCTCTACATGATCACTCTCTGGCTGCACCGCGACTGCACGGACGACGGCGCCGAGGGCCCTCTCGCCGCCACCGACCTGCTCGTGCCGCTGGCACCGGCGCCGCCCGGCATCGCGGCCCACCGCCCGCACCGTGTCGCCGAGTTGCTCCCGATGCTCAACCACCGTCTGACCCCGGCGCCGCTGCTGAGCTCACCCGCCTGACGCCACCCCCTGCGCTTCCTGGTGCCCCGTGCCCCCGGCCGCGGGGCACAGTGCTGTCCACCCAAGTGGACTAGCCCAGTAAGGCCACCCCGAACCACCCAAAGGGACAGGGAAGTTGAGCTGAACCGTCCGGGCGGGTGATACGTCATTAAGCGGGAGAGGCCGCTGCACCAAAATCCCTGCGGATTGACGCCCGGAGGGCAACACTGGGAGCGGACCGACTACAAACGGGGGGCGGTTATGAACACCGCATCGAGCCACAGGACCGACGTCACAGCCATCTCATCGCAGCGAAAGAACCCTTCCATGTGCCAGCACCAACCACCGTGCCCGACAGCCGACTCCGCCGACCGGGAAGCCGCACTCCTCGCGGCGAGCCACCCGGAGCAGGGCTGGAGCCTGCTGTGCAACGGCGTCCTGCTCTTCGAGGACACCGGTGAGCTGCTGCCGGACGGTCAGATCATCGCCCCGCACCGACCGCTGGGCACCGACCAGGTCATGACAGCCGCCTGAGCACTGGCACATCCGCACACCCGTACTTCCGCGCAGCACCGACGCACCACCGACGCTCCACAGACAAGACGAGGGGCCGGCCCGGAGAGAAGTCTCCGAACCGGCCCCGCCGCATGCCCGGCTCCGCACGGGCGCGGTCATCAGTCCTCGTACGCATCCAGGGGCGGGCAGGAGCAGACCAGATTCCGGTCGCCGTACGCCTGGTCGATGCGGCGCACCGGCGGCCAGTACTTGTCCGCGGCGGCGACGCCGGACGGGAAGACCGCCTCCTCACGGCTGTAGCCGTGCTCCCAGTCGCCGCCCAGGGCCGCGGCGGTGTGCGGCGCGTTGCGCAGCGGGTTGTCCTGCGCGGTCCACTCGCCGGAGCCGACCTTCTCGATCTCCCGGCGGATGGCGATCATCGCCTCGCAGAACCGGTCGATCTCGTGGAGGTCCTCGCTCTCCGTCGGCTCGATCATCAGCGTGCCGGCGACCGGGAACGACATGGTCGGCGCGTGGAAGCCGTAGTCGATGAGCCGCTTGGCGATGTCGTCGACGCTGACGCCGGTCGCCTTGCTGAGCGGACGCAGGTCGATGATGCACTCGTGCGCGACGAGACCGCCGGGACCGGTGTAGAGCACCGGGTAGTGCGGCTCGAGCCGCTTGGCGATGTAGTTGGCGGAGAGCACCGCGACCTGGGTGGCCCGCTTGAGGCCCTCACCGCCCATGAGGCGCACGTACGACCAGGAGATCGGCAGGATGCCGGCCGAGCCCCACGGCGCCGCGGAGATCGGGCCGACACCGGTCTCGGGTCCCGCCGCGGGCTGCAGCGGGTGGTTGGGCAGGTACGGCGCGAGGTGCTCGCGGACGCCGACCGGGCCGACGCCGGGGCCGCCGCCGCCGTGCGGGATGCAGAAGGTCTTGTGCAGGTTCAGGTGCGAGACGTCGCCGCCGAAGTGGCCCGGCTTGGCGAGGCCCACCAGGGCGTTGAGATTGGCCCCGTCGACGTACACCTGGCCGCCGGCCTCGTGCACCGACGCGCAGATGTCGGCCACGTGCTCCTCGAAGACGCCGTGCGTCGAGGGGTAGGTGATCATCAGCACGGCCAGCTCGTCGCGGTGCTTCTCGATCTTGGCGCGCAGGTCCTCTATGTCGACCTCGCCGTCCCCGGCGGTCTTCACGACGACGACCTTCATGCCGGCCATCACGGCGCTCGCCGCGTTCGTGCCGTGCGCGGAGGACGGGATGAGGCAGACGGTGCGCTGCTCGTCGCCGTTGGCCCGGTGGTAGCCGCGGACCGCGAGCAGGCCCGCGAGCTCGCCCTGCGAGCCGGCGTTGGGCTGCAGGGAGACCTTGTCGTAGCCGGTGACCTCGGCGAGCCGCTCCTCCAGCTCACGGATGAGCGTGAGGTAGCCCTGGGCCTGCTGGGCGGGCGCGAAGGGGTGCAGCTGGCCGAACTCGGGCCAGGTGACCGGCTCCATCTCGGTGGTCGCGTTGAGCTTCATGGTGCAGGAGCCCAGCGGGATCATGCCGCGGTCGAGCGCGTAGTCCCGGTCGGCGAGCCTGCGCAGGTAGCGCAGCATGGCCGTCTCGGAGCGGTACTGGTGGAAGACCGGGTGGGCGAGGTAGTCGTCGCCGCGCAGCAGGCCCTCCGGCAGTGTGTCCGCCGTCTGCTCGTCGAGCGCCTCGATGTCCGCCTCGACCCCGAACGCGCTCCACACGGCGGCCAGCTGGCCCCGCGTGGTGGTCTCGTCGCAGGCGAGCGAGACGTGGTCGGCGTCGACCTGGTGGATGTTCACGCCGCCTTCGCGGGCGGCGGAGACGAGCTCCTCGGCCTTGCCCTCGACGCGCACGGTCAGCGTGTCGAAGTACGCGCCGTGGACGACCTCGACGCCGCCGGCGGTGAGGCCCGCCGCGAGGAGCGTCGCGTACCGGTGGGTGCGCCGCGCGATCGACTTCAGGCCCTCGGGCCCGTGGTAGACGGCGTACATGCCGGCCATGACCGCGAGCAGCACCTGCGCGGTACAGATGTTGCTGGTGGCCTTCTCGCGGCGGATGTGCTGCTCGCGGGTCTGCAGCGCGAGGCGGTAGGCCTTGTTGCCGTCGGCGTCGACGGAGACGCCGACGAGCCGCCCCGGCAGGCTGCGCGCGAACTTCTCACGGACCGCCATGTAGCCGGCGTGCGGTCCGCCGAAGCCCATCGGCACGCCGAAGCGCTGGGTCGTGCCGACGGCGATGTCGGCGTCCAGCTCGCCGGGCGAGGTGAGCAGCGTCAGGGCGAGCAGGTCGGCGGCGACGGTGACGACGGCGCCGAGCTCGTGCGCCTGGTCGATCAGGGGCTTGATGTCGCGTACGGCACCGGAGGCGCCCGGGTACTGGATCAGCACGCCGACCACGCCGCGCTCGGCCACCTCGGCGGGCACGCCTTCGCTCAGGTCGGCGACGACGACCTCGACGCCGGTGGGCTCGGCACGGGTCCGGATGACGGCGACGGTCTGCGGCAGGGCGTCGGCGTCCACGAGGAACACGCCGTCCTTGACCTTGCCCATGCGCCGCGAGAGGGCCATGGCCTCGGCGGCGGCGGTGCCCTCGTCCAGGAGCGAGGCGCCCGATGTGGGCAGTCCGGTCAGCTCGGCGACCATCGTCTGGAAGTTGAGCAGCGCCTCGAGCCGGCCCTGCGAGATCTCGGGCTGGTACGGCGTGTAGGCCGTGTACCAGGCCGGGTTCTCCATGACGTTGCGCAGGATGACCGGCGGGGTGAAGGTCCCGTAGTACCCGAGCCCGATCATGGAGTCGAGGACCTGGTTCCGGTCGGCGAGGGAACGCAGCTCGGCCAGGACCTCGGCCTCGGTGCGCGCGCCGGGCAGGTTCAGCGCCTCGGCGTTCTTGATCACATCCGGCACCGCGGCGGCCGTCAGCTCGTCGAGCGAGCCGTACCCGACCTGGGCGAGCATCTTGGCCCGCGCTTCCGCATCGGGCCCGATGTGCCGCGACTCGAAGGGGATGCCCTGCTCGAGCTCGGAGAGCGGGATGCGATTGGTGGCAGTCATTGCGGAGGCCTCCTGGTCTGCACGACCTGCGAGGGGTACCACGGCGCGGGTACCCGGACGGCCTCCCCCTCTGTCATCTCAACCTGAGAGCTTCACAGGCCCGTCCGGTCCATGGACAGATCTGCTTTCACCGTCGGTGAGGAAGGGTTCCGAACGTGCCCGCCCGACGCCCGCCCTGCTTTCCAGAGTGACCTCGTCCGTGCGGTACGGGTGCCTGAGAGATTCCGGGGAGGATTTGCTCCTTCGGCGCCTCCGGGAAGTGCATTCCGGAGAGCTCTCCCGCACGGGGTCAGCAGCCAGGCGCCAGCCTACCAGCGAGGACCATGGCCGATCCCTCGAGTGGCCGCCTGCCCCGAAGTGCTCTTTCGTAGTGACTACGAACGAATAAGGATGAGTTACGCCCGATTTCGACAAGCCGCGATCAGCTGGAGGGCCCGTGCAGACCGACATCGATCCGCGCAACCTGATCGGCCGCAAGGCGTTCGACAGGAACGGGGCGAAGATCGGCACGATCGACGAGGTCTACCTCGACGATGCCACCGGCGCCCCGGAGTGGGCGGCCATACGCACCGGCCTGTTCAGCCGCGACACCTTCGTCCCGCTGGAGCCGAGCGAACTGGTCGAGGACGGCACCCTGCACATCCCCTTCGACCGCGCCCTGATCAGGGACGCCCCGGACTTCGGCGTGGGCCGCCACCTCTCCCCCGAGCAGGAACTGCAGCTCTACCACCACTACGGCCTGGACACGGCCCCGCCGCAGGCCCCGCCGCCCCCGGACCAGACCTTCGGCCGGATCGCGGGCACGGAAATCCCCTGAGCCCCGTCCCACGCGACACCCCTCACTCCGGTCACTCCGGTCACTCCGGCCCGGAGCGCACCTCGGCCCTGCCCTCCGCCGCCGCACCAGCGACACCGGACCCGGCCTCGAGCTCCGCCCCGGCCACCCCCTCGCCGCACGACCCCGCGCCGACCAACGGCAACGGCTCCGCGAGCTCCAGATCCAGGTCGTCCGTCTTGAACGTCCGCACCCGCCCGGGCGGCGAACCGGGCGTCTCGAAGCGCACCGTCACCCGCCCCAGACCGCTCCCCTGCACCCACCCGTGCCCGTACTCGGCATGCCGCACGTCGTGCCCTGCCGCCCACCGACGCTCCGCCGGCGCCTCGGTCTCCTCGGCGAGCTCCCTGCCCCGCTCTTGCGCCGTGTCCCGCTCCGTCGGCACCGCCTCCCGGGCCCCGACGACACCCGCCCCGGCCTCGGCACGGCCCTCAGCACCGGCCTCGGCCGCCGCCACCGCCACCGCCAGGAGCGCCTCGGCCGCCTGCGCCTGCGCGAACAGGTCCTCCTGCGTGTAGTCGGCGAGGCCCGTGACGCCCACGCCGAGCAGCCGCACCCCGCCCGTGGTGTCCACGGCCTCCAGCAGCCGCGCGGCGGCCTCCCGCACCACCCCGGGGTCGTCCGTGGGCCCGCGCAGCGTCTCGGACCGCGTCAGCGTCGAGAAGTCGAACCGGCGGACCTTCAGCACGATGGTCCGCCCCGAGTGCCCCGCCGCCCGCAGCCGCTGCACACACCGCTCGGCAAGCCGCGCCACCTCCGTCCTGACCCGCACCCTGTCGTGGATGTCCACGTCGTACGTGTCCTCGACGCTGACCGACTTCGACTCACGCTCCGCCACCACGGGCCGCTCGTCCCGCGCCAGCGCCATCGCGTACAGCGAGCCGCCGTGCGCCTTCCCCAGCAGCCGTACGAGCTCGTCCTCACCGGCCTCCGCGATCTCATCGACCGTGATGATCCCGGCCCGCCGCAAATGGTCACCCGTGGCCGGCCCCACGCCCGGCAGCGTCCGCACCGACATCGGACCGAGCAGCGCACGCTCCGTCCCCGGCGCTATCAGCCTGAGCCCGTCCGGCTTGGCCTCCTCGGAGGCGATCTTCGCCAGCATCTTGGAGACGGCGAGCCCCACCGAGCCGTTCAGCCCCGTCACCGCCCTGATGTCCGCCCGCAGCCGCTCCCCCACGGCCCTGGCCGATCCCTCGTCGTCGGCGACACCGCCCGCCTCCAGGTCCACGAAGGCCTCGTCCAGGCTGAGCGGCTCCACGAGCGGTGACAGTGCCCGCAGCAGCCCCATCACCTGTTCGCTGACCTCGCGGTAGAGCCCGAAGCGCGGCACGAGGTAGGCGGCGTTCGGCGCCAGCCTGCGCGCCTGTCCCATGGGCATCGCCGAGTGCACCCCGAACCGACGGGCCTCGTAGGAAGCGGTGGCGACCACGCCTCGCGGCCCGAGACCGCCCACGACCACGGCTTTTCCGCGCAGGCTCGGCTTCGCGGCCTGCTCCGCGGACGCGTAGAAGGCATCCATGTCCAGATGCAGAATCGTCGGCGCGCTTCTCACATCTCCGATGCTGCCCTACGCCACTGACAACGCGGCCTCAGACGGCCTTGTTGCGCCGTCTGGCCAGCTCGTCGGCCGGGTTGTGCCCGACGAGGGTCTCCCCGGTGTCGATGCGCTCGCCGTGCAGCTGGGACAGCGCGGCCTCGACGTCCTGCCAGACGACGCCCACGGCGATCCCGAAGACCCCCTGGCCGCCCTGGAGCAGTTCGTGGACCTCACTGGGGGACGTGCACTCGTAGACCGTCGCGCCGTCGCTCATCAGCGTCATCCGCTCCAGATCGCGGAACCCGCGCTCCCGCAGATGCTGGACAGTCGTACGAATGTTCTGCAGCGACACCCCGGTGTCGAGGAAGCGCTTCACGATCTTCAGCACGACCACGTCACGGAAGCTGTAGAGCCGCTGTGTCCCGGAGCCGCCCGCGGCCCGCACGCTGGGCTCGACCAGACCCGTACGGGCCCAGTAGTCGAGCTGTCGGTAGGTGATGCCCGCGGCCGCGCACGCGGTGGGACCGCGGTAGCCGACCTGCTCGGTGTGCTCGAACGTAGCGTCCCCGCTCCCCTGGACCGCCATGGGCCGGTTCGGAGAGTGCTCGGCCGCGCCGCCGTGGAGCGGGTACGGACCGCCCATCGCCGTACCGTCGCCGCTGCTTCTCACGCCGACCTCCCTCCTTGACCTGCCTTCACGACGGTAGGCAGTCGCCAGGGGCTCGTCAACGATCGCCACACTCGGCACGCCGAGTGATAATCACCCTGAGAGTGGTTTCCCGTGCCTCACCGCGGGGAAAGGCTAGCTGAATGGTCCGACGCGGGCCGCCGGAAGCGGCTCACTGGCTGTTGGTCCCGAAGTCCTCGGGCGAGATCTGGTCGAGGAACTCGCGGAACTTCTCCACTTCGTCCTCCTGCTCGTCCGGGATCGCGATGCCGGCGTCGTCCAGGACGCCGTCGCTCCCGAAGATGGGCGTCCCGGTGCGCAGCGCCAGCGCTATGGCGTCGGACGGGCGCGCACTCACCTCGACACCACTGGCGAAGACGAGCTCCGCGTAGAAGACCCCTTCGCGCAGGTCCGTGATGCGCACCTCGGAGAGCTCCTGGCCCACCGCCTCCAGCACGTCCTTGAACAGGTCGTGGGTCAGCGGCCGTGCGGGTGCCATGCCCTGCTGAGCGAAGGCGATGGCGGTCGCCTCACCTGGTCCGATCCAGATGGGGAGGTACCGGTCGCCTCCCACTTCACGCAGGAGCACGATCGGCTGGTTGGAGGGCATTTCGACCCGGACACCTACGACGTCGAGCTCGTTCACACAGCAACCCTAGGACGTGGCTGGCAGGTTTGGGTAGTCGGGCACCCGCCGAGTACCGGCCGGGCACGGTCCGCGTCAGGGCAATCTGACCCCGAGCGCCGTCTGCACGAGCGCCGAGTGCAGACGTCCGGTGAGGCCCGCCAGCTCCTTGGTGCGCGCCTCGGCATGGGCCCTGGTCTGCGGATTGCGGTGCCGGCGCAGCGGCGCGACCACCTGGTCCACGAGCCCGGCCTCCCGCTCCGCGGCGGCCTTCATGACCCTCAGGTGACGTGGCTCGATACCGAACCGGCCCAGTTCGACGACGAGCGTGGCGACCGTGACGGCCTCCGCGTCGTACCCGCCCTCGGGCAACGGTGCGACCAGGCCGTACGTCTCCCACTCCGCCAGCTGCCGCTCGTCGATCTCCGCGGCGGCCAGCAGTTCGTCACGGCCCACACGGGCCGCCGTGGGCCCCTCGGCGTCGTCCTGGCCCAGTGGGTCGTCGCCGTCCCGCTGACGCCCCAGGGACGGCAGCGGGGGGCGCTCGCCGCGCTCCAGCGCGTCGAGGTGCTCACGGATGACCTTGAGCGGCAAGTAGTGGTCGCGCTGCATCCGCAGGACGTGTCCGAGCCGGTCGACGTCCTCCGGGCTGAACTTCCGGTAGCCGGAGGGCGTGCGCTGCGGCTCGATGAGCCCCTCGGCCTCCAAAAACCGGATCTTGGAGATCGTGACCTCGGGAAACTCGTCACGCAGGAGGTTCAACACGGAACCGATGCTCATCAGCCGACGGTCCGCGGCGGCGGTGCCGGTGTCGGCACCGCCACTCGGTGTTTGAAGCATGGACCTTCCCTGGGGTTCCCCCCAGACGGCGTCTGGGGGCGGGTCAGATGGCCCGCTGGCTCGCGTAGAAGACCAGGCGGTACTTGCCGATCTGCACCTCGTCGCCGTTCGAGAGCGCGACGGAGTCGATACGCTCACGGTTGACGTACGTGCCGTTGAGGCTGCCCACATCCGCGACGGTGAACGAACCGTCCTGGACGCGACGGAACTCCACGTGGCGACGCGACACGGTCACGTCGTCCAGGAAGATGTCGCTCTGCGGGTGACGCCCGGCCGTGGTCAGCTCGCCGTCGAGCAGGAAACGACTGCCCGAGTTCGGACCGCGGCGCACCACGAGGAGCGCGGAGCCGAGCGGCAGTGCGTCGACGGCCGCCTGCGCCTCCGGGGAGAGCGCGGGTGACGGGTTCTGCCCCGTCACCTCGGCGTCGTAGGCCTCCAGGCCCGAGATGGAGATCGTCGAGGTCGTCTCGGAGGGGCGCTCCGGAGCGGCTCCGGCCCGCAGCGGAGCGCCGCAGTTGGAGCAGAACCGGCTCGCCTCGGCGTTGCGGTTCCCGCACCTCGTACACACCAGAGCCATGGACGGATCCTCCTGCCGCGGCTGCCCCGCAGGGCCATTCGATGCGTACGGGTCCGAGGCGAACCCTCCACCCGTACTTGAGGTTGACGGTTCTCCGAAACCTATGCGGCCGGGACCGGCAGGGTCAACAGACGACGCGCCCTGTCCGCCCGAAATGTCACCACCTGGACCAGCGACCTGATCGCGGAACATCGGGCGCCCTGCGCCCTGCTCCTCACCGTCTCCGTGGCGCGGGGCACGGTGCCGGGCAGTGGCCGGATTGCCGCTGTCCTCACGTGCACTCTTGCCGAACAACTTCGCAAACAACTTCACGGGCGATTCCCCTTGACCGAAACAGACCCGCCCGTGGGGCAGGACGAACCCTGATTGCACACACCGGCATTCATCGGTGAGCCAGACATCCTCACAACGTCTGTGGCCACCAAACAGTTTCCACCACGCACCACGCTTCCGGTGCGCCGACCCCCCGCAACCTCATGCCCTCGCCTGACGCGCCCCATGCGTCCGCCCCTCACTGGGAGGACGACCGAGCGTAGTCAGGCCGCTTCGCTGGTCGCAAGGCGTTCACAATGATCTTCTCCGAGCGTTCCACGGTCACCGTGGCCTGCTCCTTCTCCAGAGTCTGCACCACACCGCCGGGGATGTTCAGCGCAGGCTCGAGATCCTGCGGCTTGCCGATCACCTTGAAGAGGTACGGCTCGCCGACCTTGTGGCCGTCCACCCGTACGCCACCGCCCTCGGCATCCGACAGATAGGTGTTGGCCACCACCCGCACATCGTTGATCTGGATCGCCTCGGCGCCTGCGGCGCGCAGCTCCTGAATGGCGTCGAGCAGCATGTCCGCCTCGATCGCCCCCTTCTTGTCCTCGATGGTCAGCGTGATGCCGGGCCCCTGGGCCGCCACCGTGCCTGCCAGGATGCCGAGTTGCCGCTCCCGCTCGACCGTCTGCTTACGGGCCTCCTCGGCCTGGTCCGAGCTGTTCTCCAACCCGGTCCGCTGGTCCTCGAGGCGCCGCTTCTCTTCTTCCAGACGCTGAGTCCGGTCATCCAGTTCATCGAGGATGCGTACGAGATCTTCCTGTCGCGCGCCGCGCAGCGCGCCGCTGTCGTTGTTGGACCGCACCTGGATGGCCAGGCCCAGGCCGAGCACGAACAGCAGCAGGGCGACGATGAGTTGGGGCCGGGTCACCCGCGGCGGCCACAGCCCCTGCGCCAGCCGCTGACGGCCGGTCAGCCGGGGCGGGCCCTCGGGGTCCGCCGGCGCGGGCGTCTCGGGCGCGCTGGGGACCTCCGCCGGGAGTTCCCTGCGCCGGTTGTAGTCGGGCCTCTCGTCACTCACGGCGTCACGCCCTGAAGATGTGTCGGCGGATCGCGGCGGCGTTGGAGAAGATGCGGATGCCCAAGACCACGACGACGCCCGTGGACAGCTGGGCGCCGACGCCGAGCTTGTCCCCCAGGAACACGATCAGCGCGGCCACCACCACGTTCGACAGGAACGACACCACGAACACCTTGTCGTCGAAGATGCCGTCGAGCATGGCCCGCAGCCCTCCGAACACGGCGTCGAGAGCCGCGACCACGGCGATCGGCAGATAAGGCTCGACGACCGCCGGAACCTCGGGCCGAACCAACAATCCGGCCACGACTCCCACGACGAGGCCCAGTACGGCGATCACGATGTGCCCTTTCCTGCCTTCGGCTCTGCTGTACGTACGGTCACGCTCGGCGCTGCCGGCAGCCGGAGCTCGTCCGACACGGAGATGCTGGTCCGGATGCCGAAGTTCTCCTGCAGAGCATGCAGGTACTGACCGTCACGGCTGTTCTGGAACCGGGAGCTCAGGCGCTTCCCGTCCCCCACCGCCAGCACCGTATACGGCGGCACCAGCGGTCTGTTGTCGACCAGTATCGCGTCACCGGCGGCCCTGATCGCCGACAGCGCGGTGAGTCGCTGGTCGTTGATGGAGATGGCCTCGGCGCCCGACTGCCACAGGCCGTTGACGACGCGCTGCATGTCGCGGTCGCGCACCCGCCCGGTGTCGGAGAACCCGTTGCTCTCGCGGGGCCCGCCGCCGCCCTGGGCGGCCTCCTTCTTGTCGTCCACGACGAGCTTCACGCCCTGTCCGTGGACCTCCGAGGCCCCGGAGAGGAGACCCACCAACTCCCCCTGGCTGCCACCGTGCTTCTTCAGCGCGGCCTCCTGCCGCTCACCCACGTCGTCGCGGAGCTTGTCGACATCGTCTTCGAGCTTGTCGGCTCCCGCCGTCGCCTCTTCGACACGGTCGATGAGCTCCTCGCGCTCCTTGGCCAGCACCGGTGCCTCTATCCGCGCCTGCGCGGCCCCTACGGTGACCACCAACGCGGCGAGCACCAGCCCTGCCGCGAGCCCGAGTTTGGCCCGCAACGGCCGCGGGACACCGCTGTCCCCCTTGGCCTTCTTGCGGACCGCCGCCTCCGCGTACCCCTCGTCAAGGCTGTGGTCCATGACGGTGGTGAGCAGCGACATGGACGCGTCCGGGCGCCGGGGGCGCGAGGGGGTGCTCCGAACGGGGGGCTGCTGCGGCATGCCGCACATCGTCGCACGTCGCGGGCGCTACCTCCGAATGGCCCCACCGGCGCGGGGGGGGGGGGGGGGGGGGGGGGGGGGGGGGGGGGGGGGGGGGGGGGGGGGGGGGGGGGGGGGGGGGGGGGGGGGGGGGGGGGGGGGTACG
>NZ_JBVIXD010000001.1:0-3795 GCF_055593965.1 Streptomyces sp. NPDC040622 | reverse complement strand
AAGGGGGGTGTTCCCCGGGGGTTGTTCCTCCCCACCCCCCCCCCCCCCCCCCCCCCCTCCCTTCCCCCCCCCCCCCCCCCCCCCCCCTCCCCCCCCCCCCCCCCCCTTTCTTCTTCCCCCCCGCCGCCGTCCGGTGCCGGAAAGGGTCAGCGACCTGCGCTGTCCACCACGGTGGACCACTCGTCGAGCAGCGCCTGGGCGGATGCGTCGTCGGGTCCTTCCGCCCACAAATGAGTGACGGCCTCGGCCGGGTCGGGCAGCACGAGGACCCAACGCCCGTCGCTCTCCACCACCCGCACACCGTCGGTGGTGTCCACCGACCGGTCCCCGGCCGCCTCCACCACCGTGCGCATCACGAGTCCCTTGACGGCCCACGGAGTGGCGAGGTCACGGCGCAGCACATGCGCACGCGGGATGCGCGCGTCGATCTGGCTCAAGGTGAGCTGTGTCCGCGCCACCAGCCCGATCAGCCGCACGAACGCCGCGGTTCCGTCGAAGACACTGCTGAACTCGGGCACGATGAACCCGCCGCGCCCGTCCCCGCCGAAGATGGTCGAGTCCCCGCGCCCCACCCTCGTCAGGTCGTCCGGCGACGTGGTCGTCCAGTCCACCTGCGTCCCGTGGTACGCGGCGACCTGCTCGGCGATGCGTGTCGTCGTCACCGGCAGCGCCACCCGCCCGCTGCGCCGCTCGGCCGCCACCAGATCGAGCATGACCAGCAGGGCCCGGTCGTCCTCGACGATCCGTCCCTTCTCGTCCACGAGCGACAGCCGCTCACCGACCGGGTCGAACCGCACTCCGAAGGCGGCCCGCGCGGACGCCACGATCTCCCCGAGCCGCACGAGCCCGGACCTGCGGGCATCCGCCGTCTCGGTGGGCCGCGACTCGTCGAGCCCCGGGTTGATGGTCAGCGCGTCCACGCCGAGTTTGCCGAGGAGACTCGGCAGCACGAGGCCCGCACTGCCGTTGGACGCGTCGACGACGACCTTGAGCCCGGACTCGGCGACACCAGTCGTGTCGACGTTCCGCAACAGGGATCCCGTGTACGAGTCGAAGACGCTGGAGGGGAAGTGCAGATCGCCGATCTCACCGGGGAACGCCCGCCGGTACTCCTGACGCGCGTACACCCGGTCCAGCTTCCGCTGGCTGCCCTGCGAGAGGTCCGCTCCCCGCCCGTCGAAGAACATGATGTCGACGGAGTCCGGCACCCCGGGCGTCGTCCGGATCATGATGCCTCCGGCGCTTCCCCGGGCAGTCTGCTGCCGCGCCACCGGCAACGGAACGTTCTCCAGATCCCGTACGTCGATGGCGCTGGCCTGCAGCGCCGAGATCACCGCGCGCTTGAGCGCCCGCGCACCGCGCGAGTGGTCACGCGCGGTGGTGACGGTGGACCCCTTCTTCAGGGTCGTCGCATACGCCCCGGCCAGCCGCACGGCGAGCTCGGGCGTGATCTCCACGTTCAGGATCCCGGACACCCCGCGCGCACCGAAGAGGTGCGCCTGGCCGCGGGACTCCCAGATCACCGAGGTGTTGACGAACGCGCCGGCCTCGATCGTCTTGAAGGGATAGACCCTGACATTGCCCTGGATGATCGATTCTTCGCCTACGAGGCACTCGTCACCGATGACCGCACCGTCCTCGATCCGGGCGGCCCGCATGATGTCGGTGTTCTTGCCGACGACGCAGCCCCGGAGATTGCTGTGCTGCCCGATGTAGACGTTGTCGTGCACGACCGCCTTGTGCAGGAACGCGCCGCTCTTCACGACCACGTTCGACCCCACGACGGTGTGCTCACGGATCTCGACGTCCGCCTCGACCTTGGCGTAGTCGCCGATGTAGAGCGGTCCGCGCAGGACGGCGTCAGGATGCACCTCGGCCCCTTCGGCCACCCACACCCCGGGCGAGATCTCGAATCCGTCGAGTTCGACGTCGACCTTGCGCTCCAGCACGTCGGCCTGCGCCTTGACGTAACTCTCGTGCGTGCCGACGTCCTCCCAGTAGCCCTCGGCGATATAGCCGTAGACCGGCTTGCCCTCCTTCATGAGCTGCGGGAAGACATCACCGGACCAGTCGACCGACGTGTCGGCCTCGACGTAGTCGAAGACCTCGGGCTCCATCACGTAGATGCCCGTGTTCACCGTGTCGGAGAAGACCTGCCCCCAGGTCGGCTTCTCGAGGAAACGCTCGACCTTGCCTTCCTCGTCGACGATGGTGATGCCGAATTCCAGCGGATTGGGTACGCGTGTCAGGCAGACCGTGACCAACGCGCCCTTTTCCTTGTGGAACGCAATCAGATCGGTGAGGTCGAAGTCGGTCAGCGCGTCACCGGAGATCACGAGGAAAGCGTCGTCCTTCAGCGCTTCCTCAGCGTTCTTCACGCTGCCGGCCGTGCCGAGCGGTTTCTCTTCATTGGCATAGGTGAGCTCCATCCCGAGCTCTTCGCCGTCGCCGAAGTAGTTCCTGACGAGGGAAGCCAAGAACTGCACTGTCACTACGGTCTCGGTGAGACCATGCCTCTTCAGCAGCCTCAGTACGTGCTCCATGATGGGCCGGTTGGCCACGGGAAGGAGCGGTTTGGGCATGCTCGAGGTCATGGGGCGAAGGCGCGTGCCTTCACCGCCGGCCATCACGACGGCCTTCATGTCGGAAACGTCCTCCTCAATAGACGACGATCTGGCCGACTCAGCTCACCGGGATGGGCCCACATATGTCAGATGCGGGCCTTCGAGCCTCTACAGCCGCCGAATCGGCAAGCTCAATCGGCCGGGCTGTCCGCCTTGACAAGTCGGCGGACCTGAACCACGTAGAGGATCCCTGCCCACCAGTACAGCGTTGTACCCCATCCGGCGAACGCCCATCCGAAAATAGCAGCGGCTGTGGCGATCCAGCCACTTCCGTCGCTCAGGAGCAGTAGTGGAAAGGCGTACATCAGGTTGAAGGTGGCTGCCTTGCCCAGGAAGTTCACCTGCGGCGGCGGATAGCCGTGACGCCTGAGGATCCCGACCATCACCAGCAGCACCAGCTCGCGCAGCAACAGCGCCGCGGTCAGCCAGAGCGGAAGAATCTCCCGCCACGTCAGACCGACCAGCGTCGAGAGGATATAGAGCCGGTCGGCGGCGGGATCGAGGAGCCGGCCGAGGTTGCTGATCTGGTTCCAGCGGCGTGCGAGCTTGCCGTCGAGGTAGTCACTGATCCCACTGAGCGCGAGGACCAGCAGGGCCCATCCGTCGCTGTTGGGCCCTCCGAACTCAGGCCTGAGGATCAACCACAGGAAGAGGGGTACGCCGGCGAGGCGAGCCATGCTCAGGATGTTCGGGATGGTGAGGACACGGTCCGTCTGGACGCGAGTCTCCTGGACCTCCACCCGGGGGCCTCCTGTGGGAAAGAGCCAATGATGCCCCCTGACCTTACCCTCAGTTGCCGCGCGTCGGTGCGGAGGGGTGGGCGGGGCGCCTGGGCACAAAAACAAAAAAGCCGTGGTCCCTGGAATTGAATCCAGAGACCACGGCTATAAGTAAAGTTCGGCGGCGTCCTACTCTCCCACAGGGTCCCCCCTGCAGTACCATCGGCGCTATGAGGCTTAGCTTCCGGGTTCGGAATGTAACCGGGCGTTTCCCTCATGCTATGACCACCGAAACACTATGAAACTGACAACCGCACCGCCATGTGGCATGACGGGGTCGTTCGTGGTTTCAGAACCAACACAGTGGACGCGAGCAACTGAGGACAAGCCCTCGGCCTATTAGTACCAGTCACCTCCACCCGTTACCGGGCTTCCAGATCTGGCCTATCAAC